>JAFTPV010000023.1 GCA_017463125.1 Clostridia bacterium | reverse complement strand
TCCTGAGTATAGGTTGCGAAAACCTTCTGTGCCGCTCTTACACGAGCGATCGCACCGTGAAGTGCTTCCACACTGTCAACGATTTCGTAAGTTTTGGTTTCCATTTTATATGTCCTCCTAAAATTATTTACTGATTTGATTATTGAGATATGCGAGGGATAACGCTAAATTCTCTTGCTTGAGAAGTACTCCGTTTGGCACTTTTAAGGTAACCGGGGCAAAATTCCATATTGCTTTAATGCCGCTTTCCACCAACTTGTCGCAAACGTCTTGTGCCGAGCCCCCACCTACCGTGATAATACCGAGCTTTACCTCGTTTTCACTACAGTAAGCTCCGATATCCCTGATGGGCAATATATCCTTTGCGCCTTTCTTTAGTGCCACCTCGTTACAGTCAAAGCCTGCAATGATCTTAACGCCGAAATCCTCAAATCCGTCATAATCAAGAAGCGCTCTGCCGAGCTTTCCTGCACCGACGAGAACTGCATTTGTCAGCCTCTCATATCCGAGATGGCTTTCAATGTCGGTAATCAATTTATCGGTTTCATAACCAATCTTGGGCTTGCCTGCACCGCTAACTGCCGCAAGGTCTTTTCGTACCTGAACATCGCCGAGCGATAGCGCCTTGGCAATTGCTGTTGCCGATATTGTGCGGCGTATTTCGGGTAAGCTTCTCAAATATTCAAGATACTGCGGAAGCCGTCCAAGCGTCGCCTTTGGGATAGAATATACGTTCATTTGCCACCTCCTTGCCAGATTGATAATATTCTAACACAATATCTGTTTCTTGGGAATTATTAAAATGTTATATCGGTAATATGCGTATCGATATAACCAAAATCGATACCAGGCTTATCAATAAAAATAAGCAGTTTCGCTGTTATCGCGAAACTGCTTACGCATTATATGTAATTGTACTGTTTTTAGCGAGTGAGAAGGTGATTGTGCCATTATAACTGTTGCCTCTCGTATGTAGTAAATATTATGTCATATTTTGGATGTCGATTCAGTTATTACTCTCTGCAATCTTACGGTCGGAAATCGTCACTATTTAAGGTATTTTCTTCTCGCTTCGCATAGCTCGGTAATAAATTGCTTATCCAGCTTTGTGAGCTTATATCCGTCCCTGTATATAAGAACGTCCTTATATACCTTCTTGTTATCAACGCATTTTTTCTGAACAAGTCCGTAGCGCTCCAACACCTTTTGAGATGCTGGGGATACCCACATAAACGTATTGGGATTTTCGGAAAGAAGATCAAATTGGCTCGCTCTTTCAAAAATGAATATACGGCGGTCGATATTATCAGGAAGCTCGTCCTTTACCACCTTAGCAAGAGGCAAGGAAGGAACGTAAGGGTCAGCGTGAGCAATCTCTATGTACGGCACAAGGTCGTCAAAGGTAATCTCATTCTTCACTGCGAGCGGGTTTTCGCGGCTCATAATAAGAACGTAGGTAAACTCTGCAACCATCTCATACGAAAACCCTTTTTCCTCTAGCATTTCCTTAAAGTATTTATCGTAATTCTCCGCATAACGAATGATTCCAAGCTTGTAATCTCTGTTCAGAACGTTGTTAATCGTTCTTTGCGAGTTGGTTTCCTTGTAGAATATCTCGGCAGGATCGTCGCTGAGAGATTTAGAAAACTCGGCAAAGGCATCTGAAATATAGCAAGCACGAGGAACGGATATTGAAAATTTCTGCTTCTTGGGAGAACTCTGCTTGTAAGCCTTCTCCACTTCATCTATTTGCTTCAAAATACTTTGTGCATAGCCTATAAATTCCTCGCCCTCAGGAGTAAGTTCCATTCCCTTTGCACTACGGTTAAATATCGAGATTCCGAGATCCGCTTCAAGCTCTTTTATAGAACGGCTGATATTGGGTTGAGCAATAAGCAAAGTTTCCGCCGCCTTGTTCAGCGAACCAAGTCTTGCTACTTCAACAGCGTATTTCATATGAAGTATATTCATAAAGATGTCACCTCCTTCGAGCTAATTTATTTATATTATACCATAAAAAAGCTCATATTTCAAGGAGTTTATTTGTATTTACTTTGATAAGTGCAAATCAAGACAGTATCAGAACTGTGCTGACACCTTGTTTTCTACGATATAGTTGCTCGGACTATACGTAAACAAAAGTGTTAAAAACGAATAAAGGTCGCTTCGGGTACCGGAGGCACGGAGTTCAAAGCTCCACGCTTCGACTAAAAAATGCTTTGAGAATTGATATGCACCTCTAAAAGTTAAACACTTTTGGAGGTGCATATCACAGGCTTTAAGTCTTTTATTTTCTTCCCGAAAGAACTTCCCTCTCGTATTTTTGTACATCACAGAGCCATTCCATACCCGACGGAACGCCTGCGCGGCGGCAATACTCGTCAAAAACGTCTGCAAACGGCATCGTTTTCATCTCCTCGGAGAGTGCAAACATAGTGGTAAAATCAGAATTATTTTGCAACTCCGTGAGCTTCTCATTCGGAGAAACGAGCGCATAAAGCAAAGCCTTGTTTACATTTCTCGCTCCTATAATCCAAGCAGCCACGCGATTTATTGATGCGTCAAAGTAATCCAGCGCAATAAATACGCGTCCCAGCGCGCCGCATCTTACTATCTCCTTGGCAATCTCGCGGGTCTCGTCGTCAAAGGCAACCACGTGATCCGAATCCCATCTTACGCCTCGGGTTACGTGCAGTGCCAAATTCTTGTTGAAAAGAAGAAGGGACGGGATTTTATCCGACACGACCTCTGTTGGATGATAGTGTCCGTTATCCATAAGGGGCGTTATACCTCTGGTCGCAGAATAGGAAAGACAGAACTCTGCCGAGCCAACCGTGTATGACTCAAGTCCGATTCCAAACACCTTTGACTCTAACGTTATGTAAACAAACTCCTTGTCATAAGGCTCTGTCAGTATCTCATCCATAGAAGCGGCATAGCGAGCTCTCGGACCGTATCTATCGGCAGGAGTTTCTTTATACCCGTCGGGAATCCAAAAGTTGAGAACGCAGGGGACGCCCGTTTCCTTGGCGAAATGCTCGGCTATTCTGATACACGCCTTGCCGTGATCTATCCAATATCTTCTCACGCGCTCGTCGGGAGAGGATAGTGTAAGGTTATCCTTTACCATAGGGTGAGCGAAAAATGTGGGATTAAAGTCTATTCCCATATTTCTCTCCTTCGCAAATTTAAGCCAAGGGGCAAAATGCTCGGGACGCAGATTATCTCTGCCGGCGCTCTCGCCCTCGGGAATTATAGCATAAGACGCGTGAAGGTTCAGCTTCTTCTTACCGGGAATCAGTGAGAGCGCCACGTCAATATCCGACATAAGCTCCTCTGGCGTTCTTGACCTGCCTGGATAATTTCCGGTCGTCTGGATACCTCCGGAGAGCGCCTCGCGGCTATCAAAACCGATAACGTCATCTCCCTGCCAGCAGTGAATGGAGATCGGCACGCTGAGAAGCGTGTCTATCGCATTATCCGTATCAATTCCCAGACTTGCATATTTTTTCTTTGCTGATTCGTAGCTCATTTTTAATCTCCTGTGGGTTCAAATATTTATCAATATCATATTATCACACATACGCACCTGATACAAGTATCTGATTTACCGCGAAAGCCAACCTAATTTAATATACTATTGAATTTTTATAAAAAATATGATAAAATAGGAGCCGAAAGGAGTCGGTATATGGAAAAACACCTTCTTGAAAAGCTGTCTAAAATTACAGATGAAGAAAAAATGCTTCTTGCCGGCGGTAATATCGACATAAGCGAATATACTGCGGGAGAGGACTATATTATAAACGCCGCCAGAGTTACAAGAGGTGTTCCGTATATAAGCCAGAGGCCTCACACAAGATTTGCCCCTTTTCCGCCTCACAGTCACAATTTCGTGGAGATGGTAACAGTGGTTAAGGGCGAGATGACTCATATTATAGACGGCAGGGCCGTTACGCTGTGCTGCGGAGACGTTTTAGTTATGAATAAGCACATCACCCATTCTGTAAAAGAGGCAGGACTTTATGACCTTGGAGTAAATATTATAATGTCAGATGCCTTTTTTAACGCTATTATGCCAGAGCTTACCAATACGGTATTTTCGGATTTTATCAGAGAGAACTCGAAATTGGGCGGCGCAGGAATGTTTCTGCATTTCTCATGCAAGGGACAAAAGCAGATAGAAAACATAATAGAAAATCTACTATTTGAGCTGACAGAATACACGCAGGACAATTCTATTATGACGAGAACTGTTACACTGCTGTTCAAATATTTGTCGTTAAAAAATCAAAAGCTACTTGTTGATTGCACGAAATATCACACTCTCTCAGACAAGCGAAAATTAGAAATATCGGAATATATTGAAAGCTCTTACAGAAACGCAACACTCACCTCTCTTGCGGCAAAAATGAGCATCTCGGTTCCTTATCTATCAAAGATAGTAAGAGAATATTTCGGTATGAATTTCAAGGAGCTGCTACTCGAGGAGCGTATAAGGCGCGCCGCAGTGCTTATAAAAGAAACGGATATGCCGATATGCAGTATAATAAATAACGTGGGTTATGAGAACGACTCGTATTTCCACCGCGAGTTCAAAAAGCGTATGGGCGAAACGCCCCTATCTATGAGAAAATCGGCAAGGACGAAATAAAAAAGTATAAATTGAAGGCTCTCTCAAATGCAAATTTTGAGAGAGCCTATTTTAGTGTGATAAGAGGAAAAAGCTTTTCGGACTTTTTCGGTTTTACCTAATGTGACAGCCATTCAGATGGATTATTTTGTTAAACGATACCCTGCGCCATCATTGCTTTAGCAACCTTTTCAAAGCCTGCGATGTTAGCCCCTACTACGTAATTGCCATCGGCACCGTATCTTTTTGCCGCGTTGTCTATATTATGATAGAGGCGCACCATAATGCTTTTAAGCTCGGAGTCTACCCTCTCAAAGCTCCAAGCCAACCGCTCGCTGTTCTGGGACATTTCGAGAGCACTTGTTGCAACTCCGCCGGCATTTGCCGCCTTGCCCGGAACGAAATATACACCGTTGTCCTGCAAATACTTCGTTGCCTCAAGGGTCGTCGGCATATTTGCTCCCTCGCAGACCGCTATCACGCCCCCTGCGACCAAGGCTTTTGCGTCCTCGATATCAAGCTCGTTTTGTGTAGCGCAAGGAAGAGCAATATCGCTTTTTACAGACCACACCCCGCGTCCCTCGTGATATTCAGCGCTCGGTCTATATTTTTTATACTCGGTGAGCCTTTGGCGCCTCACCTCCTTGATTTCCTTAAGCGCGGTGACGTCAATACCGTCAGGGTCGTAGACCCAGCCCGTAGAATCCGAGCAGGTAACCACCCTGGCGCCCATCTCTGCCGCCTTCTCGATTGCGTATATCGCAACGTTTCCCGCACCGGAAACGGTAATGGTTTTTCCTTTTATATCTACCCCGTGACACCTTAACATTTCCTCGGTAAGATACAGGAGTCCGTAGCCTGTCGCCTCGGTTCTCACAAGCGAGCCGCCATAGGATTTTCCCTTGCCCGTAAGCACACCTTCAAATACGCCTCTTAGCTTTTTGTACTGACCAAACATATATCCTATCTCTCTTGCGCCCATTCCGATATCACCCGCAGGGACGTCGGTATATGCACCGATATATTTGCAAAGCTCGCTCATAAACGCCTGACAAAACGCCATAACCTCTCGGTCGCTCTTCCCCTTTGGGTCAAAGTCCGAGCCGCCCTTGCCTCCGCCTATCGGAAGGCCTGTGAGAGAATTTTTGAATATCTGCTCAAAGCCGAGGAATTTAATTATTCCTATATTGACGGAGGGGTGAAGCCTGAGGCCTCCCTTGTACGGTCCGATCGCGCTGTTAAACTGAACGCGGTAGCCTGTGTTGACGTGTACCTGTCCCTTGTCATCAATCCACGAAACACGAAATTTTATCTGCCTCTCTGGGTTACAAAGGCGCTCGAGAAGCGCGTCGCGTCTGAAGCTCGATTCGTTTTCGTCAACAATGCCCCTTATCGATTCAAGAACCTCGGTTACCGCCTGATGAAATTCCGGCTCGTCCGGATTCTCTTTTTTGATACGCGCTATTACCTCGTCTACGTATGACATATCTTTATTTCTCCTTTATCTTATGAAACGTAAAGCAAAGGCGCTCGTCCTTGGTCTTATCTCCGAGTCGTCTTTGCTTTACGTAACATATTATACGCCAAACGGCGCACTTTATAAAGGAAATCAAACTTTTCTTGTTATTTTATACCATTTTCATAAGCTCGGTATACGGAAGCTCGGTAAAGCCGTTTTTGTGGTAGGTATGAAGTGCATGGGCATTTTCGACCTCCGCCTCAAGACGCAAGAGCGCTCCCGGGAATTTCTGCTCAACAAATCTCAAAAATTCCGTTCCTAACCCCTGCGAGCGATACTCCGGAATTATATAGATATCCTCTATCCAAATACACCTTCTTCCAAACTCGGTGGAAAAGCTCTTTGCAATCATTCCGTACCCTACGAGCCTATCCCCGTCGGCAAAAACGTATCCCTCAAGATAGGGCGAGCCGTTTATGCAGTTTCCCACATCTGCTCTGAATATTTCCTCGGAGCCGTTAGTTGACACAGCGTCCGATGCGTAAAAGGTACGCATCATTTCTATCACAGCCTCGGCGTGTGTATCTTTCATTTCGATTATTTCTATCATTTTCTCATTCCTTCTCTTATTATAGTAGCTTGAAGCTATTCTTATAACTCTCGATTACCCCCTCGGCGCGCAGCTTGCTTATCTCGGAGGAGAGTCCGGAACGGTCAACCTCAAGATAATCGGCAAGCTCCTGTCGGTCAAACGGAATATCGAAGCTGCTCTTTCCCGTTTTTTTCGCCATCATCATAAGATAAGCTATAAGCTTTTCTCTGGTCGTGCGTCTTGACGTTATCTCCGAGCGCTGATGAAGCATTATAGTTTTTTCAGCAAGATCCTTCATTAAATTATATATAAGCTTATGGTGAAATCCGCACGCGTTCTCACAGACGTGGAGAATATGCGAGCAGTCTATCAGCATGACGTCAGCGTCCTCGTTTGCAATAACGGAAATAGGAAGCGAGGGAACAGATGCACAAGCAAATGCCTCTCCGAAAATCTCCGATGGCTGTACGTTACCAAGAAGACTCCTATTGCCGTAGTAGTCCACCTGGGTTATCTGTGCGGTACCGTTCAACATTATTCCGATAAGCCTTGCAGGCGCCCCTTCGGAAAAAATCGTATATTTCTTGCCAAAATGCTCAACCCGCGCTCCAAGACAACCTAACATTCTTATAAGATTTTCCTCGTATATTCCCTCGAACAATGGGCATTTTTTCAAAATTTCGATATGTTTTTTCATTTTTTATTCCTTTTGTTGAAAATTCAACATACTTACGCTAGAGATTATACTATAATTATCTCGTAAAGTCAAGACGCAAAAGAGAAAATGCGTCGGGTTATATGGAGGAATTATGTTAAGAAAGATAATAAGGATAGATGAAGAAAAATGCAACGGTTGCGGTGCGTGCGCTGCCGCCTGCCACGAGGGCGCAATTGAGATGATAAACGGGAAGGCACGCCTCACCCGCGAGGATTACTGCGACGGACTTGGTGATTGTCTGCCCGCCTGCCCCGTAAACGCAATATCCTTTGAAACAAGAGAAGCACCCGCCTATGACGAGAAGGCGGTAAATCAGGCAAAGCAGAACAGGGAACACTCACCCCTCCCCTGCGGCTGTCTCGGAATGAACGCAAAGGCGATAAAGCGTACTGTGGATAAGCAAAGCACAAAAAACGTTGACATTCAATCAAATCTTTCCCAGTGGCCCTGTCAGATAAAGCTGGTTCCTGTTGGTGCGCCTTATTTCGATAATGCAAATCTGCTTATTGCCGCAGACTGCTCGGCCTACGCTTACGGTGCCTTCCATAACGATTTTATGCGCGGACATATCACTCTTATCGGCTGTCCGAAGCTTGACGATGGAGATTATGCCGATAAGCTTACTGAAATAATCAAGAATAATAATATAAAAAGCGTTAAGATAGTAAGAATGGAGGTCCCATGCTGCTCGGGAATCGAAAATGCAGCAAAGAGAGCCATAATGAATAGCGGTAAATTCATTCCTTGGCAGGTAATTACAATATCAACAGACGGAAAAATTTTAGAATAAATTTTTGTTTTGTTGAAAATTCAACAGAAATTCACAAAAAAGTATGCTATAATGCTTACAGAACTAAAAGTTCAAATCAAATTAATATAAAATGAATAAAAAATAAATTTCCGGAGGAAAGTATAATGGTAAAGGCAAAATTCTATATTTGTGAAAAATGCGGTAATATAGTTGAAATGGTAAAGGCGTCGGGTGCACCTCTCGTCTGTTGCGGTCAAAAGATGACCGAAATCAAGGCGGGTGTCGTTGAGGCCAGCAGAGAAAAGCATATCCCTGTAGTTGAGATAAAGGGTAATACCGTAAACGTTGCTGTCGGCTCTGTCGAGCATCCTATGACAAAGGAGCACAGCATAGAGTGGATCTATCTTGAAACCGATAAGGGAGTTCATCGCAAGGCGCTTGAGGCAGAAGATGCACCCAAGGCGAGCTTCACACTCACTGACGAGAAGCCGATAGCCGTTTACGCTTACTGTAACCTTCACGGTCTTTGGAAGGCTGAAATATAATAAAATAAACAAATTCAAGGAGAAAAACAATGAAAAAATATGTATGTGACGTTTGCGGTTGGGAATATGATGAGGCTCTCGGCGACCCTGAGCACGGCATTGCACCCGGAACGAAATTTGAGGATTTACCCGATGACTTCGAGTGTCCTCTTTGCTCCGTAGGTAAGGATAACTTCAGCGAAGTTGACTGACGCGTTGGGCGTTATATTACAAAAGGGCGGAAATTTTCCGCCCTTTTCCTTTTATTGATGTATATCCTGCTTAATCTTTTTTCGTTTTCTTACCGTTATAATCACCACTACCGGCAATGCTATCAGGGCGACGGCACCTATCGCAAATGCAATTAATAAGTCATCGGGCTGTGCCTGCTCGTCGGGAGTCGCCGTAGCCTTAAGCATATCCTCTAGGGAGAAATTGCGTTCCTCAAGAACCTTACCGCACCCAGAGCATTTCTTTTGCGCTATACCTAAAGCATCAGCCGTAGCCTCTCGCGCCACCGTCCAATCAGATGCAGTGTGATTTTCGGTAAAATCGGCTGTGATGGCAAGATTTTTCTTTGCGATAAAGCTATATTCTCTCTCGGAAGATAAAAGTGTATCTCCTTGATACCAGCCGTAAAACTCGTAGCAAATTTTATCAGGAACGGAAAGGGTAACCGGCTTCCCTATGTAATACTGACCGCTGCCTGTCGCTGCATCGCTGCCGCCTTTTATGGTAATGTGACATACGTAATCGTTTATTACATCACGTCCTTTTACAAGCCCGCCCTTCTCGTTTTTAAGTGTATAGACGGCGGGACCTTCAGAACGAGAAGGAGAAAGCTCTGCCGTATACTCTCCCAAAGAGGATTTAAGATTCGAGTAAGTGAGAGTACGAATATATTTGCCGTCAATGCATGAATATTCCTTCAACGAATAGTTGAAGCTCTTGTCACAACTCATTTTCAAGTTGTACGACTCGTCTGACGGAAGATATACGGTTAGAATACCGCTCTGAACGTAGGCCCTGAGGGGCGCATCGCCGGAAAAATATTTTTTGTCCCGGGAGTCAAATACGACTTTTTCATCACCGTCACTGATAGAAACAACCGCACCGTTATCAATAGTGATTATCCTCGTAAGTGCCGGTGAAAAATCAATGGCACCTTCTCCGCTGTAGCTTGGATCGTATGCCATAAGCCAAGCAAGACAATACGCGGGTGAGTGAGCGTCAAGCACAACGGGCGCTCCTTGACTAATAAGAGCCGCTGCGGAATAGATTATATCCACAATTTCGACAGTAAGAAGATCCACAAATACTGACAAAAAGTTCGCGAGCTCCTTCTGGTCACAATTAATCTCGGCCTTTTGCAATATCTTCTTTACCATAAGGTATGCAACAGGCTTCAATAATTCTTTGTTATGGGATATTTTATCTAAAATAGCATTAATTGCATCGATAGCCGATATGATGGGGTCGATTATATCAGAGCTGTCAATATCGGGGAGAATTTCCTGATCAGAGTTTGCTGAATCACCGGAGCTATCCGAATCCTCCGAGCCGCCCGATTCTCCGGTATTGCCCGAATTGTCGGAATTGCCCTCACCGCCTGAAACCGGGGGGACAATCACCTCTCCGGGAGGCGTGACGGTGTCCGAATCACCCGAGCCGCCGGGCATGTCCGAACCGTCCGAGTTATCCGAATCATCAGAAGAATCAGAGCCGCCAAACATATCTCCAAAGCCATATTCCTCTACTGTATCGACTATGGCTCTTGCCAATCTTCCGAAGGCTTCTTCGTCAGAATACAGCTGGGCAACTATATCCATCATAGTAGGCTGAATCATAGTTGCATACTGCTTTCGGGGAAGCGACTGGGCTACTCTTGTAGCAAGATAATTCAGCACCTCGTACATCGGTGCCGATTCCCAAATGCCAAACGCCTCATCGCCGAACCCGTCGGGAGAATATTCAAGTCCCGGCTCTATTGTATTAAGGTGGCCGAGCATAACCTGTAGCTTTTCTTCATAACGGCTGTCCATAGTCTTATCGGGAACCAGCTTTACGGAATGAACGTCAACGTTATCACCGTTGTAAGTCAAAATATCACCCGGTCTGACAAAATCCCAGCCTAGATCAGAGGCGTTTGCCATAGCAACCTTGGTTACTATATCGCTTGCGTTTATAACGTTATGTATATTAGAGTAATCCTTGCCGACAACGTTATCTCTGGCGGTAGAGGCAGGCGCCTCAAAGGTGTAAGCGTATATATCGCCGATTTCAACTGTTATATTCGTGTTCGGAAGACGAGAGAGATTGTCGTCAAGCCAAGCGGCAATAAGTCCCGCGACCGTCGCCCCTCGACTAAAGCCCGCCAACCAAAATTTTACTCTTCCCTCATCGTTTTTTACATAATCCTTCAAAAACGATAAAGCCCTGTCCCTTGCTTCGTAAAAGCCAACGTGATTTCCGTTTCTATCACTAGCCTCGCCAACCTTAATATTGCTCGCCCATTCAGCACCATATCCGTTGCTCCTCAATGCGATAGCTACGAGAGTATACTCCCCATCTTCATCTGAAAGGGTTTTTCTTCCGGCTACGGCACCCATAGTTTTGGCGGTAGGCTCTGTAAACATATCCGCATTGGCGGTTATATCTGAAAAGCCAAATCTATGAAGCATATTGAACGATCCGCTCATTGCAAGATGCATAGATAGAGTGGCAAGGCTGGGATTGTACACGGTAGACGGACGGTTAAAATATGCATCGTCGTAATAATAGCTGCTTGCAGATTTTGCGGAGCTTTTTATAGATGAGTCGGAAGATATTTCAATATTATTCACTGCGGCTACCTGCACGGGAAGGAGAATGTGTGCAACAGTTATAACAAATAGCAAAAATGCAAGCACGCGAGTCGGCGTTCTTCTTTTATTCAAACGAAAACCTCCAAAATTATATGTTTTTATCCATATTAATATTTATAGTCTAATACATAAAAACCGAAATGTCAATACGTTTTGGAAATATAGCATAAACGGGTAACGTTTGTACTATTTTTTCCTTCTATTATATCGGCGTACAGCGACAACGGCAACTCCTGCCACGCCGACACCTACGATAGAAACACAGACTATAAATATTGGTAAAATCGAGGGCTTCGGCTCGTCTTCTTCAGGCTCGGGTATTTCTGTCGCGCACTCGGTCTTTGCGGGGATTTTCCGCTGCTCGATAGTGATGCCGCATACGGTACATTCTATATGCTCGCTGCCTTCGACGCCTACCTTTGCCTCGACGTCAACTATCCAGTCGGTCGGTGTATGACTGTCGGCAAAGCGAGCAGTAATTTCAACGTTATCTGTTACTGTAAAGCTATACGACCTATCCGTAGAAAGAAGCGCATCCGCCTTATACCAGCCAAGGAAGGTGTGACACTCTGCATCATTTACATATACGGCAACTTGCTCACCGACGAAATATTCACCGCCTCCGTAAAGCAACACGTTGTCCGCTGTCGCACTTACATTAACGGTACGTATTTTCTCACTCAAGGAATCACTGCCCCAAATTTGCTCGCCCGACTCATAATGAAGAGTATAGGATGCGACCTTACCTCTCGACAGCTCGGGTATTTCGGCAACGAGATCTTCACCCAAAGCATCTATCTCCGAATACAAAACTCTTCTTTTATACTCTCCGTCAACGATGCAATATTCGTTTACCGAATACTCTGTAAGACCGTATGATGAAAGCTCTATCTTGTAGGACGCGTTTGACGGAAGATATATTACGGTTTTATTTTCTGACCTCACAACCTTAAGCGCGCACGTAGCGTCAGTCGAATCGGCTGACGAGAAAAGGACGGTCCCCTCCGAATCTAAAACGGATAAGCTCGCGCCGCTTACCGTAACCTCTCTTGTAACAGCGGGCGCCATGTCAGCCTCTATTCCGCCGTAATAGCTATCAGATGCCATCAACCACGCAAGAGGAAGCTCGGGGTAGTGATTTGCGAAAAATCCGGGTGCATCTTGTGTGAAAAGAACGAGCATCGAATAGACTATATCAACAGTCCTCTGGCTGAAAATGTCAAGAAAAGCGTACATAAACGCCATTAATTCGCCTTCGTTATAGGTTACTCCCGCATTCGAGAGCAGGTCCTTTATGGCTACTATGAGAACGGGTTTTATCGCCTCTTTGTTTTTTATTATAAGGTCGACGGTTTCTTTATTAAGACCAAGCTCGCCTGTAAAGCTTACAGAACGGCCGAAGGTATATTTATCACGCAGATTTTTAACAGCGTCTATAAATCTCTTTTGACTATTCTGATCACTGAACACCTGCTCAAGAACGTCGCACATAAGCGGCTCGATATACAGAACGTATTCTTCTCTGGAAATTTCCTCCGCAAGCCTTTTTGAAACATAGTTCAGCACCTCGTTAAGAGATGCGCCGTGCCAGACGTTAAACATCTCGTCCTCTACGTCGTCACGTACTGACACGATATCGGGGTTCATATTTCTGAGGAACCCTATCATCAGGGTGCGTCTTTGTTCATATAGGGCGTCAGTGGTCCTGTCTGGCGTAGCCTTTATACTGTAAATATCTGTTTCTCCGACTCTTACAAAATTCCAGCCGAGATCGGAGACTCCGGACATTGCCGCCTTCGTAACAAGGTCGTTTGCTCCGACCACGTTATGAATATTTGAATAATTTTTATCTACGGTGTTTTCCTTGGCGGTTCCTCTCGGGGCCTCAAAGGTGTATGTATAAACGTCATGAAGGGTAAAGGCTAAATTGCGGTTTGCAAGGGACGCAGAGTTATCATCAAGCCACGCTCCGACAAGTCCCGCAACCGCAGCCGCACGGCTATAGCCCACGACCCAGAACTTCACTCTGCCGGATATATCGGAGATATATTCGCTTAAAAATGAAACTGCCTTCTCACGAGCCTCGTAAAAGCCCTGATGATTACCGTCGTTTGCCTTTGCCGTACCAACATTAAGGTTCCCTGCCCACTCCGAGCCGTACGCGCCGCCTCTGAGTGCAAGGGCAACAAGTGTATATTCACCGTCAGAATCCGACATTGTCTTTCTCGCCGCAACAGCGCCCATCGTCTGTGCGGTAGGCTTTACGTACATATCGTCGTTTGGCGTTATATCGGCGAACCCTATTTTGCCGAAAAGGCTTACGACGTGTCTTGACTGCTCTTCATAATTAGGATTATCCCCCTGCTCAACGACAGAAAAGGCGCTGATAGCAAGGCACATCGACATAGTAGCAAGATGAGAATTATAATTCTCCGCAGGCTCCGAAAAATACGAGTCGCTGTAATAATATCTTGCGCTTCTGTTAAATGTATATCCCTTGCCCAATTCCTCTAGAGCATAACTAAAAATGCCGCTTTTAACACCCGTAGACTCTTGGATGACAGGAGGCTTCAAGGGCATATCGGGAATAGATATACTAAGAGCAGATATATTAAGAGATACGCCGCTTAAGGATGTGGCACAAATGAATGCCGAGAGTATCACGCATAATAATTTCTTTATTTTCATAGATATTCTCCATATTTAGTTTTCTAATAAAATTATACCATACAAAATAACAACAATCAATACCAAAGAATCGGTTTTGCAAAATTTTATAAAAACAGAAATGGGCTTGCAAATAAATTAAGTTTGTGATACAATAAATAAAAAAAGCGGTGATAACGATGCAAATAAAAAGAGCTAATAAAAACAATCTGCCGGGCATTAATAAACTGCTAAAGCAGGTTCTCGACGTACATTATAAGGGACGACCCGACATTTTCAGACCTAATGCAAAAAAATACACGGACGGTGAGCTTCTCTCCATAATCGGCGACGACGCAAGACCGATATTCGTTGCGCTGAACGAAGAGGGCGATGTGCTGGGATACGCCTTCTGCATCCTTATCCGTCACGAAAACAATAATATTCTGACCGATATAAAAACACTGTATATAGACGACCTGTGTATTGACGAGTCAAGGCGCGGTGAGCACATCGGTACGGCTCTTTACGAATACGTGACCGACTTTGCAAAGAAGATCGGCTGCTACAATCTGACTCTTAACGTATGGTCCTGCAACGCTGATGCTATGCGGTTCTATGAAAAAATGGGACTTGCTCCGCAAAAGGTCGGAATGGAAAAAATTCTATAAAAAGAAGGGACTCACGCCTGATGAAGCCGTGAGCCTCTTTTCTTTTTGGGATTATTTTATCTCGCTGACAAGCTCGCCGTAGTCCTTACGGCGCTTTTCCCGCCTCGGCTTATCTTCCTTTGCGTATCCGAGGCAGATAACGAGATGCACCCTAGACTCAAGAGAGCATATTTCCCGTATTTTTTCATCATCAAACCAACCTAAAATACAGCTCTCAAGCCCAAGCTCTGCCGCCATAAAGGTAATGTGTGCCGCGACTATGCCTATGTCTATCGAGCGGTAATCTATACCCTTCACCTTCGAGCCGAAAGCCGCGCTCTTAACGTATGGCTCCTCGGATATAACAATAATTACAGGTGCATCAGAAGTAAATTTGTTCATTCCCATACCCTGCGTAGCCTTCGCTACGGCCTTTGCCGCCTCTGCCGTACAAACAGTAAGATGATACGGCTGGCCGTTACAGGCGGAGGGCGCAAGTCTTGCACACTCCATTATTTTTCTAATCTTTTCGGGCTCAATTTCTCTGTCGCCGTCATAGCTACGGCAGGATTCTCTGTATTCTGCAAGCTCATAGAAATGCATATTTTGTAAACCTCACTTCACATTTTAGCGAAATACTATTTATAGTATAGCATATTTTGCAAGCCTTGTAAACAGCTATTTCTAAAATTCAAGCTAATTTTTATAAGGCGTTTTTTAAAGTCGCTTTACTTTCTGATTTTGTGCAAAAGCGACATAAAGCACAAAAGATTTTGTGAATGTTGCCTATTGTATTTTTGGGGGTTGTATTATATAATTATTATATTATAAAATATATTCTTCAAAACGAAAGGAAAAAGTAATTATGAAAAAGAGAGTGGGCGCGCAAATTTTTATGCTGTTCCTTTTAATCATATTATCATTTACCTCTTGCGAGGTGCTTGTTGTTCCCGGCTCTCCGCTCGGAAATATTATGGGTGTGACAGGTAACGGCGCTGATAATACACCTACTACAGATGAGCAGGAGTCTCCCGAGGAGCCGCAGGAGCCTTACAACAATGACGAAATCACCTTCGACATAGGAGAGCAAGTAAACATAGTGTTTGCCAAGGACTCAAATATTCCGTATTCCGCTCTTATGTCAAAGCTTTACGGTGCGCTCGGCGAAATTCCGAAGCCGAGACTTGACAGCTCCGAGCAGGTAAAAAACGAGTTGGTTCTCGGAAAGTGCAACAGAGAAATTTCCCAAGACGCATATAAGTATCTTGAACGTATTTCAAGGGATAACAAATATATAGCGAGATTTGCAATATATTCCTATGACAATTCCGTTGCTATCGCATTTGACGAGCTTGACGGATACACAACCGTAATCGCAAAGCACGCGGTACAGTATTTTTCAAGCAATTACATAAAGGACAATACTCCGATAGATATTAAAGACGCCCATCTTTACGTCGGAACCTTCGACGTATCCGAATATCAGAAAGGGCTCGACAAGGATTACGAGGACACTATGTGGACGCAGTTCGCCGAGGCTGCCGGTGAAGAGGCTGCCGCAGCTTTACACGAGATGTATGACGCTCTCTATTCCGACGCTTTGGTGGATTGGCTTGCGGGACTCTTTGACTCGGAATACGGAGGATTTTACTATTCCGAATCGGCAAGGGATAATAATCAGGTTCTATACAGCGATAAATATTACGACCTGCTCCCCGATATCGAGTCTACGTCGCAGGCGCTTGGTATTATCTCCAGCTCCGGAATGATAAAAGAATTTGATGACGTAAGAGATGCGCTGCCCGAATGGATGCAAAAGGCTCTTGTAAAATTCATGAAAGAGCGACAGGACCCTAACGGATATTTCTATCACCCTCAGTGGACGAAGGAGATGGTTGACACCCACTACTCCCGCCGAGGCAGAGATTTAACAAGCGCCCTCGGTGTACTGGATCAGCTTGGCGCACGTCCTACTTATGATACTATTCTTGAAAAAAACGGTGACGGTAAGAGGTGGGACGGAACACCCGTTTCAGCCACCGGACTCACTATGCCGATAGAATCTTCGGCAATCATAGCAGTTTCCCGCGTTGTTGCAGCAGCATCTGAAGCACTCGTTCCCTCTCATCTTGTAGATGACGTGGCGTTCAAGAATTATCTTGCCGGCTTCGACGACCCCGAGGGAGAGTATTATATTTACGAGGATTCTTATTGGATAGGAAACCAGCTCTCGTCGCAGGCGGCTCAGATCGCGGCGCGTGACAAGACGCTCAAAGAGATGGGCAAGGACTACTCCCTTATCGACATTCTCGGCGACTGGCTCGACGAGCGTTGTATCGAGGAAACGGGCAACTGGCACAAGGCCTCCGCCGACGGAAACGTAACGGGACCGGCGAAATTCGCAGCTCTCAACGGATTTATGAAAATCTCTACGGCGTATAACTCCATAGGCAGAGCTCTTCCCTACCCCAGCGCCTCCGTCAACTCGGCAATAGACACGATAACTATGGAATACACCACCGAAACCCCAACGGTATGCTGGTTATACAATTCATGGTTCTCTATCTGTAACATCATCAGTAACGTAAAGACTCACATGCCCGACGAGGAAGCTGAACGGATAGTAACAAGCATAAGAGCGACGCTGCATGAAAGAGCTCCCGAGCTTATCGAGGCTACCATGAGAAAGCAAGGCGCGTTTATTTGCGAGGACGGCTCGTTCTCCTATACCGTAAAGTCATCTTCCGCGACAAGCCAAAGTATGCCCGTAGCCATCCCGAAAACGAAGGAGGGCGACGTTAACGCAACGGTTATCTGCACCACCGGAACGCTCGGAAATATGTTCGACGCTCTCGGGTATCCAAGAGTTCCTATTCTCTACCGCTCCGACTTCAATAGGTTTATCGATCTTATTGAAGAAAAGAAGGCAGAAATTGATGCCTCATATAATTATGCCGAAACCAAAGATGACGCAGTAGACGGAAAGGTGAACTATAAGATATCCGAGCACACCAATCAGGATAGCGGCATCACAGCTCCCGTAATAAAGATTTATAACTCCTACACAGTCACCGACGTATTCGAGCAGGAGAAAATTCTTTATCATATTATAAACACCGAAGAAGGAAGAGCCGCAGGACTTCTTGAAAGTGATATCGACTATTACCTAAAGGAGTGGAAGGTGCATAATTATATGTACGAAAATCCTACTGCCGTTGCTCTGATTATGGATATGACCACCGACGAGGTGCGTGAGCGCGCAAAGGACGTTGACCTAAACACAAATGACGAAAAGAGCGGAGTTTACGATTCAGTCGCGAACCTGATAACCGAATAAGAACGACAAAATACCGCCCTCGCTATGTGGGGGCGGTTATGTTTTTTGGATATTTTTCACGAAAAAAGGTTAATAATTCCTACGTTCCCGTCAATTGACAGGACAATAGCTTTAATGGTATAATAAAGAAAAAGGGGATTTTTTATGCCAAGCGGTAACTCTTACAAAATCAGAACAAAGAACAGAAATCTCTTCCTCAGAGTGTCACCCGGACACTTTGCGACAAACCACAGCCATATCAACTATTACATTGACGTAACCACGCAAAAGACGAGGCTTTCCGAGGCGCAGGCTGTTGCCGACGCTCTTGTCAGCTACTACAATCACAACACCATAGTAGACACGGTGCTCTGCCTTGACGGAACGGAGGTTATAGGTGCTTGCCTTGCCGATGCACTGACGCGCGGCGACTTTATGAACCTTAACGCTCATCAGACTATATATGTAGTTACGCCCGAGCATACCTCGGGAAGCCAGATTATCTTCCGTGATAATATCCTTCCCGCCATAACAAATAAAAACGTGCTTATCCTTGCGGCCTCTGTAACCACAGGCTTTACCGCCAGAGCCGCTATTGAGGCTATACAGTATTACGGAGGTACGGTTGCAGGAATTTCATCAATATTTGCAACGGTTGAGGAATGCATGGGATACAAGGTAAACTCGGTATTCGACCCCAAGGACCTCGGAGATTATCAGACGTATTCCTCGCACGAGTGCCCATTATGCCGCGCTGGTAATAAGATTGACGCGCTGGTAAACAGCTTCGGATACTCGAAGCTATAAAACAGTGTTTAAGGCTGAGTCTTTTGACTCAGCCTTTTCTTTTTACTCAATTATTTCATCAGCTCGTCGGTGAGCCTTATTATTTCGGGAGCTATGCGCTCTCTTTCTCTTCTTGTAACGAAGCGGTATACGGGATATGCAAGAGCGGTGAGCGCAAGTCCTACCGTTCCTATTAAGATGCCTATCGGCATAGCGTATGCCGCATTTGAGCCTAAAATCTCTGATAGATTCGTCATAGCGAGGCTCATACCGGTGCCGAGAATAAGGGCGCCGATAACACCAACTGCTATTGAGGAAGTGTTTGCCTTTCTCGTAACGCTCCCGTCAAGGCGGCGCAAGATCTGCATCTTGTCCTCGGGCTCTTCCTTTTTTTCATACCTTTCGCGTATCTTCTTTATCTCCGCCTGCTCCTTTGCGGAATAGTTGTATTCAAACGATTTATTTTCTTCACCCATATTTTTTTACTTCTCCGTTTTTGCTTTTTTAATTTCGATTGTGGAGCGAACTATCATATATACCGACATTGCAATGACTATAACGCTTATTCCCGCGCCCGTCAGGGCAATAAACAACCTCTTCGTTTCCTCCGTCATATCGGCGCCGAAGGTCGACAGCATAGCGGTTTCAAGCTGTAGCATCGACACAAGCGCCGCAGTCAAATTAATTATCTTTGACATGGTCAGAACGGGGCTGTTGTACTTACGGTATCTGACGATATTTATTATCGCAACGGTGGTAATATAGAAGGTGTAGGCCGCCATAACGTAAATAAGCATTCCGTGATAGACAAAGCCTCGCTTTTGATACATTATCATAAGTATCGCACCGGAGAGCGAAAGGTTTATCAGCGTCAGGATAAAGGCGCAGACCCTCGACCGCCTCCACTCGCCCACCGTATTCTCGCCTATATCATTTCCCGACACGAATCGGGAAAGAAGAAATCTCATAAGAGCGAGGATGATATAATACCCCGCAAGAACGTGAAACCACGCCGTATTGTAAACTATGCCTGACAAAACGTTGAAAACCGCGTACAAAACATTAAGTATCAGGGAAGAATACAGGGTTATATGCGTTCTGAAATCAAGGTCTGTAAAAAACATATTGCCGTATTTCGTGCCGTATATCGCTCCCTTTGCCCTCTTATACTGCTTAGGTAAAACGAGGACGCAATAAACTGTCGCGACCGACAAGGTGTAAAAGCTGAATACGTATACGAAATATGCTATCGGGTGGGTGTCCATGCCGTAAACGAACACTAACGCCAGAGCCGGAGCCGCCACGAGAGCCAGCAGTATAATTATAGGCAGGGGCAGAAATATAAGCTTTTTACATATCTTTTTTAATTTCTCTTTATCCATTTTATCCCCTCCTCATTCTGACCGTAAACGCCGTACCTACACCGACCTTGCTGGAAGCGGATATATCACAGCCGGTAATGTCAATGACCCTTTTAACGAGGGCGAGTCCGAGACCGTTTCCCTCGGTGGCGCGAGAGGTATCACCCTGATAAAATTTATCAAACATACGCTCCCCCACGTCCTTGGGGATACCGCAGCCCGTGTCCTTTACGGTTACGGACACCGTATCTCCCAAAGACGCAACCGAAACGAATACCGTGCCGCCCGCATCCGTAAACTTCAAGGCGTTTGAAATAAGGTTGTTCCAGACTATGCTCATTATCTCTCCGTCAGTAAAAACGAACACATCATCCTCTATATCCGTTTCTATGTTGATATTTTTCTTCTCCCAGGTATCCTCAAATCCAAGAAGACACTCGCATACCTGCTCGCTTAAATTATATCTCGTCCTTTGAAGGCTGGTTTGACGGTTTTCAAGCTTGTTGAGCTTTAATATGTTTGAGATCAGTGATGCAAGAGATGAGGACGCCGCGTATATAGCGTCAATATACTCCTCCCTCTCCTGCTCGCTGTGAGCGCCTCGCTTCAGCATTAACGCGTAATTGTGCATTACCGCCATTGGCGTTTTTAACTCATGGGAAACGTTGGAAACGAAGTCTGTCCTCAACGTTTCAACTCCCTGAAGCTTCTCCGCCATTCTGTTAAAGCACTCGGCTATTTCTGAAAATTTTTCCCCGAAGAGAGAAAAACGCCTCTTATCTATCCTTGCGGAAAAATCTCCCTGCATAATTCTCTCCGCCGCTTCTATTATATCACGGGCGGGCCGTTCCACCGCAAAATAGCGCCTGAGAGTATCAAGCACTGTCAGGATAAGCGAGAGAGCTACGACGTTTATAAACGTAAGCTTTGCCGCCACTCCGATATTAACGCTTGTAAAATCAACGTTAATAGTGTACGCCAGGGTGCTGAGGAAAAGAAGCATACAGCAGGTTACGACGAAGGCTACGATGATGAAGAAAAGAATAAATCTGCTTACGCCCCTAAGCGCACGCTCGACGCCGGGTCCCTTTTTCATTTTATCACCGCCTTGTAGCCAAGACCGTGTACGGTCAGAATATCAAAGGAGTCGCACTCGGCAAGCTTCGATCTGAGCTTCGTCATATAAACGTCAACGGTTCTTGTGCCGGAGGTTGTGTCGGCATCCCAGAATTCGTCCATCAGCTGGGTTCTCGTGAAGGTCTTTTTGGGATAGGAGAGAAGCTTATAGAGAATGTTGAATTCCCTTACGGTAAGCGGTATCTCCTCGCCGTCCCACTCGGCAACTCTCTCGTCAGCATCCATAACGAACCTGCCCACCTCAAGCTTTCGCGACGAGGCTATCTTCGAGCGCCGCAGGAGAGCTCCTATACGTAAGAAAAGCTCATCAAGGTCGATAGGCTTTACCATATAATCGTCAATTCCGACGCGATAGCCCCTCTGCTTTGAAGCAAAGTCATCTCTTGCGGTCATAAAAATTATCGGGATATTCTGGTCAAGGCTTCTGACAGTCTTTACGAACTCAAAGCCGTCTATCTTCGGCATCATTATATCCGACACGATAAGGTCGAAGACGTTTTCGTACATAGCGTCGTACGCCTCCTCGGCAGACAGCGTGCCTATTGCCTCGTATCCGCTTTTATTAAGAAAGGAGCATATACTCCGATTAAGCTCTGCGCTATCTTCCACTACAAGTATCTTGAACAAGACAAAGACCTCACTTTCGGTAAAAATCCATTCTTTGCTTATATTATAACACATAATTGTTAACGTTTTGTTTAAGCCGACGAAAAAATACCGAAAATTAAGTGTTTTTTGCTTAAGTCAAGCTGGGATTGAGCCTAATTAGGCTTAACATAGTTTTCATATCCCCTTGATAATTCAATTTCATTCCCGGAAGCCTTTTGAGATCGTCGGAAAAATATCTGGTGCTTTTCTTCTTCAGCCTTGCGGCGCCGCCAATCTGAAGAACCTCGGCGACGAACTGCGTGCAGAAAAAGCCCCTTTGGTTGCGCCTGTACGGTATATGGAGAAGACTCAGCGCAAGCCCGAGTCTTGAGTAATGAAGCTTATCCTTAAATCTGATGAAGCGCTCTACTATCCTCTTTATCCTATCGTAGACCTTTTTTGATACCTCGAGCTCGTATAGCTGACATGGGAAGGGCTCTCTCCCCGGCTTTACGTATCTTGCGATTTTTTCAACTATAAAGCCCTTGGTAACGAAGCTGTAAAAGGTGCTCGGGTCCTCGGAAAGCCCTATGGACGCATGAGGATAACAGCACCCCGTCATAGCGCGTATAACCTTCGAGCCGTTATCGGGAAATCTCGTCAGGAGTAAATATATCTTTCTTTTCGTCACGGCTTAAGCTCCTTATCATTCTAATGAAATTTATTGAAAACACCGACTCATAGCATTCCCATATTTTTAAGTCATGCTTTAATGAGTCGGTATTTTTTACATAAGCGTTGCGAATACTCTGCCCGCCGCGCGTACAAAGCGGCGAATAATATGCACGTCGTTCATTCGGTCGGTGATCTCGAGAGAAACGTTCAGTACCTCCAATAACCGTGCTTAACGATGGCGTTTATGTACTCGTCGGCAATATTTATGCCGGTCTTGTAGCCCACCCTGCCATCGATCACCGTGATTTTTCTATGGCTTCAGTTGTTAAACTCGCTGTCGGAGTTACCCTTAAGAAAAAGCAAAGAACGTGGCCTTGATACCGTAGCGTCCGAGAGCCTTATAATAATCTGAGGGTAGTGTCATCATACAGCCCATAGCAACCAAGGAACCTTATACTCAGGATTGTTGTCGGAGGCTATTATTTTTACAACTATGCTTTAACGCTCGTACGGATTTTTTGCTTTCCTCTTGATTATTATACGTCTTTTTCATTAATATCACCTTTTTTGTAAAGTTTTATTTTCAAATATGATAATTATTAATGCTCTTGGAATGAAAGGTTATATTTCTTTTTTATTTAACGAAGCTTGAAAAACCAAGACCCGAGGTCTCAAAATTCACACATTCAAAGCCCGCCTCGTCAGTCTGCTCCGAATTGACGGCAGAGGCTCCGAAGAAGCGCTTCGCTTTCGTTTGTTATTATTTACTGATTTTTTGCCTTTTCGATGCGTTCCTCCGCAGCCGCTTTGCGCTCGTTTGCCTCGGCTATCTGCGCCTCGCGCTCATCTGACACCCTTTTCTTATACACCTCGGGGTTGGAATTTGCCTTTGCCTCTTGGAAATTAGCCTTGGACTCGGCCTTTGCCGCCTCAAAATTTGCCTTGTCCACCTCGTGCTGTGCCTTCGCGCTCTCCTTCATATCGGAAAATGCCTTCTTAAAAAATTCTTTGATTGCCATTTTATTATCTCCTTATGAAAATTAGTTTTCGTTCATTATTTTGTCGCTTATCTTCATTATCTCGGGCGCGTATTTTCTCTTTCTTGAATCGAGAATCTTTTTATAAATAGGATAAGTAAGAGCCGCTGCCCCAAGACCTATAACGCCTACGATGATACCGACGAGCATATTGTTACCGATGCCCACCATCTCGCCGATGTCAGTCATAACCAGGCTCATTCCCGCTCCCACAACAATTGCGGAAACGGAGCCAAACGTGTACGCAAATATGTTCGCAGGCCTTTTTACCTCGCTGTCAATAGCCTTAAGCTCATCAAGAGCCGTATGCTCCTTTTCTGTATACTGGGTTCTGATTTTCTGTACAAGGAATTCCTTTTCATTCTGTGTCATTGCTAGTTACCTCTTTTCATTTTTTTGATTTACGGCATTATTTTACACATTTACTGTTTTTGAAAGTTTTTTGTTTTGTTAAGTATTTGTTAAAAGGTATAATTACGCAAAAAATGAGGCTAGCTCAAATTTTTCATTTGAGCTAGCCTCTTAAATTATTAAGGGGATAGGAGGATTTAGAGGGAAAATTCGGGTTCTCCCGACCGTGAGGCGTACGAGGGTACGTCGAGGGAGGGAAACGCGAATAGAAAATGACTCAAATTTAATGGAGAAATTCGGAGAATTTCAACCTTAGATAATATTTATTTCCTCGTTTATTAAAAATGAGTTTTTTATTTCTTTTTAAGTCATTTTCGATTTCACCTAAATGCGCCAGTCCCTTTTCGTTTATTTGAACTCGTCTGCATCTGCCGGTGCAGTTATCTCAATATTACCGTAAGTTATATTGGCATTCATCTGCGCGCTTCCGCTGAGGAAGGCCTTTGAGGAGTCTGTAAGAGAGTAGCTATAGCTTGTCTGTGTGAGCAAACCGTCGTCGTTATATACGGCGGTTACCTTCTCACCGGAGAACGTGGGGTAGAATGACCATATCCAGTTCAAACTCTGCTTGTTCTCAAGGAAGAAGGTCTTTGCATTCTTCTCTATGTCAGATTCATATTTACTGTCAGTCAGGTCTGCCAATACGGTGTTGCTTCCGTCTGCGCTCCTTATGTCGCTGCTATCAAAGAGTCCTTCAATATCAAGAAGCATATCGCCCGAAATGTCAAAGGCTTCAAGGTAGGTATCAAGAGAGGTAAGCTGCTCAAGCTGCTTTTCGTTATCGTGCCTTACGTACACCTTATCACCCACGATCGTTATTTCTATCATGGAAGCCGAGGAGTTTTCCTTATCTCCTGCGGTGTAAGTGGTTGTGGAAATCTTCTTATAATAGAAGTTATCACCGGATATACGTCTTGTTATCTCCTCGCGCATCAAAACCTGTAAGGTTGCTTGACCGAAGGCACTGTCCGCTCTTGCGGTTCTCGTTATCTTGACCTCGTTATTAGTATTACCGCTTATGCTCTGCTGAACCGAGCTGTAAAGCTCCTCGGCGTTTTTGCCGTTTACTCTTGCGTCAAATCCACCGTTAAGTCCGATTATCACCGCAGCTATTATAATTCCTGCAAATACAACCGCAAGGAAAACAAGGCATATTGCGACGTGAGTCTTTCTTTGTTTCTCGGGTGACGATGCGCCCGAGGATCTAACTTCATTACTCTTCATAGAAAATCCTTCTTTTTAGTATTAAACACCCGAATATGCAGAGAAGCCGCCATCAATAGGAAGAACAACGCCCGTAATGAAGCCTGCTGCTTTATTGTTTATAAGGAAGAGAAGTCCGCCCTCAAGCTCCTTGGATTCACCGAATCTGCCCATAGGAGTTGCGGCAAGTATCTTGCCTGTACGCGCTGTGGGTGTTCCGTCGGGGTTAAAGAGCAGCGCCGCATTCTGCTTCGTTGAGAAGAAGCCGGGAGCGATAGCGTTTACACGAATTCCAACCTTGGAGAAGTGAACCGCAAGCCACTGTGTAAAGTTGGAGATTGCCGCCTTTGCACCAGAGTATGCGGGAATCTTGGTAAGTGGGGTGTATGCGTTCATAGATGAAATATTAAGGATGTTACAGCCCTCTCTGCCAACCATCTGGCGCGCAAATGCCTGAGTGGGAATAAGAGTGCCGAGGAAGTTGAGGTTGAAGACAAATCCCACGCCTGCTGAGTCAAGGTCAAAGAAGCTCTTGGTATCAGCATCAATGTCGCCAAGCTCGAAATATTCCTTATCGGTAGTAGCTCTGGGGTTGTTTCCGCCCGCACCGTTGATAAGTATATCACACTTGCCAAGCTCCGCCTCAACCGTGTCTGCTACCGCGTAGCAGGTGTCCTTTTCAAGTACGTTGCAGGCATAAGCCTTTGCAACTCCGCCCTCTGCCACTATCTCGTCAGCATAAGCCTTCGCTGCATCGTAGTTGAGATCAAGGAGCGCAACCTTTGCACCCGCACGTGCAAGCACTTTTGCAAAATAGGAGCATAGCACACCGCCTGCGCCCGTAACAACGGCAACCTTGCCGGTGAGGTCTGTATTTAATACATTCTTGTTCATTTTAATTATTTCCTTTCGTTTTAATCTTGATTCTCTTACAGCAATCGACGATTAGGACAAAATCTCTCAACTATCGAGCTTATCGAGCATATCCCATACGCCAAGCATATACATTATGCCGAGCGCTCTGTCGTAAAGACCGTAGCCGGGACGAACCTTGCCAGGTCCCTCGTCCCAAAGATGTCTGCCGTGATCGGGACGAATATAGCCGTCAAATCCGCAGTCGTGATAAGCCTTAAGAATTTCGAGAATACCGGTATCTCCGTCGCAATCTCTGTGGCTTGCCTCGGAGAAATCGCCGTTTTCAAAATGCTTTACGTTTCTGATATGGGCAAACGCGATTCTCGAGCAGTGCTTTCTTACAATATCCGCAACGTTGTTATCGGGATTTGCATTAAGGCTTCCAGAGCAAAGAGTCAGGCAATTGTAGGGGTCGTCCACCATCTTCAAGAATCTGTCAATGCTCGGCTCGTCTACAAGCAGACGGGGCAGACCGAAGATATCCCAGGGCGGATCGTCCATGTGGATAGCCATCTTGATGTCGCACTCGCGGCATGTGGGCATGATAGCCTCAAGGAAATACTTAAGGTTTGCCCAGAGCTTCTCGTGGTCAACACCCTCATAAGCCTTGAACAGCTCGTCAAGCTTCGCCATTCTTTCGGGCTCCCAGCCGGGGAAGGACATATTGTACTTCTCGGTAAAATCAAGGATATACTTCGCCATAGCGTTGTAATCGTCCTGAATCATATTCTTCTCGTAGAAGAGCGCGGTTGAGCCGTCGCCAACCTCGTGGAAGAGATTGCTTCTCGTCCAGTCGAATATAGGCATGAAGTTATAGCATATAACCTTAACACCGAACTTTGAAAGATTTCTTATAGTTTGCTTATAATTTTCAATATATTTATCTCTTGTGGGGAGTCCTATTTTTATGTCGTCGTGAACGTTTACCGACTCAACGACGTCGATATTGAAGCCGTACTTGTCGCACTGCTCCTTGACCTTTGCAATTTCCTCAGGCTGCCAAACCTCTCCGGGCATCTTATCATGAAGAGCCCATACGATACCCTCAACTCCGGGTATCTGCTTGATGTCGGATAACTTGATACGGTCGTTTCCCTCGCCGTACCAACGGAAAGTCATTTTCATAAATATAATTCCTTTCGTTTGTTATGAGCTAAATGCAGAGTTTTTGTAAATAATAGTTTACTTATCTAAGTTTTTTAGGCTTTCTTATGCGGTTAAGCTTCTTGTTAAGAGCGAGAAGCTCTTCCTTTGTGAAGTTTACGTTCATCATACCCATCATAGAGGTAAGTCTTAAAACGGTGAAGCCGCCCATCATCTGCATAAGGCCGCCGCCCGATGAAAGATCAACGTCAAAGCCGCCCGACTTCTTCTCGCCGTCCTTCTTGCCGGAATCCATCTTCTTCTTTATTGCAAGGCCTACCTTTGCAAACCAGAGCTTGCCGCGCAGACAGCTCATAATGTCGCTGAGCTTATCGTTAAGAGAGAAGCGTCCTGCGGGAGCTGTAACGTCAAACCAGTTAAGAACCGCGCCCTTTTCAACAAGAACGTAGTCCATGTTCATCTCGTCAACCTTACGTATCTTGCCCTCGTCGGTAAACTCGCCCGCCTTTGCAACAATAGTGGACTCGCCTACGTTCTTAACCTCAAAATAGAAGAAATGGTCCGGGGCCGACTTCTTGCCTATGCTCTCGCCGTTTACGAACAGCTCAACCTCGGGAAGATTCGAGTAAACAGTAACCTTGGTTACGTCCTCAACTCTGTCAATATATCTCTTACCGCAGAGGTGGACGAAGGGTGCGTCCTCGGGGGAACGAAGCCAAGCCTTGTACGCATAGAAGGAATCCTTCTTATACTTTCTGTCAAAGGTAACAAGTCCCTTGTGGTTCTGTCCGTTCTCGCCGCCCTCGCTACGCGCGTCAGCACCAAAGTCAAACATATTCCAAACGTGAGTTGCCCACATATACTTTCTCGAGTAAAGCTGCTTTATAAGCTCCTCGTGATAGTATGCCTGATATTCCTCGGTATAGTCACCCTGCTTCGGATCCGAGGTGTGCCAGTTAAGCGCCTCGCAGCCGTACTCGGAACAGCCGATGGGAATATTCGGGTGAGTTTCGTGGAACTTATCGAACCAAGGACCGTTCATAGAGGTGTCGCCGCCGTACCAGCCGAAATAGTGGTTATAAGAAACCACGTCCGGAATCCGAAGGTAAGGGTCGTCTATCTTACACATAGAAACTGCGGCGATGGTAGTAAGTCTGGTCTTGTCCATCTCGTGACAGAGGTCGTTGAGTATTCTGTGGTTCTCGAGAAGATCCTCGTCAGAGCCGGCAATAGATATCTCATTTGAAAGTCCCCAAACTACGATAGATGGGTGGTTATAGTTCTGTGTGACGAGCTCCTTCATCTGTGAGATGGTGTTCTCGCGTCCGGTCGGCATATGCTTTGAGATATAGGGAATCTCCGCCCAGATAACAAGTCCGCGCTCGTCACAGAGGTCATAGAAGAACTGGTCGTGCTGATAATGTGCAAGACGGATTGTGGTGCAACCAACCTCACAGATAAGATCCATATCCTCGATGTGATGCTCGGGAAGAAGTGCGTTACCGATGCCCCATCTGTCCTGGTGGCGCGAAACACCGCGAAGAGGATATTCCTCGCCGTTAAGGATAAATCCGCGCTCGGGGTTTATCTCAAAGGTACGGCAGCCAAAGCGTGTGCAAACGTTGTCAAGTACGTTATCACCCTCAACT
>JAFTPV010000022.1 GCA_017463125.1 Clostridia bacterium | reverse complement strand
GGGAATACCCTGCTACTTTAGGTGGCAGGATTCCAAAATTTAATATAGGGGTATAGCCAAGCGGCTTAGGCTTGCGGCTTTGACTCCCTCACTCGTAGGTCCGCATACCGTCCCAGACGGTATCTTGCGTAATGCGGAGATGTTCCCCTTATTCAGTACAAACAGTGCTGTTTGCGGTAATTTTTCCCCGCATAGCAATACCCTGCTACTTTAGGTGGCAGGATTCCAAAATTTAATATAGGGGTATAGCCAAGCGGTAAGGCAAGGGACTTTGACTCCCTCACTCGTAGGTCCGAATCCTGCTACCCCTGCCAAAAAAGCACTTGCTTTCGCAAGTGCTTTTTTCTATCCAAGCCGCAGGCTTGGGATATCATCCAGCGCAAACCGGTATGTCATCACGCGTCAGCGTACATAATTGATTCCCTGCCACTCTTCACGCCAAGGGACGATAAGACAATTGTCATCTGTAATTTCAATTTTTAGGATACTGTATCCGGATTTTTTGAGTTCCATTGGCTTCCAGTGATCGAGCATAAGGTAAAAACCGCCCTCTGCCTCGAATACGTAGCTTGACTGACCGAAGAAGGTCTGTCTTGCGTTCTTGCCTTCGCAGGGGTTATCAATAAGCTTCCACTTGCCGTTTACCTGCGAGCAGGTTGCAAAGAGGGCGGCATTGGGGTCCCAGCTTGTGCAGCCCGAGCTTACCATATAATACGTACCGTTATTTTCAAAAACAGCGGGCGCTTCCCTCTCCTGATCAACCAGTGCAGAAACGTAGAAGCCGTCAACGTCGGTATAATCATCATTGAGCCTTGCTATATTCATCGTCTTATTTCTGTTAGTGGAATGGAAAAGATATGCCACCCCGTCCTTATCCTTATAAACAGTCATATCGCGGGAGTCCTGCTTATTTGGAATCATGGCCTTCAAAAATTTGAAGGGGCCTAGCGGTGA
The DNA here is from genome assembly GCA_017463125.1 of Clostridia bacterium. Classification (GTDB taxonomy): domain Bacteria; phylum Bacillota; class Clostridia; order Oscillospirales; family CAG-272; genus UBA1740. The sequence continues at coordinate 24,161 of JAFTPV010000022.1, read as the reverse complement.
ATCAGAAACGGCAATCCCAACGCCCGCATAAGAGTAATCGGGTCTGTCAATATGCATCCAAAGGACAAAATTATCATTCTTTTCGTTATATATAACCTTCGGGCGCTCAACAACCTGTGACGTGTGAATAGGGCTTGCAGGATCGTTCTTATTACTTTCCAGCACAAGTCCCTCGTATTTCCAATTTACAAGGTCCTTTGACGTGTAACACGAAATGCCGATAACGTCAACTCGCGAAACCTCCTGACCGGAAACGAAGCGAGTTATTTTGTTCTCGCCGCCCTTGTGTTCTCCGTACCAATAGTACGTATCCCCATGCTTTATAATACAGCCACCGTGCGCCTGAATATCGTTGCCGTCTGTATCCTGCCATATTTGTCCGTTTTTCATCGAGATTTATTTCCTTTCGTTTTCTGAAGCAAAGCGCAAATATAACTCGCGCGCCGAAAAATACGCCGCCTTTGGCTGTCTGTACTCGTTAAGAAGTCCCTTGTTGTTGAAGCCTCTTGCGCGAGTGAGGTCGTTTAGCGTTCTTGCGTCACACATATGCCATATATAACTGCCTACAACCATAGGATCGGAGTGGAAAAGAGTCAGACAGTGAGATATGAGGCGCGATTGATATTCCTCGCTCCAAATGGTCGTATCAAAACTTCTGTGACCGAAAACCGCAGCCGCGCCAAACTCGCTCATTATCACGGGCTTATGCTTATAGCCGAGAGTATCACGCCTACTTCTCAATTTATCGAGAAAAGGCGCCCAGCCCTCAAGCTTTTCACCGTACCAGCCAATATACATATTAACCGAGATAAAATCGCAAAATTCAAAGCAATTATCGGTCAATGGATGATTTGTCGCATATGTGACGAGCCTGTTGCCGCCAATATCCTTGAGTAGATTATAATACAGGCGGCTCATTTGTACTCCCTCGTCGGTATCGGTTAGGATTTCGTTATGCATTCCCCAGATGATTATAGACGGGTGGTTGTAATAATGCTTTACCATTTCTCTGTGCATTTCAGCGCCGCGCCACATGACTACGGGATTTCCTAACGCTTCCTTAGAAAATCCGCCGCCCCATATAGGTATCTCGCTCCAAAACAGTATTCCTCTCGCATCAAGCATATCTACGAAGAGGGGATCGTTTGGATAATGAGAGCCTCGTAAGGAATTACAGCCCATATTAACCGCAATATCAATATCACGCTCCATAAGTGCCTGCGGGAAGGCAAAGCCAAAGTCGGGATGCTCCTCATGACGATTTACACCCATAACCTCGGTAAGAACGCCGTTTATTAAAATTCCCTTTTCATCTACCTCTACTTTTCTGAAGCCGACCTTATCAAAAAGGTCGTCAGTCGAGGTAGTTATCTCGAGGTCGTAAAGGGTCGGAGATTTGGGTGACCAGAGGTTAAATCCGTTGATTTTAAGACTTTTTGTAAATATTTCTTTGCTTTCTCCGGGATTTAGCGGAATTTTTTCTTCAAGCCGGACTCCTGCCACAGAAACTAAAACCGTATCGGAAACAGCCTTATCCGATGCGTTATAAAGCTCAAGTGCAACCCTTGCGTCAGCAGTCTTCATATCCTCCGAAAGAGTATATTCAAATCTGTTTGAAAGAATGGATATTCCCTCAAGAGCTTCTACCGTCACAGAGCGAATGATACCGCCGTAATGATACCAGTCAACCCCTTTTTGAGGAATGGAATCCGCGTCAAAGCTATTATCTACTCTTACGGTAAGGGTGTGCATACCGGGGATAACGCCTCGCGCGACAAATTCAAACGCGCAAAAGCCTCCGTAGTGAGAGCCGAGCTTCACGCCGTCTAGCCACACCTCAGCGTACGTCATAACAGCGCCAAAACAAAATCTTAGCGTACCGCCATCGCTGTAAAAGCTTTTTTCATACCACGCGATACCCTCGTAATCAAGAAGCTCCGTTTTAGTATTCCAAACGGACGGTACTATTACCGTGTCGGACGCGGGAATACCTTTTTCCCACCCCGCGTCAAGCCCTGCGTTATGAGGGTCGGGGACAAATCTCCATGCTCCGTCAAGAGAGGTTACTCTTCTTTTCTTATGCTCTATAAATAATCTCGACATAGTTGCTCCGTTCTGCCTTACGGCAATAGTGATATACCGAACCGTATATTTTTATGACTGGAATTAAAGCGGATTTGCTGAAACGTTCTTTGAGAAGAGGTTAAAGTAAGTGCTCTCGCCCTCTGCCCTGAATTTAAGGATATCCTCACAAAGCTCGGGGATAGAGTCAACCTCACCATTTACGTAAGAAGCAAGGCGCTTTTTACAAGAGGAGATACGGCGAAGAAGGCCACCAAGGCGGTAATCCTGAACCTCAAAGCCGTAAGGCTTGTTTTCTTTCATCCATTGGTACTCAAATGCCTCCGTGAACGCCTCCAGGCTCTTCTCAACTCTGGTGTATTCTTCGTTTGCAAGACGAAGAAGCTCGGTCTTATCCCCTGCCTTATATGCCGCTCGGGTCTTTACGCCAAGCTCGTACTTATCGGCCAGGACGTCGCAGAGCTTTGACATAGTGTCGAAGAGGTAAGAGTATCCTGTCGACTTTTCGCCCGCAGCGCGCAAAGCCCTTGCATACTCTACGTACTTTTTACCCTCGCCAAGCTTTACTGTAGAGTCAAGGAAGCCGACGAAGGGGTCGGAATAAAGCATATATTTACATGGGCAAACGGGGATTGAGGTATCCTCGGGAAGCGCCACGTTGTTTGGCGAGTCAAGGAGAAGAAATTCGTCAAAGGCTATGCCGAAGAGCTTTTCAAAATTATTTTTTATAGATTGTTCGTCGGTGTTGCCGCGCACGTGCTCGGCAATCAGGAAGAGCGTCGGAAGAACCGAGTATTTTGAGCACTCGGCACCGTTGTCGCCCCACATAGTAACAAAGATGTTGTTAATATCATACTTTTTACAAGCCTCGATAGCAGGGGGAGAGCACTTTATCGAACAAGAGTTGTGAGGAGCAAAGCCACCCCAAGTCCAAGCTCCGCCTGCAAACCACGTCTTGTCCGAAAGCTGTGTATGGTTATAGAGCATATCGTCGTAGCGGCGCGGATCCTTTGAATAGTAGTCCCAATATACAGGGATAACGTTTTCGGGAAGAGCGTTGATATATTCCTTGGGCACCTTGGCTTTTCCTATGTAATACTCGCCATTGTTCCAGGGGCGGAAATACATATCCGACCAAATCATAAGCTCGTAGCCGTATTTTTTTGCTATATCACACACCTTGGCAAGATGGCGCTTCATAAGCACGTCAACGGTTTCATAGCCGTATTCGTCGAGGTGCTTTCCCCGTCCGAGCATGTGTGCCTCGTCCATACCCACGTGGATCCTCTTCGTCTTAAAGCAGTCCGAAAGCGTCTTAAACATATTTTCAATAAGCTCGTACGTGCGTGGATCATCTACCATAAGTATATCGTCGGTATCCATCTTATACTGCTGCCATCTGCTTATAGGGGTCAGGTGGGCAAGAGTCTGAATACAGGGAATAAGTTCAATTCCCACACTTTCAGCATACTCGTCCATCTCGCGCATCTCTTCCTTCGTATATCTTCCGCGCATATAGCCGAAGTACGCCTCTCCGTCAACCTCGTAGGTATCCTCGGCATAAAGAAATACGCAGTTATACCCCATTTTTACGAGAACATCGAAAAATCTCTTAACGTTTTCCATATTCATTACTGCGTTTCTCGAAACATCGAGCATTACACCCAGTGTGCTTGTCTTTTTCATAATAGATTTCCTCAAATAAAAATTTATATGCAGCTTGTTTCATAGGCTAGCTCAAATGCAAAATTTGAGCTAGCCTCTTGGATTATTAAGGGGATAGGAGGATTTAGAGGGAAAATTCGGGTTCTCCCGACCGTGAGGCGTACGAGGGTACGTCGAGGGAGGGAAACGCGAATAGAAAATGACTCAAATTTAACGGAGAAATTCGGAGAATTTCAACCTTAGACAATATTTATTAGCTCATTTATTAAAAATGAGTTTTTTTATTTCTTTTTTAGTCATTTTCGATTTCACCTAAATGCGCCAGACCCACGTTTATTGTATTAGTTTTCGTCCCAGGAGGAGCCGTCCATATTTCCTCCCGTAACAGTACCGTTTGTTCGGTCCGAATCGGAGTCACCCGAGCCGCCATCTTCTTCCGGTATCTGAAGCTCGCCCTCAGAGGCGCAGCTTACATATATGTTATCTACATATACAGAACCGTTTACAAATCCTTGAGCGCCGCTTGTAGAAGGCGTATACAGCTCAACGCACTTTACCCCTTTTATGCCGGAGGTAAGACTCGTCTTAACAACGCACTCATTGTTAATAAAGAGATAAAGAGCATCGCCCGCATCAAGACCAAAAGCAACGAGGCGAATGTTCACCCAGGTGTTTTCTTTAATTACAAACTCCTGATCGCTACCCGCAATAGTGAGTATATAACCGCCTACGCTCTCCTTGGGATTTTTATGGATCTTGATATTAAAGCCCCAAAGTGTATTATTGTTCTTATGGTCACCATTCAAGCTGTTGCTTGCCGTAAAGCGAATATCTCTGCCGGGCTCCGCGTCAACACCGTCAAGCTTAACGTCAGCCTCAAATACGAAGCCTGCGGTATCCGTCTTTTTCGATACGAAGTTTAGCGCGTGGTTTCCGCTGTCAAGCGCGGTGTAAATCAAGGCGCCATCCTTATCAACGTCAAGGAATGAAAGCGTTCTCTTTCCCGAGCTAACACCGCTGCCTCTCATGGTGTTTTCTGACATAACGCCGTCTGAAACCAGTGAATTGAAGGTCACGCTCTTGAATTTCTCCGCGTTTTCAAAATAAACGCCCTCGCCTCTTGATGAACCATCGATGTAGGTCTTGTCGTCGGGTGCCTCGGGAAGCTTAATTTCACCATCTATCGGAGTATCATTAACGTACCCTCGGTCGGTAACGGTAACCGAAACGTCATCAATATACTGCGCGCCTCTTATATCGTAGCAAAGGAAGCTGAAGCCCGCGCGGTCGATAATTCCAGCCTTACCGGTAAGCTGCTCGTTTGCTATACAAGCGTAGCCGTCAGCAGTCTTAACGTAAAGAAGAAGCCTTGAGTCAGCGGGTGAAAGCTCGTCGTAATGGTAAACCATCTTAAAGGTATACCAGGTCGCGTCATTAAGAGCAAAATTCTCAAGAGCTTTGCCGTTTGAAAGCTTTATTCCCAGAAGCTCGGTCTTGTGAGTTTCATCCCAACCAAGTCCCGTAAAGGTTATGCCCGCTATGCGCGAGCCGTTTTTATTCTGTAAATCAACGGATAGAAAATCAGACGAGTAGAGCCACGTTATTTTATCGAAGAAATAGTCAAACTCTACCTCCCAGGTTTCCGCGCTCTCCGACGTATGCACTCCGTCAATATACATCGTTGCCTTATAGGAGGATGATTTCGTATTGTAAGAATAGGCTCTTATAACATTGTTTGCCGCGTTTTCAGGGTCGGAGACGCTATATATCTTCGCACCCGGGGATTTTGAGCCGCCGTACGTATTATCAAGCTCGGTAGTCCAATCCGCAGCGTTAATATAGGTCATTCCCAGAGTGTTGTCCTTATAGAACATATCGGTGAAATTCTGATGGCTGTTTGGTATTCCGTCTTCAAAATCCCACACGTGCTTTTCACCTACGGTAACGGTGGTGTCAGAATCCTCTATGCCCTTATATTCAAAGGTCTGCGAGGTTTTTGCCACGTAAACGTTGTTGAGATAAAGAGCTGATGCGGAATGTCTGTAATATGAAAGCCTTATAGCACTGATAAGGAAGTCCTTATACTCGCCCTTCTCGTAGTGACCCGAGTCACTGATTCCAACCAAGGTGTCGTTGACGTAGAACTTAAGCCTAGTAACAACGGCGCCTCCCTCTCCGGAGTAATCCTTATACATCTCGACTCGGAGATGGAACCAATCGTCAACGGGTATTCCCGCCGCTATCTCGGTATCCTTTATGCCGTCAGCTCCGGCGAAATATTCCTGTATTCTGATATAATTCTGACCGAAGCGCTTATACTGATAGAAATCTACCCACGCGGAAATGAGCGCGGAGCCTTCTCTTACAAACGTTAGCTGCGCCGCCGGATTTGATATATCGTCCATTCCCACGAAAAGCATATCGGACTCAAACACGTAACAGGTTCCGGGAGTAGCAAAATTTGATATTTTGAACTCGGTAGAGCTTGCTGTGCTTGCAACCTTCTTTTCGTCCTCTGCGGCATTTTCGTTTATCATATCGGCAACGTAAAGCACGAGATCCTTTTCGTTCTCATCAGTGGACTTCGGGTTCTGAACCACAGATGACTCAAACCAAACGAAATCGCCCGAGTCACCGATTTTATTCGTTACGTAACGGCCCGGCTTAGTTACGACGCCGGCAACTATCTCTCCGTCACTTTCAACGAAATCGTCAAAGGTTTCAACCTCGGGATCCTCCATACGATTCTTCACTATCGAATACATCTTATCGAGCGTATCAAGGAAGTAGATAGAATCGTACTCACAGAACACCTGCGGAAAGGTTAAATTATAAACCTCCTCCATATACCTAACGACAGTAGAGATCGCGATACTCGTTGAGTTTACGTCACTCTCCGCGCTTCCGCTGACTGCAACGAGTGCGTCCTGCGAATAAGGTGCGGAATAATCACGGTAATAGGAAAATCCACCGTCATTCTTTGCAAACGCGGAAAGCTTTTCAGCAGTCATAACGAAAATACTCTTCGCATTACTGTAAAGCATATTGCGAAGCTCCTGCTCCTTCGTCTCGCTGACCGCGTTAAGAAGATTTGCGATAGCGACCCAAGGGTTATAAACGGTGGTGATAGCGTCAAGACCGTCGTCAATAGGTCTCATCAGTATCTTTATCGCGGAGTCCATAGCGCGTTCAGCATTAGGAAAGCTTCCGCCAAAGACGGTACAGAGCTTCATAAGTCCGTTTACCGACTGATAGGTGACCTCATTCTCCCAAAGACCGTTGCTCTTATTCTGCTTGTCGCGCAAATAAGTCTTGAGGGTTTCCCAAAGGTTATTCTTTTTTATCGCACTAACAGTAGAATTTATGGCATTTCCTGCGGAATACGAGTTTCCTTTCTCGAAAAGACCATCAAGATAGCTTATAAAATTCTTCTCGGATGCATATTTATCCTCGTTGGTTGCGGTAGCGACAACCCTTGAAACCGCCGTGACAGCGCTCTGGCCGACATGCTCGGTAATCGGCGTAAGACCCGAAACATCTACATTCTGATCCGAAATATACGGATAATTCGGTCTTGAGCCCATAGCGGAAATTATCTGTCTTGCCCAGCCTGCGTCACGTCCTCGCCTCGAGTCACTTATACCGGTTCCCCACTGTGGGTGATAAAAATACCCGTCCTCTTCCTGAAGACTTTTCGCGAAGGCGAGAATATTTTCACCAATCTCGTATGGCAGCATCCTTGCCCACTCGTCAGAGTAAGCAGAAGCAAGACCCGATCTCTCAAGCATATTAAGTCCCTGCGCCGTTGACTCAAGGTCAGGAAGATATCCCTCGTTATCTCTTGCGGATGCGGAATAATAAAATCCGCCGACGTCGGGACAATAGAGGTTTGCAAACCAGATGTAAAGATCCTCATCATACAGCTTGTAAAGACGCGCCAGCGCATCCCTGGCATCCGCACCGAGAGCTTTCTCGATATCTGAAAACGCAGATGCCTGAGATTCCTCTCTCAAATTGATTATATACTCTTCGGTATTAAAAACGCCGCTTGAAACCACGCCCTTTGCGGGAGAGTATGTGGGTGCGGTCAGGTTAGAGGTTATGTAATTAACCGCTTCTTTTTTAGCTAAGGTATCGCTGTAAGCTACGGCGATAGAGCCTCCGTCTGCATAGATAAGCCACGCGCTCTGCCCCTTGGCATCAAGCATTGAAAGGTTGAAAACATCGTCAAGGTAGCGGTAAGCCATTTTTGCCAAAGGGCTGCCCGTTTCGCCTAATGATATTTCATGAGTAATGCTATCGCTATACGAGGAGCGTATCTCGGGATATTTACCCGTCGTTTGATATACGTGCGATTGTACCTTGCTAAAATAATTAAATATATCCTGGTCGCTGACTATTATGACGGGAGCAACGGTGCTTGACCAAACGCAGTCATCACTCGCCGAAGCTTCACCGTCCTGCGAGTCCTTTGGGCCACAGGATACCATCAGCGCGCAAAGCAGGGTCAAAAGCAAGAATAATCCTATTATTTTTTTCATCATTAGTTCTCCAAATCTCAACTTTTCTCGAGAAACGATTTAGCATCCATAAGCTCGAAGACAAGCTCGGCGTCTTCGGGACAGAAGAGGGGGGGCTTTTCTACTCCAAATGCAGCAAACATGTGTCTGAGCGGTGCGCTGGTGGAGCAGCCGTTGCCGTTTATATCACCCTCGCGCACGTTATCAAGCGCCACCGGAACCCCCTGCGAATGAGTGCAGACCTTGCCGGACTCGGCAGTAAAGTATGCAAAGCTACCGTCAGAAACACGACATTTAGCCATTTTTTCTCCCGTTACGCGTATCATCTCGGGCGCGTGAGCGCGGAGCTTCATACGGTATTCATCAGCCATTTTCTCGTCCATAGACTTAATAGACGCGTTCAGTGCCGCCCACGCATTGTAAAACTCGCAGGCAAAGGTTAACGGCTCGTCAGAAAGAACGGCAGCCCTCGCGCTTTCGTAGGATTTCTCGGGGTATGGAAGGGCTGCGCCAAAGTCCGGATAACAAAGCGCCAGCTTCATAAGTCCGTTCACCGAGGAGTATGACACCTGCGGCTCCCAAAGACCGTTTTCGGAATACTGATGCTCATTAAGCCAGCTTACGAGCAGATCAACGTACTCCTGTCCTGCCGCAATTATCTGGGAGGCTGTGGAATTTATGAAATGACCGAACTGATAAGAGCGCTTATCTATCTGCTGACCTTTAAGCCACGTACTAAACGCGTCGGTAGACCTAAGATATTCCGGCAGGGTGGGATTTGACTCCGGTGGCTCATCCTTCGGACGCTTCGTGGGACGGACGTATCTACACTCTCTGCCGAGAGGCTCGATAAGTCGCCACGCTGCCATAACGTCCCTGCTGCGTCTTGTGTGTGGAACGTCCTTGCCCCACTGGGGATGGTAAAAATACCCGTCCTCGTCCTGAAGCTCGTATGCCCAGTCGGAAATTTTCTTTGAAAATCTTTCGGGTATCTTCGTGATAGGCATCTCGTCACCGGGAAGCGCGCACTGCTCTGCTATAAACACTACCGCTTGATTGGTTGACTCAAGGTCGGGGAGAAAGCCGTCATTATCCCTTGCGGAATTTGAAAAATAAAATCCGCCGATCTCCGCGTCCCAAAGACCCGCAAGCCAGATGAGCATACGCTCATCAAACATATCGTATATCTTGCGTATCTCGTCCACAGCAGCCTCGCCCATAGAGGACACGAGCGCCGCGAAATTCTCTTCTCTTTTTTTGTTTCTTATTTTGCGAAGAGCTTCAATTCGCTCTTCGGTAATAATATCATCTATTGTATACATATCTCTATTTTTCTTGTTTAGTTATGCTATTCATGATTTGTCATCTTGGACTGCAATAAGCCTCCTTTGTGTAAAGGGAGGTGACTTGCGTAGCAAGACGGATGATGTGCTTATAAAAGTTAGTTGTCGACTACCTCATCACCGCTATCGCGGAGCTTCTCCAAGGAGAAGCCTTAGGTTAAAAATCGCGGCTTTTGGTCGTGCGCAAAAGCCGCGATGAAGTAGTTACATAGTAGTATTGAGTCAAATGACTCTTAAGTTATTATCTGCCGTTAGGGAACTCGACAGAGTCGTTACCAAATGTATCAGAAATTTCAGGAAGAGTGTCAACAATCTTATATGAAATATCATCAAGATAGTAGTTGGCACCAAATCCGTAGCACTGAATATTGAACATCAAGTAATCGATTGTACTTGTTGTAGTTTTTGTAGTTCTTGTTGCATTTACAAGATTGTACCAATTAGCACCATTGTCAAATGACACCTCATAGTATAGTGCACCGGTAGATTCGTTCCATGTGGTTCTAAGTCTGTACCACTTAGCAGCATCAAGTAGGATATACGTATTCTCATTAGACTGTGATGATGTTGTTCCTACATGGAATACGTTTTGACCGTCAACCGATGTAGATTCAGAAAAGGCAACATTTGCCATATAGCCGTTGTTGTTTCCGCCGACCTTAACAAGTTCTGTTCCAGAAGAGTCGTGCGCGGTAAACCAAAATGCTGCTTTTCCACCCTCTGTGGCATATTCAAGATAGAAATCGTACTCTATGATATGTATTTTTCCTGTTGCACCCTCGGGCTTCGTAAGCTTAATGCCGGTAACTTCGGTCTTTCCGGTGTCTTTGTCTGCACCGTTATTAATTATAACCTTCAAAACATTGTTAGCCGCACCTGTAGGATCTGCTGTACGAAGGAATCTAACACCAAAAGCACCGTAATCAGTATCAAGAGTTCCCGAATTAGTAGTAACGGTAGTTTGTGCATATACGGTTCTAGTTGTATCGCTAGACTTATTTGAACTGTAGGTGTAACCGTTTACAAGCCCTGCCACTACATCATTCTCAAATGCATAAATTCCACACACATCGCACTTGTTATCAGAATCAGTGTCATTACAAGAAGAAACAACAGTACCGCAGACGTCGCAGAGGTGATCTGTATTTTCGTTCTTGCATTCAGAAACAGTTTCACCGCAGGTATCGCACTTATGGTCTGCGGGATTTTCGTCAACGCAGTCATGTACGCCAAGCTTAACGTCGACCGAGGTTACGCCACTAACGGTGATAACGTTGCTATCAACCTCTACTCCATCAACAACCCAAGCCTCGACTGTGCCTTCACCGTCGTAGGTAGCGGTTACGGTATCAACGTCAAGGACAGAGCTTTCACCGTTTAACTTTACGTTCTTGTTGGTGGTATATGCGTAGTTATACTTTGTAGCAAGCTTATCGGTATTGTAGTCAAAAATAACCTGCGCATTTGCGCCGTACTCGAGAACGTTCTGATAAAGGAGGCTTCTGTTATAGTCCTTACCGTCTGCCTCTGTCTTATTTATAAAGCCGTCCTCATAGAGTCTTGTATAAAAATACTCTGCCGCAGAGTAGGTCTTGTAGGTTGTACCATCGGTAGTAACGTGAGCAACCTTGCCAAGCTCTTTAGCTGCAACGCCCTCGGTGTAGAATACGGGGTACTCTACGCCGCCTTTAGTATAAACGTTTACCTTTTTTCCGTCAACCACAACGGTGGGGTCAAGAAGCTCTGCTTCCTTTACGTTCTCGGTATCGTTATCCCAATAGTAATTAACGGTAACCTTACCGTCCTGGGCATCTGCGATAGTCGCGTTTACCGCGTATACAACGACAATCTTATCACCGTAGATGACGTTCTGCGCGAGAATCATATCCTCGGTTGCGGTATCGCTCGACTCTGCGCTAATGCCGATAACCGACGCCGCGCCGATAAGAAGAGTAAGCGAAAGTACGAGTATCAGGGTTTTGAGAATTTTGCTGTTTTTCATTTTCTTTCCTCACATTCTTTATGTAGTATTGTTTTTTATTTTGCCGATTAGTTTTCGTCCCAGCTCGTGCCGTCCATATCTCCGCCGGGAGTTCCCCAAGAGGCGCCACCACCGGAGGTGGTTATCAAGTCGTTTGTCCCGAAGAGAATGATTTCATATTCAGCCGCTGAATATTTTAATTTTTCGTTTTTTTCTTTCATTTTGACTCCTTTCCACAATGTTTTGGATTTTGCGAGTTAAAATACTCTCTAGGCATTTTCATTATAGCATAGCGGGGTGTGATTTTTTTGTTTATTTGCTCCAAAAAAACGTCAAAAAACTCGATAGTGCGTATAATACATTGACAAAAACGTGAAAATATGCTTTAATAATAGCGCAAAAAAACAAATTCCGCTTTTATGAAAATACTTAAAATATTTTTAAGTTTATTATTTATTGAGGTGATTGCAGAATGGAAATTCACGCAAAAACTATATCAAACGATAACGAGCTGACCCCGGAGTTCAAAGGACTTTACGGTGCGAGATTTTATTCTGACACGGACCCAAAGGACCATCTTAATAAGGTAATAAAGATATTTACCGCCAACACTATTTTTAACGTCAGCAGTACCACAAATATTGAGGGACACGCTATATGCCCCTCGCCCTGCTCATTTGAATTTGAGATGAGGTATTATTTCGAGAGTGTATGGTACTATTCGGATAAATATTTCCGCATTGAGTTCTGTAACAAGGCAAATACGAGCGGCTTTGCCCTAGCCTTCAACGTTGCAGAGGGGGAGTCAAATATTCACGCAGAAAAGCTATCTCTCACTCTTGCGGGTGATGACAGTATGGAAAAAATATCCTTATATAAGGATAGGTGGTATAGCTTTAAGTTTGAATATTACAGAGATATTAATACTAAAGAATCAAGGCTAAAGATATTTATAGGTGAGGAGGGCGCACCTCTTACGCTTATGCGCGACCTTCCGATAAGGGTTAAAACAGACATACCCACCAGAGCTCTGCTTATCCATTCGGCAACGAAGATAAAGGGCATACAGTATCTTGACGACATAGCCTTCACTCTGACGGATAATAAATATTCGCCTAGCGACATGCCCGCCGCGACACCGAGGAGTGCAAAGAAGATTTACGACTTTGAGGACGGAATTCCATCGGAGAGAAATTTCTTTGTCGAAATGAGGCTTAAGAAATTTGACGACTTTCTCACTATGGACCCTGCCGCGTGGAACACTGCCATAAATCCGCAAATACGCCATGCTCACGATTTTTACGAGGTTATGCTGGTGCAGACGGGAGAGGCAATATTCGTTGACGAGGTATGTGAATATCCTCTGTTTGAGGGGTCTATTGTCATCGTACCTCCCGGAATAAAGCACAGAATAATATCCGAGCATAAATACAATATTATTTCTATTTCGGGAAGCTTCGACCAGCTCTCGCGCTTTGACGAGCCGTCTGTGCTTCACGACAATATTTACGGTGAGGGAAAGAAGCTTGCCGAGCTTGCTCTCTACAACAGATTTGGCAGTGAGGAATATTTTTCATCTCTTTGTGACACGTTTTTGCGTTTCGTTCTTCTTAACCTTGATTATCCGAAGAGCGAAATGGCGGCTATCGTATACAGAATGATAGATATGATGAAGAAGAACTACGACAACAGCGAGTTAAGCGTTATTCAAATGCTTCGCGACAGCGGCTACGCCAAGGACTACGTACGTACGAAATTCTTTGAGGTGACGAAAATGACGCCGAAAAAGTATCTTACCACTATAAGAATGAAAAAGGCAAAGGAGCTTCTCAGCCTTTACGGTGACAATGCCAGCATTTCTAAAATCGCGGAGCAGGTAGGAATCGTTGACCCTGCCGTTTTCTCAAAGAATTTCAAGCAATTTTACGGCATGTCCCCAAAGCAGTTTATCAAGGGACAAAAGGACAAAAAAGTATAGTATAGAGAAAAAGAGCCGAGTCTTAATGCTTATGTAAAAGCGTGACTCGGCTCTTTTGTTTTTTTAGCTGTGTAAGCACTGAAATCTGTTGAAGATTTTTTGTATTTCGCTAGCTGATTCTTCAACGTTTCCCGTGTTTTCAGTTGTGGCGAAGAAGTTATCCCTGACGCTCAAAAATCGCTGATGATCAGCTCTATTCTGTAAGAGCCTTGACTCAAGCCTTTCGGTATCTGCCCCATATCGTTCCTTAAGGCGCATATAAAGCACCTCCTCGGGAGCGTAAATATAGACGGCGCACGGGGATACATCGGCAGCGCCGCTCACAACGGACATGACGCCGTTCAAATCAAGAATAAGAAGCGGAACCTTCCCCTCGGAGCATATCCTGTCTATTTCCGAGCGCGGTGTGCCGTAAAAATTGCCTGCGTATTCGGTATACTCAAGGACACCTCCCGCATCTATCAGATTGTCAAACTCTTCCTTCTTAATATATATGTATTCCTCGTCAAAGGAGTCGCCGCGCGGCGACCGCGACGTTACCGAGCGGACGAGCTCAAACCTACCGTCCCTCTTTAATAAAGTGTGGGCAAGAGTTGTCTTGCCCACAGCTGAAGGACCGGCGAGAATAAGAATATTTTTCATATTTTCTCCGATTTTTGTAAATAATTGTTAGAAAAACGCGGTTTATTTAGTGGGAACGAGCTTTTCTTTGCCACCCATATAAGCGCGGAGAGCTACGGGAATATTTACGCTGCCGTCTGCGTTGAGGTTGTTCTCAAGGAATGCGATAAGCATTCTCGGGGGAGCAACGACGGTGTTATTAAGAGTGTGGGCAAGGTAGGTACCGCCCTCGCCTTTAACACGAATCTTAAGGCGTCTTGCCTGCGCGTCACCGAGGTTGGAGCAGGAGCCTACCTCGAAGTACTTCTGCTGTCTTGGCGACCACGCCTCAACGTCGATAGATTTAACCTTAAGGTCAGCAAGGTCACCCGAGCAACACTCAAGAGTTCTTACGGGGATATCAAGGGTGCGGAAGAGGTCAACAGTATTCTTCCAAAGTTTCTCGAACCAAGCGGGCGAATCCTCCGGCTTGCAGACAACGATCATCTCCTGCTTTTCAAACTGGTGGATACGGTAAACGCCTCTTTCCTCTATACCGTGTGCGCCCTTCTCCTTACGGAAGCAGGGGGAGTAGGAGGTGAGAGTATAAGGAAGCTCTGCTTCAGGAACTATCTGGTCGATAAATTTGCCTATCATAGAGTGCTCAGAAGTACCGATAAGGTAAAGGTCCTCCCCCTCAATCTTATACATCATAGCGTCCATTTCCGCAAAGGACATAACGCCCGTTACAACATTGGAACGAATCATAAATGGAGGAACGCAGTAGGTAAAGCCGCGCTCTATCATAAAGTCACGAGCGTAGGAGATAACTGCTGAATGGAGTCTTGCAATATCGCCCATAAGGTAATAGAAGCCGTTTCCTGCAACTCTTCTGGCAGAGTCAAGGTCGATACCCGAGAATCTTTCCATAATATCGGTATGGTAAGGAACCTCAAAATCTGGAGTTACAGGCTCGCCGAATCTCTCAACCTCAACGTTCTCGGAGTCGTCCTTACCGATAGGAACTGTGGGGTCGATGATATTGGGGATTACCATCATTATGGACTTAACCTTCTCTTCAAGCTCCGCCTCGTTTGCCTCGCATTTAGCAAGCTCTGCCGCCTGCTCTGCTACGAGCTTCTTCGCCTCCTCTGCTTCGGCAAATTTCTTCTGTCCCATAAGGGCGCCTATGGACTTTGAAATCTTGTTACGGTTTGCCCTGAGATCGTCGGCACGCTTCTTGTTCTGACGAAGCTCCTCGTCAAGAGCTATCACCTCGTCTACGAGGGGAAGCTTTGAGTCCTGGAATTTGTTTTTGATGTTCTGTCTTACAACATCGGGGTTTTCTCTAAGGAATTTGATATCAATCATTTTATAAATCCTTTCTTTTGATTACAAAATAAAAAAGTTATTCCTCCGCAAAACATGGGACGAATAACTCGTGGTACCACCCAAATTACGAGCAAAAGCCCGTCACTCATACCGTCTGTAAGGGGACTGCCCCCGGACTCATCGCCCGATACTCAGGAAGCGGAAAGCGCCTATTCCTATCTGCTCACACCTGCCGCAGACTCTCTGAAAAGGGTAAAAGCGTATTTTCTTCCTTCATTGTAATTAATATTATACAATATCCAAAATAAAATTGCAATAGATTTTGAAAAAATATTATCAAATAGTATTAAAGATTTCGTTTAGGGTTATTGGTTTCGCCGAGGAGATAGTCTATACTAACCCCGTAAAAGCGCGCAAGCACTATTAAAACGCGTGTCGGGATATCATTCTCTCCGGTTTCGTATTTTGAATATCCGGTCTGAGACATCCCGAGAGCCTTGGCAACCTGTGTTTGATTCATATCCCGATCTTCTCTCAAATCTCTCAACCTAAAATGCATATTACATACCTTCTTTTCCTCAGAATAGAATTATATTCACTCAAAATATTATAAATAATCTGTTTCAGGGTATTGACTTTTAATCTGAAATAGGTTATAATATCTTTTTTCATTGGGCCGGTGGTTTTGCTGTATATTCCAAATATCAATACACTTGTAAAATTTCAAAGTGCTTTTTGTAATAAGTTTATCTTGGCGCGCATAGGCTTTTGTGAAAAGAATTTTTCGGGAGGACTGCGTGAAAGTTACGTAACATCTGATTTATTGTTTATCAAGTTTCACGCTCTGAATTTTCGCATTTTGGAACCTTGTTCCAAAATGCCGCTATAAGCGGTACCAAAAATTCATCAAATTTTGCATAGTCGCCAAAAGGCGACGGAACGGAGGATATTATGAGCGATAATTCCATATACTCGGATATTGCCAAGCGCACGGGAGGTGATATTTACATAGGTGTTGTAGGACCCGTAAGAACGGGAAAATCTACGTTTATTCACCGCTTTCTCGACACGGTTGTAATACCCAATATCGAGAATGAATACGACAGAGAGAGGACTCTTGACGAAATGCCGCAGAGCGCCTCTGGCAAGACTATTATGACGACCGAGCCGAAATTCGTGCCTGACGAGTCGGTAACGGTGGTTCCTGACGGCTTAACGCGCTTTAACGTAAAGATGGTTGATTGCGTTGGATATATGGTGGACGGGGCACTCGGAGCCGAGGAAAACGGAAATTTAAGAATGGTTATGACCCCTTGGTCAGAGGAGGAGATGCCCTTCGTAGAAGCTGCGGAGCTTGGAACAAGCAAGGTTATCGGTGAGCACGCAACTATTGCTATGCTTGTAACAACAGACGGTACCATAGCAGACATACCGAGAGAGAGCTATGTTGCGGCAGAGGAGCGCGTTGTAAAGGAATTAAGAGAATATAAGAAGCCGTTTGCTATAATTCTCAACTCCCGCGACCCTAACTCTCCCGAAGCACACGTTCTGGCTCACGAGCTTGAAGAAAAATACGGCGCACCCGTTGCTCTTGTCTGCTGTCCGTCGCTCGAGGCTGATGACATAAGAGAAATTCTTGCTCTCGTACTCGGTGAGTTTCCGATACGCTCGCTGACCTTCGACCTTCCCGAGTGGACGGAGGCTCTTCCCCGCGACCATAAGCTCAAGACTAAGGTTATTGAGAGCATAAGCGCCTTCTCTGACAAGATAACAAAGCTTGGCGACATTGAGAGCGCACTTGGTGAGGGGTGTGAGTTTGAGCGCGTGTCAATAAATGCCGGTGACGGTACTGCCGAGTTCAGCATTCCGATAGCAAAGGAAGAATATTACAAAATACTCAGCGAGATGTGCGGTGTGGAAATTGAAAACGAAAAGGCGCTCTTCAGCCTTATAGGGGAGCTTTCCGGAATGAGAGAAAAGTACAAGAAAATAGAGAGCGCTCTTGCTGACGTGGAAGAAAAGGGCTACGGCATAGTTATGCCTACACTCTCCGAAATGAAGCTCGAGGAGCCCACTTTGGTAAAGCAGACGAGTGGCTACGGTGTCAAGGTGACTGCCCACGCCGACTCCATACACATGATAAAGACGGGCATCAAAGCAGATTTCTGCCCCGTCGTCGGTACGGAGGAGCAATCCCAAGAGGTTGTTAAATTCCTTTCCGAAGAATTTGAGCAAAATCCCGACAAGGTATGGGAATACAATATGTTCGGAAAATCGCTGTTTGATATGGTCAGCGACGGAATGCACGCAAAGCTCACCCACATGCCCGAGGAATCCAGAGAAAAGTTAAGTGAAACTCTCGGCAAAATTATTAACGAGGGCTCCAACGGTCTTATTTGTATTCTGCTATAAAAATGGTGGAATTTGCAAACAATTATTTGCAAATTCCACTTTTTATCTGAAATTATAAATATCCATTCCGAAAACCTGAACCACCTCAAGCTGATCGGAGTAAAGAATATCGTACGGGGTAACTATCTTACCACCGTTTGAGTCAAGATCTATGCCGAATTTGTTGTACGCGTACCAGACGGAATGTGAGCAATGAGTGCGCTCGAGAGGCTCGGGAGCCTTATCCTCAAACAGACCTGCCAGAATATCGTATTCTGCGCCAATCAGCTCTTCTCGCGTATATTCTGCGACAGCGGTCTTTATCTCAGCGTCTACCTTCGGGCGCAGTATAACGAAAGCCGGATAGATAAAGAACGAGGCCTTAGAGGTAGTATCAAAGCCAGCGCCGAAGCCGTACGCCTCGGCAATTCTTCCCGCTTCACTGTCAACGACCAACGCCGTGTGAGCCAAAATGGATGACGAGAGGTATGTAGCAGGACAGAATATGATGTCACCGTCCTCGAGCATAGCATTCGGATAGCGCCCGGAGCTCTTTTCAAAGCGGCCGGTAAAAGGCGCGAAATAATCGTAATAATAATCTCGCTCGGAGAAAAAGGCGTCTTGTATACGCAAGATTTCACCAACAATCCCCTCCTTAATCAAAGGGTCAACGCCAAGTCGCGTCAGGCCGGTCTGCTCATATATCAGCGTATAATCGGCATCAGATAACTCTTTTTTCATCAAGATATCCGTTATATCAACCTTATCGTAATCAGGCTTCCACGATGACCATGTATGCTCAATAAAAACAGCACCCGCCTGTAGATATATAAGAACATATAACACAAACAGAAGAATCACGGCAATAATTTTCAAAAATCTGTTATTAAGCATCTGAAATTTCACACATTTTTCTCCCTTTTTATTTGTTTTCTTACATTATATAATATTATACACCTATGTAAAATAAAAATCAATAGAATTCTTTTAACAATTTGAAAATAGAAAAAACGTCTAAAAATGTAAAAAAGTTTATACCTATATATGACCGCAAGCACTTGACAAAGGATTGATTATATTGTATAATAAATAAGCAATCGTTACAATATTTCTATGGGGCCGTAAGGGTTTCGACGGGGATTTTGAGGTATGATAAGCGTGGCGGGCCGGATAATCCCGTAAAACGATCCAACTTAAAAAATAAACGACAACAATAAAGTTGCTCTTGCAGCGTAAGCTGTGACGCGGCATTAACGCCGCCCGTACCGCGAGAGAGGACTACGACTCTCGCCGTGCGT
The DNA here is from genome assembly GCA_017463125.1 of Clostridia bacterium. Lineage (GTDB taxonomy): Bacteria > Bacillota > Clostridia > Oscillospirales > CAG-272 > UBA1740. The sequence continues at coordinate 4,971 of JAFTPV010000022.1, read as the reverse complement.
CAAATTAGTAGTGAACTTGAACCGAGATTTCGCTCTTGTATCGGTCAAGCATAAAAGGGCTACCGAAGTGAGAGCCTGTCTGTCGGCACTCACCGAGGGAAATATCAATTGACAAGACTGCTCACGGAGAAAGTTATATCAAGAGGTTTTCGGACACGGGTTCAACTCCCGTCGGTTCCACCAAAAAGTGAAAAGGGATGCCTAGCGCATCCCTTTTCGCTTTTTAAGGACCTTGACATAGGAGTTGAACCAGCTCGGCACTCTGTGCCGAATCGGGTTCACATTTGAGTGAAAGACGTCGGAAAGCTTGCTTTCCGGCGGCTAAACGAAAAATATTCGCATAGCGAAACCACGTCGTAGCAAAAACCTGCCTTGGCTAATTGCTTTTGGCAGGTCTTATTATTTTATGGAGCGGTAACAGCGAGGGTGAAGGTTATTTCCTGTGCCGCGTCCGTGTTATTAGAAACGGTGATAAATACGACATCGCCCGCATTTACATTTAGATGCTCGTCGCCGTTATCCTGCGAGTCGGAATAAATCGGAATATCGTTGTCACTTATCGTATAAGCCGAAATGCTGCCCTCGCTCTCTCCCTTGCTTATAACAAGCGTGCCACTCTGGGTTGCGGTCCACTTATAGTACATAGCCTGCTCTGCCGGAACGGTGGCGGTTGTGTCACCGAGGGTGATTTCAATCGGGTTCTCAAACGAGCCTTCGGGGAATATCATTTCAATCTTGGTCTGTATCTCTGCGTCAGAGGTATTCTTTACCGAGAAGATGGTGAGATGCGCCGTATCAACGATTTGGTCACTTGTAAGAAGAACCTCGTTCGTATAGGTTTGGCCGTTATAGTTAATCACAATACCGTCGCCAAGAACGCGGAGCGTGCGTTCCATTACGACACGGCAGGAGTAGAATATCTCCTCACCGGCCGCGATGGTAAGGTCCGTTACGTTTTCCGCGATGATGAACGGTCTTTTGGCAGTGCCGTTAGGGGTATTGTTGCTGAGAATGAGCGAAATTGCGGTTGTGTCAGCCTTAACAGTCACACCAAAGGTGTCGGGCGTGCAGTTCTCGGGAAGGGTTTCGTAATCATAGCTTACGCTATATGTATCGGGATATATCTCTGCCTTAACCGTTCCGTCAGCACCGGAGGTGAGAGTCAGGTCGTCAAGGCCCTCGCACTTAAGGGTGAAGGTAACGCCCACCGCCTTGTTTCCGTCCGTGTCAACAACGGTTATAGTAATCTGCTCTTCCCCGTCGTCAAAGGATGCGGAGCATTTATCGCAGAGCTTATCGTCGTTTGCGTCAACGTGCGTGCAGTCAGCACCCTGCCCCAGCAGGAGAACACAGGCAACTATAATACCCGCAATAAGTACGACTGCTGCCGCAGCAATTATGATAATCAGTTTCAGATTAGGCTTTTTCGCCTCGTTGATATTCTTGTTTTCGTTTTCCATTAAAATTTCTATGCCTTTCTTTTTGTGACAAAATTCTATATGATTATTATATCATAAACTAAAGGCTTTTGCAATAGAGTTTGACGTTGAATTGTAAATAATTATCTTTTAATATAAAAAGAAGAAAAACACAGCACGGCGGGTGCCGTGCTGTGAAAAGTCAAGTATTAACTTTTTGGGGATTATGCTACAACCTCAGTAAGAACAAGGTTAATTTCGTCTTCCGAATAATCATAAGCAGTAATATTGAACTCTATAGTCTCGTTAGCACCGAGAGTGAACGAATAGGGGAGAACTGTAGCCTCGCTACCGCTTACATTGAAAACAAAAGCATTCTCTTCGCCCTCTGCCGCGCTAAGAGTATAAGCGCCACCCTCAACAGAGGTGAAAGTGTAATTTACACCAGTATTACCAGCAGGAACTGAAATTGCATTGTCGCCAAGAACAAGAACATTTTCATTTGCTGTATCATCTGAAGTATCGTCGGTTGTTACGGTTACGGTGAAGTTAATGTTCGCTTCAACTTCGCCCCAATCAGCAATACCGATATAATACGTTGTGCCAGCCGTTGCGCTAATAGAAGATTCAGAGTACAAATTATTGCTTAAACCCGAATATTGATCAGCAGTATCGCCTATTATAATCCAAGCGCAGGTATCACCGGTTGGATGAGTCCACTGTCCATCAGTATGGTTAATAGATATGTAGGAAGAGGAAACAGTAAGCGTACAGTCGCGCTCAACGGTAATGGTATACCAAACCATATCTGCACCACCGGGGAATGCACAGGTGTTCTCACCTACAACAGCGGTGTAAGGGAGCTTTGCAGAACCGTCGGGCTGAAGCTCGCCTTCCTCGAAGGAAACGGAGAAGGTAATATCTGCCGCTTCATAATCGGTAGTAATAATACCAACGTATACAGTTCCACCTATGGTAGCGTACCTAACAGAGCCTTCTGTTCCTACAACAGCATCGGATGCCCAAGCATCAGCTACAGAAGAAACTACAAGCTTTGCGTTTGCAGTAGCGGAAGAAAGGGTAAGATAACCAGTTCCGGTAACGTTTAATTTATACCATACGTAAGCATATCCGCCGCCGAACGAGCAAACATTGTCGGTTACGGGGATGCTCTCGATTACATAAGGATAATCAACAGAACCGTCAAGCTCGTGTTCACCTGCTACAAAGGAGAGGTTGAACGCAATTTCAGCAGAAGCCGAAGCCTCAGTGTCACCGATTACTATGTAAGCTGTTTCATATGCACCAACATAGAATCTTATATTACCCGTTGTGCTATACTTCACCGAATAGGTAGAGCTACCTGCACCAAGGTTAGCGGTAGCGAATGTGGAGGAAAGAGTTACATAACCGCCATTTTCACCGCCGGTGATCTGATACCAAACGTCGCTACCGGTGTAGTCACAGGTATGATCGCCTGCCCAGTTTTCAAGAACGTAGGGATTGTTCTCTGTGCCGGGGTAGTGAGCGGTTGCTGCAGTGAAGGTAACTGCGGAGTCACCCTTAACAAGAACGTAAACAAAGTCTCCATTAGCGATATTGATAACTACGCTCTCCTGTGCGGAAACAGAGGTAAGAGCCTCAAGGTCAGTACCGTACTTAACGTCTACACTACCGGTGAAGGTAAGAGTGAGAGTACCGTCCATCCAAGAGTTATAAGTGAAGTATACGTATCCTTCATCATCAGAGCCGGGTTGATCAAGAGAACCAGGCTGATACGTAGAGATATTTACAGGCTTGTCTGCACTACCTGCCAAAACGGGAGCGGATACAGTAAAGGTGTAAGTCCAAACAAGAGAATCAGCATTCTCATCGCTGGAATCAACCCAAGGATTGAGTTTAATGGTTTCACCAGCTGCTATGCTAATTATATAAGTGGCATTGGTGTAATCCTCGTTATACTCAGTATCATAATCTTCAGCCGTAATGGTCACATAGCTACCAGCAAGCTTATTGATAACGATAGTCGCAGCCTCGGTAGCTGTGTAGGTGTAGTAATAGTCGTGGTTACCCGTAAAGGTCAGTTCAGGAGGCAGTGTTTCAAGAACGATAGGATTATCCTCAGTACCGCTAGTACCGGTTTCCTCATCGCCATCGCCAGAGTTTCCGCCAGATGAAGTATCTTCAGTAAGCTCGTAAGAGCTGAAATTATATACAGCACTTACAGGAGCATCGTCATCATCGAGTGTAAGAGCTGCTGCGGGAGCGTTAACATACCCATTTTCGTCGTAAAGTACAACTGCTCCATTTTCAATTACATAGTAATAGGTAGACGTAGTTTCTCCAGTCATTTGGCTAACTGCAGTAAACTTTATTGTAGACGAACCGATTTCAACGGTAAGCGTTGTGTTTCCGCTCGTACCTACATAAGTTCCAATAATATCGATAACTTTGAGAGTAATTTCAAGTTCAAAACCTTCCCAAGTAGCTGTGGTAGGCACCAAATTACTATCAAGACCAATACCGTACATTGCAGGAGCTGCTGTGTCGTCCTCGTTAGTAAGAACGATCGCGGCATTTTCTTTATCAAATGCATATTTGAAGGTAAGAGTTGTCACATACTGAGTCATAGGATTAGTATGTGTGAATGTAACGGTACTTTCACCAAATAATACGGAAAGAACCTCGTTATCATTTTCGTCAACATAAACATATTCGTCGCCTGCAAATGAGGGAGTGTAAAGATCCTCTTCGTTTCCGTTCCACATGAAGCCGCAAACATTTGCTTCCTCATCAATCATAATGCTGATTAAATTAGAAGCATCCTTACCATCTGCAAAAGTAACAGTAGAAACGTTATCCTCAAGAGTATAGTTGTAAGAATAATCACCGAATGTTATAGTACCATTCGCATCGATAACAACAGCCATAACACTTGACTCGATGGAACCGGCCTTTATGTAATATTTACCAGCGATAGACTCGGGGGTTGCAAGAGGCTTCTCGTAGAATTCAGCAGATACGGTATATGTTTCTGCCGCGTAGTTTGCGGTAGCAAATGCTACGTAGTAGGTGCCTGCATCGAGCTCTATTCTAATAGTGTCGTTTTCAGCTTCACTATCCAACATATTATACAGATCGTTAATATTTGTACTGCAAGCAATGTCTGCGTTGTCTGTTCCAAGGGTAACCTCAAGAACCTTTGCCTCGGTGATAGTGAACGTGTAGTAAACAACACCGTCTGCTTCAATAGCTACGGTTAGGTCGCCGGGAATTTCCAAAGCGATAGGATTATCGATGGTTCCGGGAGTAGCTATCGCACCACAGTCACAAACAGCGTTCACATAAGTGTGAGCTATCTCAACCTTTGCTGCTGCACAGGTATCGTTCACGTTACAGGATACTTCGAACCAGTGGTGAGTATCGTTTTTAGAATACTCTGTTGCAAACGCCACTAAATGTGAGCTTAATCTTATCGTCTCCTTTATAACCAAGCAGAGTATTGATGTCAGCAACTGCCTGCTTTGCGCCTGCTTCCACTTCTTTCCAGTAG
>JAFTPV010000021.1 GCA_017463125.1 Clostridia bacterium | reverse complement strand
GCGCAGGGTTCTGCACCGACCGACCGCGTTAAAAATATAAGGACACTCACAAGGAGTCGTATAGAGGGGTATTCGCATAAGCGAAGATTTTTCACCTTGCCGCTTACGAGCAAGCTCGACGCGCTCTTCGGTTCAAATGCGAACCCTGGCGCCTTCGGCGCAGGGTTCTGCTCCGACCGACCGCGTTAAAAATATAAGGACACTCACAAGGAGTGTCCTTATATTTTTGGCGCAGAGGGAGGGATTCGAACCCTCGTGTGCGTTAGCACAAACTGATTTCGAGTCAGCCCCGTTATGACCACTTCGATACCTCTGCGTATTAAGTTTTACGCAATACGCAGATATGGTATCGAATGGCTCGGCGTAGCCGAATCCACTTCGCAACATTCGCTTGCGAAATACCTCTGCGTATTAAGTTTTATAAAGCGCTTATAAAATTCAAGCCTATTGATTATATCACATCTCCGAAAAAAAATCAATAGGTTTGAAAAATTTTTATAACGAAGGGGAAAAATTATTTAACAGTTATCCTTGCCGCGACGATTTGCGGAGGATAGCTCATCATAACCTGACCGCCGTAGAGGATTTCAACGGTGTCACCGACGCAGATTTCTTCCCTACTGATTTTATTGCCTATGTTATCGTAATATTCGGTTTCGGTCGAGGTAATAACGAGATATATCCCGCTTGCATACTGACTCGTTACTACGTCGACCTCGATTTTTTCATTAACGGCAATTACCGTTGCGGAAAGCTTGAAATCATCACCCTGATCTTTCATATTATCTCCATCACCGGCGGCATCACAGGCTGTAAGAGTTATAAGAACAAGAAGCGCTGCCGCCAGCTTTATAAATTTAGACATTTTACTCTCCAATGCAATACACTTTGCTATTATTATTTTATCGTATAGAGGATAAAGTGTCACTTAATCCTCGTGCCTATAAACGCCTATGTCGGAATTCATTATAGAACCCTGAAGAATCGAGGCAGCACCATATTTCTGCCGTATTTTATCAACCATTTCTTCCTTTATTTTACTTTTTTGGTTTTCTTCTTCGATTTCGGTTTCAAAGATTGAGAGCTGCTCTGAAACGGTATCTGCTATTATCAGATTTTGCGCCGTTACGGTAAGCATTCTTATCGGCTTTTCCCTATCCCACTCCTTGAGCAATATGTCATAAGCGGTACTCGCAATCAGACGCGCCGTATCTGCCGGAGGGATTTGGGGACGTTGGCGCTGGATAACGTTTAATTTATCATCCTTTATTGAAAGTGACACCGTGCTGCACAGCATACCCATTTTTCTTAATTTTGCCGCTATATCGTCGGAGAGATACTCTATTCCGACACGGCAATCCTCAAGATTTACAAGGTCGCGGTTAAAGGTGAAGCCCGAGCCGACGCTCTTTGCCTCCTCGCGCTCCGAGGCAACGGGACTGTCATCAAGGCCTGCGGCGTACTTATAAAGAGCCTCGCCCATTTTTCCAAGTGCTTTTTTCAAAAGCGGCTCGCCTATATTCACGATGTCGCCGATAGTTCTTGCGCCCATTGAGTAGAGCTGCTGCTCGGTTTTTTTACCAACGAAGAGCAAATCGCGCGCAGGAAGGGGATATACGATGTCCTTAAAGTTTTCTTCACTGATGACAGTTATGGCGTCGGGCTTTTTATAATCGCTTCCAAGCTTTGCAAAAACCTTATTAAACGAAACACCGATGGATACGGTTATACCTATTTCATCCTTTACCTGCCGTCTTATCTTCTCGGCAATCTGGGGCCCCGTGCCGAAAAATCTCTCGCTTGCGGTAACGTCAAGCCAACTCTCGTCGATGCCGAATGGCTCTATTATATCAGTATAACGGGCGTATATGGCGTTCACCATTTTTGAAAAGCGCTCGTACTCCTTGTGATGCGGCTTTGCTATCACTAAATTCGGACATTTTCGCTTTGCGGAATAGACCGTTTCAGCAGTCTGAATACCGTATTTTTTAGCAAGCTCGTTTTTGGCAAGCACAATACCGTGCCTCTCCTCAACGCTGCCGCATACTGCCATAGGAACACCTCTGTACTCGGGGTTTAACGCTGTTTCCACCGAGGCAAAGAAACTGTTACAGTCACAGTGAAGTATCACTCTTTTATTCATAAGAGGAATCCCTTCTTGCTTGCTTTTTCTTTTGAGCGGCAGCCGATTCCTTAAGGGTGAAGATAAATTCGCAGCTCTCGCCGTCTACAGACTCTACCCATATTCTTTCACCGTGAGATTCCACGATAGTTTTTGAAATATAGAGCCCGAGTCCTACGCCGCTCTTATCCAGTCCACGACTCTTATCCGTTTTATAAAATCGGTCAAAGACCATTTTTGTATCCTCTTTAGGAATACTCTGCCCTTCGTCAAATACGGAAATCTGTATTTTCTTGTTTTGAGTACGGTAAATTTTAATTATGAATTTGCCACCGTCCTTTGCGAATTTTATTGCATTATGGCAGAGGTTGTATATAACTTGATGTATAGCGTCCTTGTCAGCCATAACGAACATTTCATCATTCTCGGCATCAAACTCAACGTCAAGGTGCTTTTCTTCAATCTTCTGCTCGAATGAGATAAGCACTATCCTCGCCATCTCAGCAACGTCGAACTCGGCAATATTAAACTTACGCTCTCCCGATTCAAGACATGAGACGTCAAGAAGCTGTGATACAAGGCGCGAAAGCCTATGTACCTCCTCGGATATAATACCAAGGTAATACTCGTGCTTCTCTGGCGGTATTGCTCCCGAGGTGATACCGTCAATAAATCCGGATATCGTGGTCATGGGTGTACGCAAATCGTGAGAGACGTTAGCCAGAAATGAATTTCGCATTTTTTCAAGGCTGTCGAGCGATTCTGCCATATTGTTAAAGGCTCTGGAAAGCTCCGAAACCTCATCTCTGCCGTAGACTGGTATTTTTGTAGAAAAGTTACCCTTTGCCAGCTCCTTTGCCGCAGAGGTCATAACGCGGAGCGGGTGAATTATTCGCTCGGTGATAAAATATACGGCAATAACCGCCGCAAGCATTACCCAAACGGAGCTATTGATCAAAGCACCGCTAGTAACGCTGACAAGAGCATCGTTTTTTGCCGTTGAGGAAAGAGTTACAACGTAGCCCGCCGCCTCACCATTTATAATAATTTGTCTAGCGTAAGCAAGGCAGCTTTCGGGCAAAAATCCGCCGAGAGTGCCTTGATGAACCTGATAGGTGGTATCTTCAACCGTTCTCGTGCTGTCAAAGCGATCAAAATCAACGGCTCCAAGTCCGTCACCGACCTCGACCTCGCCGTCAAGCGTCGAGAGCATTACCCTGCCCGATACGTCGGTTATTAAGACGTTGTACTGCGAATCAAAATCTACTATCGTTTTTATAATTTTGGGTACATTTCCCATCTTTATTGAATTTTCGATAGATTCTATCGACTCGTCCTCGATATATTCAATAACTATCTTGGAGGTAACGTCGAGTTTATTTTCCATCGTTTCTGCGGAATAGTGCCTAATAATCGTGCCTATTATTCCCGAAAGTATCAGGAAGCTCAAAAATATTATAACCACAAAGGCTGTAAGATATTTTGCAAACGAGGATTTGAACATCTTATGCTCCTTTTTTTAACAAAAGTCTGACAATATAATTTTAACACATTTTATCACAGATTGTCAAACATTTTTACACAATTAGGTTGACTAACTTTTAATTTTATGTTAAAATACTAAAGAAATAATATTTTTTTGGATTTTTGAAAGGAAATAGGCAAAAAAATGACTGTAACAAGATTCGCTCCAAGCCCCACAGGCTATATGCATATAGGAAATCTCAGGACGGCGCTCTACTCTTATCTTATCTCAAAGCATGACGGCGGTAAATTTATCCTCCGAATTGAAGATACTGACAGAGAGCGTCTTGTCGAGGGCGCAACGGACGTTATCAAAAGCACTCTCGCTATAACAGGTCTTAAGTACGACGAGGGACCGGACGTTGGCGGTGAGCACGGACCTTACGTTCAGTCAGAGCGCAAGGAAATATACATGGAGTATGCGAAAAAGCTTGTCGACCTTGGCTACGCATACTACTGCTTCTGCACCAAAGAGCGCCTTGAGGCTTTGCACGAGGAGGATGCTGTTGGCGGCTACGACCGTCATTGCAGAAACCTCACAAAAGAAGAGGTTGAGGCAAATCTTAAGGCAGGACTTCCCTTCGTTATCAGGCAGAAGATGCCTCTGGAGGGTGTTACAAGCTATCATGACGAGGTCTTCGGCGATATCTCGATGAACAACGAGGAGCTTCAGGACCAGATACTTATGAAGGCTGACGGATATCCTACCTACAATTTCTGCCACGTGGTTGACGACTATCTTATGGGAGTAACGCACGTTGTCAGAGGCTCGGAGTATCTTACGTCAACGCCTAAATACGTGCTTCTTTACGATGCTTTCGGCTGGGAAAGACCTACCTACGTGCATCTGCCCTTGCTTATGGGTAAGGACGCAGAGGGCAACATCTCAAAGCTCTCGAAGCGTCACGGCGCGGTTTCCTTCCAGGACCTTGTTGCCGACGGTTATCTTCCCGAGGCGGTGCTAAATTATATTGCACTTCTCGGCTGGTGTCCTAAAAATTCCGAGACCGAGTTCTTCACACTCCCCGAGCTTGAGGCGGCATTCACTATCGACGGTGTTTCAAAATCACCTTCCGTTTTCGACTTTGAAAAGCTCCTTTGGTTCAACGGCGAGTACATTCATAAGATGACTGACGAGGACTTCTCAAAAGCAGTTGAAAAATTCATAAAAGTCGAAATTCCGGCAAATATAAACAGGCAGAAAATGCTTTCGCTTCTTAAGACAAGAATTTCAAAGCTCTCGGAGATTGACGAAAAGAAGGACTTCTTTATCACTCTCCCCGAATATGAAAAGGAGCTGTTCTTAAACAAGAAAAACAAGATTGCAGACTTTGAGATTGTAAAGACCGTTCTCGGCGAGGCGAAGGAAATCCTTGAGGGTGTTGAGTCGTTTGACAATGACACACTCTTCGCTGCCCTTATGCCAATTGCGGAAAAGCTCGCTATTAAGACCGGTACACTTATGTGGTGCGTGAGAATTGCAGTTTCCGGAATGTCGGCAACCCCCGGCGGTGCTACGGAGATAATGGAGGTTATCGGTAAAGACGAGTCACTTAAGAGAATCGATAAGGCGCTGGCAAAGCTGGCATAATAATGAATGAAAATGTACCAAGCAGAAAAGCTCTGCGTTATAAGCATTTCGACTACAACGAGGGCATTGTTTTCATAACGATTTGCACATCGGAACGAAAGCAAATTCTCTCAAAAATCGTAGGGGACGGCGCCTCGACGTCCCTTCCAAATCACCACAGTATTCCGAAAATCCAATTAACCGAAATAGGCAAAATTGTTGACAAATACATCAATTCATCGAACAATATGGAAAATATCAGCATTGGTGATTACGTTACTATGCCAAACCATATTCATATGTTGGTTGTTATTAAAAAACAGTCGGTTGCACAAATCATTGAAGCGCAAAAAAGGAACGTCGAGGCGCCTAATCGGGACGTCGAGGCGCCGTCCCCTACAAAAAATAAACGGCAAAACCTCGCTGTTCCTCGCTTTGTTTCTGCTCTAAAGCGGCTTTGCAACAAGGAAATTGGTGAAAACATCTTTCAGCGTTCTTATTTCGACCACATCATCCGTTCTAACACAGATCTCGATAGGCACATTGATTATATTCTCCATAATCCCGAAAACTGGTTCTATGACGAACTTTATTCGGCAAAATAAAACGTGAAGGCGAGTCCGATTTTGGACTCGCCTTTTGCTATGTATTTATTCTTCTGGAACGTAATTATAGTGAATGGTGGCGTATTTCAGCTCTTCGTTATTAGTGCCGACGGTTATTGCCGCCCACTCGGATTCCGTGCCTGTGTAATAAATGTCGGTAAGGTTATAGCAATCAGAGAACGCACTATCTCCTATGCTAGTGACACTATCAGGTATCACAACACTCTTAAGATTATAGTAGTTCCCATCGAACGCCGAATCGCGTATGCTCTCCACACCTTCGGGAACAGTAAAGTGTGTATCGTACCATGCTATAGCACAGTGTATTAAAGTCTTTTCGTCCTTAGTATAAAGACTTCCGTCTATTGACTTATATGCTGTATTATTTTCACCTACAGTTATGTTTCTAAGGAAAGTAGTACAATAGAACGCTTTATCGCCTATGGTGGTGACACTATCACCTATCACTATGCTATTAAGATTACCGCAATTAGAGAACGCCGAATCGCCTATGGTGGTGACACTATCGCCTATCACTATGCTATTAAGATTACCGCAATTAGAGAACGCCGAATCGCCTATGGTGGTGACACTATCGCCTATCACTACACTCTTAAGGGAGTTGCAACGATAGAACGCTCTATCGCCTATGCTCGTAACATTGCCGGATATCACAACCTCATTTAGAAAGATGGAGTCAAAAAATGCATCCTCACCGATTTCAACCACAGGTTTTCCGTTATACTCTTCCGGAACTTCAAATGTTTTGCTAAAATTCATACCACCGTAATCAGACAAAATATAATAATTACCATCGTCACTCAATCTATACTCAACTCCAAGAACAGATCTTTTTTCACAAGAAAAAAAAATAACCCACATTACCAAAGCTGACAAAAATGGTAATAAAAAGAACTTAATCACTTTCCAAATTATTTTCAAAGCATTCATCTCTATTTTATAACCCCGTTAACAATATAATTAATTAATCACTAATCAAACACGATAATTACCAATAAAAACAAAAAAATAGTAAGCTAAAACCGCTTGCAGCAAGAACAAAAGTATTTTACCTAATATTTTCAACATAAGCTAATTACCTCCAAAATAGTAAATATCCAATTATACCAGATGATATAAATGCCAAAATCGCAACAAAAAGCACGTTTAATAAAAACTTACCTAATCCTAACAAAAAATTTTTCAAAGTCACGTCCTCCAAGATATTTTTCTCGATAAAAATAAAAGATGCGGCAACCGGAGTCACCGCACCGAAAAACGCAAGACTCCAATTGTCGCCAAACAAATTTCAAGTTAACGTTAGGATATAATTATCGCTATACACAAAACCCGATGGAATCTGCATTTTTACCAAATTCTATTGGATTTTGAATGTAACGAACAAGAGGGTATTATTACCCCGTAAGGGCAAAAATATCCCAGCGTTAAAAATATGAAATTTGTTTGGCGATTTTATTATATCACAGTTTTGCGAAATTGTAAAGGGGTTTCAACAAAAAAAGATACCCGAGAGGTTAGCTCGGGTATCTGTCAATAAATTATATTAAAAAATTACAAGCTGATAGAATCCTTAATATCGGTCAGGCGGAAGCGCTCGTGGTCGGAGATTGCAAAGCACTCGGCTCTTTTACACCCGGGAATTTCACGGCTCGCAAGGATACCGCGAACGCGGCTTAACGCCTCGTAATAGCCCTTATAGTCGAAGTAGGTTGCGTGCGTTGCAAGGTATATATTATCAATAGCCTTATTCCATAGTTCAAAGGCTTCACCGCTTACGTCAACGTATAGATAAGGCGTAAAGTCCTTCATATCCTCCCAGTTTTCAGCATAGTATATATGCCTTACTCTATGGGCGGGATATTCGCCGTCAGAGAAGCCTGAGCGTCTGACCGCCTTTCGTACGATTTTGGGCGCAAGAGCGTGATCCTCGTGGTAGCTGCCATCCCAATGGGTAAGAATTATATCCGGTTTTTCTTTCCGGATAATTTCTGCCATAGAATTGTATATTTCTTCACTTTCAGGAACGTTTGCATCATCATATCTCATACAGATAAAATTACCGCCAAGCGCTTCAGCAAAGGCTTTGCCGCCCTCGGTATTCACCTTGCGGAACTCTTCTTTTGTAAACTCGGCGGGATGACCGTTTTCACCGGCTGTAATTGCAACTGTGGTTATTTTATCTCCCATAAGGCTATGCTTTGCAAGAGTTTTTCCACAGGAGAGCTCGGCATCAAGCACGTGAGCACCTACAGCCATAATATGCAGCTTTTCTCTCATTGTCATTTTCCTTTCAACAAATTTTGATTGCGAGATAAGTATACTATAGCCAATAATTATTGTCAATCAACAAATCGTTTAGAAAAAGAGAAGCGAGTCATTCAGTAGAATGACTCGCTAAAAAATTAGTCCAGCTCCTTTTTACCCGTGTAGAGCTCGTAATATCTGCCCTTCATTTCGAGAAGGTCGTCGTGGTCGCCTCTCTCGATTATCTCTCCCTGCTCTAACACCATAATTGCGTTAGCGTTTCTGACGGTAGAGAGTCTGTGGGCTATGACGAAGGTTGTTCTATCCTTCATAAGTCTGTCCATACCGTGCTCGATATGTCTTTCGGTTCTGGTATCAACGGAGCTTGTTGCCTCATCGAGAACAAGTATCGGCGCCTTTGAGAGCGCTGCTCTCGCGATATTGAGAAGCTGGCGCTGACCCTGCGAGAGATTTGCGCCGTCGCCCTCGAGGACGGTATCGTAGCCGTGCTCAAGTCGCATAATGAAGCTGTGGGCGCTTGCGGTCTTTGCCGCTGCTACGACCTCATCGTCGGTTGCGTCGAGCCTGCCGTAGCGGATATTCTCTCTTACGGTACCTGTAAAGAGGTGGGTATCCTGGAGAACCATCGCTATATTCTTACGCAGGAACTCGCGGCTATATTCCTTTATAGGCTTGCCGTCTATGGTTATCGTTCCATCATTTATATCATAGAAGCGATTCAGCAGATTCGTTATCGTGGTCTTGCCCGCGCCCGTTGAGCCTACGAAGGCTATCTTCTGACCGGGCTTTGCGTAAAGGGAGATATTTTTAAGCACTATCTTATCGGGATTGTAGCCGAAGGTAACATTTTCAAAAATTACATGTCCCTTTATCTGCTCTGTTGACGCGTCATTTGAGTCAGGCTCCTCAGGAATCTCGTCCATAACCTTAAACACGCGCTCGGCGCCCGCAAGGGCGGCAAAGAGGGTCGATACCTGCATCGAGAGCTGGTTTATCGGCATTGAGAACTGCTTTGAGTAATTGGCAAACGCGGTAAGCTCTCCGGGAGTAAAGCCGGTAAGAACTATAAGAATACCACCGACACCGAGGGTTACCGCATAGGAAATAAGGCTGATGTTATGCATTATCGGGCCTGTTACACCGCCCCAGAACTGCGCCTTTTCCTGTTTTGACCTGAGGTCCTCGTTGATGAGCTGCATTTCTTCAACACATTCATCCTCGTGATTAAAGACCTTTATAACCTTCTGACCGCTTATGGTTTCCTCAATATAGCCGTTTACGGCTCCGAGGGCTGCCTGCTGCTCACCGTAATACTTCGATGAATTTTTACCGATAACGCCCACCGCGAAGACGAGAAGAGGCACGAATACGACGGTTATTATCGTAAGCCAGATATTCGTCGTAAGCATAAATACGAAGGTTCCCACAAGGCTGATAACACCGCTGACGATGGATGTTAAGGAGTTATTAAGCATAACGTCGATATTGTCAACATCGTTTGTAAAGCGGCTCATTATCTCACCTGTCGGGTGAGAGTCAAAATACCTTACGGGAAGAGTCTGAAGCTTCTTGAAGAGATCGTCCCTGATGCTCTGTATCGAGCCCTGGGAAATTGAGAGCATAATTCTTGATTGCAGGTAGCTGCCGAAGGCTGAGATAAGATAAACGCTGCCGAGAATTATAAGCGCACCTACTGCGTAGACACTTACCTCGGCGGCAACGTTTACTGTAAGTGCTTTAATAAAGGGGGTTGAAATAAACGCCTCTATAATACCGTCTGCAAAATCTGCTATCGGGCTCGGATTCAGAACCGCGCTAGGATTCACCGCCAAGGTGAGCCTGTTTATCATAGGAACTATTAAGTACCCGCCGCATAGAGATGAGATAGTCGTGAGTATCATACAGAGGAATACGAGAATAAGCCTGAATTTATACTTACCTACGTAGGAGAGAAGGCGGCTTACGGTTTTGCCCACGTTCTTGGGCTTCCCCTTTGCTCTGGGGCCGGGGCCTCTGCCGGGACCGCCGCCGCGTAGGGACTGACCGTGAGAGACGCTGTTATATTGCTTTTTGAGTTCTTCGAGTGTTCTTGCCATAACAGTTTACGCTCCCTTCTTATCCATCTGTGAGTAGTATATCTCGCCGTACTCGGCGTTGTTTTCAAGCAGCTCGTCGTGAGTGCCGATGCCGGTAATTTTACCGTCGTTCATAACGACTATCATATCCGAATCCTTAACCGAGCTGATACGCTGTGCTATAATAATCTTGGTGCAATCAGGAATCTCACTTCTGAAGGCTTCCCTTATCTGCGCCTCGGTTGCGGTATCAACGGCGCTGGTGGAGTCGTCAAGGATAAGTATCTTCGGCTTCTTGAGAAGCGCTCTTGCGATACAGAGCCTCTGCTTCTGACCGCCGGAGAGGTTTGTTCCTCCCTTATCAAGCTCGGTGTCATAACCGTCGTTAAATGTAGAAACAAACTTATCCGCTGCGGCGTATCTTGCCATTTTCTTCATTTCCTCGTCGGAGGCCTCCATATCGCCCCAGCGCAGATTATCCGCGATACTGCCTGCGAAGAGCAGGTTTTTCTGTAGCACCATACCTATACCGTCACGGAGATTCACGAGAGAGTAGTCCTTTACATTAACCCCGTCAACAAGCACCTCGCCGCAGTCAACGTCATAAAGGCGGGGTATCATAGAAACGAGCGTGGTCTTGCCGCAGCCTGTTGAACCTATTATGCCGACTGTCGAGCCTGCGGGGATAGTGAGGTCTATATTTTCAAGTACTGATTCTTCACTGTTTTTGTAATAGCGGAAGGACACGTTCTTAAATTCGATGTTTCCTGCCTCGATTTTTCTGTCGCAATTTACGTTTTCAGCATCTTGTATATCAGGAACCTCGTCAAGAACCTCTCTTATTCTCTTTGCCGACGCCATAGCGCGCGAGGATGTCATAAGAAGCATTGTTACCATCATAAGAGAGGAGAGAATTTGGGTCGTGTAAGTAACGAAGGCGCTTAGGTCACCGACGGGCATACCGTAGTAAAGAACCTCGCTGTGACCGAGCCAGATAATAGCTATAACCGTTGCGTACATAAACAGGTTCATTACAGGACCCATATATATCATTATCTTAACAGCGTTCATTCCGGATTTTTTCAAATCCGCGTTATCGGTCTCGAATTTGTCTATCTCGTAGTCCTCACGCACGAAGGATTTTACTACCCTGACGTTAGTTACGTTTTCCCTTACTGTTGCGTTAAGCTTATCAACCTTTTTCTGAAGACGCTCAAATCTCGGGAATCCAAGTCTTATAAGCAAGCCTATCACCACAAGCATCATAGGCATAGTTACTGCAAGGACAACCGAGAGCGAGGGCTTAAGCATTACCGCCATCACTATACCGCCGATAAACATACCGGGCGAGCGAAGAGCCATACGCAGAAGCATATTAACGAAGTTCTGAAGCTGGGTTACGTCATTCGTCATTCTCGTAACAAGGGAGCTTGCAGAGAATTTATCAATATTTGCAAATGAGTATTTTTGAATATTCGAGTAGACGTCACTTCTTAAATCTGCGGCAAAGTTTACCGACGCCTTTGCGCCAAAGTAAGCACCGCAAACGCCGCCTGCCATCATCAGAAGGGCTATAAGCGCAAGCGCCCCCGCATATCCTATGCTCGAGCCAACGGTAAGCACTCCTGCGTCAGCGTCGTTTATTATCATAGCAAGCACGAGCGGCATAAACATTTCACCTACGACCTCAACTATCATACCGAGAGGACCTAGAATAAACGATTTAAGATACGGCTTTACGTATTTCATCCATCTTTTCATTTCTGTTTTTTCCTTTCTTTAGTGAGTTTCTGCCTGCTTCTTGATATTTGACTGAAGCTTCATAAGGCAAGAGATATACGTGTCAAGCTCCTCGTCAGAAAAGCCCTCAAAGAGCGAGCGGTCTGTTTCCGAGAACATCTCACGGGTACGCATAACCAGCTCTCTGCCCTTATCGGTAATCCTTATCTCGTTATACCTGTTATCGTGGCCGAGCATACGCTCAATATATCCGCCCTGCTCTATTTTTTTCAGCGCACCGGTAACAGCCGCCGGTGTAATGTCAAGATGCTCTGCAAGTTCCTTCTGTGACGGAAGCTTATCATGCCTTGCAAGATGCATAAGTATTTTATGCTGGGTACGGTGAATCCCGATCTCACGCACTCTGGAATCTATCAGGCATTTGTGCATACGGTCGGTACGAATCATCATATCAATTGCCAAAACCAACTTTGTGTTTGACATAAGACATCTCCAATCGTTAAGTTGTTAATAATTAACCACTTAATTATTATACTGAAAATTTCTGCAAAGTCAATAGGTTTTCACTATTTTTACAAATTGTACATAAATATTTTTCTATACTTGAAATTTGCGGAAATAGGTGATAAAATATATTACGGAACGTCAAGGTGCCATCCCCTACAAAGAAAAAGGTAAAAACAATATGAAAAACACTACGCTTTGTTATATAGAAAAAGACGGTGCATACTTAATGATACACCGCGTTAAGAAAAAGAATGATGAAAATCACGATAAGTGGCTAGGTGTCGGCGGAAAATTTGAAGCCGGAGAGTCACCCTACGAATGCGCGAGGCGTGAGATACTTGAGGAAACGGGCGTCACGGCAAAAAATCTAAAATACCGAGGGATAGTTACCTTCGTTTCTAATGAATACGGAACGGAATATATGCATCTCTTCACCGCTGACGGCTACGAGGGTGAAATCAATTACAACTGCGACGAGGGTGTACTCGAATGGGTGAAAAAGGAGAATATCAATGAGCTTCCTATCTGGGAGGGTGACAAGATATTTCTCGAGCTGCTTGATACGGAGGAGAGATTCTTTTCACTAAAGCTGTGCTACGATGGCGAGAGGCTTGTCGGGCACACGCTTGAGCGCTGAGGCTCTGGACTAAACTATGCTTAACTATACTGAGCTATCCTAATCTTTCCTTTTCTTAACTTACATAACCTTTCCTACACTGCTCTGTCATTTTGTATACAAAAAAATCCCGAAAGCCCTTGTGAATTCTGAATATGACGCTCTAAGTTTTTGTAGAATTCTTGACGCTTTTATTAAAAGTCGGGGATAAAGCTCTCACTGGCGGTTCCCCATTCCTGAACGAAACAGTTTTTTACCCCGAGTCTTTCGGCATAATCTGTGAGCTGACGGTACTCCTCGCGGGTAACGGGTCGGTCAAGAGGCGGTGGGACATCCTTCATCGGTGTGTATTGGTTCATAAGGCTTATATAAATTTTGTCGCCGTATCGGCTATATAAATACTTTAAGGTAAGCTTTGCCTCTGCGATATGCTCGGGAAGAAGGAGAATACGCACGATAACGCCGCGCCTCATAAGTCCCTCTTCTATTACGGGCTCACCCGTCTGACGTACCATCTCGTCAATGGCGCCCTTGGCAATCATTGGATAATTTTCAGAAAAGGCGAGCGCCCTTGCTGTTTTAGGAAGATAAAATTTAAGGTCGGCAAGATAAACGTCCACCGTCCCACAAAGTGCGCGAAGAGCTTCTATACTATCGTAGCTTCCCGTATTGTAGACTATGGGAATATCAAGACCGCGCGACCTTGCCGCACTCACCGCCGCCTTAATGGAGGGAGAATAGTGTGTCGGGGTGACGAAATTTATGTTATGCGCGCCTCTGCCCGAAAGCTCGAGCATAATATCCGCAAGCTCGTCTGTAGTTACCTCTTTTCCATTTCTGCCTCGTGATATCTTGCGATTTTGGCAAAATATGCAGCCAAGTGAGCAACCGGCAAAGAACACGGTTCCCGAGCCGCGCGTGCCGGAGATTATCGGCTCCTCCCACTGATGAAGGTAGTAATAGGATATATATATATCGGCGGGCATATTGCAAAAGCCGACGTTTTTGTATCTGTCGACACCGCAGCTGCGGCCGCAAAGTCTGCACTCGCTGTATTCGGAAATATACACGCTCTGACCTCTTTCAATTTTTTCTGTTGACATAATCGACATATTGTGATAAAATAGTGTAAAAGTACGTTTTTGGGAGATTAGCGTAATTCATTTGAAATTTGTGCGGTCGCCATACGGCGACAGAATGGGAGATTATTATGGATAAAAGAACCGATTACATATCGTGGGACGAGTATTTTATGGGAGTTGCTCTTCTTGCCGCAAAGAGATCGAAGGACCCAAGCACACAGGTTGGTGCCTGCATCGTTGACGGGGAGAAAAGAATTCTCTCAACCGGATATAACGGCTTCCCGCACGGCTGCTCTGACGACGATTTCCCCTGGAACAGAGATGAAAGTCTTGGCGAAACGAAATATCAGTTCGTTGTTCACGCGGAGCTTAACGCTATACTGAATGCGAGGGGCAAAAATCTCTCGGGCTCTGTAGTTTACGTTGCTCTCTTCCCTTGCAACGAATGTGCGAAGGCGATAATTCAGTCGGGCATCAAGGAGGTTGTTTACCTCTCAGATAAGTACCACGACACACCGTCTACCGTTGCCTCGCGCCGTATGCTCAATTCGGCTGGAGTAAAGCTGACGCAGCTCAAGCCCACGAAGGCAGGTATCGTTTTAAGCTTTAATGAGTAATTTTTCAAGGTCGCGCCTGTGCGCGACCTTTTTTATTCAAAATATGTCTTGATTTGCACAAGCGTAGCCGAGAAGCTTCCCTGTGCCATATTGCCTCTGCCGCCGCCCTTACCGGAAAGGGCGGTGTTTATTTCCTTTATCTTTACTGAAATTTCTTCATTTGAGGAAATTACATAGCGGTAGTTTCCTTCTTCTCCCGAGAGTGCTACGAGAATGCCGCCTATCTTATCCCTTGCGATATTGGAGAAGGCGCGAAGCTCTTCGATGGAAAAGCCGTCAAACACAAATACCGCGTTACCCACTCTTTCGGTAACGGCGCTTGCCATATTTTCGGCAAGAGAGAGCCTTGCAGACTTCAAGGCGTGCTTTATCTCTTCGGTATCCTTGATATATTTTTCAAGAGTTATTGCGGTTTCCTTTTGCGGTGCGGAGAGGAGAGCTGAAATTTTAAGAATATTTTCGTACTTTTCACGGTAGTCGGCAAGCGCGCGTCTGCCTGCAACGAGCCACATACGCGTGCCGCCTCTGTGCTTCATAAAATCAAGCACCTTTATAAGCCCTATCTCACCCGTTCTCGCAACATGGGGCGCGCAGCAGGCACAGGTATCAACGTCGCCTATCCTTACAAGGCGGACTCCCTCCGCAAGATCAAGCTTTGCGCGGTATTCCGTACTGTTTAACTCCTCTTTTTCGGGAAAATATGCGGTTACCTCAATATTGGCAAAAACAGCCTCGTTTGCAAGTGCCTCAACTCTATCAAGCATTTCACGGGTCATAACGCCGTTTACGTCAAAGGTAACCTCGTCATCACCGAGATGAAAGCCTACGTTGTCAAAGCCGAAGAGGGTATGTATTATTCCGCAGAGGATATGCTCCGCTGTATGAAGCTGCATTTTTTCAAGTCTCTCGTCAAAGAGAAGCCTTGAGGTAACGCTTTTACCAAGCGGTGCCTTATCGGTTATATGATGAACGACTCCCCCCTCCTCGTAAACGTGGCTAACGAAGATGTCGTCAATATATCCCCTGTCAGAGCTCTGCCCTCCCTCCTCGGGGAAAAATGCGGTTCTGTCAAGAATCACGTCAAAGCCGCCGTCACGCTCCTCTACTGATATAACGCTTGCTGAAAACTCCTTTATATAAGCGTCCTTATAATATAGCTTTTCGGTCATATATCCTTCCAACACTCCTTATCAAAAATGCACCAGGGGTACTCGTCCGTATCGGGAAGCCGTTTAACGCTGACGCGCCCGTCCCTTGAGTCAAAGGCAAGGCTATACGCAAAGAGCGCGGGAAGCGCGGCGCCTCTGTCACGGCTGCCGTATTTACCGTCAGCACATATCGGCGTGCCTCTTGATGAAAGCTGGGCTCTTATCTGGTGAAATCTTCCCGTTTTAAGCTTGATTTTAACAAGAGTTTTCGTATCGGCTCTGTCAATAACGTCAAGGGTAAGCTCCGCGCGCTTTGCGTCCTTACGAGCGTCCTTTACCACAAACGCCTTACCCACTCTTGCATCCTTGTACAGCATATCAACAAGAGTACCCGGCTCGAGATATCCGTCTATAACCGCGAGATATTCCTTATCCATACCCTCTCCTGCCGCTTCGGCTGAAAGGCGGGCTGCGGAATTTTTATTCCTCGCGAAAACGAGTATACCGCCAACCACTCTGTCAAGGCGATGTATAAGATAGAGCGTTGAGTTATCCCCTTCCTCCGAGAGCTGTGCAGAAAGAGCGCTCATCACGTCCGTATCAGCACTCTTATCGGGCTGGGATGGCATTCCCGCCGGCTTCAGAACCGCTACCGCGTCCCTATCCTTATAAATTACATCAAGCATTATCTTCTCCTATGTAAAAACGGCTGCCACCGAGGCAGCAGCCGTAAAAACTATTTTTTCTTAATATTCACTACCCTGTATACCGTAGGTGCAAGCACTACGTTTACAGCAAGCTCGATAAGGAAATTAACGCTTATCAGAACGCTGATAACCATTCCTATATCACCCTCAAAGAATATGAGAGAGCCGATAAGAAATACTCCGGTATTGACGAGGGTTGCGGTAACCGCCGCGATAAGAGCCGCGACGTAACGGTTGATTTTCTCGGAAAGCTTATATACCGCGCCTGCCGCAAGTCCTGCAAGAGTACCCTTTGCCAAAACGGTAAGAACCGTTCCAAAGGCGTTGAAGGACATATAAGCAGCCGTACCGGGCAGCATCAGAACCACAGCTCCGAAAACGAAGCCGAGCCACGCACCGACGCCCGTGCCGCAAAGTGCTGCACCGATTACAATAACCGGTACGGACAGGGCAAGCTCGAAGGTTGCGATCTTTATCGGTACAAACTGTAAAACGACTACTATCGCAGTCAGAACCGCGACGTAGGTAAGCTTTTTAATGTCAATTTTTCTTTTACTTGTGCTCATAGTGCATCTCCATTCTGTTTATATCCCTATTGTAGCACAATTTTTATCTTTTTGCAATACCTACGCTTAAATTTTACCGCTTTTTATCCTTATAGCCTCCCCACCCGAGAGCACTATCATCTTAAGTGCGCGTATATCAAAGCTGTTAGCGTATACAGTCAGGGACTTGCAAAGGCTACCACCCTCGGTAATCCTGATATAAGACACGTTACCCGATATAAGCCCCTTTTCCTTAAGAGAATTTACATCAACCTGCTCTCCGTCATCAAAAGCATCGCTTATTTCTCCGACGGTGACCTCCGCCCTCTCGCTGCCCGAGGTGGCTATCCGCTCTCTCGACCTTACCTCCATCGTTTTTGCAAGCCTGTCCGAAAGAAGCTCGTCCGCGCGCTCCGAGTTTATAGCGAAAAAGCTCTTCTCTACGTTGTCTGTGGATACACCGGACAAAAAGGCATCATCGTCTTTAGGTGTTATTTTCACGCTTGATATACAGAGCCTTTTGCTGATGAAAAAGAGAAATATCACAAATCCGACGAGAAGGCAGCCTGCACAGATAATGATATAAAGGAAGATATTTGTAAGCGCCTGCGTATCATCTTTTTTTACAATTTGCGGCGAAAATTCAAGGCAGTAATTAGAATTGTCAAGATTTGAATATATATATCCATCGTACTCATACTGATAAAGATTTACAGAATCTCCCTTTTCTACAAGACCTTCGTCAATTTTGAAGCGTCCGTCCGCAAAGCTCGCCCGAAGCGTTTTCGGAGCTATAGTAACGGTAAAGCGCTCGGTGCTTTTTGCTCTTTTCTTACCGTCGTATACAAAGGTTACGCAAACGCCGTATTCGCCGCTGTCGGAAACGTTTTTTAAGGATATGCTCGCCTCCCTTGATATAAGCTCGCCGTCCTTGTACCATTCATACTCGAGCACACCGTATTTCATAAGCGGGTGATTCACACCGCCTAAGGAAACGTTAAAGGACTTGCCGTCGTATTTCCTCTTTACGTCATCTACCGAAAACGACGGCGGTATCAGAACCATATCCGAATAAAAGGTCATATCTGACTCTACCGGGCGCGAAAAATCGTACGGCTCACCGCCTTTTTCAATGCACGACCACGCACTAGCCTCATATCCCAATGCTTGTTCGGGCTTTATATTCTCGGCAAGCTCACCCGATAGCTTATACTCTGTAAATAGCTCTCGGGCACCGCTGATATATCTGATTTTGCATATTGGAATATGCTTCCCCTCTCTGTCATAAAGACTCACGGGTATATCAAGGTTTTCTGCCCCCATAAGAATATCGTCGGCGCACAAATAGGGAGCTGTGTATTGAACCTTAAGTTCTCCGTCACCCGTATAAGAGCTTCCGTTCTTTGAAAAATTAAGCGCACAGGAGGTTACGATATCGTATTCGGTTCCCTGTATACTGCTTTTACCGAGAAGGGTGAGTGCACCGCCGTCCTTACTGTTTACGGTTATCGGAATTAATGCTACTCCCGTAACGGCACTTTCCCTAAGCGTCATCTGTCCCCCGAATATATCAAGAGATGCACCCGCCGATAAGAGCTCCAGTGTAAAATTTGAAAATTCAACGGTGCTGCCGTTTCTTACAGAGAGGCTTGCCCCTTCCTCAAAAAACGCCGCTCCCGTAAAAATATACTCCCCCTGCGGTACGTCGATATTTTCATAAACCTTTAGGTTCTCAAGGTGAAAGCTACCGCCCGAAGCGGACGAGAGCAGAGCGCCAAGACTCTTCTCTCGAAAAAGCTCCGTACCGTCGGTTATAGCGTACTCCAGAACGTACTCTCCTCTATCGTATCTTACCGAGTAATTTTTATTCTCCGGCTCCTCTGCCGATGCCCCGAAGGTCAGGAACGCAAGTATAAATACGAGCGTCAAAAATAAGTAATAACCCCTTTTCATTTTATCTCTCCCGTCTTGTTTTTTAATAATTTTAGACAGAAAAGGCGGGATTGATACAAAAAAGCCCGCTTAATTAAAAGCGAGCTTTTTGTTTTCTACTTTAGCAGCTTATGAAATATCGCGTTCTTTACTAATCTTATCTCCCATCTTTTTACAGTAGAGCTGTTTTTGAGCATATAAACAGCGCTGTAAATGTTGTCAACGATAAACATTACGGAAAATACTATCGTAATCCTCTTCAGCGTTTTGGGATTTAGCGCCTTACATTTATTATACATAGGAGTGAATATGCGGTCCATAAAAACAAGGATTATCAAGGAGAAGGCGGCGCTGGTGGGAATCGAAACGTACCTACCTATATTCAGCGGCAAATTAGTATAATCCCACCAGATAAAGCCGCAAAAATATTCTACAAGCATACCGAAGGCACCCTCGCCTATGCTTATAAGCACCATAACGGCGAAATAATAGATAAGCCGTCTTTGCCACCCCTTAAGAGTCGAGGTCCTTTTTAATATACGACTCGGTTCATTTGGCGTTCCGAGCAGGAAATATATCGCCATAACGGCAAAGCCGTAGCC
The DNA here is from genome assembly GCA_017463125.1 of Clostridia bacterium. GTDB lineage: Bacteria > Bacillota > Clostridia > Oscillospirales > CAG-272 > UBA1740. Next base: position 13,080 of record JAFTPV010000021.1, on the reverse strand, counting down.
TAAAAGAAACGGGAACAGCATTCCCCTATTGTCTACAACTCCAAGCGTCAGAATGAGCCAGATATTCTCAACCAAAAAGCCTAAAAATGATGTAAATACGACTATTATAAAAAGCGCGTAATATTTTGTCATATCGGTTTTGTTTTCTCGCTCTGAAAAATACTTTTCAATAAAATTTTTCATAATTCAAACAAAAACCCGTTTTAGTAAATTATTTTTCTTTATAATAAAGATAGCAGTGACAGTAGCCCTCGTAATTCTCATCGGCTATCTGCTCGCGGAACTCCTTACACATACACTTGTTATCCTCGGTGCGCTCAAGGCGGCAGGGGCAATAGCCTCCGCTTTTCTTAAGGCCTTCCTTTATAGCCTTTACTACTTCCTTATCCTCGTTAAATCTTACCTTCATTTGTTTTCCTCAATAAGCTTTACGAGCGACGCCTTCGGAACGAAGCCTACGGACATATCAAGGAATGTGTTATCCTTCACAAAGGCTACGGCAGGAATGCTCTGCACTCCGAACATACGGGCAAGCTCGGGCTGCTCGTCAACGTTTGCCTTACAGAACTTTATATCGGGATACTCCCCCTCAAGCTCGGCAAGAACAGGAGCAAGCATACGGCAGGGACCGCACCAATCTGCATACAGGTCTATCACGCAGAGTCTGTCACACTCCTCCACCTCAGTCTTGAAATTTTCAGCAGTTATATTTATCATATTACCTCTCCTTTTCTTTGGTTACATCTATTGTTTTGATATAATTTTATCATAAATATTATTGCTTGTCCATAAATTTTTTAATTATTTACATTTTTGTCAAAATTTAGATTTGACAAAAACGCATTTAAGTTGTATTATATTTGGTAGAAAATTAAAAACTTATGCGGTCGCTATGGCGACAGAATGGAGATTAAGATGTCGGCTTTTAAGCAAAGCGTTACGGTAGATATACACGACGTTGATTACAACGGTGTTGCAAAAACCTCTTCAATATTAAGATATATACAGTCTGCGGCGCAGTCGCAGCTGACAGAGAAAAATATGTCTTACGGTGAGTTAAAAGAGATGAACCGTGCATTCATCCTATCAAGGCTTAATATGGTTATACTTAAGCCCCTCCCCGCCTACACTCCCCTCACCGCTATCAGCTATCCGTGTGAGAGCCGAGGATATACCTTCCTCCGATGCTACGAGCTGCGATGCGAGGAGGATACGGTAGCGAGAGCTATATCCGCCTGGGCGCTTATCAATACGGAGTCGCGCGCACTTGTCAGGGTAAACGACTTTAATCTCCCTATCTCCACCCTTCCGCCCATCGACCTTGCTTTGCCGAGAATTATGCTCCCCTCGGAGCTTTCGGACGTTGGAGGCTACGGCGTACATTACGGCGACGTTGACCAGAATATGCACATGAATAATACTAAATATCCCGATATGTATTCCAATTTCCTTCCTCTTAAGGATAAGATGATTTCGAGAATTGCAATAAACTATTCAAGCGAGGCTGCAATAGGAGAAAAGCTACGGGTAAAGCGCGGAGAGCGCGACGGCGTATTTTATTTCAGAACGGTAAAGGCTGACGGAGTCACGAATTCCGAGGCAGAGATAGAGCTTTCTGATTTGTAATTTCGCCATTGCAAAGATGTCAAAAAGTCATAAAAAGCGTTTTTTTAGCATATTTTCGAGTTTTTTCTGTCATTTTTGATTTTTTTAACTATTTTTCTTGCAAAATTTTACGTAATTTCAAGGGCCGATGATTCAAAAAATCGGCTCTTTTTTTATGTTTTCCGCAAAAAAGCGAGAAAAATAAAAAAACTGCAGATTTCAATGCTTTTTTGTCTTCTTATTTCCCGTCTTTTCTTAACGACAGAATTTTTTTATTTGTGGTATCATATAAGTATTATAAAAGGATTTTGGGAGATTTATATGAACAGCAAAGAATGTTTCACAGATACCGTTATAAGAAAGGACCTAGTATCAGACGAGGAAAACAGCTACTCCTACGAGCTTATACTGCGCGAGGGGACGAGAACTGCAAGCTGGAGGATTCCTCTTTATTCAATTAAGGTAAGCATGACCGACTCGGACGGAATATTCACCTCTGCCGACGTGACCGACGCCTTTGCCGACGCGTCGAGAGCAATAAGATTTTACGAAAAGCTTGTCAGAAATATGGCAACGCCCATAGACCTTCCTTACGTAGTTGAGGATGAGATGGGTTGATGCTCCTCTCTTTGCGCTGATTATTTCAAAAATTAATATACATCTTGAAAAAGTCGGAAAATAATGGTATAATAATCGGTGTAAAGGCAAAGGAGATAAAAATATGAATATTACAGTATTGGGTGCGGGTACCTGGGGAATAGCGCTTACGGCTCTTCTTGCAAAGAACTGCCACGACGTTACCGTATGGTCGGCGATACCTAAAGAGATAGACGAGCTTATCATCACAAAGACTCATAAGAATTTACCGGGACTCATTCTTCCCGACAGAATTACATACCAGAAGGATATTGAAGCGGCACTTTCCGACGCGGAGCTTGTAATATACGTGACTCCATCGGAATTCATACGCAAGACGGCAAGGCTCTCTGCCCCGTATCTTAAGGACGGAGCGATACTCGTAAGCGCGGCAAAGGGAATCGAGAGCGGAACTCTTATGACGATGACGGATATTATTAAGGACGAGGTTTTTGGGGCAGCCGAAAACAAGCATTTTCATATAGCGGCACTCTCCGGTCCGACGCACGCGGAGGAGGTTGCTCTCGGTCTGCCCACCTCTATCGTCGCGGCATCTGAGGACGAGGAAATCTCATCGATGCTCGCAAAGGTATTCTTCAACTCCTGTATGAGAGTTTATACTAACACGGACGTTTTAGGAGTTGAGGTAGCAGGAGCGCTGAAAAATATTATAGCGCTGGCGGCAGGCGTCAATCGCGGGATGGGCTTCGGTGACAACGCAAACGCTATGCTAATAACGAGAGGACTTGCGGAAATTACCCGTATGGGTATGGCTATGGGAGCAAGGCTCGAAACCTTTATGGGTCTTGCGGGAATCGGCGACCTTATCGTTACCTGCACCTCGCCTCACAGCCGTAACAACCGTTGCGGTGTGCTTATCGGTCAGGGAAAGAGCTACGAGGAGGCGCTCTCAGAGATAGGAATGGTCGTTGAAGGCTATCACGCTCTGTGTGCGGCGATAGAGCTGTCCGAAAAGCATTCCGTCGATATGCCTATCACAAGGGCGGTTTATGACGTTATCCACTCTGGAGTATCCCCTTACGTCGCTATCAGAGCTCTTATGACAAGAGATCTTAAAAACGAAATCAATTTTTCATAATACAGGATTTTCACCGACAGGCTTTTCGGCTTCGTCGGTGAATTTTTATTGAATAATTATGCATAAATATTCGTCATTTTTTCGCAATCAAACCTAAAATACTATATATATTTTATTTGAATGCCGAAAAATTTTCATTTTTTGAAAAAATATTCAGAAAGCTATTGACTTTTCTCTCCAAAGGTATTATAATATACGGCGTGATAACGATTTATTCCCGAAAAAGTAATAAAAATTCATTTCGGGAAGGTAAAGGAAGGAATATCAAAATGGATAAAAAATCAATCAAAAAGGTAGTGCTTGCATACTCGGGAGGTCTTGACACCTCTATCATCATTCCCTGGCTCAAGGAGAACTACAACAACTGTGAGGTTATTGCAGTCAGCGGTAACGTCGGACAGGCTGACGAGCTTGAGGGTCTTGAGGAAAAGGCTCTTAAAACCGGAGCGTCAAAGCTCTACGTTCTCGACCTTACGGAAGAGTACGTAAACGAATATATAATCCCTTGCCTTAAGGCAGGCGCAATTTACGAGGATTATCTTCTCGGAACCTCTCACGCCCGTCCCTGTATCGCAAAGGGGCTTGCGGAGATAGCTATCAAGGAGGGTGCTGACGCTATCTGTCACGGCTGTACCGGTAAGGGTAACGACCAGGTTCGCTTCGAGCTTACTCTCAAGCACTTCTGCCCCGATATGCCCATCATAGCTCCCTGGCGTGAGTGGGACATCAAGTCACGCGAGGAGGAGATCGATTACGCGGAGGCGCATAACGTTCCTCTTAAGATAAACCGCGAGACCAACTATTCTAAGGATAAAAACCTCTGGCACCTCTCGCACGAGGGTCTTGACCTCGAGGACACCGGCAAAGAGCCTCTTTACGATAAGGAAGGATTCCTTGAAATGGGTATTTCTCCGATTAAGGCTCCCGATGCTCCTACTTACATCACTATCGATTTCGAGCAAGGTGCGCCCGTTGCTCTTAACGACAAGAAAATGAGCGCTAAGGACATTATCCTTGAGCTTAATAAGATAGGCGGAGCAAACGGCATCGGTCTTCTTGACATAGTTGAGAACCGTCTTGTAGGTATGAAATGTCGCGGTGTTTACGAGACTCCCGGCGGAACTATCCTTTACCGCGCTCACGAGTATCTCGAAACTCTCTGCCTTGACAAGATGACTATGCACGAAAAGCAGAAGCTCGCTATCACTTACGCGGAGCTTGTATATAACGGACAGTGGTTCACACCTCTCAGGGAGGCTCTTGCGGCATTCGTCGACAAGACTCAGGAGCACGTTACCGGTAAGGTAAGGCTTAAGCTCTACAAGGGCAACATCATTAAGGCGGGCGCTTGGTCAGACTGGTCGCTCTACTCCGAGGAGATCGCTACCTTCGGTGAGGACGAGGTTTACAATCAGGCAGACAGCGCAGGATTTATCAACCTTTACGGTCTTCCTATCAAGGTTGCTGCGCAGGTAAACGCCAAGAACTCTAAAAAATAATCTAAAGGAATTACACAATGGATAAGATGTGGGCGGGCAGATTTGAAAAGGCTACCGACAAGGTTGCTGACGATTTCAATTCTTCCATTCATTTTGACAAAAAGATGTATAAGCAGGATATTCGCGGCTCTATGGAGCACGCGAATATGCTCTGCAAGGTAGGTATTCTCACCGAGGAAGAGCTTGGTAAAATATATTCCGGGCTTTCCGGAATACTCGAGGATCTTAACTCGGGTGAGCTTGAGTTTGATATGAACGCAGAGGACATACATATGTTCGTTGAGGCAGAGCTTACCAAGAGAATAGGAGATATCGGAAAGAAGCTGCACACGGCAAGAAGCCGTAACGACCAGGTGGCGCTCGACCTCAGGCTATATATGAGGGACGAGGTGTTTGAGATCATCACTTTGCTGAAAAAGCTTATTGCCTCAACCCTCGGAGTTGCCAAGAACAACACAAGAACTATCATGCCGGGATATACCCATCTTCAAAGAGCACAGCCCATAACCTTTGCCCATCATCTTTTAGCCTACTGTATGATGCTTTTACGCGACGTATCGCGCCTTTACGACGCGGTGCTGCGTATGAATTATTCCCCTCTCGGCTCCTGCGCTCTCGCGGGAACGACCTATCCTACCGACAGAGATATGGTTGCCGAGGCGCTTAACTTTGACGGCGTTACGATGAACTCTATCGACGGTGTGTCGGACAGGGATTACTGCGTTGAGCTTGAGGCGGCATTTGCTATTATAATGATGCACCTCTCGAGGTTTTCAGAGGAGATAATACTCTGGTCTAGCTGGGAATTCAAGTTTATTGAGCTTGACGACGCATATACGACAGGCTCATCAATTATGCCCCAGAAGAAAAATCCCGACATGGCAGAGCTTGTAAGAGGTAAAACAGGGCGAGTTTACGGCGACCTTATGGCGACCCTTACTATGCTCAAGGGTATTCCTCTGGCGTATAACAAGGATATGCAGGAGGATAAGGAGGCAATATTTGACAGTGTTGAAACCGTAAAAAAATGCCTCACGGTTTTCATCCCTATGATAGAAACGATGAAGCCGATACCCGAAAATATGTATGCGGCGTCGAAAAAAGGATTTATTAACGCAACGGATCTTGCGGATTATCTCACAAAGCGCGGCGTTCCCTTCCGCACCTCCTACAAGATCGTCGGTACGATAGTGGGAAAATGCGTCAAGGAGGGCAAAACGCTTGACGAGATAACGCTAGATGAATATAAGGAATACTCCGAGGTGTTCGGCCCCGATCTCTACGACGAGATCTCACTCGAGAGCTGTGTCGGTAAGAGGATATCCAAGGGCAGCACGGGATATGAGTCCGTTGACGAGCAGATAAGATACGTGGAGAGTCAGCTTTGATGAAAAAGAAGATATTTATTGACGGAAAGGCAGGCACGACAGGCCTGCGTATAGAAGAAAGGCTTGCGGGACGTGACGACGTTGAGATAATTTCCCTGCCCGATGAGCTGAGGAAGGACCCTGTAGCAAAGAAGAAGATTCTGAACGAAGCGGATATAGTATTTCTCTGTCTTCCCGACGCGGCGGCTGTAGAGTCGGTTTCTATGATAGAAAACGAGAATACCGTCGTAATAGATGCATCAACAGCGCACAGAACAAATCCCGAGTGGGCATACGGTCTGCCCGAGCTTGATGCGGAATTTCTTAAGAAAATCGAGGGCAGTAAGAGAATTGCGGTTCCCGGATGTCACGCAAGCGGCTTTATCGCCTTGGTTTACCCTCTCGTTAAGGCGGGTATTTTACCAAAAAGCACACTTCTTACGGTTCATTCGATAACGGGATACAGCGGCGGCGGTAAGGCTATGATAGCGGATTACTCATTGGAGGATCGCTCACCTCTGCTAGACGCTCCTCGTCAGTACGGAATCAAGCAGGCGCACAAGCATCTTCCCGAGATGGTAAAAATCACGGGGATAGATAACGCGCCTATCTTCTCCCCTATCGTTTCCGACTTCTATTCGGGAATGGAGGTTACCGTTCCCGTCTTTAAGAGTCAGCTTGCTTGGGGCGGGATCGAGGATATAAAGAAAATATACAGAGAGCTTTACACCACTCCTATTCTCAAATACGCAGAGAGCGCTGACGAGAGCGGATTTTTGTCTGCGGCGGCGCTCGCCGACAAGGACTCAATGAGGATTGAAGTTCACGGCTCGGAGGATAGAATTCTCCTCGTTGCGCGCTACGACAATCTCGGCAAGGGCGCATCGGGCGCGGCTGTTGAATGTCTTAACATAAAGCTCGGATGTGACAGAGCTAAAACTCTCGTAATATAAGAAAGGTTGGCATACAGTATGAATATCATAAAGGGCGGCGTTTGTGCCGCACAGGGCTTTTTGGCAAGCGGGCTTCACGCAGGTATCAGGAAAAACAAGGCAAAGAAGGATCTTTCACTTATATTTTCAACCTGTGAGGCAAACGCTGCCGCAGTATATACCACTAATAAGGTAAAGGGTGCGCCTCTTACCGTTACTAAGGAGAATATCAGCGACGGACATGCTCGTGCCGTTATCTGCAACAGCGGAAACGCAAACACCTGCAACGCGGGCGGTGTCGAGATAGCGAGGGAAACCTGCGCTCTTCTTGCAAGCGAGCTGAATATAAAGCCCAGCGACGTCGTAGTTGCCTCAACCGGCGTTATCGGGCAGCCCCTTGACATCACTCCTATTAAGAACGCTATCCCCTCTCTTGTAGGTTCGCTTTCCGAGAACGGAAGCGCCTCTGCCGCAGAGGGTATTATGACCACTGACGTTAAGATGAAGGAGATTGCGGTTTCCTTCAACGTCGGCGGTGTTGAATGTAAGATGGGCGGTATCGCTAAGGGATCGGGTATGATACATCCGAATATGGCGACGATGCTCGTCTTTATCACTACAGACTGTAATATCAGCTCTGATATGCTTAAGCTTGCATTATCCACCGACGTTCAAAATACCTTTAATATGATAAGCATTGACGGTGACACCTCAACCAACGATATGGTCACGATTCTCGCAAACGGCATGGCAGGAAATGAAGAGATCGTTGCAAAGGGGGCGGAGTTTACCGAATTTATGAAGGCGCTTAACACGGTTACCGTAACTCTCTGCCGCGCTATCGCAGCAGACGGTGAGGGTGCGACGAAGCTGCTCGAGTGTGAGGTCACGGGTGCTGTGGACGAGAAAAATGCGAAGATTATCGCAAAGAGCGTTATCTGCTCCTCTCTCGTTAAGGCGGCAATGTTCGGTGCTGACGCTAACTGGGGACGTATACTCTGCGCTATCGGATACAGCGGCGCTGAGGTAAACGTTGACAAGGTTTCGGTTTCCTTTAAGTCAAAGCAGGGCGAGATTCCCGTATGCCATAACGGAACGGGCGTTGACTTCTCCGAGGAGTTTGCAAAGGAGATTCTCTCCGAGGACGAGATAGTTATTGCGGTAAAGCTCGGTGACGGAAATGCTTCGTCCACCGCATGGGGCTGCGATCTCACCTACGATTACGTAAAGATAAACGGCGATTACAGAACCTGATACATAAAAGAAAGCGAAAATTAGAAATGCCACTTAATATAAAAAATGCGCTGAGAGCCGAGGTTCTTACCCAAGCTCTCCCATATATCAAAAAATTCAACGGCAAGGTTATTGTCGTTAAATACGGCGGAAACGCTATGATAAACGAGCAGCTCAAGGAGCAGGTTATGGAGGACATCGTTCTCCTGTGGCTCATCGGAGTGAAGGTCGTTTTAGTTCACGGCGGAGGCCCGGAGATCAACGAAACTATGGCAAAGTTTAACAAAAAGCCCGAGTTCGTTGACGGTCTGCGAATTACAGACAAGGAAACCGTTGATATAGTACAGATGGTTCTTGCAGGTAAGGTAAACAAGTCGCTCGTTACCCTGCTTCAGATGAACGGCGGTCACGCAGTAGGACTCTCCGGCATTGACGGCGGTCTTATTGAGGCAAAGATAAAGGACGAAAGGCTCGGATACGTTGGTAAGATAACGAAGATCCGCCCCCAGCCGATAAACGACCTGCTCGAGAAGAACTACATACCCGTCATCTCGACTGTTGCGGGTGATAAACACGGAAATGTTTATAACATAAACGGCGACACGGCGGCGGCACACATCGCGGGTGCGCTTCACGCAGAGAGGCTTCTTATGATGACCGATATTGCGGGTATTCTTCGTGATAAGGACGACCCTGCCTCGCTTATACCCGAGCTTACAGTTTCCGAGGCGGAGGGACTTAAGGTTGACGGAGTTGTTTCGGGCGGTATGATACCAAAGGTTGACTGCTGTATCAAGGCGCTCGATGAGGGAGTTAAGAACGTTACGATTCTTGACGGCAGAATCCCCCACTCCATTCTTATGGAGCTTCTTACCGACGAGGGCGCGGGTACTATGGTTGTCAGAGATGAAGAGTGAGATGAATAAAAATATGTCAAATACGAAAATTAACGATAAAGAGTATATTGCCCCAACTTACGCAAGGTTTGACCTTGAGATAGTGTCAGGTCAGGGCTCGAGAGTTTTTGACGATGAGGGAAAGGAATATATTGATCTTTCGACGGGTATTGCCGTAAACACCTTCGGGGTATGCGATGTGGAATGGAAAGAGGCTGTAATAAATCAGCTTAACAAATTCCAGCACACCTCAAATCTCTATTATTCCGAGCCGTGCGCAGCTCTTGCAAAGCTCCTCTGCGAGAAGAGCGGAGCGAAGAAGGTATTCTTCGGAAACTCGGGAGCAGAAGCTAACGAATGCGCTATAAAAATTGCAAGAAAGTGGGCAAACGACACAAAAGGCGAGGCAGAATACAATATCATCACATTAAAAAATAGCTTTCACGGCAGAACCGTAACCACACTTAAGGCTACGGGACAGGACGTTTTTCACAAGGATTTTGGGCCGTTTCCCGATGGCTTTATCTATGCGGAGGCGAACAATGCGCAAAGCGTCAGAGATCTTGTCAGCGCTAACAGGTGCTGTGCTATTATGATGGAGCCTGTGCAGGGTGAGGGCGGTGTTATGCCCCTCACCGCTGACTTTGTCAAGGAGTGCGAGCAGATTGCGAAGGAAAACGACCTGCTTCTCATATTCGACGAGGTGCAGACGGGCAACGGCAGATGCGGTACGCTTTACGCTTACGAGCAGTTCGACGTTAAGGCGGATATCGTTACGACGGCGAAGGGTCTTGGAGGCGGTCTGCCTATCGGTGCGGCTCTTATGTTCGAGAGGGTTGAAAACGTTCTCGGTGCCGGCTCTCACGGCTCGACATTCGGCGGAAATCCCATTGCTGCGGCAGGCGCTGTCAGCATAATTTCAAGAATTGACGAAAAAGTTCTCGCAGGTGTCAGAGAACGCTCAGAATATATATTCTCTGCACTTTCAGGTGCAGATGGCATTAAGAGTGTTTCGGGTATGGGTCTTATGATAGGAATCGAAACCGAGCGGGACGTAAACGAGGTGCTGAAGGAATGTATGGCTCGGGGTATCCTTCCGATAAAGGCGAAAAATAAGCTGAGGCTTCTCCCTGCCCTGAATATTCCTATGCAGGATCTGGTGAGGGCCATTACTATTATTAAAGAGGTTGCAAAAGGATGAATAACGTAAATTTTCTTAAGGGACGCGACTTTCTTAAGCTTCTGGATTTCACATCAGAGGAGATCGGAAAGCTTATTGACCTTGCGGCAGAGCTTAAGGCAAAAAAGAAGGCGGGTATTCCCCACCGTCTATGCGAGGGAAAGAACATCGCCCTTATTTTTGAAAAAACAAGCACGAGAACGCGCTGTAGCTTTGAGGTTGCGGCATTTGACCTTGGTATGCACACGACATATCTTGACCCCACAGGCTCACAGATAGGTAAAAAGGAGAGCATTGCCGATACCGCAAGAGTTCTCGCATCTATCTATGACGGCATTGAATATCGCGGATACGGTCAAACTATCGTTGAGGAGCTTGCCGAGCACTCGAAGGTTCCCGTATGGAACGGACTGACAAACGAGTTTCATCCCACGCAGATACTCGCAGATTTCCTTACTATTAAGGAGCATTTTGGCTATCTGAAGGGAATAAAGTTTGTGTATATGGGCGACGCAAGATACAATATGGGCAACTCGCTTATGGTCGGTGCGGCAAAGATGGGTCTTGACTTCGTTGCCTGTGCGCCGAAAAAGTATTTCCCCGACGCAGCGCTCGTAGAAGAGTGCCTTGAGATCGCAAAGGAGACTGGCGCTACAATCACGCTCGAGGAGGATCCTGCGGCAGCGCTTGTCGGCGCTAACGTAATCTACACTGACGTGTGGGTTTCTATGGGTGAGCCTGCTGACGTGTGGGAGGAGCGTATCAGAGAGCTTTCTCCTTACAGAGTTACGAGCGAGATTATGGCTATGGCGGCAGAGGGCGCTGTATTTATGCATTGCCTTCCTTCATTCCACGACCTTAATACAATCGTGGGTAAGGAGATGGGCGAGAAATTCGGCATCGACTGCATGGAGGTTACCGACGAGGTGTTCGAGTCGGAGGCTTCGATAGTTTTTGAAGAAGCGGAAAACCGCATGCATACTATAAAGGCAGTTATGGCGGCAACGCTATAACTAACAAAAATAGGGCGGCATTTTGCCGTCCTATTTTTGTTATAATGAGAAATTAGAAATGAGAGTTGCATACGAAAAAATTTCTTTTTTCAGAATAGCTTTTTGTTTTTCGGTTATAATATCCTCACGAGGATGAAAGGAAAGAGGAAAGAGGAAAGATGAAAAATGAAAAACAAAAACGGAACACTTTTAGGGGCGCTTGCGATACTTTTTTCAACACTTGTTATCGCACTTATGCCGACCGAGGCAGAGGCGGAGATATACGAGGATACGTTAAGGCTACATATTTTAGCTAACTCCGACTCGGAGGAGGACCAGGAGCTGAAGCTCAAGGTGCGTGACAGGCTGCTTACCGAATACGGCGAGATGCTGAAGGGAGAAAGCATCGGGGAGTCTGTCGGGATAATAGACGAACAGCTATCTGAAATCGAAGAGGACGTTGAGGAGTGGATAAGAGAATACGGATATTCGTATGATGCAAGCGTCACTCTTTCACGCGAGTGGTATGACACAAGGGAGTACGAGGACTTCACTCTGCCGAAGGGAGAGTACACCTCGCTACGAGTCATAATCGGTGACGGCGAAGGAAAAAACTGGTGGTGCGTTATGTTCCCTCCCCTGTGCCTTGATATTGCAAGCGAGAGAGCGCCTGCCGATGACGGTATATCAAGCTATACAGACGAGGAAATCCGTCTGATAAGCGGAAAGAAATATAATATTAAATTCAAAATTCTTGAGCTTATTTCGGATACATTTGCAAAAAACGGTTGATTTCGCGCTTGATTTATGGTAATATATAATTAATCATAATAAAAGCGAGTACAAAAATGGCTAAAACAGACGGTAAAATAATTGCCGACAACAGAAAGGCGCGGCACGATTATTTTGTAATAGAGAGCTACGAGGCGGGTATTGAGCTTTTTGGCACGGAGGTAAAGTCACTCCGCGCGGGAGGCGTAAATCTGAAGGACTCGTACTGCGAGGTTGATAAGGGAGAGCTTTTTGCTCTCGGGGTGCATATCAGTCCCTACGAGCAGGGTAATATTTTTAACAGAGATCCCCTGCGTCCGAAAAAGCTCCTTATGCACAAGAGAGAGATAATGAAGCTTGCTGGACTCGTCTCCCGCGAGGGATACACTCTCGTTCCTCTTTCTCTCTACTTCAAGGGCTCAAATGTCAAGATGGCGCTCGGGCTGTGTAAGGGTAAAAAGCTCTACGATAAGCGAGACGACGCGGCAAAGCGTGATGCCGACAGAACTATCGAGAAGGCAATGAAGAATAGGTTTTAGTAAAATAAAGACCAAGCCGGTAGCTTGGTCTTTTGTAGTTTAGTTTGTTAATAATGGGCAACCTTCAAAAGCGTTTACCGCAATTTCTTTTACGTTGCTTCCTATATAAACATCTTCAAGCGAGATACACCCCTTGAACGCTCTATCACCGATAACGGTTTCTGCAATATCTACAGTATCATCGCCTATCGTAACCTTTTTCAAACTTGTGCAATTTTCAAATACTCCCTCATATCTATAATCACCTTCTATAGTAATTACATTTGTTGGAATATTTATCTCGGTTAAACTTATGCAATTTGCAAACGCTGAACGAGATATTGTAGTTAAT
>JAFTPV010000003.1 GCA_017463125.1 Clostridia bacterium | reverse complement strand
GAAAAATCAAAGAAGATAAGGTTTCTTAGTTGTTTTGCTTGGCTCACTCTTGCGCCTTCGGTACAATTCTTCGAAGCTCTCTACCATAAAAAGCAAAAAGACAGTCTTTCGACTGTCTTTTTGCTGGCGGAGATGAAGAGATTTGAACTCTTGCGCCGGTTGCCCGACCTACACCCTTAGCAGGGGCGCCTCTTCACCACTTGAGTACATCTCCATACACAAATTCGAGTGAATAACGAACTTGCCATAATATTATATCAATTTTCGCTCGGTTTGTCAAGGCTTTTGTGAAAAAAGTTTTTATGTGACTGCTTCTTTTTTGAAAAGCGGCGAAAAAGCAGATTGATTTGCCGCAAAAAAGTAAAAATCAGCACAAAAAAGCTCGATTTTCTAAAAAATTCTTTGAAAATTTTATAAAAGTTAACACAAAAGCATAAAGTTATGTTATAATAGATAAATAAAGCATTTTGCTTTCATAAGTAAAAAAGACTGCTTTTCGGAGAAGGATATGTTCGGTTACGTAAAGCCGGTTAAGGCGGAGCTGCTGGTGCGCGAGGACGAGTTTTACCGCGCGACCTACTGTGGCATTTGCCGTGCTATGAAAAAGCACACGGGCACACTCTCAAACGTCACTCTGTCTTATGACAGCGTGTTTTTGGCGCTCGTGCGAATGCTTTATATAAATGACGAGAGCTTCGGCGTTCAGATGCGGCGATGTGTCGCCCACCCCTTGAAAAAGCGAGGAATGCTGAAGGAAAATCCCGCGATTGAATATACCGCCAGGGCATTCGCTATACTTACTTATTACAAAATGGCAGACGACCTTCACGACGAAAAACTTGCGAAGAAGCTGTTCGTAACGCTATCCCGCCCGATAATGTCAAGGGCAAAGAAAAAGGCGGCGATAACGCCTCTTGCAGAGGTCATTAAGCTCAAGCTCTCCGAGATAAGTCGCCTCGAGGACGAGGGCTGTCGCAGCGTTGATAAGCCCGCGAGCCTTTTCGGTGAGCTGCTTGGCGAGGTATTTGCCTTTGGGCTTGCTGATTCTGAGAGGCTTGTGCCATACGAGTGCGGATACCATTTAGGCAGGTTTATCTACTCGGCTGACGCCGCAGAGGATTATGAAAAGGATAGAAAAAGCGGTGCTTACAACCCATACGTATTGTCTTACGGTGAGGCAGAGCTGACCGAAGAAAACAAACAGTCGATAAAATGCGCGCTCCTTCTTGAATGTAAGAGGATAGAGGCGGCGGCAAATCTCTTGCCGTACGGTACGCACGCCACGATAGAGAACATAATTAATAACACAATATATTTAGGTCTTGTTAAGAGGATAGAGTTTCTTGATAAGCCTGCCGAAACAAAACATCAAGGAGAAAACTGATTTTGAAAGATCCATATTCAATACTCGGCGTTTCGCAGAACGCCTCTGATAAGGAGATAAAGGACGCCTACCGCGCCCTTGCCCGTAAATATCACCCCGATAATTACGGTGACGACAATCCCTTAAAGGACCTTGCAAACGAAAAAATGCAGGAGATAAACTCGGCATACGACGAAATTCAGCGTATTCGTTCAAATAAGTCAAAATCATCCTCATATACCGGCGGCGGTACTTACTACGAGGAATATAGCGGAACGGGCAGCACCTCGGGCATTTATGCCGAAATAAGAAGGAGCATAAACGCTCACCGCTTCTCCGAGGCGGAGAGGACTCTTGCGGGTATTCCTATGAGTGAGCGTACTGCCGAGTGGCACTATCTTACAAGCGTTGTGCTTATGCGCCGAGGTAACGTAAACGATGCTATGCGCGAGCTTGAGATAGCGTGCAGCATGGAGCCGGGGAACCTTGAATACCAGAAGGCGAAGGAAATGTTCAACACCACCGCCAGAGGCTACGGAAGCACGTATTATGGCGGAGGATATGGCGGCTCGTACCGTAGAAGAAGCTCTACCGACGACGCCTGCGACTGCTGTGCAAACCTTATCTGTCTTGACTGCCTTTGCGAATGTTTGGGCGGCGACCTTATCCGTTGTATATGAGAAAGACGAAAAGGCTTACACTCTCGGCAATACTCGTAGCCCTTGGGGTAGCTTTTATGTCAATGGGCTCGGTTATAGACGTGCTTGATTTGACGGTGTGCGCTCTTGCTTCCTTGCTTGTAGCCTTCGTCTATATGGAGCTTGGCGGCTCTTATGCCTGGAGTGTTTACATCTGCACCTCTCTTGCGGCGTTTCTCGTCGCTCCCTCAAAGCTATTATGCTTTGAGTACGCTCTCGTTTTCGGTATATATCCATTACTTAAGGCATATATCGAAAGGCTGCCGAGGTGGCTCTGGCTTGTAGTTAAGCTCGCTTTTATAAACGGAATAATTTGGGCGCTCATCTTCTTTGTTGAGATGCTCTTCGGTTTCCCATTTATCGAGGGCGACAGTCTGGTTTACAAGGCGGCGCTCTATCTTTTGATGAACGTAGCATTCGTCGTTTACGACGCTTTTATCACCGTTATGGTGAGATTCTATTATGACAGATTGCGCGATAGATTCAAGCGTTTTTTGAGATAAAAATAGTAAAAATGTAAAGAATGGTATACAAATAATGACAAAAGTTGGCTTTATCTCACTCGGCTGCTCCAAAAATTTGGTTGATACCGAGGTTATGCTATATAATCTTCATTCTGCGGGGTTTGAGATAACTCCGAATGAAGAGGAGGCTGAAATAATAGTAGTTAATACCTGCGGCTTTATCGAGAGCGCAAAGCGCGAGTCGATAGAAAATATCCTTGACGTCGCGGAGCTTAAAAAATGGGGCAAGTGCCGTTATATAATCGCGACCGGCTGTCTTGTTGAGCGATACAGGGATGAGATGTTTAACGAGATGCCCGAGGTTTCGGCTATTCTCGGTGTCGGAAGCCTTTGCGATATTGCCGAGGCGTGCGAGGCGGTAATGCGCGGGGAGAAATACTCGTCCTTTAGGGATAAGAATACCTCAAAGCTCGGAGGTGACAGAATTATTACGACCGAGCCGCACACGGCGTACTTGAAGGTATCCGAGGGGTGCGACAACCGCTGTACATACTGCGCTATCCCCCTTATCAGAGGCGGTCACAGAAGCCGTACTGTTGAGGACATAGTTGCCGAGGCAAAGGACCTTGAGTCTATGGGCGTTAAGGAGATCAACCTTATCGCGCAGGACACCACCCGCTACGGTCTTGATATTTACGGTGAATACAGTCTTGCACGCCTTGTTCGCGAGATATGTAAAAATACGAATATTCCCTGGATACGCCTGCTTTACTGCTATCCCGACAAGATAACAGACGAGCTGATAGCTGAGCTACGCGATAACCCGAGGCTTCTTAAATATATGGATATTCCCATTCAGCATATTTCTGATAGTGTTCTTAAGAGAATGAACCGTCACGGCGACGGAGCTACTATAAGGGATGCGGTAAAAAGACTGCGTGAGGGGGTTCCTGATATAGTTCTTCGTACGACAGCTATGGTAGGCTTCCCCGGGGAAAATGATGAGGACTTTACTGAGCTTTGCGAGTTCGTTAAGGAGGCGCGCTTTGACCGCTTCGGCGCATTTACCTTCTCGGCAGAGGAGGGAACGGAGGCAGCCTTGATGGACGCTCAGATAGACGAGCAGACGAAGCAGAACAGATATGATATTCTTATGCAGACTCAGCTCACGGTTGCCGAGGAGCTAAGCACAGAGAAGGTAGGAAGCACGATTACAGTCCTCTGTGACGGATATGACACCGTTGCGGAGATATATTACGGACGCTCGTACGCTGACGCGCCCGACGTTGACGGCAAGGTGTATTTCAAATCAAGAAGAAGGATAAATCCCGGAGCCTTCGTGGACGTAAAAATTACCGAGGCTGTTGATTACGACCTCGTTGGTGAGGTTGCCTTATAAGGCATACCGCTCCTTCAGAAAGGAAAGAAATATGAAGAAAAATTCAATGAATATTCCTAATATGCTTTCGGTAGTCCGTGTTCTTCTCGTTCCCGTATTCGTGCTAACGCTCCTTCTTATGCGCGATATTGAGATATGGGGCTTTATCGTACCGGCTTTGGTTTATATCGTTACGGGGCTTACCGATATGCTGGACGGAAAGATTGCAAGAAAGTATAATCTCGTCACTGATTTCGGTAAATTTATCGACCCGCTTGCCGATAAGTTTATGGTGCTCTCGTCAATGATAGCAATTCTTCTCTGGATGTGTCAAAGAGGCGAGATGCTGCTTGCCGGCGTGTTCGTCTGGGTGGTGCTTATCATACTGCTCCGCGAGCTTGGCGTAACCAGCCTGCGTCTTGTGGTTGCGGGAAACAGCGGTATAGTCGTTGCGGCATCTATGCTCGGTAAAATAAAGACGGTTTCGCAAATGGTGGGAACGGTTGCTATAATAGTTGAGCCTATAATCCCATTCTTCTCTGAAAATCATATTCTCTCTTACGTATGTATGGCGGTGATGGCGTTTACCACTCTGTTTTCGGGAATAGATTATCTTAAGGCTTATCTTCCTTATATAAATTCTAATAAGTAATAAAAAAGGGCAAGCACCAAATCCTACGGCGGTGTGCTTGCCCTTTAATATTATTATTTTCCTTCCAGCATAAGAGTGATAAAGTGACCGAGCTCCTCGGAGAGCTGCTCCGCGCTCGTCGGCTTTCCGGAAACCAGCCATATATAAATCGTCGTTGCAACGCCGCCCGTTATCATTCCCACAGTAGTTTCGGCAGAGGCGGGCAGACGCAGTCCTGCGTTTGTTGCAAGCAGGAGTCTATCCTTCGTATCCCTGTAGTTTTGGTCGGTTATAGCGTTAAATATAACGTGAAAAAGATTGCTTTTCAAAACGTTTGAGAATATAGCCTCGTTTTCTTCAATAAAGCTGACTATCCTCTTTGCGTAATCCACGAAATATTTCGCATCTATCGGCGGTGTGTGCTTCACCTCTGCTTTGCTGTCAAAGCTGACTCTTAACGCCTTGATATAATACGTAAGGAAGTCGTATTTATCTGAAAAATGCTTATAAAACGTTGCTCGCCTTATCCCTGCCTTGTCACAGAGCTGATTGACGTTTACGTTCTCAAACGTTTCCTGTGCCATAAGCTCGGTGAAGGCGTCTGTCAGCGCAAGCTTTGTCTTTTTTATTCTAAGGTCTTCTTTTTGGTACATCTTGTGTCCTCGTCTTTCTATAAAAAAGTATATCCCTTAATTATTAAAAAGTCAAGTATTTTTTACTTAATTTTGGAATAAAAGGAAGAAAAAAGCAAAATTTATTGAATTGCTTTACCAAATATTGTATAATTATATAAGAAAAACATAATTTGGAGATTTAATATGTTAAACAGAATTTATGCAGAGGAGGCTATCGGCATAGCAATGTCTACGGGTGCCGATTTTGCCGAGATATTTTTTGAGGTAACGAGAAACGGCGGTATAACGCTTATAGATAATAAGATAGACTCGGTTGCCGATAATACGATAACAGGAGTAGGCATTAGAGCCTTTCTCGGTACGCGCACGGTCTACGGCTCTACGTCTGATACCACGAGGGAGGGACTTGTAATGTGTGCCCGCGCGGTTGCGGAGGCAATGGGAGATTTTGGCGAGGACACACCGTCGATTACGCTGAAGCCTATGGAAATTCAGAATATCCATACCGTTAAGACACCCCCTCTTTCATCTGATATAAAGCTGCGGTGCGACCTGCTCCGAGAGGCTTGCTATGTGGCGTCCGAGTATGATAAGAGAATAGCGCAGGTGCAGGGAAATATTACAGGAGTCGAGCGCGAGATATGCATTGCTAACAGCGAGGGGCTCTTCGTTACCGACAGGCAGACCCGCACCCGTATGGCTGTAAACGCGGTTGCGTCCTCGGACGGTGAAAATCAGTCGGGAAGATGCTCGCCGGGACGCAGTATGGGCCTTGAGACCTTCGAGCTTTTCCCGCCCCGCGAGATAGGAAAGACTGCCGCCGCGCAGGCGATAACCAATCTTGAAGCAGATTATTGCCCTGCGGGAGAGATGACCGTTGCTATCGAGAACGGCTTCGGCGGCGTTATATTCCACGAGGCCTGCGGTCACTCGCTTGAAGCAACGAGCGTCGGTGTCGGGGTGTCGCAGATGTGCGGCAAGCTCGGTGAGAAAATCGCGAATGAGAAGGTAACGGCAATCGACGATGGAACTGTGAAAAATGCTTGGGGCTCCGTGAATGTTGACGACGAGGGTACGCCCACGCGCCGCAACGTCCTTATCGAAAACGGAGTTCTGAAAAGCTATATGATAGACCGCCTCGGCTCACGCAGAATGGGAATGAAGATGACGGGAAGCGGCCGCCGCGAGAGCTACCTCTACGAGCCGACATCGCGTATGACAAACACCTTTATTGACAATGGCCCTGATAAAAACGAGGATATAATTGCCTCGATAGAGTACGGTCTTTACGCTAAATCAATGGGCGGCGGCTCGGTAAATCCCTTAACAGGCGCGTTCAATTTTGCCGTGACCGAGGGGTATATTGTAAGAAACGGTAAAATATGTGAGGCTGTGAGAGGCGCATCTCTTATAGGTACAGGCTCGGATATACTTCAGAATATAGATATGGTCGGACAAAATCTTGACGTGGGGCAGGGTATGTGCGGAAGCTCGTCCGGCTCGGTTCCGACAGACGTGGGCCAGCCCCTTATCCGAGTGTCTAAAATAACCGTAGGAGGAAGAAAGTGATGATAGATTACAAGGCTCTTATGGCCGTTATAAAAAGTGAGGCCGACTCTCTCGGAGTTAAGGAGTACGAAATATATTCAAAATCCGGCTCGGATACAACCGTTGAAACGCTTAACGGTGAGATAAACGCATTCTCCTCCGGCACCTTCTCCGGCATTTGCCTGCGCGTCAGCAATGGCGGACGTATGGGATACGCCGCAACCGAGCTGATGGAGGAGAGCGAGATGCGCTCTCTCGTACACAGAGCTCTTGAAAATGCCAAGGCTACTGAAAAGCCCGACGAGGTGGGCATCTATTCGGGGGCGGATTCATACGGGATGGATAAAAATCCGCGCGGTGCCTCGCAGATGGACGCCGCAGAGCTGAAAAGTATAGCGGTAAGGACTGCGAAGGGGTTGTATTCATATTCCGATAAGGTCACGGACGGAACCTCCACCGCCG
This sequence comes from Clostridia bacterium, assembly GCA_017463125.1. Lineage (GTDB taxonomy): Bacteria > Bacillota > Clostridia > Oscillospirales > CAG-272 > UBA1740. The sequence goes on along the minus strand of JAFTPV010000003.1, from coordinate 219,750 downwards.
CCCAAAGCTCTTCCTTTACCGTAAGAATATCAAATTCTCACGGGCTTGACCTTGAGGCAAGCGCTACTGTTAGCGTGGTTGCTTGCGAGCCTGTCATTTCTGACGGTCAGGCAAAGGAGAGCGCCTACGAGTTGATGAAACTTGATGAAGACTCCGATATAGACGCTATGGCGAGGCAGGCGGTTGACACCGCTGTGTCAAAGCTCGGAGCAGGTGAGGTAAAATCGGGAAAATATAACGTAGTCATCGACTCCCGCCGTATGAGAATGCTTCTTTCGGCATTTTCATCTGTGTTTTCTGCAAAAAACGCGCAGATGGGTCTTTCCTTACTAAAGGGCAAGGAAGGGGAGAGAATAGCCTCGGAAATTGTGACTATAACCGACGACCCTATGCGAGATGGAGCTTGCGTGATGATGCCCTTCGATGCTGAGGGCGTACCTACAAGGCGTAAAAATGTAGTGAAAAACGGAGTTTTGCAAACTTTACTTTACAATAGAGAAACCGCAAAGCGCGAAAATAAGGAGAGTACGGGCAATGCGTCAAAGGCGGGATACGCCTCTCCCGTGTCAACCAGCCCCTACGCCTTTTGCATTGAGCCGGGGGACAGGAGCCTTGAGGAGCTTTACGCGCTTGCGGGCGACGGTATCCTTATAACTAAGCTGACGGGCCTTCATGCCGGTGCAAATGCCACGACGGGCGATTTCTCTCTTGAGAGCGCGGGCTTTATGATAAGGGGCGGTAAGGTGTGCGAGCCTGTTAAGTCATTCACCGTAGCGGGCAATTTCTTCGAGCTGCTGAAATCTATTGCCGCTCTCTCCGACACGGTAGAGCTATCGGTTACAGGCTCCAGCACCACTTTCGGCTCGCCTTATGTTCTCGTACGTGATATGTCGGTTGCTGGCGAGTAAACGCGCCGGTGCATTTTTAACCAAAGCCTTCTCCGGTGGGAGAATGCTAAATATATAACAAAAAACCAAGCAATCAACCACAGAAAATGGAATTGCTTGGTTTTCATTTTATTTCTTGCTCTAAGTCGTCAAACAGAGGACTGTTGAAAAACTCACGAACAGATATTTCCAATCCGTCGCATAGCTTTTTTATCGAAACGACGCCGGGATTTTGACTCTTATCATTCAACATACTGTAAACTGTTGACGGTGATACGCCGGACGTGTTAGCGAGATTGTTGATGGCAATGGCGTTTTCGTTACAAAGCTCTATTATACGAGCGGCAACCGCTTGCTTTATATTCATTACTACCTCCCGTCTTTTCTTTACAACATAATTTTACCTTATTTTGCGAAATATCGTGTGGGATATATCGCATTTTTTGAAAAAATGTGCTATAATATACGATATATCCCACAAAAAAGGAGAAAAGAAATGAAAAAAAGCGAACGAAAACAAAAAGAAATGGAAAATTGGTTCCGCAGACCTAAAAAAATAGATCACGAAACCATAGAAAAAATTACCATCAGCCTTAATGATTTTGAGAAAAAGAGAGATGCCCTTATAAAGAAGTATGCTCCGCGTGAATACATACCATGCCCAGAGGGCAAAGCGGCATTGAAAAAAGTAGAAGATATGGCAAGAAAAATAACGGAACAATATGGCGGAACATTTGAAACAACGTTTTATCCGGAGGAACTAAATGTGACTGTGGAAATTGAGGTTCCGTTTTTATCGGTTACGATGGATATGCTTTGTTCCATAGTTGATTTCAAAGATTACATTACAGTTATTATGATTTTGAGTGGACAACAAGGGTTTGTTATAGAAATTGATATAAACTATTACGAAGGTGATGTTAGCCCTGTTGAGTTGGCTATGCAAGAATTACTAGATGAATGAATCGTGATTTTTTTAACAAAGCCCTTGACTATTGCGCGCGTTTATGTTATTATATAATGTGGTAAAAAATTTATCCTAAAAGGAGAACAAAATAATGGCAGCTTACAACAAGAAGAACATTGAAGACGTAGAAGTCGCCGGCAAGACAGTCCTTGTCCGTTGCGATTTCAACGTTCCTATGAAGGACGGCGTTATCACCTCTGATAAGAGAATCGTTGGCGCACTCCCCACAGTAAAGTACCTGCTTGATCAGGGCGCGAAGGTTATTCTTTGCTCCCACATGGGCAAGCCCCACTCTATCTTTACCGAGGGCTTTGGCCTTACCAAGAAGGAGAAGAAGGCAGTCGAGGCTCTTCCCGAGGCAGAGAGAGCACAGGCTACCGCCGACTATCTTGCAAAGGCGCTGGTTTCCGATAAGAAAAAGCTTACTCTTAAGCCCGTAGCAGCAAGACTTAACGAGCTTCTCGGCGCCGAGAAGGTTACCTTCGCAGAGGACATCATCGGCCCTGACGCAAAGGCAAAGGTTGCAGCTCTCAAGGCAGGAGAGGCAGTCCTTCTTGAGAACACGAGATTTGACGCTAGAGAGACTAAGAACGGCGCGGATTTCGCGAAGGAGCTTGCTTCCTACGCTGATATATTTGTAAACGACGCTTTCGGCGCGGCACACAGAGCGCACGCATCTACCGCAGGCGTTGCCGATTACATTCCCGCAGTATGCGGCTACCTTATCGAGAAAGAGATTTCCGTAATGGGCAAGGCTCTCGAGAACCCCGAGCGTCCCTTCGTTGCTATCCTGGGCGGCGCAAAGGTTGCAGACAAGCTCAATGTTATCGACAACCTTCTTACCAAGGTTGACACCCTTATCATCGGCGGCGGTATGGCTTATACCTTCGCGGCTGCAAAGGGCTACGGCGTTGGTAACTCGCTTCTTGACGAAACCAAGATAGATTACTGTAAGGAAATGATGGCAAAGGCTGAGGAAAAGGGTGTTAAGCTCCTTCTCCCCATCGATACTGCCGTTGCTGACAGCTTCCCGAACCCCATCGACGCTCCCGTTGACGTTGATTACGTTGACGTAGACAAGATTCCCGCAAATAAAGAGGGCCTTGACATCGGTCCCAAGACGGCAAAGATGTTCGCTGACGCAGTTCTCGCGGCAAAGACTGTTATCTGGAACGGTCCTATGGGCGTTTTCGAGAACCCCACTCTCGCAAAGGGAACGATAGCAGTTGCAGAGGCTCTTGCAGAGAGCGACGCTATCACTATCGTTGGCGGCGGCGACTCTGCTGCAGCATGTGAGCAGCTCGGCTACGCTGACAGAATCACTCACATTTCCACAGGCGGCGGCGCGTCCCTCGAATTCCTCGAGGGTAAAGATCTCCCCGGCGTATCCTGCCTTTTGGATAAATAATTTTGGCAATTTCCGCCGTTTTTCGACAAGCTCGACGTAGGTAACTACGCCTTCGGGTCGCGAACAGAAAATCTCTCAAAAAAATTCCATTGTCAATAAATCAAGAAAGAATAATATAGTTTAAGGACATAATGAAATGAGAAAAACAGTAATAGCAGGCAACTGGAAAATGAATATGACACCTGCAAAAACCGCAGAGTTCATCAAGGCTCTTGCACCTATTGTAGCAGGTAAGGATAAGTGCGATATCGTGCTTTGCGTTCCTGCGATAGACATCCCTGCGGCTGTTGAGGCTGCAAAGGGCACAAATATTAAAATCGGCGCCGAGAACGTGCATTTCAAGGCGTCGGGCGCATACACCGGTGAGATTTCGGCAGAGATGCTCACCGAGGCAGGCGTTGAGTACGTTGTTATCGGTCACTCTGAGAGAAGACAGTATTTCGGTGAGACCGACAAGACTGTAAACCTTCGTACCCTCGCGGCTCTTAACGCAGGACTCAAGGCTATCGTTTGTGTTGGTGAAACTCTCGAGGAGAGAGAACTCGGCTATACCGAAACTCTTCTTAAGTATCAGACCAAGATGGCACTCACCAACGTTACTGCCGAGCAGATGAAGAACGTTATCGTAGCTTACGAGCCTGTTTGGGCTATCGGTACGGGTGTTACCGCTACCGCAGAGCAGGCAGACGAGGGCAACGGCTACGTAAGAGCCGCAATTGCCGAGGCATTCGGTGCAGACGTTGCAGAGGCTACCACCGTTCAGTACGGCGGCTCTATGAACGACAAGAATGCGGCGGAGCTTCTTGCAAAGACTAACGTTGACGGCGGACTTATCGGAGGCGCATCTCTTAAGACTGATGCCTTCACCGCAATAGTTGACGCCGCAAACGCATAAATTTCAAAAAAAGAACAAGACTTCGTCGGTCTTGTTCTTTTTATTCGCACAAATTCTAATAAATTAGAAAACGCAAACGATTTTGGTGTATTCTGACAAAAATATTTCCTATATTTTGTGCAAGTCTTGCAAAAAGAAGGGCGAAAAATCGTTAAAGCTGCCTCTAGAAATTTTCCTTGATTTGATGTATAATTTTACCGTTAGAAAATTATTTTCCAAAAGGAGAAAACAAAATGGCAGGTCTTTCACTTCGTCACATTTACAAGAAGTATCCCGGCGGCGTTACCGCCGTATCCGACTTCAACCTTGAGATCAAGGATAAGGAGTTCCTTATCTTTGTTGGTCCTTCGGGTTGCGGTAAGTCTACCACCCTTCGTATGATTGCAGGTCTTGAGGAGATTTCCGAGGGCGAGCTTTACATAGGCGACAGATACGTTAACGATATCGCTCCTAAGGATAGAGATATCGCGATGGTGTTCCAGAACTACGCTCTTTATCCTCACATGACTGTTTTTGATAATATGGCATTCGGCCTTAAGCTTCGTAAGGTTCCCAAGGAGGAGATCAAGCGCCGCGTTGAAGAGGCTGCAAGAATCCTTGACATTTCCCACCTTCTTGAAAGACGTCCCAAGGCTCTTTCCGGTGGTCAGAAGCAGAGAGTTGCTCTCGGACGTGCTATCGTACGTAATCCTGCGGTATTCCTTCTCGACGAGCCGCTTTCCAACCTTGACGCAAAGCTTCGTGCATCGATGAGAACCGAGCTTACCAAGCTTCATAAGAAGGTTGAAACCACCTTCATCTACGTAACGCACGACCAGGTAGAGGCTATGACGATGGCTACCCGTATCGTAGTTATGCGTGACGGTATCATTCAGCAGGTTGATACTCCCCAGAACCTTTATGACACTCCCTGTAACCTCTTCGTTGCAGGCTTCATAGGCACACCTCAGATGAACTTCCTTACCGGTAAGCTTGTTAAGAAGGATAACGACCTTTACGCAACCCTCGGCACGACCGAGATCAAGCTCCCCGCAGAGAAGTCCAACAACCCCGATCTCAAGGAGTATGTAGGTCAGGAGGTTATCTTCGGTGTTCGTCCCGAGGCTATCCACGACGAGCCCATGTACCTTCAGACTCTTGCAGACACAACGATGGAGGTTGACGTTGACGTAACCGAGCTTATGGGTGCAGAGATTTATCTCTACCTCGGCTTTGAGGGCATGGAGGATGCAACAAACGGTAAGAACATTATCGCGAGAGTTTCCTCCCGTTCACGTGCAAGAGCAGGCGATAAGATCACCGTTGCTATCGACGCATCTCGTATCCACATCTTCGATAAGGATACCGAGAAGTGCATCTGCCACTGATTTTAACCTTTCGGAACCGCCGAATTTTTTGGCGGTTCCTTCTGCAATAAAGCAAAATGTAATAAATTGTTGACAAATTTTGAATTTGGAAAAGACTTTTTTCTTAAAAAGTTAAAAAATAATCCAAAATTTTCAAAAAAATTTGCAATAACTATTGACGAGTGACATATTATTTTGCTATAATAATAATGTTAAAAAACCGTACTAGGAGAAAGAGGTATTGACCATGCGCGATGGTGTTCAAATGACAAAAAGAGAAAAGCGCGCCAGAGAGAAGGAGCTTTATCTTTTTATTAAGGAAACACAGAAGAAGGTTAACTACGAGCTCGGCCTTTACAAAATGGCTGCAAAGAGCGTCAGAGATTCTGCTCGTGATTTTCAGTCCGCAGATATAGCTTATGCAAAGAAGGGCAGTGTCAGAAATTCCGCGATATACGAGGAGACGAAGGCTGTTCTTATTGAGAGCGCAAGCTCGTATAAAATAGCAGGCGCGAGAGTTGCCGCAACTATCGATTCTATAAATGAGGCGTATGCGGAGATTTCCGAGCTGTCGCAAAATCCCTTGAAGGCAAGAATGGATTGCGAGAAATACAATACTGCTATTACCCAGAGCATTCAGAATATTCAAGCTATGATAGAGGGCGTTGAGATTGAGGACGCTCCCAAGGAGGAAGAAATGAACGAGAACAAGAATCCCGCAGTTGAGCCCGAGGAGGTGACTCCCGCTCAGGAAGCACCTGTTTACAATACATATAATCCTGCTTATGCACAGCCCGCTTACGCGCAGCCTGCATATATGCCCCCCGCGTACATGCCTCCCGCGTATATGCCTCCTGCATATCAGGCTCCCGCATATCCTTATCCCTACGATCCGACACCCAAGGTTGCCCCCGTTTCTATCGACGTTTCCGCAATCGTAGAGAAGGCTATCGCTGCTACTATGGAGAAATTCTCCGCTACTCTCGATAAGAGAATTGAGAGCTTTATGGAGAACTATCAGATAAACATTCCCGCACCTGCAGAAAACGGTGCAAATCCCGCAGTAGTTTCCAGAACCTACGGTGCTGACGAGATCGCTGCTCTTGAGGGCTCTATCCTCGAGGATGAGCAGTTCCTTATCGACAAGCTCACATCTATGATGGAGAACCTTAAGGCTCTTACCGCACAGGTAGCAGAGCTTTCCGCAGCATACGCCGAGATCGTAAGCAAGAGCGCTGATATGTCTGAGCTTCAGAAGCAGACAAACGATATGCAGCGCCGCACTCTCCGTGAGCAGCAGGGCATTCAGGTAAGCCAGAGAGTTATCGCACAGGATCAGATAACTGTCGCACAGGAGCAGACGGCTCTTGCAGAGCAACAGAAGTCTATTCAGGAGAACCAGCAGGCTCTCACCGATGCACAGCAGGCAATGGGCGAGGCTCAGAAGATGGTTATTGATAACCAGATTTCTCTTGAGGAGTCTGTCAAGGAGGTTATGCAGTCCCAGAAGGACATCATTACCGCACAGCAGACCGTTATCGCAGGCAATAATAAGAATGCCGAGATTCAGGCAGAGATAACCTCTCGTCAGGCAGAAACTCTCCAGGTTCAGAAGGAGGCTCTTGCAGCACAGAAGCAGGTGCTCCGTGACCAGAAGGCAACCGCCGAGAAGCAGAAGGAGATTGCAGCCGCAAATCCTAAGAGAAAGAAAACAGCAGAGAAGGCAGAAACCGAAGCTGCCGCCGCTCCCGAGGCAAACTAAGCTTTTCTCGAAGCAGAATAGGTAAAAGGTTTCGGTAGAATTCTGTACTTTATATAAAAAACTACCGCAGCGTAATTTGCGGTAGTTTTTTTATCAGAATAATAAATTAAATTATTACGGCATCCTCATAATCGCCTGTGGCAACAGATTCATCATGCTCTGCGGCAACGAGCTGTACGTGGTAAGCGTCGATAACCGCCTCCTCGAGTGCGGCTCTGAACTCGGAATTGATGGGATGAACGATGTCACGGTATGTTCCATCGGGATTTTTTCTTGAGGGCATTACGATAAAGTATCTTTCTCTTGCGTAGATAACCTTTATGTCGTGGACGGCAAGACAGTCGTCGAAGGTTACGGATACGATGGCCTTCATAGGTCCTTCATCAAAGAATTTTCTAATTTTAATGTCTGTAATTTGCATTGCTTGTGATTCCTTTCCTCTATTGTAAACTTTTTTGTGATTACGAATATAGTATACAATAAGAATGTTAAGAATATTCAAGAAATAAGTTATTTTTTTATCAAATATTTGTTATATTTTTTTTAATGAAAAATGTAGCAGATGTTAATAAGCAGCGAAAAGAGGAGAATAATGGCAAAACAGCACGCGCAACAGGGAAAAAATAATATCAACTATCAAGAAAAATTGCGTGATATATTGAAGAAAAAAGGCGCGGTAGTTCATTTTTCCGGCATAGGCGGAGTGTCAATGTACTCGCTTGCAAGACTCTCTCTTGAGCTTGGTATTTCGATATCCGGAAGCGATAGATTTCACGGTGACAGAGTGCACGACCTTATTTTGCGCGGAGTCAGCGTATCGACAGAGCATAGCGCTGATAACGTAAGGGGCGCTGACGTCTTGGTTTACACCCACGCAATAGGGGAGAAGAACCCAGAGCTTATGGCGGCGAGCGAGCTTGGTATCCTCGCTGTGTCAAGAGCTGTATATATGGGCTACCTTATGATGAGATATAAGAGCAGGATAGGAGTTTCCGGCTCGCACGGTAAAAGCACCACGACGGCAATTCTTGAGCGAATATTCTCGGAAGCCCTGACTGACCCGAGCGTACTCTCGGGTGCTTCGCTTGAGTGCGGTGAGCCGATAAAACTAGGCGGTGATGACGTTCTTATATACGAGGCGTGTGAGTATAAGGATTCGTTCCTCTCCTTTTCTCCTAGCGTTGCCATAGCGCTTAATCTCGAGCTTGACCACACAGACTATTTTGAAAATATTGAGGCTCTTCGCGTGTCGTTTGAGAAGGCTATGTCAAGGGCGTCGAAATTCACTATCATAAATTCAGATGACGAAAACCTGGCAAAAATCGTAAATAATGTAAAAAAGAAAACAAAAGTTGTCACTTTTGGTCAAAATCCGAGAGCGGATTACCGCTATTTTGTAACCTCGTTTGCCGAGGTTGGCTTTGAATTTTCGCTTTATAAATTCGGTGACGAGCTTGCTTGCTTCAAGCTCAATATCCCGGGTATACACAATGTTTCTAACGCTGTAGCGGCAATTATTACTGCAATTGAGTTCGGGATAGATATCCCTACGATAAGAAGAGCCGTCAGTGCCTTTTCGGGCATAGCGGGCAGGCTTGAAAAAATCGGCGAGCGTCGCGGACGTACGGTTTATTACGATTACGCCCATCACCCAACCGAGATCGCCGCCTCGATAAATGCGGTAAAGCTCCTGTGTCACGAGCCTGTAACGGTGGTGTTCAAGCCGCATACCTTCTCACGAACCAAGAGTCTTTGGGAGGACTTCCGCTCCTCTCTCTCCCTTGCAGACTACGTTATCCTGACGGATATATATCCTGCCAGAGAAGACCCCATTGAGGGCGTAAATTCAAGACGTCTTGCCGAGGAGATAGGAGAGCATGCGGTATTTTCACCCGACTCCGAGGTAACAGCGCGGCTTGATGAGCAGAGCAAGGGCTGCATTGTACTTATGGGCGCAGGAAATCTCGACGCCGTGAGGTACGACGTTCTGAATAAATAATTAAAGGAAAAGAAAAATGAAGGAAAATATTCTAGTCAGCGCCTGCCTTCTGGGGCTGCCTTGCCGCTATGACGGTGAGAGCAGGGCGTATCCCGAAACCCTGGCGCTAAAGGAAAAATATAATCTCATCCCCTTCTGTCCTGAAATCTACGGTGGTCTGCCGACCCCGAGAACTCCTAGTGAGAGAGTAGGCGATAGGGTCATCACGCGCGACGGTCGTGACGTTACCGAAAATTACAGAAGGGGCGCTGAATGTGCATATCATCTATGCAAGCTATACGGCTGTAAGAAGGCGATACTGAAGGCGAAAAGCCCTGCCTGCGGCTCGGGGAAAATATACGACGGCAGCTTTACCCGTACTCTCACGGATGGCGACGGCGTCACAGCCGAGTACTTGAAAAAGCGAGGCATCACCGTCATCGACGAGAGTGCCGTTTAGAAAAACGCACATCACAAAAGTTTTATATGGGAAAATAATAAACAGGGCAGGGGCGCCGAATGGCGCCTCTGCCCAAAACCTTTTATTAAAAAGATTTTTAGAAAACTTTTTTATTACCAAACTACTATTGCACCATTCTCGTCATAGTGCCAGAAGTTACCGGCCTCGGCAGGCTCATCTTCTGAATAATAATAGCGCGTTGCTTCTGTGAGCGGGTAGTTAGACGAACCAATAACAATGCTACCCCAAGCGTCAGAGCTTCCGCCGTAATATACGCTTGTAAGGGCGTCGCAATTATCGAATGCATCGTACTCAATGCTTGTGACAGTGCTTGGGATAGTAATGCTGGTAAGGCTTGAGCAAAAGTAGAACGCATTGTCGCCAATGCTTGTGACGCCTTCGGAAATCGTAACACTTGTAAGACTATAAGAGCTAGCAAATGCCCAGTCACCAATGCTTGTTACGCTGCTTGGGATCGTAATGCTGGTAAGGCTTGAGCAATTAAAGAACGCATAGTTACCAATGCTTGTGACGCCTTCGGAAATCGTAACACTTGTAAGACTATAACAGCTAGCAAATGCCCAGTTACCAATGCTTGTTACGCTGCTCGGGATTGTAACATTTGTAAGGCTATCACAATTACGGAACGCGTCTTCTCCTATAACTTCAACTCCGTCGGGAATAGTGAAGCTAGTATCCGTCTTTCCGGGAGCGTACTTTATAAGAGTCTTACCATCCTTAGAATAAAGGTTTCCGTCTATAGACTTGTATGCTTCGTTATCTTCATTTACCTCAATGCTCGTAAGGCCTGTGCAACCGTAGAACGCATCATAACCAATGCTTGTAACACCCTCGGGAATTGTAACGCTCGTAAGGCCTGTGCAATAGAAGAACGCATTGTCGCCAATGCTTATGACGCCTTCGGAAATCGTAACACTTGTAAGGTTATCACAGCTAGCAAATGCCCAGTCACCAATGCTTGTTACGCTGCTCGGGATTGTAACGCTTGTAAGTCCTGTGCAACCGGAGAACGCAGAGTTACCAATGCTTGTAACACCCTCGGGAATTGTAACGCTTGTAAGGCTCTCACAATCACGGAACGCTTCTTCTCCTATAGCTTCAACTCCGTCGGGAATAGTGAAGCTAGTATCCGTCTTTCCGAGAGCGTACTTTATAAGAGTCTTACCGTCCTTAGAATAAAGGTTTCCGTCTATAGACTTGTACGTTTCGTTATTTGTGTCTACCTCAATTGACATAAGCTTTCCGAGACCGGAGAAGGCGTAAGAGTTTATGTAGGTTACCGCGCTGCTTATCTTGATTGCGGTGAGATTTTCGCAACCGTCGAACATACTGCTTGATAGACTCGTTATTCCGGAACCCAGCTCAATGCGCTGAAGGTTAAGACAAGAATCAAATGCATTATATTCTATATCTTCAACACTGTCGGGGATAATAAAGGTCGTGCTGCTCTTTGCAGGAGCGTACTTTATAAGAGTTTTACCGTCCTTAGAATAGAGGTTACCGTCGATAGACTTGTACGTTTCGTTCTTTGTGTCTACCTCAATTGACGTAAGTTTTTTGAAGCCGTAGAAGTCGTAAGAGCTTATGTCGTTTACCGCACTGCTTATCTTGATTACCGTGAGGTTTTCGCAACCGTCGAACATATCACTCTCGAAACTCGTTATTCCGGAACCCAGCTCAATGCGCTGAAGGTTAAGACAAGAATCAAATGCATTAGCTCCTATATTTTCAACACTGTCGGGGATAATAAAGGTCGTGCTGCTCTTTGCAGGAGCGTACTTTATAAGAGTTTTACCGTCCTTAGAATAGAGGTTACCGTCGATAGACTGATATGTTTCGTTCTCCGCAGCAATTTCAATACTTTCAAGATTCTTGCACTCGTAGAACGCGCGTTCATCAATGTAAGTAACGCTTGCGGGAAGAACGATGCTTCTTATGTTCCAACCGTAGAAATAATTATTGTATATTTCGGTAATACACTCGGGCATTATCAATTTACTAACGTTGAGCTTACAGTCAATTTCGTAAGAGTGACCGCCAACGTTGTCAGGCAGGGTCAGAGTATCCGCAGTGCCGAAATATGCAACGAGAGTGTAACTGCCGCTCTGAATCTTAAAGAGAAGGTTATCTTCGGTTTCTGCGTAACTTGTCGTTCCGTCGTTATAATAAGTTTTGTTGCCGTCCTTATCTATTATAATTATCGCATTAGAAGCAATAGCACCATAGTCATTTGAACCAAATTCTAATGCTAAATCGCCATTGTTAATTACCTTATAGAGATTACGGCAATCGAATGCCCCGCTGCCAATGCTGGTTAAAGTACTCGGGATTGTAACGGTTGTAAGACCTGTGCAACCGTAGAACGCATCATAACCGATGCTTGTAACACCCTCAGGAATTGTAACGCTGGTAAGTCCTGTGCAATGCTCGAATGCATAGTTACCAATGCTTGTGACACCTTCGGAAATTGTAAGGCTGGTAAGGCCTGTGCAACGCGCGAATGCAAAGTTACCAATGCTTGTAACACCTTCGGAAATTGTAACACTCGTAAGTCCTGTGCAATACTCGAATGCAGAGTCACCAATGCTTGTGACACCTTCGGAAATTGTAAGGCTGGTAAGTCCTGTGCAATAGTAGAACGCATAGTTACCAATGCTTGTGACACCTTCGGGAATTGTAATGCTGGTAAGGCTTGTGCAACCGGAGAACGCAGCATAACCAATGCTTGTGACACCCTCGGGAATCGTAACGCTTGTAAGGCCTGTGCAATGGTAGAACGCATAGTTACCAATGCTTGTAACACCCTCGGGGATTGTAATACTGGTAAGGCTTGAGCAATTAGAGAATGCATATTCGCCAATGCTTGTAACACCTTCGGAAATTGTAACACTCGTAAGGCCTGTGCAACAGGAGAACGCAGAATAACCAATGCTTGTTACACCCTCGGGAATTGCAACGCTTGTAAGACCTGTGCAACCGGAGAACGCATAGTTGCCAATGCTTGTTACACCCTCGGGAATTGTAACGCTTGTAAGGTCTGTGCAACCGGAGAACGCAGAGCCACCTATAGCTTCAACACCGTAGGGAAGAGTAAATTTTGTATTAGTCTTTCCTGGAGCATACTTTATAAGAGTCTTTCCGTCCTTGGTGTAAAGGTTGCCGTCTATAGACTTAAAGGCTTCATTTTTAGAATTTACGTCGATTTTTGCAAGGCCTGTGCAATAGGAGAACGCATCTTCGCCAATGCTTGTTACGCTGCTCGGGATTGTAATACTGGTAAGGCTTGAGCAATAGTAGAACGCATAGTTACCAATGCTTGTGACACTCTCGGGAATTGTAACACTGGTAAGGCCTGTGCAATCGCAGAACGCATATTTACCAATGCTTGTGACATCCTCGGGAATTGTAATGCTGGTAAGGCTTTTGCAACCGTAGAACGCATAGTTACCAATGCTTGTAACACCCTCGGGGATTGTAACGCTGGTAAGGCTCGTGCAGTTATAGAATGCCCTGTCATCAATGCTTGTTACGCTGCTCGGGATCGTAATGCTGGTAAGGCTCGTGCAGTTATAGAATGCCCTGTCACCGATGCTTGTGACACCGTCAGGAATTGTAACGCTGGTAAGGCTCGAGCAACCGCTGAACATACCACTGACGATGCTAGTAATTCCCTTAGGTATAGTGATACTTGCAAGGCTTGAACAATTGCTGAACGCTTCGTTAATTATGAATTTTGTGTCATTATGTATTACGCAAGAGGTAATATCCTGACTCTTAGCTTTAACTAAAACGAGATAAGGATTTTTTTCATTACCGAGATAGTACGCGTTATCGTATTCATTGAACTTAAGGCTCGTGCAGTTATAGAATACCCAGTCACCAATGCTTGTTACGCTGCTCGGGATTGTAACGCTAGTAAGGCTTGTGCAATCGTAGAACGCAGAGTTACCAATGCTTGTGACACCCTCGGGAATTGTAATACTGGTGAGGCTTGTGCAATAGTAGAACGCATAGTTACCAATGCTTGTGACACCCTCTGAAATTGTAATACTGGTAAGGCCTGTACATCTGTAAAATGCCCTGTCACCAATGCTTGTAACACTTTCGGGAATTGTAATGCTGGTAAGGCTTGTGCAACCGTAGAACGCATCATTACCAATGCTTGTGATACCTTTGGGAATTATAATGCTGGTAAGGCCTGTGCAACTGTAAAATGCGGCGTCACCAATGCTTGTAATATTCTCCGGGATATTTATTGAGGTAATTGTTTGACAACCGGAAAATGCATAGTTACCTAGGGCTGTCATAGTGTCGGGGATAACGATAGTTTCAAGCTGTTCACACGGCATAAGAGCGCCCAACGCAAAAGCTTTAACATCGGGGTGTAGTGTAATTTGGGTGACGTCTGTTTTTGCCGGGGCAATTAGAGCGTGATATGGATTTTCTTCGTTACCGAGGTAGAGCGCGTTTTCGTACTCGTTAGCCTTAAGATTTTGACATCCCTCGAACACGGAGAAAAGTATATTTTCTACGCTGCTGGGTATAGAAACCTGCTTAAGAGAGGTACAGCCGTAGAATACTCCGGAACCAATCGTAGTAACACCTTCCGGGATAACGATTCTATCAAGTGAGGTACAATTCTGAAAAACGGTGTCTTCGATCTCCGTAAGGGTTTCGGGAAGCACTACTACGGAAAGAGCCGTGCAACCGGAGAAGGTGCTACTGTAAAGCTTATCTACGGTCTTGGGAACAACGACGCTAGTGATATTTTCGTTTCCTCTAAACGCAGTCGGGGAAATCACTTGTACGGGTGTACGATTGTGATACGAGGGAATTACGATGTCCGTATCAGTACACGTGCCGAGGCCTACCAGAGCGTAAACCTTTTTAGCCTCAGAATCGCTTGATTCACCGTTGACTCCGGTGTTGGGAAGGCCTGGAGTGCCCTCAAGATTAACTAATTCAAACACGAGCCCCTCGCTGGGCTTAAGCTCGCCGCATCTTTCGCACGCGCCGTCCGTGTAAGAATGCTCGAAGTCGGCAGATATTACCTTGGTAGTGCGGCTGATTTCCTCTCCGCACCCGGTACAGTAAACGACCTCCTCGTAGCTGCCGTCCTCGGTACAGCCTGCGGGAACTACCTTTTCCTTTACTGCTGTGGCGGGGGTATGCTCGTGGGGCTTATCCTTGCCGGATTCGTCCTCTTCCAGCTCGTCGTTACCGCCTGTGTCCTCAACCTGATCTTCAGTAAAACCAAGGTTGCCGAGCACCTTCGTAACGCTGTCCGTATCGCAGGAAGCAAGCGAGAGGGTTACTGCTGCTGCCGTAATCAGCGTTAGCAGCATTGTCAGAAGCTTTTTCATTTTCGGTCCTCCATTGAGTAAAAATTAAAATAATATAACATAACTAAAATATTTAATTATACCGTATTATAATTATAACACTTTAGTACGCTCTTGTCAATGTTTATTAAAACTTTATTAATATATGTTTAATCATTTCTATTGACATTTTTTATTTTTCCGTTTATAATGATTATATAATTTTTTATGACACGGAGAAGTTTGGTATGGGATTTTTGAAATTTAATCCGGCGGTATACGTTATCGGGGAAGAATACGAGGTTGCCGTAGCAGTCGAGAGCTTTGGTCTTGTTACCGTAAGGGTTGGAGATGAGATATTTTACGAGGATAATTCCGGCGTTCTCCCTACTGAGAAGCTATATGCGAGAATAAGAATACCCCAGGCAGTGCTCGATGGGGCAGGGGGGTACACGGTGGTATTCCGCAGGACCATAGAGCGCAAGAGCTATTGGTCAACTCTCGGTGAGGAAGAGACGGCTGTTTACAGCTTTAAGGCTCCGAGACATGGCAAAGAGTTAAACCTTTATCACATCTCCGATGTGCATTACTGCTTTGAGTCGGCAAAAAAGGTTGCTTCCTATTTTGGCGATGATACCGACCTTTATATTTTTAACGGCGATATCGGAGAGGTACAGACAGATGAGGACTACCTTGCCGTATGCCGTCTTGTAGGCGAGATAGCAGGCGGAAATATTCCCGTCTTGTTTGTCAGAGGAAACCATGACACAAGAGGTCGTCTTCCCGAAAAATATACCGATTATTTCCCCGCTAATGGCAAACAGACTTATTTCACCGCCAAGTTCGGTGACTTAAAGCTCCTTTGCCTTGACCTTGGAGAGGATAAGAGGGATGATTGTATAGAATACGGTGGATTTAATAATTTTCACGGCTTTAGACTGAAGGAGACCGAATTTTTGAGAGCTCTTCTTTCCAAAGGCGAAGAGTTTGATATGGCAATATGCCATATACCTTCATCAATCAACAATTCAAAGTGCCCGGGAGACAAGTTTGATATTGACGGTGAGATTTTTGAAGAGTGGAACTCCATTATTGCAAAGCTTAATGTTAAGGTTATGCTGTCAGGACACAAGCATAAGGCTTATGTTTTGAATAAAAATGATAAGAGAAGCATTCGTCCGCACGATTTTCCGATAATTGTTGGTTCTGTTGCTGATGATGATTATCTTATGGGAGCGGCTCTTACGCTCTCTAAAGAAACTCTGACGGTTAAATTCACCGATAAAGAGCATAATGTGGCAGAAGAATACGAAATACATCTTCCTACGGGAAGTGTTAATAAAAAATAAGAAAGGGTAAGTAAAATGCTTGACGACAGTCGAAGTTGTAAACAAAACTTAACAAAAATACATATTTCGGCTTGGCTAAGAGCATAAATGCCCTCGCCTTGCCGAAAGGAAAGGCGAAAAAATGGAAAAGGAATACACCATAGAGGAGCTTGTAGAAGATTTCAGCGAAACCGCCGAAAAAGTCACAGCCCTCCTTAAAGAAAAGAATTACACAGAAGTAAAGAAAATCGCAACAGAGCTTCCCGCACCCGACATTGCGGAGATCTATGCCGAAATACCTATTGAGCTTGAAACGTTATTTTTCCGCCTGCTTCCAAAGGAGCTTGCGGCGGAAACCTTCGTTGAGATGGATACCGACGAGCAACGCAGGCTTATTGAGTCGTTCACGGACGTGCAGCTTTCTGAAATTCTTTCCGAGCTTTATATCGACGATACTGTTGACATAATTGAGGAAATGCCCGCCACTATCGTAAAGAGGATTCTCCGCTATACGACAAAGGAGGATAGGGCGATGATAAACACTATCCTTCATTACCCGAAGGACTCTGCGGATACGGTTATGACCACCGAGTACGTCCGATTTACCGCAGCGATGACGGTGGGAGAGGCGCTTGCTCATATTAGACGGGTTGCAATAGATAAGGAAACTATATACACCTGTTACGTAACTGATAAAAATAGGCATCTTTGCGGTATAGTTACGGCAAGACAGCTCCTGCTCTCCGACCCCGAAACTACGATTTCGGACATAATGGACGAGGCAGTCATTTCGGTGAATACCCACGATGATAAGGAGGAGGTAGCCCTTCTGCTCGAGAGATACGGCTTCCTTGCTATGCCCGTCGTGGATAACGAGAACAGGCTTGTCGGTATAATCACCGTTGACGACGCTATCGAGGTCATCAAGGAAGAGTCCGAGGAGGACTTTGCAAAAATGGCGGCTATCACTCCCACTGACGAGCCATATCTGAAAACGGGCGTTATGTCTATATTTAAGGCGAGGGTGCCTTGGCTGCTTCTACTTATGGTGTCATCAACGGTATCCAGCGCAATTCTTGCAGGCTTTGAGGCAGTGCTTCCTGCGGTTCTCGTGCTATTTGTTCCTATGATAATGGGTACGGGGGGTAACTCGGGAGGTCAGTCGTCAGTCACGGTGACGAGAAGCATATCTCTCTCCGAGCTTGAGTTTTCGGATATACTGCGGGTGCTCTGGAAGGAGCTTCGTGTCGGAATTTTGTGCGCTGTTGCTCTTGGTGTTGTCACCTTCGCAAAGGTTCAGTTGATAGACGGTATGCTCCTTGGCAATGCGGCAATTGACCCAACTGTATCTTTTGTGGTTGCACTGTCGCTCTCCTTTACGATAATAGTAGCGAAGATTATCGGCGCAGCTCTCCCCTTGGTCGCTAAAAAAATCGGCCTCGACCCTGCGGTAATGGCGTCGCCACTTATAACGACGCTGGTTGACGCAATATCCCTGATAATCTATCTTGTTTGTGCATCGAATATTATGAATATATAACAAAACAAAGAAAAAGCGGGTGATAAACCCGCTTTTTCTTATGTAAATCAGCTTTTGCCAAGCATTATTCGGATGATTTCTTTATCGGTTTCACCCATACCGTCCTTTGCAAGCCTTCCGACGTTGCGTATCGTGTTCTCAACACCCTTGGTAACGATGCCGTCACCACCGTAGAACTGGGAGCCTACTTTAGCCATTTCAAATCCCATAATACCCGCTTCAACCGCCATAGCGATCTTTGCGGCACAGGAGGGCTTTGCGCCGTCGCATATAGTTCCGGAGAGAATAGCAACCGCATTCACTATCGTGTGGGCAACGAGGTAGAAGTCACCGCCCGAAAGATAGCATATTCCCGCACCTGCACCAACGCCTGCGCTGATAGCGCCGCAGTAGGCGGAGAGGGTTCCGATACCTGTCTTTTGATGTATTGTAACCAGATTTGATACTATAAGAGCGCGATATAGCTCTTCGTCACTCTTACAAAGGTCGCGGGCGTATATAACGACGGGGACGGACGCTGTAATTCCTTGGTTACCGCTCCCCGAAATAATCGAAACGGGCAGCTCACAGCCGCTCATTCTCGCGTCGGAGCCTGCTGCCGCGTATGCCCTTGCGCGCCTCGCGGTGTCTACGTTCCCCGAAAGTAAGAGCTTGCCTATCGAGGCACCCCACTTGCCCGTCAGTCCCTCTTCGGCAATAGCCATATTAAGCTCTATCTGTCTATTCAAGAGAGGTGTGAGCTCGTCAATAGGCGCGGTGTCCGCGAACTCTATAATATCCTCAACCGTAAGAAGACTCCTGTCAGCCTTGCACACGTCTATGGAGTCCTGCTCACCTGCAGAATATTTGCTCGTAATATCTACACCGTCAAGCAAAACTCTTGCAACGTTTGTGTGAGTGCCGGATATATTGACCTCGGCACTGTGGCTCTTTGAGCTGCCCTTGAGCAAAAGCTCAAAGGTGCAAGATGTGTTTATTTCTTCAACGGTGATTTCGGTGCTATGAAGAAATTTATCTATCTTTTCCTCGGCGTCTTTGCCGAGAACGCTGAGTACCTCGAGCTTTAGCTCCGGCCTTTTTGACACCACGCCTGCGGCAATGGCTGTTTTAATACCGTGACGCCCTCCCGTTGCGGGAACTATGACACTCTTTACGTTTTTTATAATATTTCCGGAAAGGCCGGCAGAAATAAACTCTACCTCCTCTACCAAAGCATCACAAAGTATTGCCGCCGCATAGGCGATAGCGATAGGCTCCGTGCAGCCCATAGCCAAAACAAGTTCTTCCTTGAGAATTGCTTCGTATGTACGCATTTTAAGTTCTGAAAGCATAAAATGTATACCTTTCTTTACTTTTTAGTCGTTTTCGGAGTATCTGTACCACATTTGAAGCTCGGGTTCGGGAACTACGCCGTGATCGGCGTTCTGGAGGAAATTGATCTCCTTATGAACGCCTGCTGGGATGTTGTTGAACATTGCCACAATACCGTTAGGCGAGCAGGTCTTGTCACCGAGTCCCGCTTTCGGTATAGTTACGGCAACGTCGATAAATCCGGCAAGGTGCGCCGCATCAAAATACTCCATGCCCTCAGTATAGAAGGTCATGCAGGGAACGCGTTTGTCGGTTCTGCCCGCAAGGTTGCAGAAGGCGGGAACGTTTGCAGAGGTGCTCTTTAGGTTATAAGGCGCGCTCTTTTTGACAAGAATGGTAGAGAGCGCCGCCGTGCAGAGCGACTGATAGCCGCCCATACTGCCGCCGACGAGCCTTACGTCGCCGCACCACTTCTCGTGCAGCCCCTCTATCATAGATGAAAGTGCAGGGTCGGTAACAAACCTTATTGCCTGAAGGTTGCGAAGGTGCAGATATATCATATAATTGTCGTTTAAGTCCTCGTAGAGCGAGTTTACAGCGCCGTCGCCAAGACCGTAATGCATACAAACGCCCTTGCGTAGCTTCATATAGTAGCCCTCAAGTGGTCTTGGGAGCTTGTATCCGTGATGTGAGCAATGCAGGCAGATGTAATTTGTACTGTATGCAGGTGAGGGGGGATAGGCGCTGTATCCGTCAAAGCTTACTTGAATAGGCAGGCTCTTCGGGTCAGCCCCTTTGGGAATGGAAAGATAGTTTGCAGAGTGGCAGGGACCCGGTGCCTTGAGATTAAGCTCGTAAAAGTCAAATTTCTCGAGCATTTGCTCGGTGATATTTCCGATGCCGTAATTGCGGAGCATCTTTACGTAATCTTCATCAAATTTTATAAGCTCAAAGTGATTTTCCTTCGGCATATCGTACTCGTATTTTACAAGCCCCTCGTAGCCGTCGGGTGTCGTGTCTGTCGGGTCAACCGTCATAAGCCTGTCAATCGCCTTATCCCAGAACTCGTATAGGTCAGCGGGCGATTCTTTTGTAAGAGTGACCTTCTTCCAGTCAAAGAGCGCGCCGCCAAATGCCGTGTCAAAGCCGAGAACGTTCTTTCCGCTCTCGTCAACGGAATTTGCTCTGAAATACACCCAGCCCGGACGGGAGAGTGTAAAATCAAGCTCGAGAGTGTCGGTGTTTTCTGCCGTACCCTCTGTGTTTTCTCCGTCGTCGGTCATAATTACGTACTTGATTTTTTCAGCCTTTATAGGTGCGTGTGCCGAATGGCTGAAGAGTCTCAGCACCGCATGTGCGGTGTCACCGACGTGAAACTCCGTAGGATCACAGGGGATAAGCGCTTCACTCTCTTTTTTATAAGTGTCAATGACGAAATATCCGCCCTCGGCAAAGTCAGGGTCGAGAAATTCAGTAAGCGTTTCTCTTATCTCAAGACCGTGACGGGCGTTGTAACCCGTGAAATATTTCTTTATAAGAGCGCCGATGGTTTCACCCTCCTCGGTAACGAAGGCGTCAAGCTCTCTTTTATATTCCGGGTCGCGCTCCATTCTGCGCTCGATATTATAGATAACGTTCAGCTTCGCGGTAGTCACCTGAACGAAGTTCATTTTAGCCGTTCTTTTGTAGGCGTCGTAGGCCTTTTGCGCATTTGTGCTCATAACGTTTTCCTCGTGCTTGGAAAGATTTTCTTTTTAAGTCAATTATATAATAAATGAATTTTTAAGTCAATAGTTTTCGGGAAAATATAGACTTTTTGCGACTAGGGCATGTCACTTTCGGACATAATAATTGAAAAAGGAGACACAAAATGCCAACCTTTAGGGAAATACAGGATTCGCTCATCTCGTGGGTGTTCGATACGGGTGTTAAAATACTGATAGCAATAGCCTTACTCGTCATCTCATTTCGTGTTATAACGGTTATCTCGCGCCGCTTTGAGAAAAAGCTGATAGACGGTAAGCACAAGCTTGATAAAACACTCACGACCACTCTTTTCTATTTCATCAGAATAACGCTGAAATCGGTCGTGGTTATATGTCTTGTCGGTTATCTTGGAGTTGATACCAGCGGCCTTGCCGCTTTGGTCACCTCTCTCGGCGTCGGCGTTGGACTTGCCGTAAACGGTGCGCTCTCAAACCTCGCGGGCGGCGCGCTTCTTTTGATAACGCGCCCCTTCAAGATAGACGACTATATAGAGGCGCAGGGGCACAGCGGTACGGTTGAGGATATCCACATCACGATGACGCGCCTGCGTACCCCTGACAACAAGGTTATCTATATCCCAAACGGTGCTCTGTCAGCAGACACTATCGTCAACTATTCAGAAAAGGAGCTCCGACGCGTTGACTTCAGCTTTTCTATCAGCTATGACAGCGATTTTGAGAAGGTAAAGTCACTCATTCTGGACATAATCACAAGCCACCCTCTCGCCCTTAACGACCCCGAGCCCTTCGTCAGAGTTTCCTCCCACGCTGATAAGGGCTTAACCGTAACCGCAAGAGTATGGGTTAAAAACGGTGATTATTGGACGGTAAACTTCGACGTTCTTGAGAGTGTAAAAACCTCGTTTGATAAAAACGGCATCGAGATTCCTTATAATCAGCTTGACGTACACGTAAAAGAGAAATAGTTAAAAGAAAAAGATATGATAAGGAAAAAATCCAAAATCATATCTTTATTCTTATCTGAAAATATTCCCAAAGGGATAAACGGTAAAGTAATTTCGCATCAGGTATTTTGACATATCGATGTCTGAAAAATCTACTGTAATTTCGTATTCTCCTACGTCGGTCGGTATCTCGTCAGCCGCCTTTCCGTCAACGGTTATTTTCGGCCTAGCTATCGGGATATGGGTAAGCTCAGCGTAGGGGGCGGTTGTGGAGATAACGAATATATCGTTTCCGTATTCGTCAACTCCCGAGCCGTAGAGGGAAACGTCTATCCTCTCCTGCTTTTCCGTAATAGAAAGGGTGAAGGTATAGCGGTTGCCGCTTTTGCCTATCGGGGTAAGAGATGCGCCGTTTACATAATAGGTATCATCGGTGTTGCCGAGAAGTCCGTTTGAGTTTCCCGCCGAGCCGTCGGCGCTATTACTGTTTCCGGTATAAAGGTTATTGCCAAGCGTAGCGTAAAGAACCGCCGCTGTGATAGCTATCAAAGCAACGCACGCCGCAACCCCCGCCCCCTGCCTTATACCAAAAGAGCGCCTTTTATACGGCTCTGCAGCCTCTTCTATAATGTCGTCATCTATATACGACATCGCCTTGAGGAGCGTCTTGGCTCCGTTTATATTATCTTCGTTCATATAAACACCGTCCTTGCTTTAAGGTGTATTGAGAGCTTTTGCCTTGTTCGAGAGAGGGATGTTTTAATAGCTCCTTCAGTCATACCAAGACGAAAAGCAATATCCTTTATCGACTCGCAGTAGAAATATCTTCTCACGAATATTATGCGCGCCGACTCACTTTCCTTTTTTAGAAAGTCGCTTATAGCCGCGCCGATGTCCTTTGAGTCTAGCTCCCGTGATATAGTGTCCTCTCCGACACACTCAGACAGCTCGTCTAAAGATTCCGTGACAGTGCCTCGCTTCGTTGCGCCCTGTGCCTTGTATTTATCAAGGGCTAGATTTCTCGTTATTCTCGCGATAAAGGCTCTGAAGCACACGGGGACTGTCGGCGGTATGGAATTCCAGACCTTAAAGTAAGTGTCGTTACAGCATTCCTCGGAGGAAAATACGTCGCAAAGTATATTGAAGGCTATTTTTTTGAGATAAGCGCCGTATTTTTCATCGGTCTTTTCTATCGCCTGCTCATCTCGCTCAAAATATAGGGCGATAATATCGGTGTCCTGCATAGCGTACTCCTCCTCCTTTATATACTACAGACGAATAAAAATCGGTTAGGTTACAATGGATTTTCAAGTATTTTTATGATTTTCTCGAAGCTCAAATCCGCCCCGCCGTCAATTTCACTATAGATTTCCTCAAGCCGCAGAGCGCGGTGACGGGAAATGAGAAAATTCTCTATCCAGTAGAGAAATTTTGTGTCAGGTGACAGATGCTCCAATCTCTTCATTCTTTCGTACATCGGTGCGCCGTCCGACGCGTCGCGCCACGTGTCAACGAAGGCAACATCGTATTTTTCACCGGGCATCGTCCTTTCGGCATATTCAAAGGCGTCCGCTTCGATGATGCGTACCTTTTGCTTATTCGGGAATTTTGGCAAAATATGATTTTTGAAAAGGCGTATAACGTCGGGACTCTTCTCGATGACGGTTATGGAATCAACGTCACTCTTCTCCGATACCATATAAGCGTAGTATCCGAGTCCGAGTCCGAAGGTTACAACCTTGCCGTGCGCCGCATCTATTGCTTCCTTTGAGGTGTCAAGGTCAACGGGTGTCAGCGTCATCCATTCGTTGCCGTCCTCCAGTACAGCGGGGAAACGGAACTCCTCGGTGAAAAAGCCGAGAGGCGGAATTTCCGAAAAATCCTCCTTTATTATCATATCGCCCGCGATGACTGCCTGATAGGGCGAATATTTTTCCCAGCGTATTTCCCAATTACCGTCCTTGATATTCTCAAGCCTTACGTTCTTGTAATACGGGTCGCTTTCGTATTTCTTGCGGTCGAGAAGCCTCACAGACGGTGTCAGATAATCCTTTATCAGTATCCTATCCTCGAGCCCATTGTTAAAATCAAGCCCGAATATCTCACAGAGCAGGGCAACCAGAGCCTCCTCTCTCGTTATCTCGCCGTCCTCGGTCAAAGTGTCTATCATTTCTGTGGTTATTACCTCGGGATATCTCTCGAGATACTCCGCGTACATTCTCGTTATTTTGTAGTTTCTCTCAAATGTAGCGAGAAGCTGACTTGTCTTGACATTCGTTTTATTTTTCATTTTTGCTATCCTAAATTATCTTCTGTTTTTTACCGTTGACGAATGATTAAAGAGCGTTTTTTTGCTCTAAAAGGAGAAAAATGACAATCGCACTTTACAAAATACTATGGGTTGCAATTGCCGCAGGACGAATATCCGTCTAAAATCAGTTGCTCTCTTGTGCCGTAATACTCCTGCTTGTTTTCTTCTTTCATCTTGCTTACACACGAGGCGTCGGGAAGGTGAAATTTCTTTGAGCTTGTGTTTAGAATATAATTTACGGAATCACCCGAAGGAGCATCCGGGGTCGGCTCCGTGCCGTCAATGCTTGTCGAGGTATCTCCAATCTGCCTGTTTCTGCCGTTGAAATAATTGATTTCTATTCCGGGTTGTACATTGTAGATATAAACGCAAAATTCTATTCCATTGCCGCCGTCCTCTACGGAATACGCTTCCATAAGAACGCCTCTGGCTACGAGGTCGTAGCCATCGTAGAGCGGAGTGACTCTATACATGACGTGATTATCCGTTTTTTCTATGTAATCGGCAACCGAGTTTTCAAACGGGAGCATTCCGTCCACGTTCATATAAGCTGTTCCTGTTATGAGATTTTTCTCGTTTGCGTTCTCGCCAGCAAGCTGAAATCCTATAAGATGACAGCGGTTGTAAAGATAGCCGAAATCGTACTCTCTGTTGTTTGACGAGCCGTTATATTCCCAGCCGCTCGGCGTAACGGAGCCAATATCGTCACGCTCCTCCGCCGGCATCAGCTCTGTTCCAAGACACGCTACCGCAACCCCGCATCTGCCGAGAGCGTCAAGCGGCGAGTATTCCTCGTATGCGTCATTGGTAATCTCTTCCTTGGAGAAAAACGGTACTCCGCCGTTGATTTCAACGTATACCTCTCCGGAATACTCGGGAATGTTATCAAGGGAAACATTTTTCGCAGGACTGCAGCCAGCAAATATTAGTACAAATGTAATAGTCAGAAGTGAGGCAAGCGTCTTTTTCATATATGACTTTAACATTATTCTATCTCCTTCTAATTTTCCAAGAATAATTATATCAAACTTTTTCTCCCAAATCAACAGAACAAGAAAATTTTGTAAAAAAACGTAACCTTTATGAAATTTTGCCGTCATTATGTATGAAGAAAAATAAAGGAGAAAACAATATGAAAAAAATCATCGTTTCCATAACTACAATCGCATTGGTGATATTTGTATCAATCGGCCTTTTTGCCTGCGCCGGCGCGGGCTATGACGGTTACTCTAACGGCTCGAGTGCTGCAGGGCAGGATAAGCTTGACGGAGGTTATATAGGTAGCACAAATACCACGCCGATTACCGCAGACAGAAAAATAATCAAAAACGTTTATCAGTATATTGATACGGACTCGTTTGACGATTTTGTAACCGCTATGAAGGATAAAATCACGGAGCTTGAGGGAAGCGTTGACAGCGCGAGAATCAGCAGTAACGGAGGTCTGCGTACAGCCTCGTACACCGTGAGAATCCCTGCCGGAAATCTCTATACGTTTACCGAAAGGGTTGACGATATAGCCGTTATAACCCGCTACGACGAGAGCCTCGTCGACGTAACCGCATCTTACATCGACACCGATAGCAGAATAAAGGTGCTTGAATCGAGTGAAAAATCTCTGCTGAAGATGCTTGAGTCAGCGGAAAGCGTTGCCGAAATTCTCGTAATTGACGAGCGGCTTACCGAGGTGCAGGCGGATCTTGCGTCATTAAGAGCGCAAAAGGAATCGTACGACAACCGCATAGCGTACAGCACGGTCTGGGTAACCGTCAGCGAGGTGCGTGAAGCAAGAGAAAACGAGGTAGGCTTCTTTGACGAGGTGGGCGCAGTGTTTAAGGATAGTCTTCACGATATAGGAAACGGTCTGCGTTCCTTCGGCGTTTGGCTTCTCGGCGATTCTCTCTATATTCTTATGACGCTTCTCGCAATAGCGGTACTTGCTACACCTGCTATAATATTTGTGCGGCACCGCAAGCGAAAGCTCCCCCGTCCCGCCACCGACAAATCAGATACCGAAAAATCCGATAACCAAAACGAATAAAGCAAGCAACCACCCCAAAAAGCCGTGTGCCACAAAGCTGACACACGGCTTTCTGCATAATTTTTTTGTACAACACGCACAAAAAAAACCTCAATATTCAAGAATAATGCTGAAATCTTGTTTTATACACACAAAGTCCTTGAAATCCTCACGCGCGTATGCTATAATATATAAATAACGTCGCCGTTAGGCAACAAGTAATTAACGAATATACGATATAAGGAGAATATCTAATATGCCGCAACTTTTGGAGGAGCGCGAAGCTACGGTTATAGAGAGCTTGCTCGAAACGCAGGTAAATACTGCTTCAAAAATTATATTACCCTTTGCATATGCCCCCGATGAGCATTATTTTATCAAAGACATAGGGGAGGTTGAAAAAAAAACGCTCTATTCTTTTGTTAAAAGAGTGTTTGATATTTTGTTTTCTCTGTTTGCTCTCGTCATTCTTGCAATTCCAATGCTTGTTATAGCCATAGCCATAAAGTGTTCGTCAAAAGGCGGTGTTTTTTATCGTCAGGAGCGACTGGGACTTAACGGAAAGCCCTTTACTCTTGTGAAATTTCGCTCTATGGTAGCCGATGCTGAAAAGGACGGCGCCAAGTGGTCGGACGGAGATAATGATAACCGTATTACCAAAATCGGCCGCTTCCTTAGGAAAACTAGGATGGACGAGCTTCCACAGCTCTGGGCATGCCTAAAAGGCGAGCTTTCTCTTATTGGTCCGCGCCCCGAGCGCCCTGAATTTTACGACGCGTTTGAGGAGCACGTACATGGCTTCAGTCAGCGCCTTAAAGTAAAGCCCGGCATAACGGGACTTGCCCAAGTCAGCGGCGGCTACAACCTCCGACCGGAAGAAAAGGTCGTCTATGACATCGAATACATAGAAAAACGCTCCATTTGGCTTGAAATAAAAATTCTATTCAAGACCGTCGGCGTGGTCTTCAGCCACAAAGGAGCGAAGTAAGCTATAAATTTTTTTGGAAAGGAAATACTGTGAAGATATTATTTTTGACCTCTGAAGGATTTGATACTCCTAATTCAACAAACCATCTTGCAGAAACTCTTCTAGAGGATTTTTTGAAAAAAGGTATAGAGGTTCATTCTATAACGAGTCACAAAACAGGCACCTATTCTGATATACCCGAATCTTTGCTAAAATATGAAGCCGTTGGATTCGCGTATGATGTTATACATCGTGACAATATTGACAGGAACAACTTTGTTAAACGATATTTGGATGAAGTTAAGTATGCATTTACGGCCAAAAAAGTGTGGAAAAAGCATAAAGGCGAGTATGATGCGGTTGTTTTGCAGTCTAACCCCAACTCTGTATTTAACGCAGTTTTACTAGGGAGTCTTCATGTTCCCATAATATTGAATTTGTACGATGTTTTTCCGGGACATGCTATGTCTATTGGAGTTATAAAAAACAAATTTATATACCAAGCCTTTAGATTGATACAAAAGGTTTTATATAAAAAGTGCAAGTACATAGTTGCTATGTCTGAGGATATGAAGAAGCAACTTCTTGAAGAAAAAGTTCCTGATGAAAAGGTCAGGGTTATTCGCAATTGGTTTGATGATGATATATTCGATCCGATTGCGCGAGAAGATAATAAGTTTTTTGAAAAATACAAGCTTGATCCGAACAAGTTCTATGTTCAGTTTGCCGGACTTTTGGGGTATGTATTCGATTACAAAATGTACCTTGACGTGGCAGAGAAGCTTGCGGATCATTCCGATATAGTATTCCAGCTAATAGGTGATGGAAACCAAAGGGCACTGATTGACGAGGAGATCGAAAGAAGAGGAATAAAGAATATTCTTAGATATCCGTGGCAACCGCTTGAAATAATTGCACATGTTTATAGTGCCTGTGATATCGGTATAATCCCATTGAAACCGGGAGTCATAGGTAATGGTATACCGAGCAAGGCTTGTCAGTTAATGGCCGCAAGGCGCGTTATACTTAATTCGGTTGAAAAATCAGAATACACAGAAACTTTTGAGAAATATGATATGGGCGAGAATGTAACAGATCACGATGCACAGTCTGTTGCGGATAGAATACTTTCTCTTTATTCAGACAGCGAACGTCGAAGGGTTATAGGCGAAAATGCGTGCAAGTACGCATATGAGAACTATTCTAGAAAAAAGAACACAGCAGAATTTGCGGATCTTATAATTTCGCTGGTTACACAAAAGCGCTAATTCAAATACCACAAAGCTAACGAAAAGGTTTTATATGAAAAAGTACAAAATCGGGATATGGGGCCAGTTTGGCAACGGAATAGATAAAATTGCTGATGGGCAGGCTGTTAGAACAACCATTATTACTGAAGAAATGAAAAATCGCTATGGAGAAGATAATATATTGGTTGTTAACACTAATAATTGGAAAAAACATCCATTTCGTTTTTTCTGGAAAACCATTCGCCTAAATGCCAAGTGCAATAAGATAGTCATTTTACCTGCAGATAACGGCTTTAAGGTCGGAGTGCCGATATTTAATATAGCAAATTTCTTTTATCGCAGAGAAATGTACGATGTGGTTATAGGCGGTTATCTTCCTGCATTGCTTGAAAGAAAACCTACGTACTTAAATATGTTAAAGAAATACAAAGCCCTCTTCGTACAAACACCTAACATTCAAAAGGATCTGGAAAAATTCGGACTTAAGAACGTATATATATTGTCTAACCTAAAACGCTTGAATACGGTAAAATACGAGGACGTTTGTATCAATCGAGATGAAAATGTAAGGGTGTGTCTTATGTCGCGTATTACCGAGGATAAGGGAGTTTCTTATGCAGTTGAAGGTGTAAGAGCGGCAAACGAATCTTTGGGTGGATTACATATAAAGCTTGATGTGTTCGGTATGATTCCAGAATCTTACCGCAAGGATTTTGAGGGCATTATTGAAGCAAATAAAGATTGTGTTACTTATGGCGGTATTATCGATTTTGACAAAACCGCTGATGTTTTGAAAACATATTTTCTTATGCTATTTCCAACCTATTATTACGGCGAGGGTTTTCCTGGGTGTGTGGTGGATGCTTATAATGCCGGCTTGCCTATAGTAGCAACCGATTGGAATTATAACGGCGATGTTATCGCTGATGGTAAAAACGGTATTCTTGTGCCGATAAAGAGTGCTGATGCAATAAGAGATGCAATTCTCAAGTTTTATTCCAATAGAGAATACGCATATGAAATTGCATTGAATAATATTAAAGAGGCGAATGAATATAAACCTGATAAGGTTCTTTCTAAATTTTACGAATTTATAGATTAACAGATTTTTGCGAGGCATATTTTCACTAAATGAGGTGTTTTTGTGGGAAGATTACGAAACCAAAATAAAGGAATTAATGTAGCGCACATTGTGCAGTTGGCATTAATTATGCTGCTTTTTGTGCAGGTATACAGTTATGTTGGAGCCGAGTGGGAGATAACACGAAACCAATGGACCAATGTTGCTTTAGCATCTCAAATGGCAAGAATTAACAGCATGATGTTGTGCTTGAAATATGGTGCATTTGTTTTGCTTTTGCTTGCCTTTTTTTCTGTTGCCAAAATCACAAGTTCCGAAGCCGTTGGCTTAATTCTTATATCGACGTTTTGTGTATTGTATACCGTTGTGGACGTGATGGATGACGGTATTATCAGTAGTTTATATTCCAGCAATATAGCGATAATGTATTTGCTTATAGTAGGATTTTGGTTAGGCAGAACAAAGATGATATGGGATGGGGTGAAAAAATGTGTCCCATGCTTCTTAGTTATCTATATTGTGATGTTTGCTTATGAGTTCATAATGAGTTTTGGTAAGTTTGGCTGGGTTATATATCAAAATTCGTCATTGATGAATTATTATAGTCACATATTTTGTATGTCAATCTTTTATATCTATCATAAGATTGATAAGAAAAAGCCAACTCCTATTATATACTTTCTTTTAATTTTTTTGGTTTTGGGTGCGTTTATAATTAGATCACGCGCGTGGATTATACAATCTGTGTTGATGCTTGTGGTCGTTAGTGTTGCTATTTCGTTTTTGAAAAAACGCTCAGTAGCAGGAGCAGTGAAAGTGTTAGCTTTTTTGCTTGTTTTTGCTATTGGTGTTTTCTGGATTTTGTCTTCTTATTTCGGAGAGTTTGTTGCTTCCATTGTTGATAAAGGAACAACCGATTCTCGAAGCTTTCAGTATGTGGAAATTTTTCAGCAAACAGAGTGGTATCTTTGGATATTGGGTCAGGGTACTGATGCAACGTACCAGTCTGCTTTATACGGTGAGTACTCTTTTATTGATAATGAGTTCGTTTACCTTTCTTTCCACTATGGAGTAATTTTTGCATGCCTTTATTTCTGGCCGTATGTAAAAACTATTTTCAAATGTTTTTCTTCAAAAAAATACATGCATTTAGCTGTTTTTTCCGCTTGCCTTATCATTTTATGGATATTCTCGGTCAATGGTTTGTCAGTCTTTAACCGTATTACGTTGGATGTGAAATCGTTTATTATGCCATTTTTTGTTGGACACATTTATCATACAGCAAAAACGGCCTGTTTGTGTGGTGCAGATGATGAAAATACTGTTTGTAGTTGATAATTACATGGGTGGAGCGGGTAATATTATACAGTTGCTTGCTACCGAATATGCAAAGACCGAGGACGTTTCGGTCTTGTTAACGCATAAGACCATTGAAAAAAGATATGAGTGCCCGGGTGTAAAGTTTATAGAGCTCGATGCAAATGACAAGCCAACAGGATTTCGTGTGTTTCCTTTCCAAGTTAAATGGGTAAGAAAGCGTGTAAAAGAAGAAAAGCCGGATATAGTAATCTCATTTATAACTCAGAACAGCATAATGCTGTGTTTAGGGCAATTAAAAAGCACTGTTCCTATCATTGCGTGCGAAAGAATCAACCCCTTGGTTGCAACGTGGAAGTTCCCGTGGAATTATTTGCTTCGGAAAGCATATGATAGGGCGGACCTTTTAACCGTACAGTTCGATGAATTCAGAAAGCTGTGCAACGGAAGATATATTGACAAATGTAGAGTTACTCCAAACTATATAGCCACACCCGACAAGGTAAAGGACATCAGCCAAAAGGGTGAGATTACACGGTTCGTTTCTTGCGGCAGGCTAAATGATTCAAAACAATTTGACGTGTTGCTTGATATGTTTGCGGAAATACATAAAGCTAACCCCAAAACC
Organism: Clostridia bacterium; assembly: GCA_017463125.1. Lineage (GTDB taxonomy): Bacteria > Bacillota > Clostridia > Oscillospirales > CAG-272 > UBA1740. Next base: position 188,281 of record JAFTPV010000003.1, on the reverse strand, counting down.
GATCTTAAGATATACGGTCACGGACCTCACAAGGAAAGATTGGAGCAGCAGATCAAGGACCTCGGGCTTGAAGGTACGGCGATGCTTGCGGGATATACTACTGACACTTATGGGGTGCTTTGCGAATCCGATATTTATCTTATGTCATCAAAGAACGAAGGATTTCCAAATGCACTGAGCGAAGCGATGGCCGTGGGACTGCCCAGCGTATCATTCCGCTGTAACGGCGGTGTGGATGTGCTTGCTGATTACGGTAGACGCGGAATTGTGGTTCCGCTCAACGACAAAGATGCATTTGTAAAAGAGGCTTTGAATCTTTGTGCTGACCGCGAGAAATACGAGAAAATCTCGAAAAATGCCAAAGAGGTATGCGAGGTATATTCAATTCCCAAGGTAAAAGCAATCTGGGATGAGTGCATACGCGAGGCTATCCGAAAAAAAGGAAGCAAGAAGAAATGAATATACTCATATTGAGCACAGCGCCGTTCCCGGACGGAAACGCATCATCAACTTATATATTGAACGTATGCAGGACGATGGTTGCGTGCGGACATAACGTTACGGTTGTTGGCTGCAGACGTACGATTAAAACAGAATATCCTCTGAACGGGGAATATGAAGGAATAAAATACGTCAATTTTGACGCTACTGCACACAACAAGCTGGTAATGTACGTGTATAACCTGCATTTTGAGGTGTATGCCAAGCATATCTTGCGAAAGCTTGAAAAACCCGAAGTAGTGTTTTTGTATGGCGGAATTGAGTCAACTGCAAAGGCGGTAAGAAAATACTGTCATCGCAGAAGCATAAAATTTGGCGGATTCAATTGCGAATGGTATACAGAAGAGTGCTTTTCCGCTACCGTCTCTAAAAGACACGTCAAGGGAACTGTTGGTTTGATTCCGTACGTTGCAAAAAACGCAGATGCAGGAATACTCATAAGTTCGCTATTGACAGATTATTTTAAGGAGCAGGGCACACACGCCGTCATGATCCCTAACATTGTCGATCTTACCGATGAGAAGTGGAACGTAAAAAAAGACGTTGATGAGCCAAACAAATTGAAAATTGCCTACGCAGGTGTTCCTGGTGTGGGCAAGGACGAGCTTGGTACTGTTGTGCGAGCGATAGGAGAGATGCCGGAGGAGCTTAAAGCGAAGACCGAGCTTCACGTATACGGACCCGATGAAAAGGGCTTGCTCTCATATTTGAAGACACAAGGAATTGATGAAGTTCCAAACTACGTAGTGTGTCACGGCAGACAGAAGCAGGATGAAATACCCGCAAAACTCAACGAGTGTCATTTCACGGTACTTATCCGAAAGCCGACACGCAGAGCAAATGCCGGATTTTCAACAAAAATGGTAGAGAGCTTTGCGGCGGGGATCCCTTTTATTGCGAATATTACGGGCGACATAGGAACGTATCTCAAGGATGGAGAAAATGGAATAGTTGTTGCCGACGAATCGGTAGAAGCGTGCCGCGATGCGCTTATCCGCGCATGGGAAATGCTCGATAAGAATCCCAAGATGAGAAAATCTGCATATGAAACTGCTGTGCAGAACTTTGATTATAGGCTATATAGTGATGCAATGGGGCGATTTCTATCAAAAATATGACGCACCCGATAAGCGTATGACTTTTGCATGATTTGAATTTTGGATATTCCGTTTTTAATCACGAAGTAGAGAAACAGTTGATGTTATCGATATTGTGATAATAAAGGTAAAAAATGCGAGGGAAAACATGTTAAATCAAGAAGATAGAATAACAAATCGGCAAGAGCTACAGGAATGGTTAAAATATGAAAGGGCAAAATACCCATGCGGATTTGTTAAACGATTTTTAACTATTGGCGAGACCGCGGTTCTTTTAAAACATCAAAAACTGTTGAGAAAGACTGAGTACTATCTGAACACAAACAAAAAACTGAGATTTATCATATCCAAGTTTAAATTGACAAGGCTGCAAACTAAATATGAACTACACGTTCCGCTGAATTGTTGTGGCAAGGGCTTGAAAATAGTTCATTTAGGCCCCGTTCTGATTAACAATCGTTCGACGGTGGGGAGAGATTGCAGTTTCCACATGAACAGCGCATTGGTTGCGGGAGGAACTAACGATGGTGTTCCGACTTTGGGCGATAGAGTTATCGTGGGATATGGAGCGTGCGTTTTGGGAAGTGTGAAAATTGCTAATTATGTGGCCATTGGAGCTAATGCTGTTGTTAATAAAGACTGCTTGGAAGAAAACGTTGCAATAGCAGGAGTTCCCGCAAAGATTATAAGTCGCAACGGAAGCCTGGAGTGGAACAAGAATAGGAAAAACGGCACAGGTTAAGAAAAACGACTCCAAGTACTGCGCAGAAGAAAGTTTTGCGTACGAATAAATAGAAACGTGCCGCGATGCGCTTATCCGCGCATGGGAAATGCTCGACAAGAATCCCGAGATGAGAAAAGCCGCGTATAAGACTGCGGAAGAAAATTTTGATTATAGATTATACAAGGACACCATGAAGGAATTTTTGGATGCCCTGAAATAATTTTTTGGAGATTGATATGGGAAAAATAATAAGTGCGGACAATCTGAAATTTTTGCCCGACGTTCCGTTTCTTAAACTGAAGTACAGGGTTGCTATGAAGAAAAAGCTGAATCTCAAAAACCCTGTAACGTATAACGAAAAGCTCCAGTGGCTCAAGCTTCACGATCGCAAACCGATATACACGGAAATGGTAGATAAATATGAAGCAAAGAGGTACGTTGCAGAACGCATTGGTGAAGAGTACATAATAAAAACACTCGGTGTATGGGATCATTTTGATGATATTGATTTTGACAAACTTCCGGATAGATTTGTTCTTAAATGCACACATGACAGCGGTGGACTTGTAATTGTCAAAGACAAAAACAACCTCGACAAGGCAGCAGCAAAAGAGAAAATCGAAAAATGCCTTAAAAGAAATTTCTATTATGCCGGAAGAGAATGGCCGTATAAGAACGTCAAGCCTCGCGTGCTGGCGGAGGAATATATGGAGGACTCCAAGACCGAAGAATTGCGCGATTATAAGTTTTTCGCGTTTAATGGAAAAGTAAAAGCGCTTTTTATCGCATCGGAAAGACAAAAGGAAAACGAGGAAACAAAATTTGACTTTTTTGATGCGGAGTACAACCACCTGCCCGTACGCAACGGACATCCAAACGCGGAAGTCCCCCCCGAAAAGCCGGAAAACTTTGAAAAAATGAAAAAGCTTGCGGAAAAGCTCTCGGAGGGCATTCCTCATTTGAGAGTGGATTTTTACGAGGTGGATGGAAAGATATACTTTGGAGAATTGACATTTTCGCATTGGAGCGGAATGGTACCGTTTGAGCCTGAAGAATGGGATAAAACGTTTGGCGACTGGATAGAGCTGCCGAAACATTGATGTGAGGTTTGTTTCTACGGCTAAACATTTGTAAATCCAAATACATAGATAAAAGGAGATATAGCGTATGAAAATTGCGCTACTTATCGATGGCCTTGGATTCGGAGGGGCGCAAAGACAGATGGCTAATCTGGCAGTCGCGCTCAAGGAACGAGGTCATGAAATATTCTTTCTGAAATATCGCGCTGATGATTTTTACAAGTCAATATTGGACGAGGCAGAAATATCTCCCGAGCTGATTACCGCAAAAGGTGGGCTTGCTAGAGCGTTGGTTATACGAAAGCGCTTTAATCAAATAAAGCCAAACGTGGTTATATCTTTTATGGGATCACCAAATTTTTATGCGGCCTTGGCTTCAATTGGTCCACACAAGTGGAGACTTATAGCGAGCGAGAGAATTTGCAATCCCAGTTTGTTTGTAGGCAGAAAGAAAAAGATTATCAGAATGATAGTAGGCAACCGCGCCGATATGATCGTGTGTAATTCAAAGAGTGCCGAAGACCTTTGGAAAAAATATTTTCCCAAAACCGAAAAAAAACTTGAAACAGTTTATAATATCGTGCAACCGATACATAGTGAGTGTAAACCAATTAAAGATGGTAAAACGAGGTTTGTTGTGGCTGCCAGATATGAAAAGGAAAAAAACCTTGAGCGCGTGATACAAGCAATTGCCGATTTGTCCCAAGAGGAACGTCAGAACATAGAACTACATTGGTACGGAAAGTTCAATGTTGGAGACGAAAATTCGGATCTTTTGTCTGCGTGTCAAGAAAAAATAGTATCAAGGGGTATTGATAAAATCATATTTTTGCATCCTGCAACCGACAAGATACACGACAGAATGGCAGAAGCTGATTTTGTGTCTTTGTTTAGTTGTATGGAGGGATTGCCAAATGGTATTCTCGAAGGAATGGCATTAAAAAAGCCCATCGTTATGACTGCGGTATCTGATTATATGGTGCTGGTTGATGAAACCAACGGATTTTTATGTGACCCGCATAGCGTTTCCTCAATAACCGAGGCATTGAGAAGTGCAATAAATACTACTGCAGAGGAACGCGTTGCAATGGGTGAGGAGTCGTACAGGAAAATATCATCTATATGCTCAAAGAAGGTTATTGTTGATCGCTGGATAGAACTAATTTGTCGCTAAAAAAGGAGTTATTATGCCGAATTCTATAATAACAAAAGGTATGAGATTGGTGGGGAATTGTTATGACAAGATCCTTATCTCCCACAGAAGAAACACAGAGATCAAAAAATTCAAGGATGAACGAAGAATAGAGATCTATAGTCGTACCGTACTGACGGAAAGCCAGATGAAAGCTATCGATGATCTTTATTTATCAAACTATGGAGAGAAAATTCCATATATATGGCATAGATATTTTACAGCATATACGGGGAATTTTGATGTTAATTATTTTCCTGAGCTTATAGGCATTCCCGAGTTTGAGCGGTTTATGAATTTGTATAATGGATACGACAAGGTTTTTGCTGACAAAAACGTGTTGCCGTTTATTGCGAAGAGTGCGGGAATAAAGGTTCCGGAAACTATTTTCTCGGCAACCCGGGGCACGTATAAGGATAATGGACTTAATATGTTGACCAGAAGCGAATCTGTAGAATTTCTGAAAGACATAGGAGAGGGCTTTATGAAGCCCAGCGTAGATTCTTGCAGCGGACAGGGCTGTTGCTTTATTAATTTCGACAATGGAGTGGACACCGTGTCAGGCAAAACCGTATCTGAAATTTTGACAGATATGGGCAATGATTTTGTTATTCAAAGGCGAATAAAGTGTCACAAATCATTCACTGATATATATCCCGGTTCGGTCAACACATTCAGAATCAGAACATATCGCTGGAAGGAAGGAATAGAGCATATTCCGAGTATCATGCGTATAGGTAGCGGAGGAGGATTTGTTGACAATGCTCACGCGGGAGGTATGTTTGTTGCGGTGGATGATGACGGAACATATCATGATACCGCATTTACCGAATTCAACACTCAGTTCAAAGAGCATCCTGATACTCATTTTGTGTTTGATGGATATAACAATCCCTTGTTCGTCAAAGCGCTTAAAGCCGCCAAAAGAATGCATGCTGTAATTCCGCAGATAGGCGTCATCCATTGGGATTTTACGCTTGGCGAGGATGGTGAACCTATCTTGATTGAAGCAAATACTTACGGCGGTGGATTCTGGAGTTCACAGATGTCGCACGGTCGCAGTGCATTTGGAGATAAGACGGCGGAGGTCCTTCGTTGGATGAGAGTTATGAAAAAAACCAAGCCGGAGGATAGACACAAAATTGCATATGGGCAATTGTAATAACTTTTGAAGTTTGATGTGGGTGTGGACCGCGTGTTGAAAAGCACAAATCACAAATGATGTTACCGTTTAAGCATATGTGCACTTGACAAATGTGTTTGCTAAAGTAAACGTTGCTTTGCCGTTGTATCTGAAACAATTTTGAGGCACAAAGGCTGTTTGAAATTGAAGTGGAGAAAATAATGATATTTGAAATATGGTCGTTGTGTTCGGAGCAACGCCAAGCAAAGAACAAATACAAGGATATGATATGAGTAAAATCAATAAGTTGTGGAAGTTGGTCACAAATCGTAAATACAGAATCAGAATATTAGGAAATTTAGGGTTTTATAATCACCTTTCTGATGAAGAATATCTTAAAAAGTGGTTTGAACTTAAATTTGGAAAAGAGTTGGATTTGAAAAATCCGAAAAGTTTCAACGAAAAAATACAGTGGCTGAAGTTGTATGATCGCAAGCCGATATATACGACTATGGTAGATAAGCACGATGCGAAAATATATGTTGCTGAACGTATAGGTGAAGAGCACATTATCCCGACTCTCGGTGTTTGGAAAAACTTTGATGACATAGATTTTGATATGCTTCCCGATCAGTTTGTGCTTAAGTGCACGCACGATTCGGGCGGATTAGTTATTGTGCGCGACAAATCCAAATTGGACAAGTCCAAGGCGAAGAGAAAGATTGAAAAGAGTCTAAAAACAAAATATTTCTATCAGGGCAGAGAATGGCCTTATAAGGATGTAAAACCGCGTATTTTAGCAGAGCAATATATGGAAGATGATTCGGGTAACGGTTTGCGCGACTACAAGTTCTACTGTTTTAACGGAGAACCTAAGTTTCTTTATATTTCCGAGGGGCTTGAAGATCACTCAACCGCAAGAATAAGCTTTGTTACTTGCGACTGGCAGTTTGCGCCCTATGAGAGAAGCGATTTTCGCCCGTTTGATAAACTGCCTCCTAAGCCTAAACGTTTTGATGAAATGCTTGACATTGCATCAAGGCTTTCTAATGGTGTTGATTTTCTTCGAGTAGACCTTTATGAAATAAACGGAAAGGTATATTTTTCAGAGTTGACTTTTTCGCCTTGCGGCGGATTTATGCCGTTCAAGGATATGAGACACGATATTGAAATTGGAGATATGCTCCATTTTAGTGAAAAGGAAAAACAATAGTATGTACACAACGCGTTTTACGCGACGGTCATGGGTTGAGGTCGATTTGTCGCAGCTTGAATGCAATTTAGAAATATATCGCAGATATTTGACTGATGAGGCAAAAATTATGGCTGTAGTCAAAGCAGATGCTTATGGGCACGGAGATGTAGCCGTTTCTAAAAAACTAAGTCAAATAGGCGTTGATTTGTTTGCAGTGTCAAATATTGATGAGGCTATTATTTTACGTGAATCTGGAATAAAGGGCGAAATTCTTGTTTTGGGATACACTCCGGTAGAATTAGCCCCTGAGTTGCTGAAATACGATATTACACAAGCGCTGTTGTCTGAGGCGTATGCTGAACAGCTGTTATCCTTTTCAAGTGAGATAAAATGCCAATTTGCTATTGATACAGGTATGAATCGTATTGGCGTAAAGGTAGAAGAAAGCGCTGAGGTTATTAAAAAGTACGCAACACGCTGTAATCTTAATGGTTTTTTTACCCATCTTTGTGCGGCAGATAGCATTGAAAGTGACGATTTGATGTTTACGAATAGACAAATTCGGAAATTTGAGCATTTGATGGACATTATATCGGATTTGAATTTGCAATATATACATTGTCTTAATTCTGCTGGTGGATTCTACCAATCCCCAAACTGCAAATGTGATAATATAGTACGTTTGGGCATCGTTATGTACGGTTTGCGTTACAATCAAAAAATCAAACTTCCAGAAGGAATACAGCCAGTTTTAACTTGGAAAACGGTGGTTTCATTGGTCAAGACAATTGAACGCGGAGAATGTGTAGGTTATGGTAGAAGTTTTTGTGCCGAGCAAAAAATGAAAATTGCCACATTGCCGGTAGGTTATGCAGATGGATATAACAGACAATTATCAAATCGCGGATACGTTATGATAAAGGGGCAAAAAGCACGCATTGTAGGACGTGTTTGTATGGATCAAACAATGGTTGATGTGACTCATATAGAAGGTGTGCTTGAGGGAGATGAAGTAACCCTTATTGGTAATGGAATTGATGCTGATACATTAGCGTCAATGGTCGGAACCATAGGATACGAGATTGTTTGTTCCATATCTAAGCGTGTACCACGAATATATATTTAATTTGGTTGCTTTGAAAAAGCGAGAATTTTATGATAAAATTTAGAAAATTGCTGAGCAAATACAAGCTATTATCGGTTGCCGCAAAGGCGACGATCGCGTACACGCTTGCAAGCTTGTTTACAAAGGGACTCGGAATAATAACCACCCCCTTATTCACAAGAATAATGACACCGGCAGAGATAGGAGAATTCAGCACATTTGCATCCTGGTATTCGATGATAAGCGTGGTTGCAACCCTATCGCTGAGCTCGGGAGCGTTTTCGCTTGCGATGTTTGAATATCCCGAGGAAAGAGACAAATATTCCTCGTCGATGATTGGACTATCGAGTGTTTCAACCCTGGTATTTGTGTTAATATATTTTGCAAATCCGGAGTTTTGGAACGGGGTACTGTCGCTCAATACTGTTGAAGTGACGGTGATGCTCGCGGCGTTCTGGCTTGTTCCCGCGATGGAGTACAGGATCACAAGGCTTCGCTTTGAATACAAATATAAGCAGCTAATATCCATTTCGTTGACTAACGCCATATGCGGTACGGCGCTCGCGATCGCTGCGGTATTTTTGGGAAGATACCTAGATGCAGAGAATCTCGCGCCCTATAGAATAGTCGGTCTCCAGGCGGTGCACTGCGCGGTTGGTCTGGCGTGTGCTATATATCTGATATCTAAAGGAAAGACACTCGTCAATCTGAAGTTCTGGAAGTTCGCACTTATAACCAACACACCGCTTATCGTTAATTCGTTGGCTAAGCATATTCTTGAGGTGTCCGACAGGACAATGATAACGAATATGATAGACAAGAGCGCGACCGGAATATATACCACTTTGTACACGGTCAGTTCTTTGTCGCTGATAGTTTGGGGTGCAATAGAATCGAGCCTTTTGCCATATACCTTCGAGAACCTAAGAAATAAGACCGAAAAAAACATTTCTGCAATAGTAAACCCGCTGCTTGCGGTATTTGCGGGAGTTTGCCTGTTTTTGACATTGGTTGCACCAGAGATCGTCTGGATCCTTGCGCCAAAAGAATATTACGAGGCGATATACATAATGCCGCCCGTTGCGTGCGGAGTCTTCTTCTCTGCGACTTATAATATTTTTGGAGATGTCTTGCTATACCACAAAAAAACCTATTGGATAATGGTGTCAACGTTAACAGCCGCTACGGCAAATATAGTCTTGAACTACGTATTCATTCAGGAATTCGGATATATGGCGGCGGCGTATACCACGCTTGCAAGCTATATTATCCTTACGGTGATGCAGTACATCTTTATGCGCATCGTGCACAAGGGAAGAGTGTTCAATGAACTGTATATACTCTTGCTTTCTGCGGTGCTTGTGGGATGCTCGATAGCTTGTATTGCGTTGTATGATTACACTTGGATACGCTATTCCGTGATAGTAGCGATGACGATTATTGCGTTTATTCTCAGAAAGAAGATCATATCCCTCTTTGCAAAGATGAAAAAGAAGAAGGAGGAGCCGGAAAATGAGCAAGAAACTCAGTGAGTTGAAATATAAAGCCAAGATGTATCTCGGCACGAGATTACATAGGGCAAAGGTCAACAACGTATTCTCCTACGAACTTCTTCTTGACAGAGCGAGGTTTCAGGTATATAAAAGGCGCGTTGGTGACAAAAAGATAGAATGCGCAGACGATAGCGTGGTCGTGCTTTCTAATAAGAATAAGCTGCTAATCTATCCTGATTATCGCTACCCGTCAATAAAATACACGGTATCATTTGATGAAAAAAACCTTCCCGGTCTTATACCCGGCAGTAAATATATGTATAGCCGAATATTGCCATATTATCGAAGCATCAGTCCGACTCAATCCGTGAGGTCGTGGCGACTGATGATCGTTACGGATAAAGGACAGATATATCACAATTACCCTGCAAGACGCAAGGATTGCGAGGGAAGAAGTGAAGCTTTTGATATAGTTCGCTTTGAAGAGAGCGTTATCTGGGACCTCCCCGAAAGGAAGTATCCGATCGACCATCCGGAATGTGCGGAATATGAAAGATATTATCCCGGATTGCCTCGTGAGGCATATGGGTATCATCCTGCGGTATCAGAGAAAGGAAAATACGGCGGCTCGGGCTTTGGAGCAACCTTCAAGTCAAAGCAAGGCGAGCTTCCGAGATTTTATATTGCGCGAAGAGAAGCGCAGGGCAATCCTTTCTACTATATGTCGGGTTTCAGTGCCGACAGAAAAATGGCTGTGCTTGCGACATATAGAGGCAATCTGACCGTAGGCGTCAGAACTTGTGTGTTTATGTCGGACGACGGCGGCAGACAGTGGTTTTGCAAATACGAGTTTGGCGATATGGGAGAATATAAGTTTCAGCAGGGAAAAAGCGAATGGGGAAGAAACTTTGGCAATCCCATAACCGCGCCTGACGGTACAAGCGGAACTATAACGCTAAGAAGAAGGGGTTGCGTTGTGCCGACCGATGCCGATAAGGACCCAAAGGAGAAATTCAAATGGGAGGAGCCGAAAAACTTCACGGTTGGTTGTGAAAACGGCAAACTAACGCTCAGATCGGATTTTCCGTGCGGATACGACACGGGAAATATAGTCAGTGTAAGCTCTACAGAGTCCCCGCTTGAATGGACGGTTAATTCCGAAGTGAACGAGACAAGTGCGGGAAACGGACTGTTATTCAAGGTAGAAATTGCAGATCAAAACAAGATGTATCTTCATGAGTTTGTCGCGTCTCCTGACAATCCTATATCTTGCAGACACATTCATCATATCAACCGTGTTCGTGATGGCTGGATTATCGGAACCGGTGAGATATATCCCAATTCATGGTTGCTGTATATCCAGATGAAAGAAGCGGATACTTTTTCTGAACGAAAGGCTTCTGACAAATTTGATATTTACCGATTAAATTCGTCTGAAACGTCTGTGCAAAGAACGCTTGGGGTTTTATGGAAGGACGATGATGATAACACCCTGATTTATGCTTCTGATCATGATGATCTGAAGGATAAGCGGGTAGTTTCGCCGATAAAAGACAGAGATGTATCTTTTTCTCGCAATGCAACCGGCGTTTATGTGGGAAGACTTGAGAATATAGATGATTATAACAGCTTCAGACCGATTTTTGAAGCAAAAGAACCTGCATACCTTTTGCAAAAAATAGATCAGTCAATAGTTTTTTCCGGTCAAGGAGGCGAATTAGCTATCAGCTTTGATAATGGTGAATCTTGGAGCGAGGCGGATATAGGCGGAGCTTTGAATCATCCTAAGGGAAGTACTTTTTGTTATCATATTTTTGATGACTATCTGTTGAGAATAAATAATACTGTATATAAAGAGGAGGACTAAAATATGAGTTCTTTTAGTAATAAAATCTTAATGATAACCGGAGGAACGGGTTCCTTTGGAAACACAGTTTTGAAAAATTTTTTGTCATCTGATATCGGCGAGATCCGTATTTTTTCGCGAGATGAGAAGAAGCAGGACGATATGCGCCACGAGCTTCAGGTGAAGCATCCGGAATATGCTCATAAGGTGAAGTTTTACATAGGTGACGTGCGTAATGCGCAGAGCATCAAGGATGCTATGTGGGGCGTTGATTACGTTTTCCACGCGGCGGCGCTCAAGCAGGTGCCTTCTTGCGAGTTTTTCCCTATGGAAGCTGTTCGCACCAACATAATCGGAACAGACAATATGCTTCACGCTGCAATTGAAACCGGCGTAAAACGTGTAGTATGTCTTTCTACCGATAAGGCGGCTTACCCCATCAACGCTATGGGAATTTCCAAGGCTATGATGGAGCATGTTATCTATGCTAACGCTCGCGTTGCGGCAGAACGAGGAAACACGGTAATCTGCTGTACCCGTTACGGTAACGTTATGTGTTCTCGCGGCTCGGTTATACCGTTGTTTATTGATCAAATTAAGGCGGGAAACCCTATCACTATCACTGATCCCAATATGACGAGATTCCTTATGAATCTCGATGAGGCAGTGGAGCTTGTGCGTTTTGCTTTTGAACATGCTAACCCTGGCGATTTATTTATCCAAAAAGCCGATGCATCTACAATCGGTGATCTTGCCAAAGCTGTTCAATCGCTCTTTGGCGACACGGGAACTAATATTATAGGTACCCGTCACGGTGAGAAGCTTTATGAAACACTCATGACTCGTGAGGAGCGCTTGCGTAGTGAGGATATGGGGCAGTATTATCGTGTAGCGGCAGACAGTCGTGATTTGAACTATGATAAATTCGTTGTTAATGGTCAGGTGCAGACTATGGCTGACGAAGCATATACTAGCCATAATACTAATCGCCTTGACGTTGAGGGCACGGTCAAAAAGATTTTGACCACCGACTATGTAAGAAACGCGCTTAAGAACGATGACTGATTCGGAGAGAAATATCTCCGTAAAGGGGAAAACATATGGGAATTGTAAAGAAAATTATCACAAGATATAAACAGACAAAGGATCCTGTGGCCTATGCGAGAAGTATCGGTGTTACTGTAGGAGAAGGATGTCGCTTGTTGAGTTCTGGTTGGGGCTCGGAACCTTGGTTGATTTCTCTTGGCAACCGGGTTTGCATTTCTGGAAACGTAACTTTTCTTACACATGACGGCTCAATTTGGGTGTTTCGCAATCAACCAAGGTATAGGAATGTTTTGAAATATGGTGCGATTTCCATTGGAGACAATTCTTTTATAGGCAATGGTACAACTATTTTGCCGGGTGTTACAATTGGAGAAAACTCTGTTGTAGGAGCCGGAAGCGTTGTTACGAAGGATGTGCCTCCGGGATCTGTTGTTGCCGGTGTTCCGGCAAGGGTGATATGCACAATAGAAGAGTATGCCGAAAAATGTTTGAGTAATACTCCTGAATATGATGTGGAAGCCTATAAAAAAGACCAGAAAAGCGCAGTCTTAAAAATGCTTGGTAAATTATCATAAAATCTTAAAATCCTATGGCAAGGAATATCTTTAAGCTGAAGTGAAATTTAGGCTAAAGCATTTCTGTGTCCGATTGTATTGAGCAAAACGTGTCCGCTGAAGAAACCAAGCTCAACCGATCCTATGTGGGTATGGTCAATAAAATGGTTTGAAAATTCTGACAAGGAGCTACTTATGAACATACTGATTACCGGTGCTCGGGGATTCGTTGGTAAAAATCTCACCGAGGCTTTGAAAAACATTAGGGCTGGCAAGGATAAAACTCATCCGTCGCTTTCGGTGGACGAGCTGTATCTTTACGATATCGACTCTCCCTCTGAGCTTCTTGACACCGCTTGCAAGGATTGTGATTTTGTTTTCAATCTTGCGGGTGTAAACCGTCCTCAAAATCCCGAGGAGTTTATGCAGGGCAATTTTGGCTTTGCACAGACCTTGCTCGAATCACTTGAAAAATACAATAACAAATGTCCCGTAATGGTGTCAAGCTCGATTCAGGCCACCTGCATCGGCAGATACGATTCCGACTACGGACGCTCAAAGAAGGCGGGCGAAGAGCTTATGTTTGCTTATGGTGAGGAGACGGGTGCTAAGGTGCTTGTTTACCGTTTCCCGAATCTCTTTGGCAAATGGTGTAGACCTAACTATAACAGCGCGGTTGCAACATTTTGCAACAATATTGCAAATGACCTGCCCATTACCGTAAACGACCCGGCGGTAACCTTGGAGCTATTATACATCGACGACCTTGTTGATGAAATGCTTATGGCACTTGAGGGGATGGAGCATAGATGCGAGTTTGACGGTATAAATACCGTGCTCTGCGATGGCGGAAGATACTGCGCGGCTCCGGTGACACATAAGGTAACGCTTGGCGAGATCGTTGCCTTGCTTGAAAGTTTTCGCAGCCAGCCTGCAACGCTTACTGTTCCGGAAATACCTTGCGGTAGCTTTGCAAAAAAACTTTACAGTACTTATCTTTCCTATCTCCCTAAAGAAAAGGTTGCCTTTCCTCTAAAGATGAACGTGGACGACAGAGGCTCATTTACGGAGCTTTTGCGTACCGAAAAATGCGGTCAGTTCTCGGTAAACATTTCCAAACCGGGAATCACAAAGGGGCAGCACTGGCACAATACCAAATGGGAGTTCTTCATTGTCGTAAGCGGTAAGGGGCTTATTCAAATGAGAAAAATCGGCACAGACGAGGTCCTTAACTTTGAGGTTTCCGGCGAGAGAATAGAAGCCGTACATATGCTTCCGGGGTATACGCACAACATAATAAATCTTTCGGAAACTGACGATCTTGTGACTTTAATGTGGGCAAATGAGTGCTTTGATTCGACAAGACCCGACACATTCTATGAGGAGGTATGATAATATGTCAGTAACATTCAAAAATAACGGAAAACTTAAGCTTCTTATAATAGTGGGTACTCGACCGGAAATAATTCGTCTTGCTGCTGTTATAAACAAGGCTCGCGAGTATTTTGACTGCCTTCTTGCTCATACTGGACAAAACTATGATTATAATTTGAACGGAATATTTTTCCGCGATCTTCAAATCGACGACCCCGACGTATATCTTAACGCAGTGGGTAAGGATCTTGGCGAAACAATGGGCAACATAATATCCAAGTCTTACGAGCTTATGGCAGAAGTAAAGCCTGATGCCGTTCTAGTTCTCGGAGATACAAATTCCTGCCTTTCGGTTATTGGTGCAAAGAGACTTCATATTCCGATATTCCATATGGAAGCAGGAAACAGATGTAAGGACGAGTGTCTTCCGGAGGAAACAAACAGACGCATCGTTGATATAATTTCAGACGTAAACCTTGCGTATTCCGAGCATGCGCGCCGTTATCTTGCTGAATGTGGCATTCCAAAGGAGAGAACCTATGTAACGGGATCGCCTATGGCAGAGGTTCTTCATAATAATCTTGAAAAGATTGAATCAAGCGATATTCATAAAAGACTTGGTCTTGAGAAGAAAAAATATATACTTCTTTCAGCTCACAGAGAAGAAAATATTGATACAGAAAAGAATTTTATATCTCTTTTTACTGCAATTAATAAAATTGCAGATAAATATGATATGCCTATACTTTATTCCTGTCATCCAAGATCAAAAAAGAGACTTGAGCAGTCGGAATTCGAGCTTGACAAACGAGTCATTCAGCACGAGCCTCTCGGCTTCCATGACTACAATTGTTTGCAAATGAACGCATTTGCAGTGGTTTCTGACTCGGGAACCCTGCCCGAAGAGAGTTCGTTTTTCACATCTATTGGAAAACCTTTCCCGGCGGTATGTATACGTACGTCAACCGAGCGCCCCGAGGCGCTTGACAAGGCTTGCTTTGTGCTCGCGGGTATAGATGAAGGCGGACTTGTAGGAGCGGTTGAGCTTGCGGTTTCTATGAATGAGGCAGGCGACTGCGGCATACCCGTTCCTGACTATATTGAGGAAAACGTTTCTACCAAGGTAATAAAGATAATTCAGTCATACACCGGTGTAGTAAACAAAATGGTTTGGAGAAAATATTAAGAAAAAACTCGAGAGGAGTATTAAATGTTTGCAAAAGAAGTCTTTGAGAATATATATAAATGTGAACCGGCTAACATCGCCTTCACCCCTTATCGCATATGTCCTTTAGGTGCGCACAGCGATCATCAGCTCGGCAGGATTACAGGCTTTGCGATAGATAAGGGAATACATATTGCATACGGCCCTAAGGAGAACGGTGTTGTCGAGATTCGCTCCCTTCAGTTTTCAAAGCGGGCGCAGTGGCACGTAGCCTCTACTCCGGCAACTAAGCAGGATGACTGGGCGGATCATCTTCGGGGAGCGACGATTTTTCTTGATAAAAGATACCCTTTAAGGCGAGGACTTTGCGCGGTTATTGACGGTGAGCTGCCTATTGGCGGGCTTTCCTCATCTGCTGCGGTTATAATAACGTTTTTGACTGCACTCGCGGGTATGAACGGTATCAAGCTTGAGGATGAGGAGCTGATTCAAATTGCGCTTGAAGCGGAAAACAATTATGTAGGTGTTTCTTGTGGCAGACTCGATCAGAGTTGTGAGGTATATTGCCGTCAGGACCATTTGCTTTATATGGATTTGAAAAGCAATAACTATGAACTGATACCTACAAGTCCTGACATGAAGCCTTATAAAATAGCTATATTTTTCAGTGGCTTGGAAAGAAGTCTTGCCGGCTCTGCGTTTAATATGCGCGTTGATGAGTGTAGAAGTGCAGCTTATGCACTATTGGCTTATGCGGGAATGAATTACGGTAAGTTTAGTGAAACGAATTTGCGTGATGTTCCGCGCGAGGTGTATGATAAATACAAAGATCTTTTGCCTGAAAATTGGCGTCGTAGAGCGGAGCATTGGTATACCGAGTTTGAACGAGTCGAAAAGGGTGTTGAAGCTTGGAAAAAAGGAGATATTGAAGAATTTGGCAGACTTTCTTTTGAGAGTGGCTATTCTTCTATTCATAATTGGGAAACGGGTTCACCCGAGTTGATCAAGCTATATGAAATCATGACAGAAACAAAAGGGATTTACGGCGGTAGATTTTCGGGAGCAGGCTTTAAGGGATGCTGTATGGCGCTTATTGATCCCGAGTTTGAAAAGGAGATACTCGAGAAGGTAAAAACAGAATATCTCAAGGCGTTTCCTAATTTGGAAGGCAAATATTCTGCATACGTATGTAAAACCGCAGACGGCGTTAAATTGCAGAAATAAGTAATTTTGGAGTATTTATGAAATGTTTGATATTGGCGGCAGGATACGCCACTCGTCTATATCCTTTAACAGAAAATTTCCCCAAGCCATTGCTTACGGTGGGAGAGAAGACTATACTGGATTGGCTGGTTGACGATATTGATTCTGCGGGATTGGTTGATGAATATATATTAATTTCTAATCACAAATTCGCTCATCATTTTCACTCCTGGGCAAAGGATAAATCGCAGCGGATAACGGTGCTTGATGACGGAACAGATTCTAACGATAATCGGTTAGGTGCTGTAAAGGATATTCTGTACGCTATAGATACCTTGGGATTGGATGACGAAATGTTGGTCATAGCAGGTGATAACGTGCTTGATTTCAGCCTCACGAGATTTATTGATTATGCAAAGTCTAAAAACACGTCATGCATAATGAGGTATTACGAGGATAGTGAGAAAAAGCTTCAAAAGTGCGGTGTTGTTAAAGTAGACGGCAACGATCTCGTTATTGATATGGAGGAGAAGCCTAAAGAACCAAAGTCAAATTGGTGTTGTCCGCCATTTTATTATTACACTAAAGCTGATACAAAGCTCGTAAGAACCGGAATAGACTCGGGATGCGGTGTTGATGCGCCGGGAAGCTATATTGCTTGGCTTTGCACTCAAACCAATGTGCATGCGATGGAAATGCCGGGTAAGAGATACGATATAGGTAATCTCGAAAGCTATGAAAGGGTACAACAGGA
Source organism: Clostridia bacterium (assembly GCA_017463125.1). Lineage (GTDB taxonomy): Bacteria > Bacillota > Clostridia > Oscillospirales > CAG-272 > UBA1740. The sequence continues at coordinate 170,829 of JAFTPV010000003.1, read as the reverse complement.
GTATAAGGGAGTATGCTGACACCAAATATTGATTTAAGAAATAAAACCGTACTCATAACCGGTGCTGCCGGCTTTATAGGCTCTAATCTTGTTATGGAGCTTATACGTACAATAGAAAAAATACATATTGTCGGAATTGATAATATGAACGACTACTACGACGTGTCAATAAAGGAATACAGGCTTGCAGAAATAGAAAGAGTGGCGGACAAGGTTGTTCAGTCTACGTGGACTTTTATTAAGGGAAATATTGCGGATAAGGAGCTTATTAATAGGCTTTTTGAAGAAAATAAATTTGATGTTGTTGTAAATCTTGCGGCTCAGGCTGGAGTAAGATATAGTATCACTAATCCGGATGTGTATATCGAAAGCAACATAATTGGTTTTTATAATATTCTTGAAGCATGCAGAAACTATCCGGTCGATCATCTTGTTTATGCAAGCTCAAGCTCGGTCTATGGCTCGAATAAGAAAATTCCTTATTCAACAGATGATAAGGTGGATAATCCGGTATCTCTTTATGCAGCTACTAAAAAAAGCAACGAGCTTATGGCACACGCATATTCAAAGCTCTACAATATACCGTCTACAGGGCTGCGTTTCTTTACCGTATATGGTCCCGCCGGAAGACCGGACATGGCATATTTCGGATTTACAAATAAGCTCCTTAAGGGCGAAACTATCGAGATATTTAATTACGGAAATTGTAAACGTGACTTTACATACGTTGACGATATTGTGATCGGAGTAAAGCACGTTATGCAAAATGCGCCTGAAAGAGTGATGGGTGATGACGGGCTTCCTGTACCTCCGTACCGAGTGTATAATATAGGAAACAACAGTCCTGAAAATTTACTAGACTTTGTAAACATCTTGCAAGAAGAGCTTGTAAGAGCAAAAGTTTTGCCTGAGGATTATGACTTTGAATCGCACAAGAAGCTTGTGCCAATGCAGGCGGGCGATGTGCCGATTACCTATGCAGATACGTACGATTTAGAGCGCGACTTTGGCTTCAAGCCCTCAACCTCTTTACGTGAAGGTTTGCGTAAATTTTCGGAGTGGTATAAAGCATTTTATATGATAAAATGAGAATTAAAAAAGACCCTGATACATACCTTTTAGTATGAGGATAGGGTCTTTTTTATATCGCTCGTGGGCCGAGGTGGACACGGGGCAGATAGTTAAGAATTATAATGTTTACAAAAGCGCGCTGCCCGGCAAAGCGCAAATAATTGCCGTAGTAAAGGCAAACGCCTACGGTCACGGTGACGAGGAGATCGCTCGCAGTCTTGAGGCGGGTGGTGCAGACTTTTTTGCCGTATCTAATATAAACGAGGCGATAAGGCTTCGTTTCGGTGGAATAAGCGGTGAAATTCTTGTTCTCGGTTATACTCCGCCGTATTTTTTGCCATATCTTACGGAATATGATATTATTCAAACGGCGGTCAGCGAAGAACACATAGAAGAGCTGAAAAAATACGCACCGAGCGGCGCAAAGGTTCATATCGCGATAGACACAGGAATGAAACGCATAGGGCTTGATTCGGAGGACTGCGAGCGGTGTGTGAAAATTATTAAATCCGCCACGTCCGCCCTCAAAATCACAGGTGTTTTTACCCATTTTCCCGTAGCGGACAGCAGCCATGAAGCTGACCGCAGATTCACAAAGCAGTCGTTAGATAAATTTCGTCGTATTGTTACGGACGTTAAGCCTCTTGGGATAGAGCTTATCCATTGTCTTAACTCGGCAGGGGGGATAGCGTATTTCGACGCGCCCTTTAACACGGTAAGGCTGGGAATATCCCTTTACGGCTACTCACCGTCGCCCCAAATCAAGCTGCCGCTGGGAATAAAGCCCGCTATGAGCTGGAAAACCTTAGTTTCCGCTGTTATAAAGGTGTCAAAGGGAGAAGGTGTGGGCTATGGCAGAAGCTTTATTGCGTCACAGAATATGAGGATAGCAACTCTGACCACAGGCTATGCCGACGGTTATCCGCGTGCCGCATCAAACAAGGGCTTCGTATTGATAAAAGGTAAGCGCGCGCGTATAGTCGGCAGAGTGTGTATGGATATGATGATGGTCGATGTGACGGATATACCCGATGTAAAGATGGGTGATTTTGCGGTGATTATCGGTAATTCAGGCACGGAAGTCCTGAGTGCCGACGATATCGCGAAATGCGCTGACAGCATATCCTACGAAATATTGACGGGCATATCCGCAAGAGTGGAGAGAATATATAAATAAGGAAAAAATCGAGCTTTTAACAGTATTGTAACTGATATTGCAAAAATTAATTAAGCCGTTTGCCGTTACGGTATTCGATGGGTGAGCAGCCGATATTTTTCTTAAAGGCATCGCAGAAATAGGCGGGCGAGGTATACCCCAGAGCTTCGCTGATCTCTGAAACCGTTAGGTAACTGTTTTCGAGCAGCTCCTTTGCGTGTTCTATACGTATCCTGCTGCGATATTCCAGAGGCGTTGCTCCCGTAACCTGCTTAAACACGCGCAAAAAGTGATATTTGCTCATACGGCACATAGCCGCGTAATCCTCGAGCTTTAAGCTGCTGTCGCAATATTTATTCATATGCTGAATAGCATATTCAACGTTTTTCAACTGCCTGCGTACAGAGTCGTCGCTTTCGGCGTTATCCCTCTGTATCAGAGCCATAAGATATAACAGACGCGAGATGCACAGCGCTTCATAATGTGCCTTTTTTTGAAGAGTTTCATCAATTATTTCTTCAAATACGGAACAGTAATGCTGCTGAGGCGTCAACCTATAAACCCGTGACGTTTTCAAATCCATCGGTGGATTCCATCGGCGTTTCGGGCAACGCTATTCATACTGTCGACGAGTTCGGCTGGATAGACTCCTTGACGGAGACGGCAAAAAGACTTGCGGCGGTAGCATACTGTATAGAATAAAGGAATGTATATGATTATGAAAGAAACGATTGAGCATATTTTGGATAATAAGATAATAATGATAGTCAGAGGAGTACCGACGGACAGGCTTGTTCCGCTTGGCGAGGCTGTGTGGCGCGTCGGCATTGGCCTGAATGACGCCGATAGAGAAGCCATTGGTAGAGGAGATTTTGACCATATTGAAAACAAATGCCGCGCATTCGTTGCCGGCTTGTGAATTTTAGAAAAACAATATAAGAAGGGTCAGAGATGCATTGCCTGCATCTCTGACCCGCGCTTTTAGAGCAATATGTAAGATTTGTTGTTAAAATTACTCTTCTTCGCTGAGATTTGCTTCCTGTTCAGCTTGAGTTTTTTCGTCGTATGAAAGTATTGGCTTTACGTTAAGCTTCTTTACCTTACGGTCGATGTAGTTCTTTGTGATCTTAACGACTAAGGGGATCATGAAGAGCACGCCTATAAGGTTGGGTATCATCATAAGACCGTTGAATGTATCCGAGATATCCCAAGCAAGCGAAGACGTAAGAACCGCGCCGAAGATGATAGTAATAACGTGGATGATACGGAATACGATAGTCGTCTTTGCACCGAAGAGGTATTCCCATGCCTTTGAACCGTAGTGGGACCAACCAAGCACGGTTGTGAATGCGAAGAGGAACATAGCGATAGCAACGAACTTTTCACCAACGTTGCCCCAAGAGAAGATTTCGTTAAATGCGCCGCCAACGAGAGTCGCGTCGGTATAGCCGGCAGCAATCTCACCGGTCTGCGCGTTGAATACACCTCCGTTAAGTCCGCCGGAGGTAAGAACGACGAGAGCTGTCATAGTACAAACCACCATAGTGTCTGCAAATACCTCGAAGATACCCCACATACCCTGCTTTACAGGCTCCTTAATGCTGGAGTTTGAGTGTACCATAACGGAAGAACCGAGTCCTGCCTCGTTAGAGAATACGCCGCGCTTGAAGCCGTTTGTCATAGCTACGATAACACCGCCGATACCGCCGCCAACGAATGCTTCGGGAGCGAATGCGTTCTTGAAGATAGCGATGAATGCGGGGATGATGGCCTGATAGTTAAAGCCGATGATAACAAGGCTTCCGGCAACAAAGAGAACGACCATAATGGGAACGATCTTTTCCGCTACGTTTGCGATTCTCTTAACACCGCCAAGAGTGATTATAGCGGTGAGGATCATAATTACTACGCCGATAACAACGTTATATAGGGAAACGCCCTCAAATACCTGAACAGAAGAAAGCGCGGCGATGTCAAATGCGGAAGCAACATTTGCAACGATTTTGTTTACCTGGCCCATCGATCCGATACCGAAGGAAGCAAGCATTGTGAATATACAGAAGAGTACAGCAAGGATCCTGCCCGGCTTTTTTAGACTAGCTTCGCCGTGTTTATCCTTATATGAATAGCTGCCCATACCGTCTTGTAGATAGTACATAGCGCCGCCGGACCATTCGCCCTCGCTATTCTTACGTCTGAAATAAATACCGAGAACGTTTTCTGCATAGTTTGTCATCATTCCGAAGAATGCGGCAACCCACATCCAGAATACTGCGCCCGCACCGCCAATGGCTATAGCTGCGGCAACACCGGCGATGTTACCCGTTCCTACTGTTGCGGCAAGAGCTGTGCAAAGCGCCTGGAATGGGGAGATAACGCCCTTTTCCTTACGGTGCTTAATAACGTTTTTGGTAAACAGACTACCAATGGTATTCTTCCACCAAAGCTTCAGGTGTGTAACCTGAAATACCTTTGTGCTGAGTGTTACGATCACGCCTGTGCCTATAAGAAGAGCAAGGCCGAAAATTCCCCATACCACTCCGTTGATGCTGCCGTTAATTTCGGCAACCTTTGCGAAAAACTGTTCCATAGTTTTTCCTCCGTTAAATAAAATAATAAAAAGCAGACCGCAAAAAGCGATCTGCCAAAAGTACAAAAATCATCCATACTAAAATAAACGTATGAAAATAAAATAACCTTGTCCTTTTGCCTGAGAGATTCACGCTTTTTGCGTTTTCACCTTCGGCACTCAATTTAATGAGATTCTCCAAAGCTCCGTCCGCGTACGGTCCCGTCCCAAATGGACACCTGAGAGTGTTACTCCTTCGGATGCGAAAAACGCAATTTCCCGAACGCTTCAACCGGAATATTCTGTTTTATGTGTTACATTATACTATAAATTATTCCATTTTGCAATAGGTTTGATGAAAAAAACAAAAAAATGTAGAAAACAAACAAATTTGTTTGAGAAATTCCTATATTTTCGGTCTATAAGTATAATCATTTAACTTGTTAGACAGAGTAATATAAAAGGGGAAAGCTGGGTATTCGCAGGCGAAGATACTCATGCTTTTCGCCTGACAAGCGAGCTTGTCGATCTCCAAGCGGAGTATGCGGCACAGCGTGCGACTTCGTCGCCGCAGGTGCTCGCCCAGCTCCCTTACCAAATAAAAATACCGACCTCAAGGGTCGGCATTTTTATTTGGTGGGGGAAGCTGGATTCGGACCAGCGAAGTCAGTGACAACAGATTTACAGTCTGCCCCCTTTGGCCGCTCGGGAATTCCCCCATACCTATGGAGCTGGTGAACGGAGTCGAACCATCAACCTGCTGATTACAAATCAGCTGCTCTGCCATTGAGCCACACCAGCGTCGTGACGCATACTATTATAGCAGAACTAAATCGGTTTGTCAAGAGTTTTTTCACTTTTTTATAAAAATATTTTTATTAAAATTTACCGCCCCTGATACAGCAAAAATAAAAGCCGCAAAGACGGCAGTCCTCGTAGCTTTTTATTCGGGTAATTTTATTTTACGGTGATATTTGTCAGCTTGTAATAAGCGCCGTCGCGCACCGCATCGGTAGCAAGATATATAACAGGGAACTGCTCGGAGATGATTCCGACGTCAAGAGAGTACTCACCTGCCATAATATCTTTAGGAATGGTGAACGTGACATTCTCCGAATACTTACCGGGGAGCCATTTGCGTATATCTATCTCCGTATCAAATACGTATTCACGTGCGTCGTTTTTCAGTCTGAACTTAAGCGAAATAGCCTTGTATATAGGGGCAACACCAACGTTATCAACGCAAAGAACCGCTGAAAAATCAGAGCCGCCAGATACGGTGTCCTCACACGTAAGACTGTCTATTGTAAAGTGATATCCCATACGGCTTATCCAGTAGTCCACCTTGTCGCGCCACTCGTAAGGCACGGGCATAGACTTTCCGTTGAAGGAGCTGATATGCCATTCAAGAGTTTTTTGAATTATGTCGTCTATGTCCCAGCCCTGACGCATCCATTCGCTAAGCCACCAATATGCCTCAAAGGAAACGGGAGCTGTTTTCCAGTTTTCAGAAATCGCCTCGATTTTGTTCGGATAGAATTCTGTCATATGATGTGGATCGCCAAGTCCGTCGCCACGCCAACCGAGCTTCAGACCTACCGTGCTTTCTGCATGGCGGATAAGGTTCGGTCTTGATAGCTGTGTCATAAGCTGCGTATTCTTAAAAACGGACGTATATGCGTCAACGATTCGTTCCAGAACATCGTCCGGATACAGATTAAGATAGCAGCCCTCGCCCCATGCGCCCGGAAGGGAAATATCTATCGCCTCAAAGGTGGGGCAGCTGTCAAATCTCTCACCGAGGCGCTTTACCGCCTCGAGAAACAGCTCAAGAAACAACGGGTGTGTCGGAGAGGCCTTGACTCTCATTCCGTCGGGACGCTCGGGGCAGGGAATCAGCTCCTTTAGCCAGTCGGGAACGTCGTCGCGAGCTCTTGTGCTGTGCGCCATAAGTCTGAAAATAAGAGTCTGTCCGTGTGCCCTCGCCTTATCGATTATATCCTCGATAAATGCGTAGTTATATTCACCGCGACGCGGCTCAAACTCCTTCCACAAAACCCTTATGTATACGACGGTAGTGTCGGGATAATATCCCTCGGCTCTGCCGTTTTCTTCAGCGTCATCTGATATAGGGTAGCATTCTACCCGCTCTGTTTCGGTCATATTCGCTTCCTGGGTTACGACAATGTCGGAGTACATTTTTTCGCCCCTGAAATGCTGGAAGCTCATAAATCCAATATAAGGATTCTGTCCCTCTTCGACCCTATAATTAAAAAACCTTGTTACGCTTGTAGCCTTCAACTTAGGATATCCTTTCGGAGTAATGAATAATTAAAAAACTAGCGGTTGCACAAACCTACAAGGTAAGAACAACCGCATAATTTTCAGACAAAATTACTTTGTCTCTTCGGCTTTGGAAACGATCTCCGCGCCCTTGTAGTAGCCGCAAGCGTTGCATACGCGGTATGCAAGAATAGACTCGCCGCACTGAGGACATTTTACAATGTTAGTAGGTGTTTCGAGCTTCCAAACGCTTGAACGTCTCTTCATCTTTCTGGAATGAGAAACCTTTCTCTTCGGTACTGCCATCTTTGTAACCTCCTGTTTTGAGCATGCTGACACGCATTCTCAGTATGTTAATTTTTATTATTTTCTTCTTCTTTTTTCATTTGCTCAAGAATTTTGCGTAATGGCTCAAGACGCGGGTCGATCTCCTTATGATCGCACTCGCAAGGACCTTCGTTCAAGTTCTTGCCGCATCTTTGACACAGTCCCTTGCAGTCCTCCTTGCAGAGAAAACGCATAGGGAACTCCATCTCAAGCTGCTCGTAGAGCTGCTCGTCAATGTCGATGAAGCCGTCCTCGATTATCGCAAATTCGTCAAGCTTGTTTTCATCAAGGTCGCCAAGCATATCTCTCGGGGAGCAGGTTTTCTCAAGATCAAGAGTGAACGTACCGGAAACGGGCGCAAGACAACGTGCGCACTCGGCGACGTAGTCTACTGACGTGGTAAGTGTCATTCGCATATAACCGGCGGTGTTGGTAATATCACCCTCAACCTTCATGGGAGAAGGAAAACTTACGCCATAAAGATAACTGGACGAATCCTCGGAGTTAATATCGAGCGGTAATTCGTAATCGAATTTAAGCAGTCTGTCTCCCGCGAGGAGCGGTCTTAAGTCAAGCTTCACTCGGTATCCTCCTAATTTTTTGAATTTTGGGCGCAGTTTAGGCTACGACCCAAAGTCGTACATCATATTATAAAACAATACTCGCAAAAAGTCAAGAGGATTTTCAAAAGTTTTTCCAAAAGTTTTTTACCTTGCATAATTTAAGTAATTTCGAAAAGTTTTTCGCAATCCTTTAGGTTGACAAAGGGGGAGAGTAATAGTATAATAAAGTTACTCACGCGCGGCTCGCGTAATATTAAGGAGACAAAAATGGTAGCCCTCGTAAAAAAGAAAAATATCGACGCAACGGAAGGTCCGATATTTTCTAAAATGGTAGTATTCGTCATTCCGCTTATGCTGACAAATCTTATGCAGCAGCTTTACAGTATGGCTGACAGTATGGTTGTGGGCAAATTTTCAGGTGACACGGAGGCCCTTGCCGCCATAGGCTCAACATCAACCTTTATCGCTCTTGTTACGGCTCTGTTTACGGGCTTTGCTGCGGGGGCCAGCGTTGTAGCTTCTCGGGCATTTGGAGCAAGAAATAACGATCAGTTGTCAAAGGCGACACATACTGCTGTTTGCTTTGGATTTATTGTAGGTGTTTTTCTTTCTGTCTGCGCGCTCCTGGCGAGTGAGCCGCTGCTTAACATTTTGGGGACAAAAGAGATCCTTATGCCGAAGGCTCTAACGTACGTTCGTATAGTCTTTATCGGTACTCCCGCTATCGCAACCTACAATTTCGGAGCGGCGATACTGCGCTCTGTAGGTGACTCGAGAACTCCCTTTTATACCCTTACCGCCAGCGGAATTCTTAACGTAATACTTAATTTTGTGTTTGTTCTCGGCTTTGAAATGAGTGTTGAGGGCGTTGCTATAGGTACTGTTGCCTCTCAATATCTTTCTGCCATAGTCGTCATAGTCGTTTTGATTAAGAGAAAGGACGAGGCGTATTCTCTCAATCCGAAAAAGCTTAAAATTGATAAGCAAACCTTGCGAATAATACTCAAAATGGGTATCCCGGCTGCAATTCAGGGCTCGCTCTTCGGTATAACTAATCTATTCCTTATCCGAGCATTAAACGATTTTCCCGTTCCTGTTCTTTCCGCTCGCACTATTGCAACCAGCATTGACGTCCTCCTATCTACGGCGATGAATACATATCTTCACGTGGCAATGACGTTTACCGGTCAGAATCTCGGAGCAGGGAAGCCTGACAGAATAAAAAAATCCCTTTTTATCGCTCTTGCACAGATCGTGACTATCGGCGTTGTGGTAGGACAGATAATGCTCGTATTCTACGAGCCTCTCGTAAGCCTTTATCTTGCGCCCGACGATCCTAACAGAGCGGAGATTCTCACCGCCGCGAAAACGATAATGACCATAATGCTGTCATCTTATTTCATCGGGGCGATAAACGAGGTGCTATCCGGCTTCCTTCGCGGGCTTGGATATTCTCTCCAGCCAATGCTGGTATCCATCGGCGGTATATGCATTTTCAGACTTTTGTGGATACTGTTAGTATTCCCATTGATAAACGAGGTGTGGGCGCTGTATCTTGTTTACCCGATTTCTTGGACGCTGACAAGTCTTGGACTTTTGGCGGTAATACTCTTCGTCTGGAAAAGGGTAAAGGCGAAGCTTTCAGAAGCTAAAGATTTTTGAATACCTTAAGTACGGCGGCATTTTTCATCAAATGCCGTCGAAATATTTTCTGAAAAAACATTGACAAGAAAACAATTATAATATATAATTGAAGTTGTTAAAATATTTCCTTTTAAGGAGGCGTACGTTATGATGACCGATATTGAAATAGCCCAGTCCGCAACCCCGAAGCATATACTTGAGGTTGCGAAGGAGGCGGGTGTTGATGAAAAATATATTGAGCTTTACGGCAGGTATAAGGCAAAGCTCGACCTCTCGCTTATCACCGACTCAGAGGACAAGCCCGACGGTAAGCTTATACTCGTTACCGCGATAACTCCCACTCCAGCGGGCGAGGGTAAGACCACTACGACCATCGGTCTTGCAGACGGTATGCACCGTATAGGTAAGAATGTTGCCGTAGCTCTCAGAGAGCCCTCTCTCGGCCCCGTTTTCGGTGTTAAAGGCGGCGCCGCAGGCGGCGGATACGCGCAGGTTATTCCTATGGAGGACATAAACCTTCATTTCACAGGCGACTTTCACGCAATAGGTGCGGCAAACAACCTTCTTGCCGCCATGCTCGATAACCATATTTATCAGGGCAATTCTCTGAATATTGACCCTCGCCGCATTACGTGGAAAAGATGTGTTGATATGAACGACCGTCAGCTTCGCTTCGTTACCGACGGACTTGGCGGCAGAGTCAACGGCGTACCCCGTGAGGACGGCTACGACATTACCGTTGCCTCCGAAATTATGGCAGTTCTTTGCCTTGCTTCATCTATCACAGACCTTAAGGCTCGTCTTGCGCGCATTATAGTCGGCTACACCTATGACGAGAAGCCTGTTACCGCAGGTGATCTCAAGGCGGAGGGCGCAATGACAGCACTCCTAAAGGACGCGCTTAAGCCTAACCTAGTTCAGACACTTGAGGGTACTCCCGCCTTCGTTCACGGCGGCCCGTTTGCAAACATTGCACACGGCTGTAATTCCGTAATAGCTACAAAAACGGCTATGAAGATGGCAGATTACGCTATCACCGAGGCGGGCTTTGGCGCAGACCTCGGAGCAGAGAAGTTCCTTGACATCAAATGCCGTATGGCAGGTCTTACCCCCTCTGCCGTCGTTATCGTTGCAACAGTCAGAGCTCTTAAGATGCACGGCGGCCTTGCAAAGACCGAGCTTTCGGCAGAAAATCTCGAGGCTCTTGAGCGCGGTATTCCCAACCTTCTTCGTCACGTTTCCAATATCAAGAACGTATATAAGCTTCCCTCGGTTGTGGCAGTAAACAGATTCCCGACTGATACCGACGCCGAAATAGAGTTTATTATTAATAAATGTAGAGAACTTGGTGTAAACGTTATTCTTTCTACCGTTTGGGCAGAAGGTGGCAAGGGCGGTGAGGAGCTTGCACGCGAGGTTGTCAGACTCTGCGAGCAGGAACAGGGCGACTTTACCTTCTCCTACGGTGATGATATGACTATTGAGGAAAAGATAGAGGCTGTTACGAGGAAGATTTACGGCGGTGACGGTATAACCGTTCTCCCTGCGGCAAAGAAACAGATAGCGGCACTTACCGCTCTCGGCTTTGATAAGCTTCCTATCTGCGTTGCAAAGACACAGTATTCCTTCTCCGACGATCCTACGAAGCTCGGCGCGCCCGAGGGATTCAAGATTACGATAAAGAACGTTAAGGTGTCTGCCGGTGCAGGCTTTGTCGTTGTTCTTACGGGTGATATTATGACGATGCCCGGTCTGCCGAAGGTTCCCGCCGCCGAGAGAATAGACGTTGATGAAAACGGCAAGATAACCGGCTTGTTCTAATATTGATATGAAACTCGTAATAGCATCAAATAACGCGCATAAGGTGCGCGAAATAAAGAAAATCCTCTCGGGCAAGTTCGATGAGATTCTCTCGCTCAGAGAGGCTGACGTCTGGCATGAAACCCTTGAGGACGGCACGACCTTTATGGAAAACGCGCTGAAAAAGGCAAGGGAAATATGTCAGATAACCGGCTCTGCTGCTCTTGCTGACGACAGCGGAATATGCGTCGACGCTCTTGACGGAGCGCCGGGTATTTACAGCGCGCGCTTTTCAAGTGCGGTGTGCTGCAACGCGAGCGATGAGATGAATAATATCCTTCTTTTGCAGATGCTTGAAGGTAAGGAGAACCGCGCGGCGCATTACACCTCTGCCATAGCTCTCGTTTATCCGGACGGCAGAGAGGTGACGGCCGAGGGCTATATGTACGGCCGTATAATTGACACTCCGAGAGGCGAGCGCGGCTTCGGTTACGACCCTCTCTTTGTTATGGACGGTGAGAGCCGTACCGTTGCGGAAATGACTGATGAGGAGAAAAACGCGGTTAGTCACAGAGCGAAAGCTCTTGATCTTCTTTTGTCAAAAATCTGATTTTTGAGGCAATAATGGAAACAGTTATTAGCATTTTGGAGATAATTGGCATAATTTCCTTCTCTGCGGCAGGAGCTATGGTTGCTATCGAAAAAGAGGCGGATCTCTTCGGTGTGCTCTTCTTGTCGCTTATCACCTGCTTTGGAGGAGGGATACTTCGCGACATTCTCGTTGGCGAGGCTATAGGCAGACCTATACCTTGGGTGCTCTCGGGTTCGGACGATGCGAATTTTTATTTAATTATCGCCCTTGCAGCCTCGGCTTTCGTCTTTCTTGTCGCTATGCTTTTTAAGAAGCAGTACGTCAGGGAGGAGGGCTCCGTAGTTGCGATAAATAATATTCTTGACGCTATCGGTATCGGCGTTTTTGCCGCTATGGGAACTGCGTCCTGCGTTGATATGGGTCCCCTTGTTGCTATAACTATGGGTATGGTATCTGCCGTGTTCGGCGGTTTGACCAGAGATATAATCTTAAGGGATATTCCGTTTATTCTTCGTAAATACGTCTATGCCGTTGCTACTATTATAGGCTCCGCGCTCTATTACTTGATAGTTAAGGTGGTAATGCCGGGTAATGAGGCTGCCGAGGCGGTGGGCGCCATCTGCTGCACTCTTACCGTTTTCGCTATCCGTATTCTCGCTACTGCCTTCAGACTTAATTTGCCGAAGGCGATAAGATTTTCGCAGATAAACAGTGAGAATGAAGAAAAACGTGATCTTTCTCTGAAATAATTTACATAAAACTTCAAAAAAATTTGTAAAACCCCTTTACAAACAGAAAAAAGTATGTTATAATACCATTTGGCCTATTGCTTGGTTTTGCGTATGGCCTTGCTCCGTTTGGAAGAATTTCCTTGCGTAGCTTGTGCTTTTCACCCGCGCTGGACTCGGTTTTGGGACTATAATTTTTAAGAAAGGTGAAGAAAAATGATTTCTAAGGAAACAAAGACCGCCCTCATTGCTGAATACAAGATCAATGAGCAGGACACAGGTTCGCCCGAGGTTCAGGTTGCTATTCTTACAACCAGAATCAATGAGCTCACCGAGCACATGAAGAAGAACCCCAAGGACTTCCACTCTCAGAGAGGTCTGTCCAAGATGGTTGGTCACAGAAAGCAGCTTCTTGCATATCTTGCAAAGAAGGATATCGAAAGATACAGAGCAATCATTAAGAAGCTCGGTCTCAGAAAGTAATAATACTTCCCGAGATTGCAAATTTGTAATAAGCGGGAACGGACATTATTCGTTCCCGTTTGTTGCGGATTAAGGTAGTAAATACGAGTGGCGAAAGTAGCAGTTAAATATGTGTTTGAGTCTGTCAAGCGGATATTTAAGTGCTATGTTCGCTTCTCTGAAATAAAAACAAAGGAGTAAAAACATGGTAGAAAATTTCAAAACTTTTGACAATTACAAAGAGTTCAAGTATGAGCTCGCAGGTCGCCCCCTTGTTGTAAAGACGGGTAAGATTGCCGGCCTTGCAAACGGTGCAGCGCTCGTTCAGTACGGTGAAACCACCGTTCTCGCAACCGCAACCGCCTCCGCAGCTCCCAGAGAGGGAATAGATTTCCTTCCTCTCTCGGTTGACTACGACGAGAAGCTTTACGCGGTTGGTAAGATCCCCGGCGGCTTCCTTAAGAGAGAGGGCAAGCCCTCCGAGAAGGCGGTTCTTGCAGGACGCGTTATCGACAGACCCGTAAGACCCCTGTTCCCTAAGGATCTTCGTAACGACATATCCCTCCTTCTTACTATTATGTCGGTTGACCCCGACTGCTCTCCCGAGATCACCGCTATGATCGGTGCATCTATCGCTCTTTCTATTTCCGACATTCCCTGGAACGGACCTATCGCGGGCGTATTTATGGGACTTGTTGACGGTGAGATAGTTGTAAACCCCACCGCAGAGCAGCGTAAGGTATCCGATCTTGAGCTTACCGTTGCTGCATCTGAAGGTAAGGTCGTTATGATTGAGGCAGGTGCTAACGAGGTTTCGGACGAGGTTATGTACGACGCTATTATGAAGGCTCACGAGGAGTGCAAGGGCGTCGTTACGTTCATTAACGGCATCGTTGCCGAGATTGGTAAGCCTAAGTTTGCTTATGCATCGGGTGAGCTTGATCACGATATGTTCGACGAGATATTTGCTTACTGTGAAGAGCGCGTTATGGAGGCTCTTGACACCGATGATAAAACGATCAGAGATGCAAAGATGCAGCCCATTATGGACGATATCGTTGCTACCTTTGAAGAAAAGTACGAGGATATCAAGGTTGTTCTCCCCGAGCTTATCTATAAAATACAGAAGAAGATCGTTCGCCGCTGGCTCCTTGTTGACAAGAAGCGCGTTGACGGCAGACGTATGGACGAGATCCGTCCTCTTGCGTCCGAGGTTGGCGTAATTCCGAGAGTACACGGCTCCGGTCTTTTCACCAGAGGTCAGACTCAGGTTCTTACTATTGCTACGCTTGGAACTCTTTCTGACGCGCAGAAGCTCGAGGGACTTGACGATGAAACCAATAAGAGATATATGCACCATTATAATATGCCCGGCTACTCTACAGGTGAGGCGAAGGCTCTTCGCTCTCCCGGCCGCCGCGAGATAGGACATGGTGCTCTTGCCGAGCGCTCTCTCGTTCCCGTTCTTCCTTCGGAAGAAGAGTTCCCCTACGCTATCCGCCTTGTTTCCGAGGTCGTATCCTCTAACGGTTCTACCTCGCAGGGCTCGGTTTGTGGCTCTACTCTCGCGCTTATGGACGCGGGTGTTCCGATCAAGGCTCCCGTTGCAGGCATTTCCTGCGGTCTTATCACTGCGGAGGACGGCTCTTGGGATACTATGATAGACATTCAGGGACTTGAGGACTTCTACGGTGATATGGACTTCAAGGTAGCAGGTACCAAAAAGGGAATTACCTCTATCCAGATGGACCTTAAGGTAGACGGTCTTACTCCCGAGATTATAAAGCAGGCTCTTGAAACCACCCACCAGGGCAGAAACGAGATTATAGACAAGGTTATCCTTGCCGCTATTCCCGAGCCCAGAGCAGAGGTTTCGAGATATGCACCCAAGATGATTTCTATGACTATCGACCCTGACAAGATCCGTGAGGTTATCGGTAAGGGCGGCGCTGTTATTCAGAAGATCGTTGCTGACACCGGTGCGAAGATAGATATAAACGATGACGGAACCGTATTTATTGCTGCGGTTGAGCGCGACAGCGCGGATAGGGCAAAGGCCATAATCGACGCTATCGTATTTGAGCCCACCGTTGGCGAAACCTACGAGGGAACTGTTACCCGTATTATCCCTATCGGTGCATTCGTTGAATATGCTCCCGGCAAGGAGGGCATGGTTCACATTTCCAAGCTTCAGGATAAGAGAACCGAGAAGGTTGAGGACGTAGTAGCTGTTGGCGATACCGTAAGAGTAAAATATCTCGGAACGGACGAGAAGGGCAGACAGAACCTCTCCATGCGTGACGCAGATAAATAATTTTTGAGGCTTTGCACAGCCGTTTATAGCACCGCGAGCAGTCATCTGCTCTCGCGGTGCTTTTCCTCTTTTTATACGATTTATTCAAAAAAACGTAACATAAAACATATATTTATTATTTATAATAAAAAAAATCTAAAAAAAAACAAATATTTCTAAAAAACTATTGACTTTTTACTACAAAAGTTGTATAATTCTAGAAGAGAATGCACACTTTGGGATAACTATAGGCTTTTTACCTATTTGGTGAAAACTTCGGTGACTTGCGTTTTTGAGATTCATCGCCACTTTTCTCGAAAACCGAGCTTGACCGGGAACCGCCTTTGGTCGTTTCTTGATGTGCAATTTCCAAAAAAATATCAAAAGAAGAGACTAAGGAGAAAAATTACAATGAGAAAGAACACACTTATAAAACTCTTGGCAGTTTTTGCAATGTGCTTTTTGATCGGCGCTGCTCTTGTTGCTTGTGGCGAAGCAGAGACTGACGCTGACGTTAAGGGTATCTCGAGCGTTGCTTTCGATAACGATGGCAATCTTGTTGTTACCTACACTGACAACTCTACTCAGACAGTAGAGCTTCCTGCAGCAGCAGATTGCGAGCATCTCAATCTCGCGAACTACGTGCTTGAGGAGCACACCCAGACTGCAAACGGCGTTACACTTCTTGTTTGTGACGACTGCGGTTGGGCAAAGCTTGACTACAACCAGGATCACGTTTGGGCTGACGGCACGGTTACAGTAGATCCTACCTGTACCGAAGATGGCTACACCACAGCTCAGTACTGCACCGTTTGCGGTCTTGCTTCCGAGAAGACCGACATCCAGGCAGCTACCGGTCACACCTATGGCGAATGGGGCGATTTCATCGTTAATGATGGCGAGAACCTTTGCGAAGATGGTGGAGTTAGGTACCGTTACTGCGAGGATTGCGATGCATACGAGACCGATACCGCTGCTTCTGTTGTTGTTGATACCAACAATCCTGTTGATGTATTCGACGGGCAGCACACTGTAACCGATTGGGCTACTATCAATGCTCCCACTCTTGACGCTGCTGGTAAGGTTTCCGGCGTATGCGACAACTGCGGCAAGGTTGTTGAGCTTGATGTACCTGCTCTTGTTGAGGACAAGGACGGTGAGGAAGTAACCAATTCCGCATACACCAAGAAAATCGAGGTATACAAGGAGCATTGCAGCGATGAGGGTAAGGATTCTTATACTCACAATGCTACCGGTGAGGTATACTATGTAACTCGTCCCGGTACAACTCACGGCCTTAAGAATGCAGACGGTGACTTCGTAGAGATCCACTCTGCGCTTCCTACTCTTGCTGCTACTATCGAGAAGGGCTGGATCTACTCTGTTGACGAGTGGACTGCTATCGAGGAGTTCATTGGCAACCACATCAATTCTTGCAAGAATGAAGAGGCTACTCTTGCATACTACATCTGCGAGGGCGTAAATGATTACGGTGAGCAGTGTTGCGGCGTTGTTGACGTTTATGCAGTTCGCGGTCACGTATATGAGACAAAGCTTACCGGTGCTGACAACTACAAGGAAGAGACCTGCACAGAGAATGGCTTCCAGAATTGGCAGTGCACCTCTTGTGATAAGGTATACACCGAGGTTCTCAAGGCAACCGGTCATGACTATACATACGCTTACGAGTACGGCACTAACAACCAGTACGGCAATCTTACTTGGGACGCAGAGAAGAACAATTACTTCTACTACGGTACTTGCGGTAACGAGTGTGGTGTTCCCGACAAGCAGTATGTTAAGAACTTCAGCGATACCGAGGTTATTTCCAAGGTTGACTGTGTAAATCCCGGTCAGTACAAGGTTACTTACACTACTCACGACGACAAGCCTGTAGAGGGTGTTAAGACTGTTGCTCCTACCGGTCACGCAATCAAGGTTGGTGACAAAGAGGTTGTAATTGTTGGTGGTAGCGAAGATCAGACTCTTCAGGAAGCAACGGTTTACTACTACTACGATTTCATCGGTGCTGAGAACGATGCTACTGATGACATCATCATCATCTTCACCGGTAAGGAAGTAGGCACTGAGCCTGCACCTGTTGGTTACTTCGAGTGCATTCACACTGCTAACCATGAAGGTGGTCCTACCAAGGTTCTCGTTTGGGTTTCTACCGATGAGGCTTACAAGGATAATACTCCTGCTGAGCTTGTTCAGGACGACGCTCAGTAATAGGAAAGACTGATTACTTAAAAGTAAAAGTCAAAAAATTCGAGTGAAGTAATTTCTCCATTCCTCCACTTCTTATTTAAGGCGGGCGGTCGCCTGGCGCGACCGCCTTGCTAATGACTTTTATAAGAAGTTGCGTTATGGTAAAAAACTGTGCCAAGTGTGAAACGGTGCAGTATATTAATTAATAGGAGGGAAAAATGAAAAAGCATTTACTGAAACTCATACTGTTATGTTGCATCGGAATACTCGCTTTTAGTATAACCGCGTGTGTTCCGGCAACAGAGCAGTATCAGTTGAACTTTATAGTTGACGGTGAAGTTTATCATTCTCGTACAACGAACGGAGCTTCAAGAATAAACCCTCCGATCGACCCTGAAAAAGAAGGCTACATATTTGACGGCTGGTATTTAGACGAGAACTTTACTGTAAAATATACCGCCGACTATATGGTAACGAATCCTATCAGTAAGGATACCGATCTTTATGCTAAATGGATAGTGGACGAGTTACACACCTGCGTTGCAGGAGAGTGGCAAATCGACACCTTACCCACTTGTAAGGATGAGGGCAGACAGTATAAGAGCTGCACCATCTGTAAAAGAGAGATGGAAAGTGCGATAATTCCTATCAACGACGACCATCCTAAAGCAACTACCGAAATTTACAAAAAACAGATAAACATAAAGCCCGCAACCTGCGAGGAAGAGGGCTCTTATGAAGAGGTAGCATTCTGTTGCGTATGTAACAAAAAGCTTCCTGAAATTTATAAATTAACAGTTACTATTCCGATTGATAATAACGCCCATAAGTTCACCTCGGCAACTTTGACAAAGAACGGCGAGAAATTTGATTTCAGCGGTTATTGTTCATTGTGTGAGAAGCCTGTTTCCGTTATCGACGTTTTGGTTACGGAGAAGGTTTTGAAGCAGCCGACTTGTGTGGATGAGGGCGAGGTTAAATATATTTACTCGGCATTTGGCAGCGCGTTTGAAACAGAGGTATTTTCTATAAATCCTCTCGGTCATAACGTTGCGGGTGAGTTTATAGATCTCTCCAAAGTATACGACGAGATCAATTACCCTCACATTCTTTCCGAGGTTCGTCTTTATGCCGAGGACGAAGAGGTTGCCTGCGGTACTACTGTGTCCGGCGCCTTCAAATGTGAAGAATGTAAAGAATACATCGATATATCAGTTGCCCAGCCTCATGTTGGCGAGTGGCAGACCGTAAAAACGCCTACCTGCTATTCCGCAGGTGAACAAATTCTCCACGCGTGCTCCGCTTGCGGAGAAAAGGAAATTACAAGGCAGATCAAGGCGACCGGACGTCATACTTACGTTGACGGTAATTACGAGCTTCTTAAGGTGGGTAACGAATTCAGCGTTGTCATTCCTTGTGAGCAGGACGGTTGTGATAATTATAGAATGGTGATAAAGGACGTTCAGGTTAAGACGGAGGAGATAATCTCCGATACTTGCGCTGTGGACGACATCATCAGATACACCTACAAGGATTCTTCAATGACTGTGACGCTTGACGTCGTCACAAGAACAGGACATTTCCTCAATGGAGTTCGCGCGTCTACCCTTCAGAATCCTGACGGCTCATTCAACCATAATATTCCTAACGTATACCTCTTTGAAACCAAGGAGCTTATCTGCGGTGAGAGCGTTAACGGCTATTATGCTTGCGATGTATGCTGCGAAGGAGATGAAATAGTGTTCGCAAAGGTTTACCGCGATCACAGCTGGGATGCGGGAGTTGTAACCAAGACTCCTACCTGCCAGGCGGCCGGTAATACACATTACACCTGCACAGAGGAAAACTGCGACGGCACTCGCGATGTGGAAATTCCTACAGTTCCTCATAATTATATATGGGAGCTTATGATAGAGCAGAATGTTGATACCTCTTCTGAGTATGCGCCATTTGCTCTTCACGGAAAGTGCTCTTACGAGGGCTGTGACAGTGAGCAGCATTACAAGAACGTTTCCGTTTCCTCCAAGGTTACGAAATATCCTACCTGTAGCGAGAAGGGCGAGATCCTCTACACTCATGAAAGAGACGGTCAGATTTGCACTGTTACAGCCGAGATTGGCGCATATAGCCATTCGCTTAACGGCGTAAATGTTGATAACCTTCTTGTTGATGGCAAGCTCGGTTATGAGTACGTTCTCTCGGGTGACGTTGCACTTAAGGAGAATGTAACAACCTCTTGCGGTAACACATACGTAGCTACGTATACTTGTAGTGAGTGCGGCAAGGTACAGACTACCGAGGTTTATAAGGCTCATAAAACGGTTACTAATATCACAAAGAATCCCACTTGCACAGAGGCGGGTGAGAAGGTTACAACCTGTGAGTATGAAGGATGTGAGTATAAGGTTGTCGAGCCTGTTTCGGCTACCGGACATACTTATAAAGCAACTCTTACAGATAATGGTAGCACTTACACTCTGACAGCTACCTGCGGTGTGTGCGATGATGTTACTATATATAGCGGCATCACCCCTTCCGACATTAAGGTTGTTAAGGCTGCTACCTGTTGTGAGGCGGGTGTTGCGGAAATAACTGTTACCGATAACGGTAATGGACAGAAATTTGTTGCTACTACCGAGAAGGGAAATCACCATTTGAACGGTGTTGATTATACCACTCTTCTTGTGAGTGGGAAGCTTCCTTCGGATACCGAGGGACTTATCCTCTCTTCTGACGGGGTGAGCGGCAAGTTCATCTGTGACGACTGCAACAAATTCGTAATGGTTGAAGTTGTTTCCGAGGAAGAATAATTTTTGCATAACTTGAGGCTGACTCTTGCGGGTCAGCCTCTTTATTTTGTTATGTAAAAACGGTGGATTTTTTTCTTAACCGCGTGGACTTTTTTACTGAGTTTTTTCGATTCTATTGACAAAAAAGCGTGCATCGACTATAATTGAAATAGCTTTTACAACGCTTGAAATGTGAAAAGCCTTCGGTCCTATACGAGAGGTAATGAAAATGGAAAGAGTTACAGTAGATTTTGCTAAAAGTTGCGGCAAAATAAAACCGATGAATGCACTTAACAACGGTCCTGCGGGCTCGAGAGTACGTAAAACGTCGAACTTTGACGCCTATTCTGCGGCAAAAATTCCCTTTGCAAGACTTCACGACACTTCCTTTGCAGGTGAATGGCTAGTTGACGTACATAGAATTTTCCGCGACTTTGACGCGGATGAAAACGATCCTAAAAACTATGTTTTCGGCCCTACGGATATATATTTACAGAACGTTGAGGCGGCAGGAACGAAGGTGTACTATCGACTCGGTGCAGCTATCGAGCACGGATACAGATACGGCACAATTCCCCCGAAAGATAATCTCAAATGGGCGCGCATTTGTGAGCATATTATCCGTCACTACACACAGGGCTGGGCTGACGGTTACTATATGGACATCGAGTATTGGGAAATTTGGAACGAGCCCGATTGCACGAATTCTCCGACAGATTATCCCTGCTGGCAGGGGACAATGCCCGAGTTCTGTGAGTTCTTCGTCACAGTATTTAAGTATCTGAAGGAGAAATTCCCTCATCTCAAAATTGGCGGACCTGCAATTGCAACTGTTTGGCACGAGGATTTCTGTGAGCTGTTCTTCTCCTCAATAAGAAACGCGGGAATAACTCCCGACTTTATCTCCTACCACCGCTACGGCAAGACCGTTGAAGACTTCAAGGAGTCGGTACATAAGGCAAACGAGTGGCTTGAAAAATACGGCTACGGCGACGTTGAAACACACTACAACGAGTGGAACTACGTCAGAGGCTGGCAGGCAGAGAACTTTATACATACGATAGATTCAATCAAGGGTCTTAAGGGCGCCTCTTTTACCACAGGCGTTATGTGCGCTCTCCAATACGAGAAGATTGATATGATGATGTATTACGAGGGAAGACCTTCTGGCTTCTGCGGCCTTTGGGACAGCTACACCTATCGTCTTCACAAGGGCTATTATCCCTTCCTTGCGTTCTCCGAGCTTCGTGACATAGGTGGTGCAGTTAAGACTGAGTGTGATGATTATCTTTACTCTGCAGCGGCTACAAATGGCGAAAGATCTGCTGTTCTCCTCACTTACTTCAACGAGTCGGACGATGCTGAAAAATATAAGAAAATAAAGTTAAACCTTCAAAATCTACACTTAAAAGAGGGAGAAAAAATCAAGGCGGAGGTTCTCGTTCTTGATGACACGCACGACCTTGAGTGCATCCGCAATGAGATATTTGAGTCGGGAAATATCGCGCTCTATCTTGATATGCCGCTCTATACCACATACCTCGTAAGACTTGTCGTAATATAATTCAGAAAGGACTGCTCCGGCGGCCCTTTTTTTATAAAATAAGCTAGTAAAAAACGTAAAATATCTTGTTTTTTTCTATATAAAATGTTATAATATAATAGTACACGAATGTGTATCAGAATAACGTAGGAGCAAAAAACTATGTTGACCGAAAGAATATACTTAACCGATGATAAGCGTGCTTATCTTGACACTTACGTAAAAGATAATAGAAGCGTAGTATGCGATGCAATGTTGGTTCTTCCCGGTGGTGGTTATTCCTATTGCTCGGAAAGAGAGGCAGAGCCTGTTGCTCTCGCCTTCGTCGCAAAGGGATTTAACGCCTTTGTCTTAAATTACAGAACGGGTGATGATGACAGATACCCGAACCAACTGATAGATGCATCACGCGCTCTCCTTCATATAAAGAAAAATGCGGAAAAATATAATATAAACCCCGATAGAGTCTTTGTGGTTGGATTTTCTGCCGGTGGCCATCTTGCAGGAACTCTTGCCACTGTTGACACACGCCCGGAAGCATACGAAACTCTTGGCGTTGATAAATCTGAGCTTACTATTGCCGGTGTTATACTCTCATATCCCGTCATCTCGGCACTTATGTCAACTCACCAGAATTCCTTTGTTCGTCTTGCGGGTAAGTCGTATGATGAGTTGAATATCCGCGAGCGTGAGCGCCTCTCCGTAGAAACCCATATAAACGAAAATTCACCCCCCGCATATATTTGGCACACATCCGAGGATAAGTCTGTTCCTCTTGACGGCAGCTTTGCTGTTGCTAATAAGTACATATCACTTGGTAAGCCCGTCTCTTTAAGGGTCTATCCCTACGGTCCGCACGGAATTTCTCTGGCAAACAAATTTACATCCCTTGGCAACTTGGCTTTGGAGGACCCTGTTATAGAGAAATGGATTGACGATGTTGCTCTTTGGATAACTAATTTGAGAAAAAACTGAAAAGGAAATATAAAAATGGAAAGAACTTATATTAAAGACATAACCCCCGGTGTCCGTCGTGTTCAGGGATTTGTTGAGAATTTTCGCAACAAGAGAACTATGGCGTTCATCGTCGTTAAGGATGCTACGGGCAAGCTTCAGGTAACAATCGAGAAGGAAAAGCACCCCGAATTTACAGAAATGCTTGACAAGCTAACCATTCACTCGGTTGTCACCTTTGAGGGTGAGGTAGTGCTGAGCGAGTACGTAAAGATGGGCGGTAAGGAGATGTATCCTGATACTATGAAAATAGAGTCTGTTGCTGACGCTTTGCCAATTAAGGACGACTCTGATATCGACGTGCGTATGGACTACCGTTGGATAGACCTCCGCCGTGAGAAAAATCATCTTATGCTTGGTGTTCAGACAACCCTTACGGCTGCTATGCGTGAATTTCTCGTCGAACGTAACTTTGTTGAAATCCATACCCCTAAGCTTATCGGCGCGGCTTCCGAGTCCGGCTCTGACGTCTTTGAGGTTAAGTATTTTGATACAAATGCATACCTTGCACAGTCCCCCCAGTTCTATAAGCAGATGGCTATGGCTTCTGGTCTTGAGAGAATTTTTGAAACAGGCCCCGTATTCAGAGCGGAGAAATCCTATACAAACAAGCACGCAACCGAGTTTACAGGCTTTGACCTTGAATTCTCCTACATCGACTCCTTCGAGGACGTTATGAAAATGGAGGAGGAGCTTCTTGCCTACGCTCTCACCAAGGTTAAGGAAAAACACGGTGATGAGATAGTAGCCCTCTTCGGTGAGGAGTATGAGGTAGTAGTTCCTACTCTTCCATTCCCCAGAATGAAGCTCGCTGACGTTTATGCCGAGCTTGAGAAGAGATACGGCTACACCGTTCCCGACGAGCTCAAGGGTGACCTTACCACCGAGGCTGAGAGAATGACAAAGCAGCTTACAAAGGATATGTTTGGCCACGAGTTCCTCTTTATCACCGATTACGCGGCGGCAGAGCGTGCCTTCTATCATATGAGAGATGAGCGCGGCGTACCCTGCGGCTATGACCTTATTTGGCGCGGTGTTGAGATAACCACAGGCGCACAGCGTGAGCATAGATACGATATTCTTAAGGCACAGGCAGAGGAGAAGGGACTTGCCGAGGACGTTAAGTTCTACCTCGAGTTCTTCAAATACGGCTGTCCTCCTCACGGCGGCTTCGGACTTGGTATCGACCGTCTTACAATGCTGTTCCTCGGTCTTTCAATCAAGGAGGTTCAGTTCCTCTTCCGAGGCCCGAATAGACTTACCCCGTAATATTTTAGGAGAAAAGTTTGAAAATAAATCGTCGTTTGTGCCTTTCGTTCCGTAGGGTATGGAACGAATTTCCTCGCGGAAACCGGAGACAAACGACCTCACTAAGAAAGGAATAGTCATAAATATGTATACAGGTCACGTTTATCTGTATGACGGAACACCGCTTAAAGATATCAAGGTTACAGACGGATTAAATATATCTTTTACCGACGAGGACGGCTTTTACTCTCTTGCCGGTTGGGAGCGTGCAAACGTTATTTCGGTTGGTGCTCTTACACTTTATCACGACGATTGGTTCAGGTATATTGACCGCGAGCACAGCGTATATGATTTCTATATTTCTCCGGCACCGGAGAAGGATTCCAGCCGCTTTGCTCACGTATCGGATACCGAAATATTTCTTGATAATGCGAGTGTTGATAAGTGGATAGACTTTGCAAGGCAGAGCGTATTTACCGAGGGGTGTGATTTCCTTATACACACCGGTGATATTTGCCGTGTAAGAGGTCTTGAGGCGCATTACAGAGAGCTTAACTATCATACGCTGGGCATTCCCGTTAGATACACTATCGGTAACCATGATTATGTGAACGATAAGTATGGAGAATATACCTTCGAGCGCCTTTACGGCCCAGTATATTATTCCTTTGACTTTGGCGGCACGCATTACGTTGTTCTCCCAATCAGAAAAGGAGAGACGGCAGGCCTATACGATCCTCTCGATTCGGTCAGATGGCTCAAAAACGACCTTGCAACTGTTGAGCGCGACAAGCGTGTCGTGGTATTCTCGCACACCTACTGTCACGAGTCGGAGGAGGATTTCGTTTATGGTGGCGAGGAGTCTGTTGACTTGAAGGAGCACGGTATCCTTGCTTGGATATTCGGGCATCTTCACATAAATTTCTGCAACAAAACCGAGTGCGATGCTTTTAATATTTCAACTGCTCGCCCAGACCAGGGAGGTATAGATCTCTCACCGGCTTCTATCAGAATAGTTGAGATTGCAGGCGGTGACTTAACCAGCAAAATCATCTATAACGAGAGAAAATACGAGGGTGATTTAACTCCCTTCGTTTACAGAAAAAAGCTTGGCGCACCGTTTTTCACCTCTCCTATCTATTCTGACGGGCGCATATACGCGGTGAGTGCAGACGACGGATTTCCTAAATCCTGCGCGCTTTACTCCCTTGATGCCGAAAGCGGTGACATTATTTATAAGATAGACCTTGGTGACGGTGTAAAATGCGAGCCTGTTTATAGCGACGGTGCGCTCTTCGTATTCGACACACGCGGAAGTTTGACGGCATATCGCGCAATAGACGGTGAAATTTTATGGTCGGTGACCGTTCCGTACGCAGCATTGAATTATCATAAGGGCGGACTTATAGAGGACGGAAATCTTCTTTACGTTCACGCAGGAGCATCACTTTGCGCTTATTCCAAAGCTTGTGGTGAGCTTAAATTCACTTATGAAAATAATAAAAACGGATATAAGTCAGCCCCGATACTAAAGCAGGACGGAAGAATAGTTTTTCCGTCACAGTGGGGACGCTTGACGGTTCTTTCTGAGAATGGAGAGCCATTGTGGCATAACGACAAGATCAAGGATGCGATAGCAACGCCGATTATTGAAAATAATAATCTTTACGTGCCGTCGGGAACAACTCTTTACAGACTTGATCTTGAAGCGGGTGAGGTTGTTGCAAAAACAGAAAAATTCCCCGACAGTACATTCGATACCCCCTCGCGCCCGCTTATAATAAACGACCTTATATTCGTAGCAACGTCTGACTCGGGTGTAATAGCCTTTGAAAAACATGCGTTAAATGTAAAGTATAGTTATAAAACGTCAAAATCTCTTATGGCTATCTGCCCGTATCTTGATCACTCGGCTCATATAGCTGTTGGAGAGGTGACCGAAGTCTATGACGGAGTAATAATGTTTGCATCAAGTGACGGTAACGTCTACTTTTATGATATTGATAAAGGTGAGCCTCTTGCAATTATAGGGGTAGGTACACCGATAATCACTACTCCAAAAATCGTAAAAGATACGCTGATTGTTACGGATATGCACGGAAATCTTACTCTTTATAATTTACCAAAATTAAAAAAATAAAATATATAGGAGAAAAATTATGAAAATCGCACTTATCAATGAAAACAGCCAGGCGGCTAAAAACGAGCTTATCTGCAACACCTTAAAGAGCGTTGTAGAGCCTCTCGGCCATGAGGTTTACAACTACGGAATGTACTCCGCAGAGGACAAGGAGCAGCTTACATACGTTCAGATCGGTATCCTTTCGGCTATCCTTCTTAACTCCGGTGCTTGCGACCTTGTTATCACAGGCTGCGGCACGGGCGAGGGCGCAATGCTCGCTTGTAACTCATTCCCCGGCGTTCTTTGCGGTCACGTTGTTGATCCCACTGATGCATACCAGTTCACCCAGGTAAATAACGGTAACGCTATCGCTATGCCTTTTGCAAAGGGCTGGGGCTGGGGCTGCGAGCTCAACCTTCAGTATGTTTTCGAGAAGCTCTTCGTTTCCGAGTGGGGTCTTGGCTATCCTCGTGAGAGAGCAGTTCCCGAGCAGAGAAACAAGAAAATACTTGACGAGGTTAAGAAGGTAACTCATACCGATATGGTTTATATCCTTGAGAACCTTGACAGAGATCTTGTGAAGGGTGCTATCGCAGGCCCCAAGTTCCAGGAGTACTTCTTCGCTAACTGCAAGTGCCCTGAGATCAAAGCAGCGGTGGAAAAGCTTCTTAAGTAATATGTGAAAAGATGGCGCACTGCCAAATGTGGAAGTGCGCCAAACCTTGATTTTGACAATATTTATTTACAAAAACCGTTAAAAATCACAAATACGCTTATAAATTCAAAAAAATACAGAAAGCATTTTTTACTTAAATTTTATCAGAACGAACCGTAATATGATGGATATGAAAACGAAAAAACAAATTAAATCAGAATACAAGTCGGCTCTCGCCTTGGCAAAGGGGCGCTTTGTCAGTGAGTGCGTTGAGGCTGAAGAAATATATAAGCGCGAGCTTTCAAAGCTCTATGAGAGTGAAGGGAAGCCGGCACCAAAGGATCCTCCGAAGCGCTCACTTCTTGAGGAGATCGGTAACTCCGTAACTCACGGCTTGGGCAGCATTTTTGCTGTTGTGGCTCTTATCTTAATGCTTATCTCAGCGAATACTGCCGAGGAATATATATCGGCTGTTATTTATTTTGCAGGACTTTTCTGCATGTTTACTATGAGCTGCCTGTATCATGCCTTTGCTTACGGCTCTGCGGTCAAGAGACTTTTCCGCAGGTTTGACTATTCGGGCATCTATCTTCTCATAGGTGCCACGTTTGCTCCGGTTCTTATTTGTTATTTTAACAATATATTCGGCTGGATATTCTTTGCTGTTCAGTGGGCTGTTATTGCAGCGGGTATAACCTTCGTCGCCGTTTTTGGTCCGTCAAGGCTCCGCTTCCTGCATATTCCGCTATACGTAATTCTGGGGTGGAGCGCTCTTGCGCTTTTGCCGTTTATGGTGCTCGGAGGAGCGGCTAATATGGCAACGTGGATACTGCTTGGAGGCATCATATACACCCTTGGTATCATTCCCTTCACGATAAAGCTTAAGGCGTCGCATTTTATATGGCATTTCTTCGTGTTTGCCGGTGCTGTCGTGCAGTGGATAGGTATATATATGTATATTTATTTGGCTTGAATTTTAATATCCTAAGGAGATTTTATGGAATTTTTAACATCTGTTGCCGAGTGGTGTATGCCTTTTCTTTATTTTCTTCGTGACATCGGCAACCCTGTATTTGATTTCATCTTTGAAACCGTGACTCATCTCGGTGAGGAAACGGTCTTCCTTGTAATTTCAATAGTTTTCTTCTGGTGCGTGAACAAACGGGAGGGGTATTATATTTTGCTCACGGGACTTCTCGGCACTCTTTTTAATCAAGCGGTAAAGCTCGCGTGCCGTGTTCCAAGACCTTGGGTAATAGACCCTGAATTTCAACCGATAGGTAATTCTAAAATAGAAGCGACAGGTTACTCCTTTCCCTCTGGACATACGCAGAATATCGCCACCACCCTTGGATGTGTAGCCGCATACAACAGAAAGAAAAGATGGGTAGTAGCCGTTTCTCTTACGGTTATTGCGCTTGTTTCCTTCTCACGTATGTATCTTGGTGTACATACTCCTCTTGACGTGGTTACGTCGCTTGCTATATCCGCAGCGCTTGTAATGCTGATGCGTCCTTGGTTTGAAACTGAAGAAAAATTTAACAGGGCATATCCTAAAATAGTTATCATATCTGCTATAGCGTCGTTTTTGTTCGTCGCTTTCGTTCTTTCTGTTTCCTCGGACGCCTCTGTTGACCCGGAGAATTACCACAGCGCTCTAAAAAACGCCTGCACGCTTCTCGGTTGCACCGTTGGGCTGGTTCTCGTCTTTGTGGTTGATACGATGTTTATCAATTTTGATACGAAGGCAAAATGGTATGCCCAGATAATCAAAGCCGCAGTAGGCTTCGGCATAGTAATGCTTATCAAGGCAGGACTCTCTTCTCCTCTTACAGCCCTTTTCGGCAACGAGTACGTGGCAAGAATAGTGAGATATTTCCTTATAGTTGCATTTGCAGGAGCGGTTTGGCCTCTTACTTTTAAGTGGTTCTCCGAGCTTCGCATAGCACCTCTTGATAAATTCAGCGATAAGATTAGAGCACTTGTCGGAAAAGACAAATAATACTTTACGCACGGTCGGCAAAAAAGCCGACCGTTTTTTTAATTATAAATAAATTACCGAGTTTTTTCCTTTTACCCCTTTACTTTTACAAATATTTATGATAAAATAATATGAATAATAATCCTCGGAGTATATTTTATGAAATGTCCCGTTTGTAATTCTCAAGATTCCAGAGTTCTTGACTCCCGTCCTATAGATGACGGCGCCAGCATAAAGCGCCGCCGCGAATGTCCCGTCTGCGGAAAAAGATTTACAACCTACGAGGTAGTAGATACCGTTCCCATCGCCGTAGTTAAGCGCGACGGCAGACGCGAGTTCTTCGACAAGCATAAGCTCATTTTAGGTATAGAGCGCGCCTGTCAAAAAAGACCTGTGAACGCGGAGGAAATAGCCGCCTCTATTGAAACAGAGCTTCAGAACTCCATCGTCACCGAGATTTCGTCAAAGAGCATTGGCGAGATGGTTCTCACAAGACTCAAGGAAATAGACATTGTTTCGTATATCAGATTTGCCTCGGTTTACAGAGAGTTTAAGGACGTTGATTCCTTTATGAATGAAATTAAGAGCCTCTCGTCTAAAAAATCCGGGGCGCTGGGAGGTAAGAAATGATAAAGAGCATGACCGCCTTCGGCAGAGCAAAGCACGAGAGCGAGCTTAAGGATATTACCATTGAGATAAAGAGCGTAAACTCGCGCTTCTTTGACTGTAATGTAAAGCTTCCGAGAGCATATATCTTCCTCGAGGAGAGAATAAAGGAGTACGTTAAGCAGTTTGTTACAAGAGCGAAGGTTGACGTTTTCGTTACTGTTGATAACCACACGGCAGGCGTTGGCAACGTAGGCATTGACAGAGCTTATGCTGAGAGCTATATTGCCGCTCTTAACACACTGGCAACAGAGTTTTCTCTTCGTAACGACATCAGCGTTATGAGCGTTGCAAGAAATCAAGACATCTTCACCTTTAACAAGGACGAGGAGGATCTTGAGGCAGAGTGGCAGACCTTCCGCGAGGTTTTAGATGAGGCGCTAGCCGGATACACGGCTATGCGCGAGCGCGAGGGCGAGTGTGCCGAGCGTGACATTAAGGCTAAAATTGAGCTGGTACGCACGTATGCTGACGAGGTTGAGGCTATTTCCAGGGAGGATACCGTAGGCTACCGCGACAAGCTTGAAGCAAGGATACGTGCCATAATAGGCGAGGTCGATGTTGAGATAGACGAAAACCGCCTGCTTACAGAGTGCGCTATCTGGGCGGATAAAATAGCTATTGACGAGGAGCTTGTAAGGCTCCGCTCCCATTTTGGCGCCTTCTACGAGATAGCGGCGTCAAGCGAGCCCTCGGGCAGAAAGCTTGATTTCCTGATGCAAGAGCTTAACCGTGAAACCAACACCATAGGCTCCAAGTGCAATAATGCAAAAATTGCCCGCATAGTCGTTAATATGAAAGGCGAACTCGAAAAAATTCGAGAGCAGGTACAAAACATCGAATAAATTTAGCGGATTGCTTCAGAATTTTCGGTTTTGCCGTAGGTTTCTATGGCTGGCAACACGAAAATCTTTGCACTCCATCCAAATTTCTTCGCGTTTTGTGTGCCTCACTTTGAATATTGTTGAAAAGGAAAAAATATGAAATTTATAAACATAGGCTTCGGAAATATGGTCTCCGCAGGACGAATAGTTGCCATAGCATCTCCCGACTCCGAGCCGATAAAGAGGCTCGTGCGTGATGCAAAGGAGGAGGGCAGAGTAATTGACGTTTCCTGCGGCAGAAGAACCAGAGCGGTAATAGTTACCGATTCCGAGCACGTAATACTTTCTGCCATTCAGGCAGAAACAATAACCAACCGTCTATCTAATGATGACGGGGATGAGTCGGACGATTCTGACATCGAATAATTTAAGTAAAAATTTTTGCCATTACGGCAGAACGGAGATAAAAATGATCTATCCTACTATTGAAGAACTTACAAAAGGTGAATTTAACCGCTACGAGCTCGTTGTCGGTGTTGCAAAATGCGCGCGTATCGTTACCGACGAGTATATTGATATGCGTAACAAGGCGCAGAAGATGATTGATAATCACGAAACCGAGAAGCCCCTTGCCTCCCTTATCGACCCCGAATACAAGGACAAGAAGGCTGTAAAAATTGCAATTGCCAAGCTCGAGGAGGGCAGATTCCAGATGGTACGCCCCGAGGGAGCGAAATAATTTATTAAATCAGAAAAAGAGCAGAGGGAGTGCGGTATGTATTGTGAGGTATATCTTTTTGATGCGCCATATCATATAGACCGCCCCTTTGACTATTTATGTGATGATACGCTAAAGGTCGGGAGCATCGTCAGAGTCCCGTTTGGTAAGGCAAATAAGCTACGTCAGGGAGTTGTTTCTCTTGTAAAGTCCTCCACCGATAGCGAGAGCCTAAAGCCCGTGCATTCGGTATCCTCTGACCGATATTCTCTTTCCGAGGAGATGCTCGGGCTGTGTCTGTTTTTGAAGGAATATACGCTTTGCACCTTCGGTGAGGCAGCAAGGAGCGTTTTGCCTCCTGGCGCGCTGTCAGAGATCCTTAACATTAAGTATAAAAAGACTGTGGCGCTTACTCTTTCAAAAGATGAGTGTGAGGCGCTCCTTGCGGCAACGGGCAGAGCGGGTATTAGGAGCGAAGGACAGAGAGAAATAATAAAATATCTTATGGATATAGGCTCTGCGGATATGGAGCTGGTGAGAGATATTTTAGGTGTAAGCCCGACGCATATAAAGGCGCTTGCCGATAAGGGTATAATCAAGATATTTGAATACGAGTCGGTAAGAAATCCTTATGCCGATTATGCAAGCCGCAGAAATACATCGCCTATAATACTCAGTGAGGAGCAGACGGTGGCTTATCAGACGATAGAGTCGCTTTACGAGAGTCCTGAGGCAAGGGCCGCCCTGCTTTACGGCGTTACGGGCAGCGGAAAAACCAAGGTCATAATGCGGGCTATTGACAGGACTGTTGCCGACGGCAAGACGGTAATAATGCTCGTGCCCGAAATTTCCCTGACGCCCCAGACCGTTGATATATTCTGCACAAGATACGGAGATAGGGTAGCCGTAATACATTCCTCGCTCTCGAAGGGGGAGCGGCTTGACGCGTGGCGCAGGATAAAGCGCGGCGAGGTTGATTTGGTTATAGGAACTCGCTCGGCAATATTCGCTCCTCTTGAAAATATAGGTATGATAGTCATAGACGAGGAGCATGAGCATACCTATAAGTCAGAGTCCGACCCGAAGTATCATGCCAGAGATATTGCCGCATACCGTTGCGGTAAGGCGGGAGCGCTGATGCTTTTAGCCTCTGCTACACCATCTCTTGAAAGCTTTTATAAAGCAAAGCAAGGGGTGTATGAGCTTATCACACTTCGCACAAGATACGGCGGCGTCAAGCTGCCCGAGGCTGTGATAGTCGATATGCGTGAGGAGCTCAGACAGGGTAACACCTCGCCGATAAGCAACAGGCTTCATTCATCGCTCGAGAACGTTTATGAGAACGAAAAGCAGGCAATAATTTTCTTAAATAGGCGCGGATATTCTACTCAAATATCCTGCAAGGAGTGCGGCGACGTTATAACCTGTCCGCACTGCTCGGTCACGCTTACCTATCACGCGAGCTCTGACGGCGGAAAGCTGCTCTGCCACCTTTGCGGATATAGTGAAAAGCCACCAAGATTATGTCCCTCGTGCAGCTCTGATAAGCTCTCTTTTTTAGGCTACGGAACGCAGAAGCTTGAGAGCGAGCTTGAAAAATATCTTCCGAATATGACGGTTATGCGTATGGACGCTGATACCACAGGCGGTAAGATGGCGTACGACAGAATGCTCGAGGATTTCAGAGCGCAGAAGGCAGATATTCTACTCGGTACGCAGATGGTTGCTAAGGGACACGATTTCCCGAAGGTGACGCTCGTGGGCGTAGCCCTTGCGGATACTTCTCTTTACGTCAGTGATTTCAGAGCGGCGGAGAGAACCTTCTCTCTTCTCACGCAGGTAATCGGCAGAGCGGGAAGAGCGGAGAACGGCGGCGTTGCCGTGATACAGACCTTTGCGCCGAAGAACGAGGTAATAAGGCTTGCCTGCCTTCAGGATTACGAGAAATTCTACGAGGGCGAAATTGCTGTAAGACGCGAGCTTACTTATCCGCCGTTTTGCGATATGGTACAGCTCACTCTCACCTCCGACGATGAGCAGCAGCTCTTCGTTTCCTCAAAGCAGCTTCACGACAGGATAGTTGAAAAGCTGAAGGGTGAGTACTCAAGGCTACCGTTTATGGTTTACGGTCCATTTGAAGCGCAGGTTTATAAGGTAAATGAAAAATATAGGATGAGAATGGTCGTTAAGTGCAGGCTTACAAAGGACTCAAGGCGCCTTTTCCACGAGCTGTTATGCGAGTTTTCGCTTATGCGTAACGTCAGTCTGGCTATTGACCTTAATCCGCTATCAATATAAAAAAGGAAAAACGAATATGGCAAAATTAAAGATAGTAAAATTCGGCGACCCAATGCTTCGCAAGGTGTCGCGTCCGGTTGACACAATAACACCGAGAATACAGACTCTCATTGACGATATGATAGAAACGATGAGAGATGCCGGTGGCTGCGGTCTTGCGGCGGTGCAGGTAGGCGTTCTCCGCAGAATAGTCGTTATCGAGGTAGAGGAGGGCAAGGTCTACGTTATGATTAACCCGAAGATCGTTGCCTTCGCAGGTGAGCAGCAGGATAACGAGGGATGCCTTTCCAACCCCGGAAATTACGGTATTACGAAGCGCCCGAAGGCCGTCACCGTCAAGGCTACCGACAGACACGGTAAGGAGTACGAGCTGACGGGAACAGACCTTCTTGCAAGAGCCATCTGCCACGAGTGCGACCACCTTGACGGAAAGCTGTATACCGACGTACAGATACGCCCACTGACTCCCGAGGAGCTTTCTTAAGGAGAGTTTTATGAAGATAATGTTTATGGGCACGCCCGAAATATCGGCAACCTGCTTGAAAAGACTCATATCCGACGGCCACACCGTAACTTCCGTTATAAGCCGAGAGGATAAGCCGAGAGGACGCGGCAACGTTATGATGCCGACCCCGACAAAGACTTTGGCACTTGAAAATGATATTCCCGTATATACTCCAAAAACTCTTCGTGACGAAGGCTTTGAGCAACTGCTCGCAGAGCTTTCTCCTGAGCTTATAGTGGTTGTCGCATACGGCAAAATACTGCCGAAAAACGTAATAGATTTCCCAAAATACGGTTGTATAAATCTTCACGTTTCTCTTCTTCCGAAATACAGAGGCGCCGCTCCTATGCAGAGAGCGATAATGGAGGGCGAGCGTGAAACAGGCGTTACCGTAATGTATATGGACGAGGGACTTGACACGGGTGACATTATCGCAAGAGAGGTTTTCCCGATACTTGACGATGATGATTTTGAGAAGGTACACGATAGGTCTGCCGATATAGGCTCGGCCCTTCTCTCCAAAACCATCTTTGATATTGAAGATGGAAATGTAAAAAGAGAAAAGCAAGATGACTCTCTTGCAACGTATGCAAAGAAGGTCGAAAAGGAAGATTGTAAACTTGACTTTACTTTATCTGCCCAAAAACTAGATTTTCAGATAAGAGGAGTTACTCCTATCCCCGGGGCTTTTGCATATCTTGGCGGCAAAATGCTAAAGATAAATAAGGCTAAGGTCGTGGATAAGTCGGGGCAGGCAGGCAAGGTCATCTCTCTTGACGATAAGGGCGAGGGCTCTATAACCGTTGCTTGCGGCGAGGGCGCTCTTCTTATAACCTCCGTTATTCCGGAGGGCAAGGGCAGAATGTCTGCCGGTGACTTTATTCGCGGCAGAAAAATCAAATTAGGAGATATACTAGAATAATGTGGCTTGATACCGCGCTTTATATCCTTTGTATACTTTCGATATTTCTCGCTCTGGGAGCACAGATAAAGGTAAAGACTACCTTTAATAAGTTTTCTCGAACCCAAACGGGAAGAGGACGGACTGCGGCAGAGGTTGCCAGAATGATTCTTGACCAAAACGGGCTTACTAATGTGAGAGTTGAGAGGGTAGGCGGCTCGCTTACCGACCACTACGACCCGAGAGCTAACGTTCTGCGTCTTTCTGACAGCACTTATGATAACGCCTCCGCCGCCGCCATAGGTGTTGCCGCGCACGAGGCAGGTCACGCTATCCAGCACGCGAGAAGATATATGCCGATAGTCATTCGCTCAAGGCTCGTTCCCGTGACAAGCTTTGCGTCAAGATTTTCTTGGATAGTTATTTTTCTGGGAGTGCTTTATAGCGCAACCGACGCTATTTTAGGGCAAAATATTTTGCTTTTGGGAATAGGACTTTTTGCTGTGACTACTCTTTTCCAGCTCGTCACACTGCCATGCGAATTTGATGCGTCAAGGCGCGCAATGGCCTCTCTTCGAGGCTCCGGCTGGTATACCGAGTCCGAGCTTTCTGCCGCGTCTAAAACCTTGAGAGCGGCGGCTCTTACCTACGTTGCCGCATTCCTTACCTCTATACTCCAGCTTTTAAGACTGATAGTCAGATTTACAGGAAACAGAAGAAGATGAATATAAGAGAAATTGCTCTCTCGCTTCTTGAGGGATACGAGGCGGGAGGTAAGTACGTTAATTTAGCCCTCTCCTCTCATATAACCGACAGCCTCACGACGAGTGAATCCTCGGCACTCACGGCCCTGCTTTACACCACCGTTGAGCAAAAGCTGCGTTACGATTATTATATCGCCGCCCTTTCGGGCAGAAGCATTTCCGATATAAATCTCACTACGAGAAATATACTCAGGCTCGGCCTTTGTCAGATACTTGATATGCACTCGATCCCGGACTTTGCCGCCGTGAACGAAACCGTCAAGCTCGCTAAAGGTCGAGGCGAGCGCTCATTCGTCAACGGCGTGCTCCGCGCCGCCGTCAGAAAAAAGGACGATATGCCAATGCCCCCGAAGGAGAAAAATTACAGAAGATACCTATCGGTAAAGCATTCGTTCCCCTTGTGGATAGTAAAGCTGCTCTCCGACGTTGTGGGCGAAGAAGAGCTTGATGCGCTTCTTCATTTCTATAATACCTCAAAATACACGGATATCACGGTTAATAGGATAAAAACTACACCCGAGGAGGTAAAGGACGAGCTTTTGTCACACGGTCTTGACGTATACATTCATATAGATACAGGTCTCACCCTTCGTACCGACCGCTCCTTCAACCCCGAAAATATCGATGGGTTCAGAAACGGTAGATTTTTCATTCAGGATACGGCATCTGCCATAGCGGCGAGAGTCCTCTCGCCATCACCAAGTGACGTTCTGGTTGACGTTTGCTCGGCTCCGGGAGGCAAGAGCTTTGCGGCAGCTATCCTTATGGGCGACTGCGGCGAGATACATTCCTTTGACCTTCACGAGAGTAAGCTATCCTTGATAGAGGGCGGCAGAGACCGCCTCGGACTTAAGTCTCTCACCGTCTCCTGCCGCGATGCCCTGAACCCCGACACCGCGCTTTTCGGCAGAGCGGATAAGGTAATCTGCGACGTACCCTGCTCGGGACTTGGCGTGCTTTCTAAAAAGCCCGACCTAAGATACAAGAGCGAGGAATTGATAGCGGAGCTGCCTGCTCTTCAGCTTAAAATACTTACAGAGTCGGCAAAATATCTGAAGGACGGCGGAGTTCTGCTGTACTCCACCTGTACTCTTAACCCTAAAGAAAACGAGGAGGTCGTAAGAGCCTTCCTCGAGGAAAACGGCGACTTTTATGCTGTTGATTTTGAGGTGGGAGGACTTTCGTCAAAGAATGGCCGCCTTACCCTTATTCCACATATACATAAAACGGACGGCTTCTTTATGGCGAAGCTGAAAAGGAAATGAAAATGACCGAAAAGATAGACCTTTATTCTATGCTTCCCGAGGAGCTTGAAAAGTATTTTATATCTATCGGAGAGCCTAAATTCAGAGCAAAGCAGGTGTTCTCGCGCCTTGCCACCGGTGACGGTGTTTCTGATATCACAAGCCTGTCGAAGTCCCTGCGCGAGCGCCTCTTGGCTGAAACGGTTGACACTCTTCCGACTGTTGAGGAAAAGCTCGTATCTAAAATTGACGGCACGGTAAAATACCTCTTCCGCCTCCACGACGGCTCTTGTATCGAGAGCGTATTTATGAAATACAAGCACGGAAATACCCTTTGCATATCCAGCCAGGTCGGCTGTTATATGGGCTGTAAGTTCTGCGCGTCCACCATCGGAGGCAAGGTTCGCGACCTCTATCCCTCCGAGCTTCTCGGGCAGATTATCGCGGCGCAGAAGGACTCCGGCGAGCGTATCTCCAATATAGTAATGATGGGTATTGGCGAGCCTCTTGATAACTTTGATAACGTAATAAAGTTTTTGCGTCTTGTAAACCATCCTGATGGCTTAAACATCGGCTACCGCCATATCTCACTTTCAACCTGTGGCGTCGTGCCGGGAATATATAAATTGGCAGAGGTTGATATTCCTATAACCCTATCAATTTCTCTTCACGCGTCAAATGACGAAAAGCGTACTGAAATTATGCCGGTAAACAAAAAGTGGAAGATAGCCGAGCTCCTTTCAGCCTGCGTTGATTACTATAAGGTTACTGGCAGACGCATTTCGTTTGAATATACGCTCATATCAGGCAAAAATGATACTGAATCCGACGCAAGAGAGCTTGCATCTCTTCTTAAAAATGCCTTTAAGGGTTCGGGCGCACCTATACACGTAAATTTGATAAGAGTAAACGAGGTCAAGGAAACCGGTTTTAAGAAGGGAACTGCCGAGTCGGCGAATAATTTTGCTAAGGTGCTGGAAAAGCAAGGAGTTGTCGCAACCGTGCGCAGAAGACTTGGTGCTGATGTAAATGCCGCCTGCGGTCAGTTAAGACGCTCCGCAATGAAGTCACAATCCGAACAAAGTTGAGGTAATGATTTGATAATTACGAAATACGGCAAGGTCGTAAAGGGCCTTGGCGGACTTTATGAAACAAGAATAATCCTGCCGGACGGTGCTGTAGAGCGTCTTGAATGTCGGGCAAAGGGAATACTCAAGCGCGACGAGGAAAAGGTGCTTGTGGGTGATAACGTAAAAATCACGCAAGACGACTCCACCCCCGACGGTGTGGTTATCTCCGAGATAGAAAGCCGAAAAAATTCGCTTATCCGCCCTCCTCTTGCTAACCTTGACTATCTCTTTATCGTTTTTGCGGCGGTAAAGCCATCACCCGTTATAGAAACTGTGGATAAGCTTATATCCATAGCCGAGCATAACTCTATAACCCCCGTTATAGTTATAACGAAATCCGACCTCTCCTGTGACGCGAGTGAGGAATATGCGGCGATATACCGCCTTGTAGGAATTCCCACCTTCATCACCTCCTCCGAAGCGGGCGAAGGACTCTCCGAGCTTGCCTCTTACATAAAGAAGGAAGTGAAAAACGGAAAAACCGCAGCCTTTGCGGGAGCTTCGGGCGTAGGTAAATCCACGCTTATGAACGCTCTTTTCCCGGGGCTCTCCCTCGCAACTGCTGAGATTTCAAGAAAAATAGAGCGCGGCAGGCACACTACCCGCCACGTTGAGATATTTGATATCGAGGATGGTGCCGAAACGGGCTTCCTCGCGGATACCCCCGGCTTCTCTCTTATAGATTTCGCGCGCTTTGATTTCTTCTCGCTTGACGAGCTTTTGCCAACCTTCCGCGACTTTACACCCTACCTCGGTGAGTGCCGTTATGCCGATTGCGCCCACTTCGGCGAGGGTGAGGACGAATGTGCCATAGCCAGAGCCGCACAGGAAGGTAAAATCGCAAAAAGCCGCCTCGACTCATATCGCTCGATTTACAGAGTCTTAAAGGATAAAAAGGATTATGAAAAATAAGCCTTCCCATTTGGGAAGGCTGCTTTTTGTTGAAAATATGTAAATAATTATTGATATTTTACCTATTATTCCTTGAAATAATAGGTTTTTCTGTATTCTCCGGGTGAGATGCCGCAAATTCTTTTGAACGCTCTGCAAAAAGATTTTGAGTCCGAAAATCCAACGCAAAGTGCTATTTTTTTTACAGTAGCCTCCGAATCGGATAGCATATATTTTGCCACTTCGATTCTGTGGGTGTTAAGATATTCGTGAAAGCCAACTCCCGTCGCCTTCTTAAAGCTATTGCAGAAAACGCTTACGCCGTATCCGCATGCAGCCGCCGCATCGTTTACGGTTATATCATCGGAGTAGCTTCGTCCCACAAGCTCCAGCGCCTTGTCAATTTTCAGATTACAGCTTCTTGACGTGATATTTTCAGTACCGCAAGAGGAGCTTTTTATAATTAATGAAAAGAGATGGTAAAGCTCACTCTTCACCGTTAGGCTTGAGAGCTTTTCCTCACTTGATTTCGCCTTATAAATATTGATTGCGGTGTTTAACAATTCTCTGTTTTCCGAGGTGTTTTTGTAAACTATGGCGCTGAATGGATTTTCGGTAAAATATTTATATTCGTCACCGACGAATATGGGTCCAAGCTCTATTATAAGCTGCTCACTCTCGCACGGACTCTCTTCGCACAGATGAGTTGCCATACCGCCGATGCAGATAGCCTCGCCTTCTTTTATCTCATATCTTTCTCCGTCCACCACCATTATGATAAGCCCCTTTAAGCAATATATAAGCTCTGTTTCGTAATGAGCGTGGGCGGGGTAGCTCGTATTTCGGTTTACAATTACGACGTACGGCTTTATTCCAAGTATCATATTTTGGTATATCATATTTTACCTCTGCAAATCGTAAAATTTGTATATTATATAAATTCATATCTGTCTTTTTATATTTATTATAGCAGATTTTTTCCATATTTGCAATAGCAAAATTTTTGGGAATAAAAGCGCAAAAATGGCAGTGTGATTTTTATACCTTCTCTGCTATAATAGAGAAAAGACGGCTTCACCGTCCGGAAAGGAAAATGAAAATGAAAATAGTGCAGAGGATAGTTTCAGCCGTAAACGGCGAAAAAATGGATAACCTTATCGAGCGTAGAAAAAAGCACGAGGGCGCGTTTGACGAGGTGTGGCTCACTACGGAAACGGGATTTCCGACTCTTGAAAGGCACAGAGCGGTTGCGAAGGAATACGCGTCAGCGGCAGAAAAGCTGCGTGACGCTGGAATTGAGGTATCGGTGGAGCTTCTCAGCACCATAGGTCACGGTCAATACAAGATGATTAGGGATAACAGTGGTCTTGTATACGACGGCTCGCCCGTTAAAGATATCGTCGGTCACGACGGCACAACTTGCCACTATGCATTTTGCTGGTGGGGAGAATTTGTCAGAAAATATATAACCGAAACGGTAAAAATATATCTATCCGAGATAAAGCCCCATGCCCTTTGGATAGACGATGATTTCAGAGCATGGAATCACGACCCCGTAAGCTTCGGCTGCTATTGTGACGATTGTATCAAAAGGTTTAATGAAAAGCACTCATACAGCTATTCAAGAGAAACGCTCGTTGAGGAATTTCTTCACGGAAAAATAAACGTAAGAGCCGAGTACATAGAGTTTATAAGGGAAGGTCTCGCCTCGCTTATGACCGAAATTTGCGAAGCCGCGAAGGCGGCATCTCCCGACACGCGAATAGGACTTGAGAACGGTCCGAACGGCCCCTACACAGGCAGAGGCCACGACTACATCTTTGATGCCATATTAAAGACCACCGGCAGAGCACCCATGTTCCGCCCGGGCGCGGGAGCTTACGTTGACCACGACCCAAACGAGCTTGTGGAGAAGGTGTATAATCTTGCATACCAGAGTTCGCTCTTGCCCGATTACGTCAAGGATATTTACCCCGAGATAGAGAATATTCCTCACTCCGCGATGGGTAAAACCATGCACGGCACTATACTTGAAGCGGCGATGAATCTTGCAAACGGCGCGACCGACCTTAGCTTTGCCATGCTTGGTGAGCATAACGAACCGATAGAGTTTTATGAGGGCGGCTTTAAGCTCTTTTCGGAGCAGAGAAGCTATCTTGATAGACTCTCCGATGTATCGAAAAGAAGCCGAGCAGGTGGTGTCTGCTACGCTTTATCAAAGGAGGCGCATCTTCGTGAAATGAAGCCTAGTGAAGACATATTTGACTTCAATAACGAGGAGTTTATGGACGGTGTACCTCTTGTCAGACTTGGTATTCCGCTTTCATTTACCGATTCCGACGTATATATCCTTCACCCGAAGGCAGCTCGTCAGATGACTGACCGAGAGCTTATTGCCCTTATGTCAAAGAAGGTTATAACCGATGCCGAAGCCGTTGAACATATGCTGAAAAGAGGCATAGATATAGGCTTTGAGATAAGAGAGGCAAGTGTTACCGAGCAGCTTGTAATGCGTGATGAATACACCGATTCTCAAATTAACCGAGGTTATTATAATTCTAATTTCGCCGCTATTTTTTCAAGAGGCTACGGTAATAGCAGATTTATTACGAAAATACCGGATAGCGCACTTGTTCTTGGAAAATACCAGCCTCACCACCTGCTCCCAAGACTTACAGATGACCCCGAAGCACCTCACGGCTACTCCGCAGTAATAGCTGACACGAAGACAGGCGGTAAGATTGCCGTTATGGCATGCGGTCTTTGGAAGCTGACCTGTCACTCCACCCAGCGCGACAGGATTCTCAACGTTATCGACTTCCTCGGATACGTCCCCGCAAGGCTTTTAACTCCTAATCAGGCGGTAATTATGCCAAGAGTTGACGATGATGGCAAAACACTTTGCGTATCTGTAACCAACTGCACGGTAGGATATCCCGATGGAATAAAAATAAAGATAAGAAACCCGAGAGCGAAAAAATTCCAATTCGTTTCCCAGTATAGCGGAGTGCGCGAGCTTGAATACGAGGAGTGCGACGGCGAATTTACCGTTACTCTTCCTACTCTGGCACCGTGGTCGATAGGCACGGTATTTTGTGATGAATAAGAGGGAAGAATATGCAAGCAATTTTAATAATCTTAATGGTGCTTATAATCTCGGCACAGAACGTGTTAAGGAAGGATTATAACAAAAAAACAAACGATAAGGGTACCTATCTTTTCCTCGGTATACTTTCGTTTACCGCAGCTCTTTCTTTTCTGATTTTTTCGGGATTCAGCCTTAAACTTTTACCGGAGCTTATTCCGTATTCATTGGCTATTGCCGTGACATACTCGGCAGCGAACTATTTTCCTATAAGAGCCTTTGCGATAGGTCCACTGTCGCTTTCCTCGCTAATCGGTGCGTTTTCTCTAGTCGTACCGACAACCTTCGGTATAGTTTTTTACGGCGAGCCGATAAGTCCGCTTTATATCATAGGTGCTGTATTCCTCGTTGCAAGTATATTTCTTACAAATTCTACCGCCAAGGGAGAGAAAAAGTTAAGCTTCAAGTGGGCGCTGTTTTGCGTTCTCGGGGCGGTGTGTAACGGAGTATTCTCCGTAGTTCAGTCACTTCAGCAGAGAGCCTTCGAGGGCCTTTATAAAAACGAGCTTATGTTCTGTGCGCTTTTGTTATCGTCGTTATTCTTCTTCAACATGTCTTTTGTAAAGGAGAGGGAAGAGATAAAGGAATGTATAAAGCACTCCTGGTCTGCCGCCGCAGTAGGCGCAAGCAGCGGAATAGGCAATCTTTTCAAAATGATACTGATGTCAATTATGAATATGTCCCTGATTTTTCCGCTTATAAATGCGGGCGGTATTATCGTAACTGCAGTCGTAGCTGTTTTACTTTACAGGGAGAAGCTGAGCATGAAGCAGTATGCCGGAATCGCCTGCGGTGTAATAACCATAATTTTCATCGGGCTATAAATAAAAAATGCGTAAAATCTTAAGATTTTACGCATTTTTTCATTGTTTTATTATATTAGAATGCCCATTCTCCGTCCTTGAAAATGGCAACCTCACGTCCGTCTGCACAAACCGCTGTGATATTCATATCCGCAGTGCCAATCATAAAGTCCTCGTGAACGATAGAGTCGTTTATGCCGAGCTCGTGAGCCTCTTTTTCTGTGTATTTTTCATAATCGCGAAGCAGGTTGGTAAATCCTCTGCCAAGCGCAAGATGGCAAGCCGCGTTTTCATCAAAGAGAGTGTTGTAGAAGAGAAGTCCCGACTCTCTTATAGGAGAGGAGTAGGGAACAAGCGCACACTCCCCAAGGTATGCCGCGCCCTCGTCCATAGCGATAAGCTCGCGCAGTAGCGACTCGTTCTGTTCAGCCTCTACCTCGACAGCCTTACCGCCTTCAAACTTAATCCAGAAATTATCGATAAGCTGACCGCCGTAAGAGAGAGGCTTTGAAGAATAAACTATACCGTCAGCATCACCCTTTTTAGGAGACGTGAAAATTTCCTCTGTGGGAATATTGGGGTTAAAGTAAACGCCTCTTCCTTGAGTTTCCTCACCGCCACCGAGGAATACGCCCTCGGGGATAAGTCCTACTCTGAAATCTGTACCGTTTGACGCCTTGTATTTTAGCTCCTTGATTCCGAGCGAGTTGAGATACTCGTATCTCTTCTTAAGGTCAGCATTGTGCTCTTCCCAAGCCGCGATAGGATCGTTGTCAACGCGAGAGGTTGAGAGAATAGCCTCCCAGAGCTTTTCAACAGCGGTACTCGTTCTCTCACCGGGGAATATCTTCTTTGCCCATTCCTTACCCGGTACGGCAGCGATACACCACTGATACTTGTTTTCCATTCTGTTTCTGATAGGCTTTATGGTCTTTGAGCGAGAAGCCATAGCCTTTGCGTACTTTTTCTGATTAATACCCGCAAGTCCGTCGGGGTCCTCTGACATAAGGTAAATCTTGCAGGGAAGAACCTCTGCCTGATGCTCCCATTTTTCAATCTGCCATTTTTCAAGAGTGCCAAGAGTCTTTTCCTTTTGATAACGGACGTTCAACTTTGTAAGAGGCTGATACGACCAGTCGACAGATACCTTTGCAGCGCCTGCCTTATAGCACTCCTCGACTACCATTTTTACAAATTCGGGCTGGTCAAGCTCGGCATTGATTATGACCTCCTGCCCCTTCTGTACATTTGCGCCGCAGCGCGCAATGAGATTTGCATATTTTCTGAGTCTTGTCTTATTCATTTTTTATCTTCCTTTATATATTTTTAAGTACCTCTAGTAAATATTCCCAAACTCTGACGGTGGATGAAACAGAGAGCCTTTCACTTGGTGTATGTATGTCGTAAGCGTCAGGTCCCATAGAAATGCAGTCAAGCCCTTCAATTTTATCGGAGAAGATTCCGCACTCAAGCCCCGCGTGTATGGTGATGACCTCGGCGTCCTTACCGTACATTTCCTTATAAACTCTGCACATTGTGTCGCGCAGGTACGAGTCCTTCTTATACTCCCAGCCGGGATAGTCGCCGTGCTCCGAGATTTCTGCACCGTAACCTGCCGCAATCTTCTTTACGCGATTTGCGAGCTCCTCCTTTTCAGCGTCCTTTGATGAGCGAAGAGAGAAGGAGAGGGAAGCCGAGTCATTAA
This sequence comes from Clostridia bacterium, assembly GCA_017463125.1. Taxonomy (GTDB): domain Bacteria; phylum Bacillota; class Clostridia; order Oscillospirales; family CAG-272; genus UBA1740. Next base: position 126,184 of record JAFTPV010000003.1, on the reverse strand, counting down.
GACTTATAATTCCGAGATTCAGCGAGGTTTCAACCTGTCCCTCGATATCGCGGCTCATATTGACAACGCCTGTAGGAAGCGCGCGTATCAGAGATACAAGATTTTTGCTTGATTTGACTGTCAGCGCCGTATCAGCTTCTCCCGACGTAGCGAGAGTGATGCTTTCGTGCTCCGCACCTGAGGGTAAGGTGGCCTTTAATTTATCCGCAATATCGGAAAGCTCGGCAAGGCTATGCTCCGATACGAATTCTGCTACAGCCGACGAGGGAATAGCGTTGTCGGCAACACCACCGTCAAGAGATACGAGCCTTGTGTCGCCGAAGGCGTAAAGATAGTCGGCAATTCGTTTTACCGCATTCGTGCGTCCCTTGTTTATCTCAACTCCGCTATGACCGCCCTTAAGACCGTCAATAATAAGAGTGTATTTTTTCGCACGCACCGCCTCGTATTCAAGCGGCAGGGAGATATCAACTCTTCTGCCCCCCGCGCAGCCTGCGGTGAAGATTCCTTCAGCGTCGGAATCGAGGTTTATCATCAGCCTTCCTTTAAGCGACGAGCAATCCAGCGCCGTAGCACCGATAAGCCCTATTTCCTCATCTGATGTAAAGACTGCTTCAAAATCAGGGTGGGGAATATCGTCAGAGTCGAGTATAGCCAGCGCATAAGCTACGGCAATTCCGTTATCAGCTCCGAGAGTCGTGCCATCTGCACGGATGAGGTCACCGTCAACGATGAGCTTAACGCCCTCCTTTTCCATATCATAGCTGACACCCTCCGCTTTATTCAGCACCATGTCGGTGTGTCCTTGAAAAATTACGGCAGGTCGGCTCTCGTATCCCGAGGTTGCTTTCTTTTTTATGATAACATTATCCGCCTCGTCACGAACAAAGTCGAGCGAGCGTGCCTTTGCAAAGCTGACTAAATAATCGGCTATACCCTTGGTATTACCCGAGCCGCGCGGTATCTTTGATATTTCGGAGAAAAAGTCGAAAACCTTCCCCGCACCTTTAGATTCCGTAATATTAATCATAAGGATTTCCTCCAAGAAAATTCATTCACCCAATATTTTACAATAAAATGAGTAATTTTTCAAGCAGTAAGTTGACTTTTTATAGTAAAAGTTGTAAAATATATAAAACGAATATAGCTTTTGGGGAAATAAAATGATTAATACAGAAAAATTTTTTGAATTTATAAAGAAATCTCCCAGCCAGTATCATGTAACCGAGGAGATAAAAAACGCGCTTTTGGAAAAAGGCTTTACTGAAATTTCAGAGCGTGACACACGCGCCTTCTCCGACGGCGGTAAGCATTTCGTTATCCGTGACTCGTCTATAATTGCCTTCTCGGGAAGCTCTCGCGACTCCGGATTTATGATATGTGCCTCGCATAACGACTCGCCCACCTTTAAGGTAAAGAATACAAGGGGCGAAAAATACGCGAGCCTCGCAGTAGAGCCTTACGGAGGATTAATATATTATTCCTGGCTTGACCGTCCTTTATCCATAGCGGGAAGGGTAGGGGTCGAGGCGGATAGCGGCGCCGAGATGAAGCTCGTTAATATTGATAGAGATATTGCGGTTATCCCAAGCGTTGCGATACACATGAACCGCACGGTGAACGACGGAGTTAAGCTTAATCCCGCAAAGGATATGCTCCCTATCATCGCGCTTGGTGGGAGCTGCACTCTTGCAGATATAATCGCAGAGCACCTTGAAATAAATCCCGACGAGGTAATTTCCCACGACCTTTACCTCTATCTGCGCGAGGAGCCGAGGATTATAGGGAATAACGGTGAGCTTATACTTTCCCCAAGGCTTGACGACCTTTCCTCCGTATTTGCGTCTACGGAGGCGTTCATCTCGGCAAAGCCTAAGGGTGTTAACGTTCTTGCAGTATTTGACAACGAGGAGGTAGGCTCTTCTACGAAGCAGGGCGCGGCCTCAACCTTCCTTCACGATACCCTTCTTCGTATAGCGGGGAGTGAGGAGAAATATCTTGAAATGCTTACAGACAGCTTCCTTGTGAGCGCGGATAACGCTCACGCGGCTCACCCAAATCACCCGGAACTTTCCGACCCAGACAATTCTCCGCTACTTGACGGTGGGGTGGTAATCAAATATAACGCAAATCAGAAGTACACAACGGACGCGCGCTCGGACGCCATATTCCGCACGGTATGCAAGCGCGCGGGTGTAAAGGTACAGACCTATACGAATAGGGCAGACCTCCCCGGAGGCTCAACTCTAGGTCAGATCGCAGGCACGAAGGTCAGCGTACCGGCTGTTGATATAGGTATTGCACAGCTCGCTATGCACTCCTCAAACGAAACTATGGCGCTCAAGGACCTTGATAGTATGTATCAAGCATTGCTGGAATTTTATTCGACAAAAATCCATAACGAAGGAAAAAGCATTAAAATTATATAAGTAACAAAAACCGAGTTTTGCACACTTTTATTTGCAAAACTCGGTTTTTTATAGACGGAAACTTACTCTTCCATTAACCTTTTTACAGAGGCAACTATTATCTGCGCCGTGCCTTCAATGCCGAGAGTAGAGGAGTTGATAGCCATATCATAGTTGTCGTATTTTCCCCACTTGTTTCCCGTGTAGAAATTATAGTAAGAGGAGCGGCGCTTATCGGTCTTGTTTATAACGTCTATTATCTGCGAGGACTTAAGCTCTGGGTGCCTTGAGGCAACTCTCTCCTTCCTGTGATCAAGATCGCCGTAAATAAAGAGCCTGAGAACGTTTTCCTCATTTCTCAAAACGTAGTCGGAGCATCTGCCGATGATGACGCAGCTATCCTTTGCAAACTCTCTGATAAGCTCGGACTGGAGGATAAAGAGCTTGTCGTTAAGAGGCATTTTATATCCGAAATGCATCGTGGTGCCAAGAACGTTAGAGCCCATAGCCAGAGTGTAAAGCAGGCTGTTTGTCGCAGACTCGTCAGCCGTTTTTATTACCTCTTCGTTGAGGCTGCCGTTTGCCGCAGCGTCTGTAATTATCTGCTTGTCGTAGAGGGGAATTCCGAGAAGCTCGGCAACTCTTTCTCCAATCTCTCTGCCGCCGCTTCCGTATTGACGTGCAATCGTAATGATAATCTTTTTCGACATAATGATTCTCCTTTGAAAATTTGCTGATATAATTATAGCAAAATTCAAATGATTTGTAAATAGATTTGTGGATACTTTATGACATTTCTGATAAAAAATATTGAAAACTGTACATTTTTATGGTAAAATAATTGTGAAAAAATTCCAAAAGAGGAAATTATATGAACCTTCTAGCCCCCGATATGATACCGAAAATTGATGAGTTTGCTATAAACGTGCTGAATATACCGGAGAGAGAGCTTATGAGGCGCAGCGGTGAAGCAGTTGCTTTGGCGGTTCGTGAAGCTACCGAAAAAGGAAGCCTTGTTGTGATCCTTGCGGGTAAGGGGAACAACGGCGGTGACGGCTATGCGGCAGGTGCGCTGCTTGCTGATAATTATAGGGTTACCGTAATCGACGTATTTTCAGCAGGACAGCGCTCTGAGTCGGGCAAATTTTGGCTCGGCGAAGCAAAGGGGAGCGGTGTAAATATAATACCATACAGTTTAGATACTATTTCTATAATAAAGACCGCAGACTGTATAGTTGACGCCGTTTTCGGAACGGGCTTTGACGGTGATATTCCCGCATCTCTTTTGCCGGTTATCGATGCGGTAAGCTCCTCGGCTGCGTACAAAGTAGCGGTAGATATTCCTCTTGGTATAAACGCACGTGACGGATCGGTTAAAAAGGCGCATATACGTGCTGATACGACGGTATCCCTCTCTTACGTGAAGCCAGGACTGCTCTCTTATCCCGCAAAGGAGTTTGTTGGCAAAATCGTCCTTTGCGACCTGTCGCTCCCGCAGGATAAAATTGAGAAAAAAATTGGGTTTGACAGCTTTTATACCGACAAAGCTCTTGCCGCCGGACTCTTGCCCGAAAGACGCGCAAATTCAAACAAGGGCAGCTTCGGAAGAACGATGCTCATCGTCGGAAGTGAAAAATATTTCGGAGCGGCTCACCTCGCTCTCGAGGCGGCGCTTCGGGGCGGCTGTGGAATCGTCGAGTTTGTAGCAAGAAACGAACTATGTATTGAGTTAAGACAAAAATTCCCCGAAGCAATATATACCCCGCTAGATATTGAAAATGAGGAAAATGTAAATATTGTTTTACAGAAAGCGGAAAAAATGAGTTCTATACTCATAGGCTGTGGCTCTTCTGTATCGAAGGGGATTTCAAAACTCACGGAAATGATGATTAAGGAATCAGATTCGCAGATAATAATTGATGCAGACGGACTCAACTCTATTGCCGAGTATTCTGACCCGAGCATCTTTTCGTTAGCAAAGAAAAGGCCTATACTTACCCCTCACCCTCTTGAATTCTCGCGCATATCGGGCGTTTCCACAGACGAGATACAAGGGAACCGAATAGGTTACGCAAAGGCGTTTGCGAAAAAATATAACGTAATTCTTTTGCTTAAGGGCGCAGGAACTATCATTACGGACGGAAAGCTCCTTTATATAAACGGTAGCGGCTCCTCGGCTCTTTCAAAGGGCGGAAGCGGTGACGTCCTCGCTGGGCTGATTGCTTCTATGACGGCCTTTGCTCAATCTCCCATAGAGGCCGTAGCGCTTTCGGCATATCTTCACGGCAGGGCGGGCGACGAGCTTGAAGAGGAGCTTTCCTCCTTTGGCGTTACCCCCTCTGATCTTCCGAAGAAGATTGCGGGACTCATTGCGGAGCTTGAGAAAAACTGAAAAAATACCGACTAACCCACTTCTATTTTTGGGCTAGTCGGTATTTTTTATTCAATGTTCATTATTCGATAGAGGTATTCTGCCGCGTCGGCGCGCGTCACGCTTGCGCCTGACTCAACTGCGTCATCGGTGTCAAAGATGCCTAGCGAATACATAGCAGAGAGTCCCGCTCTTGCCCAAACGGGCGCGTTTTCATCAGTTTCGTATATCTCGTCCTCGCTCGCCTCATCTACCTCGAGAAGCGTCGCCATAATCTTTGCCGCCTCGTATCTGGTTATTGTGTCGTTAGGGTTGAAGAGCAACTTTCCGCCCTCAAAATCACCGTTTATGATTCCCATTCTCTGTGCTGTTGCAACGTAGGGCTTTAAGGATAGCGGAATATCTGCGTCATCGTCAAAATAGGTCGAATATAGGTTCCCGTTAGCCTTTATCCCCTCGCTTTTCATCAGCAGTGTAACAAACTCAGCCTTCGTTATCTCAACGTCGGGGTTGAAATATACGTCGTCGCCCAGAATCTGACCGCCCATAATTCCCATAGCCGTCAGCGTAACTGCTGCATTATATTCGGCGCGCTCCTCCATATCGGCGTAAATCGTCTGGCACATTCTCTCGTTTACCGCAAGGCTTACCTTTACGGGTGATGAGTAATTACCGTATTCATCTCTGACAACGTAGGTAAATTTGTCCTCTCCGGTGTAATCCTTGCCGGGAGTGTAGGAGAATTTTCCGTTTTCAAAAACGCTTACCGAGCCGTATTTGGGATAGGAAACGATGATATATTCAAGCGCGTCGTCCTCGGGGTCGGTGGCTGCCATCTGTCCGAAAACGGTAATGTTCTCCTGTGTTTTAACCGTACTTATCGCTTCTGCCTCGGGAGCATAGTTCACCTTGTCAATAAATTTCAGCACGCACTCTATCTCGTGCCCTCCGTCAACAGTGAATGAAAACGCGCATTCGGAAACCGCATTCGTAGCAGGGACAAAAACAAGCCCGCCGATATTCTTTCGGCGTATCTCGCGCCCTTCACCCACACGCCTGCCGGAGAGCAGGAGTGTTCCTTCAAGAGAAGAGGGAATCTTCGTAATCTTCAGAGTGTCAAAGTCGCTGATACACAGTGCAGACTTGAAATCCGAATCGGTAAATGTTACCTTCTGCCCGATTAGGCCCGTCTTTACCATCTTCACGTCGGAGGCAACGATGGTTCCCCCGGTTCCGAACAGCGCCGAGGCAGAGAAGCAGACCGCCGAGACCGTAAGAACCAAAGTCAAAATAATACCTATAATTTTCTTCAAACCTAAAACCTTCCTTTTCTAAGCTAAAGGTATTTTTAACAGACAAAGGGCGCTTTATTCGTGCGGTGTGAAAAAAACTCTGCTTGACAACCGGTAAAAAGAATTCTATAATATAATGAAGAAAGGGGGAGTATAGATGAGAATAAATGACGCAAGATTCACCGAGGCAAGAGTGAGAGCTCTATCTGAAAATACGGAGTCGCTCGGAATAGGCACACTTGGTGAAAAGCTGCTTCACAGGATACTAAAATACTATATCGACCCCGATGAAAATAATCACGAGATAGAGTATCTTGGCTCGGTTGCCGACGTTATAAACGGGGAGGGGATATTTGAAATACAGACCCGCTCCCTAGAGCGCCTTGTCCCCAAACTCGAAAAATTTCTTGAAAAATCTCCAGTAACGGTGGTTTACCCCCTCTTTTCAGAGAAAAACGTAATCTGGTTTGATAAGCAAACAGGAGAGCTGACACCCCCTCGCCGCTCACCGAAGCGTGCCACACCTGCCGATGCCCTGATAGAGATATACAAGCTCCTTGAATTTTTAGAAAGACCCGGCTTTTCAATAGAGCTGATATTCTTAAAGGGTGACGAATACAAGCTGCTTGACGGCTGGGATAAATCAAAAAAACGCGGTGCAACGAAGCTTGACCGTATCCCCTCGTCAATCGACACCACCGTTACAGTAAGGACACGGGAGGATTGTGTGTGTCTTTTGTCTGATAGCCTGCCGCACCCCTTCACCGCAAAGCAGTTTTATAAGCTGATAGGACATCGCGGCAGAACGGCGTATTACGCCCTGCGCGCTTTAGTAAATATAGGTATAATACACGAATGCGGAAAGCTTAAAAACGCAAAGCTTTTTGACTACTGAAAGAACCGCCTGCTAGGCGGTTTTTTTCTTTTTTGCGAAAAAAACGAAGATAGTTCAATTTTTGAAGAATGCCAATTGTGAAAAACACCCAACGTAAACAAATTTAATATGCCAAAATTTGTTGATAAATCACAAAAAACACCTCCTAAACCTCGATTTTTTTAAGTTTTTTGTGGTTCAATAAAGTCAAGAAAAAATCAAAAAAAGCACTATTTAGGAGAAATTTCTTGGATTTATTGACTATGGTAATAAAGTAGAACTTTTTCGTCAAAATATACAAAAGTAATAAAAGTCTATTGATTTTGGAAAAAATAGGAGTAAAATACAGGTAGAATATATATTTTTGGGCGAGCGTCCTATACGGTCTCTGACGCAAAACCGAAAAGTAGATATTAATTCAAGAAAGGAAATGAGAAAAGGATGAAAACGAAAAAACTACCTTATGACAACGCGGAACTCGAGGTTGTCGCAATTTCCGGAGAGGATGTCATAGCCACGTCCGGCGAGTCTTGGGACAACGTTGACCAAGGTGCTGTTGACTGGAACTGACGTTTCTTGGAAAAAACTAAAAAATACGAAAGGAACAGAGAGAAATGATTAAAACAAGATTTACAAAGCTTGCCGCACTTATCTTGGCGCTGACACTCGCCTTTGGCGTGCTGGCGTGTATAGGTGTTTCGGCAGAAGATGGTACAGCGACAGAGACCGCAAAAATCGCTTCCGTAAATGTAGAGCACAGAGAAATGATGCACCTCGCTGTTAAGGTTGAATATGACGAGGCAGCCGTTAGCGGCGCTGTAGGAATTATGGTATGGGAGAGCGCTACTACCGACTGTACTGCTGAAAACAGCATCTACTCCTCCTATGCTTTGCACTCCGACATGGCAGAAGAACCCACTTATTATTACGCAAGCCAGGCAATTGCCGCAAAGAATATCAACACAGACTATTATATAGCCGTTGTTGAAAAGAACGGTAATGAAGTAACTCTGCTATCCACTCCCGCGCTTTACAGCGTAAAGAGCTGGGCTGAAACAAAGCTTACTCAGAACCCCGATGAAGCTCACGCAAACCTTTATAACAAGGTTCTTGCTTATGGCAACGCCGCTTCCGGTCTTTTTAATTAAAAGCGGCTGAATAAACGAAAGGATAAAAAGGTATGAAAACGAAAAGATTTGCTAAAATAGTAACTCTTACCTTGACCGCGCTTCTCCTTATCGGAGCCGCAATTGGTATCACCGTTTCAGCAGCTGATACGGCCGCTACCGAAATTGCCATAGCGGGTCAGAACATTTCCTATGAGGGCGCACCTCAGATACTATATTATGTAAAAGCTGACGGCCTCTCCGAGAATCAGACGATAAAAATCGACCTTCAACTCGGCGATGATGAGGTTTATACCAAGACCGTAGCGACTAACGAGGACGGCTCTTATATGACCGCAACCATCAGCGGACAGACCTATTACATAGTCTATTCTAAAGGCATAGCTCCCAAGGATATGACAAAGACCGTTACCGCAAAGGCGTATATAGATAACGGCGACGGTACAACCATCTCCGCGACGGAAGAAAAGACGTACAGCATCTACGAGTACGCGATGAATCGCTTCTCTAAAGCTCCCACAGAGGACCAGGTAACTCTTTACAAGGCTCTTCTTGACTACGGTGCGGCAGTTCAGGCAGTTTTTGCTGCAAATAATGCAGAGGTCGCAGCTGACATCGAAGAGTACGGCTGGGCTGATGCTTATTACAAAACTACTGCAAACGTTTACGTAGACGGTGAAAAGACCGATACGGTTATCTCCTCGAACAATGAGCGTGCTATAAACCTCGTTGACAGTGAGGGTAGATACAGTGTCGTAAATCTCGGCGAGTGGTATAACGGTGCAGCATTCCTCAAGATGACGAAAGCCGGTGACGCAACTAGAATTTCCACCGTTGCGGCTCCCGGTGTGCAGGAGTATGACGTTTATTACGTTAATAGCGGTAATTTCCAAGATTTTGAAAATCTGACCGATGTTAAAAAGCTCTTTGAAGGTGGAGCTCCTGCGGCGTTTGAAGATTATGCTTATGTTGACCTTAATAAGAATTATGATACTACTACACAACATAGTTATCTTTATGTAGGTGACGATTCTGATAATAAGGTTCTTATTACCGGAAATAAAGCTAATACAGCCACTACGTATTGGTGGATTGATGCAAACGACGGAGCCAATGAAGCGGAGATCGGAAGAACCTATGTTGTCGATTTCGATTTTAAGATGATTAAAACCGGACAAAAGCTTAATAATGATGCTGAACAGCTTCGCTTAAATCTTGCTTATTTAACAGATGATATTAGAAATGGTACAAGCAATCTGCTTGTTAAAAATCCTTGCGTTTATCCTACGTCCAGCGGAGAATTATCTTATTATATCGACGCGACTGCGGGAATTCCCGTTTTGCTTAACGAGTGGTATGATATTCGCCTTGAATATGAAATAACGGGCGAGAGCGCGGCGGTGCTCACGGTATTCATCAACGGTATCGAGGAATATTCGGTATCTACTACAAAGGCTTATGCGCCTGAAGCATTCTATTTCTGGATGGTAAAGAGCGATTCCGATCAGGAATATGCCTTTGATAATTTCTATTATTACAACTATCTCGAGGGTGAGACCGGAGTAAGACGCGGCCAGGGTAAATATTATAACGAAAGTCTTAATAATAGAACCGGCGCTACCGTTTATGATTTCTCCAATACCTCCATCACGTCAAATATAACTAACCTAAACGGTGCTGTTGTGAACAATTATACAGCGGGTAAGACAAACATTACGGTAGCAGACGGCATTTTTAGCACCGTCGTAGAAAATACTGGTTGGAATGTTTATGCAATAAACAATACGGCTGTTACGACGGCTGCCGGTGAAACTGCCATCATCGAGTTCGACTATATGTTCAAGGCACCCGGCGCTACTACCGGCTCGCAGGGTTATATTAAAATATATACGGGCTCTAACGATATTGGTTATGTTGGTTGGAGTGCGTACGACGATTACGCTACTATAAGCAGCAGTAAGCAACTTAAAAAAGACGTATGGTATAATATCCGTATAGAAATAACCGATACTGTGGGCGTACTCTACGTTGATAATGCTCTTGTAGGTAACGTTACAATGTATAGTGACGCATTATCAACCGGTTATACCGATGGATTCAAGCTCTACCTTGAACATAGTGCAACGAGAAATGGTTATTCCTACTGCATTGATAACCTTGTATTTGACAATATAAATACAGCTCCCGATCCTACGTATTGGGAACAGTACGAGGCAGGTACTCTTACCGAGGGTAAGTATAAGGCTTACGATTTTGATACTCTTCCCGAACTGATAGATAACGGCTTTGCTAGCAAAACAGATACAACCGCAGAAACCTACATAGTAGCAGAGGATGGTGTTCTTACTTGGGGACAGAACGCGGCTGTTGATAAGCACTCAAGAATAGTCGTTGGACTCGAGGGCGCAGGAGTTGGTGATAAATGGGTTGTTGAATTTGATTACAAGTTTGGCGGTATGGAACCTATAACCACTTACGGTACTAACAATTGGTACGGAAACGTAAATGTATATCATGGAAATGGTAGCTCGATAGCGGCTATGTACCTCGCTGCGTGCGGCGCTTCTGTTACAGATTCGACAAACGTACTCTTTAATAACGCTGCTCCGGCAACTAAGTTGAGTAAGGACGTATGGTACAAGATCCGTATGGAAATCGAAATTACGGAATACGGTACTGATACGGACGGTGACGGTAACGCATACGAGTACACCAGAACGCTTTATATAGACGATGCGAAGATTCTGGCTCAAAGCTCAACGAGCAATGAATATTTACAGAAGATAAATCAGATTTATCTCAACCTTAAGAGCAACTGTCCTAAGGTACAGAACTATATGGATAACCTTATCGTAGTTCTCGTAGAGGCTGAATAATCTTAAACTAAATATCTATTGCAAAACAAAAAACACAAGGCTCCGATTCGTCGGAGCCTTGTTATCTTAATTGCGTTTCGGATAAATTTGATTGTTCATATTATGCGAACAGACAGAGGCGCCTGTCCCTACAAATAGCGTGTTCATTTTGTGAAAACGAGTTGTTAGTAAATACAAATCCTTATCGCAATTTGAACATACAACTGTAGGGACAGGCGCCTCGACTGTCCGAGATATGTGCAATTTGAATTTTTGTAAGGTTAGTCATGACCACCGGATAGACTGCTTTATTACAATATTTCTTGAAAAATAAAAAAACTTTCAAAAACCTCTTGACAAACAGTAATTTATCTGATATAATACCATAGGTATCCTAAGACAGCAGGTTCCGGTAAAAGCGCGTAGCTTTCCTGCCGAGGTGAAGAAAACTTAAATATTTTTTGTATTTTAGTTGTCCTTTTTCTCGGAGGTAGTATGCCTTTTGCGGAAAAGGATGTTTTTTATTGATTTTTTATGGAGGTGAAACAATGCCAAGCAATAAGATTCTTGAAGAGAAGAAGCAAGTCGTTGAGACACTCGCCGCTAAGATGCAGTCTGCACAGGCTGGCGTTCTCGTAAAGTACGAAGGCATTAAGGTTTCTGAAGACACAGAGCTTCGTGCGGCTCTTCGTAAGGCTGGTGTAGAGTACACCGTTATGAAGAATACCCTTACGGGCAGAGCGTGTGACATCGCAGGCCTCGCTGATATGAAGCAGTACCTTTCTGGTATGACCGCTATCGCAATCAGCCAGGACGATCCCCTCGCTCCCGCAAAGATCATGAAGCAGTTCGCTGACAAGATTGATTGCTTTGAGATCAAAGCAGGTTTCGTTGACGGCGGTGTTCTTGATCAGGCAGGCGTAGAGGCTCTTGCAGCTACACCTAGCAAGGAAGTTCTCATCGGCAAGATGATGGGCAGTCTTCAGTCGTCCCTTTACAGCTTTGCTTATGTACTTCAGGCTATTATCGACAAAGACGGAGAAGCAGCTCCCGAGACGGACGCAGCTCCCGCAGAAGCTCCCGCAGAGGCTTAATTTCTGCACACTACATTATTAAATAAAAAATACGAAAATTTCGGAGGATTAAAAAATGAACGAAAAGTCTACTCAGATCCTTGAGCTTGTTAAGGGTCTTACCATTCTTGAACTCGCAGATCTCGTTAAAGCACTTGAGGAGGAATTCGGCGTTTCTGCAGCTCCCGTAGCAGTTGCAGCAGCTCCCGGCGCAGGCGCAGCAGCTCCCGCAGCAGAGGAGAAGACCGAGTTCGACGTTGTTCTTAAGAACGCAGGCGCTTCTAAGCTTAACGTTATCAAGGTTGTTCGTGAGATCACCGGCCTTGGCCTTAAGGACGCTAAGGATCTCGTTGAGGCAGCTCCCAAGACTGTTAAAGAGGCAGTTGCTAAGGAAGAGGCTGACAAGATCGCAGAGCAGCTCAAGGCTGCTGGCGCAGAGGTTGAAGTTAAGTAATTTCATCTCCCAAAAAGTAAAAACGACCACCCTGCTGTGGTCGTTTTTTTATATAGTAAAGCACCGAATGAGTTGTTTTTTCATTCGGTGCTTGATTTTTATTCATACAGTGGGTACTTATCGCACAGAGCCTTAACTCTTATTTTTGCTTCGTCAGCATTTTTATCAAAGTCCTTAAGCGTCATACCGATGATTTTTGCTATTTCCTTCATATCCTCTTCTACAAAGCCGCGAGTCGTGGTCGCCGCTGTGCCGAGGCGCAGACCGCTTGTGACAAAGGGCTTCTGTGTATCAAAGGGGATAGCGTTTTTGTTACAGGTAATGCCTATCTCGTCGAGAAGGTGCTCCGCCTCCTTGCCTGTGTCAACCTTCATTCCGGTCAGGTCAACAAGCATAAGGTGGTTGTCCGTACCGCCGGAAACGAGCTTGAAGCCCTCTTCAAGCAGACCTTCGGCAAGTGCTGCCGCATTTTTAACTATCTGCTCTGCATACGCCTTGAACTCAGGCTTCAGAGCCTCGCCAAAGCAAACTGCCTTTGCCGCAATCGTGTGCATGAGGGGTCCTCCCTGAATACCGGGGAAAATAGCCTTGTTGATTTTCTTCGCAAGCTCCTCGTCGTTTGTGAGGATAAGACCGCCTCTCGGACCTCTTAAGGTTTTGTGAGTTGTGGTAGTTGTAACGTGAGCGTAGGGGACGGGCGATGGGTGCGCGCCTGTTGCAACAAGTCCCGCAATGTGCGCCATATCTACCATAAGATACGCACCAACCTTGTCTGCTATCTCACGAAATCTCTTGAAATCAATGATTCTGGGGTATGCCGAGGCACCTGCGAGAATGAGCTTGGGCTTACACTCGGTAGCGAGCCTTTCAACCTCGTCGTAATCAATTCTACCGTCAGCCTCGGATACACCGTAGGGAACGATGTTCCAGTATTTACCCGACATATTAACGGGCGAGCCGTGAGAAAGGTGACCTCCGTGAGCAAGGTTCATTGAGAGAACGGTTTCGCCCGGCTCAAGCAGGGCAAAGAATACCGCCATATTAGCCTGCGCTCCGGAATGGGGCTGTACGTTAGCGTAACCTGCTCCAAAGAGCTTTTTAGCTCTATCGATGGCAATCGTTTCCACAACATCCACGTGCTCACATCCGCCGTAGTATCTTTTTGAGGGGTAGCCCTCTGCGTATTTGTTGGTTAGCGTTGTGCCGTTTGCCTCCATAACCACCTCGGAAACAAAGTTCTCGGAGGCGATAAGCTCTATCTTGTTTCTCTGTCTTGACGTTTCCGCCATAACAGCAGAGTAAAGCTCGGGGTCGCATTTTTCAAGCAGCTTGTAATCTCTCATTTAAGTAAATTCCTTTTAGTAAAAAATATTTTGCGATTATATTATACTATATAACAGCGCTTTTGTCAAGTAAAACGCGAAAAAAGCCGAAATACAGTTCGTAATTTTTGAAAACTACCATTTATTCGGTGGTTTCTAGACTTTTTTCTTTAATAATTCACATTTTTCCTTCTCTTTTTTACGCCTCTCGAGAAGATAATCGTGTCTTACCTTGGTGATGAATTTCTGAACTCTCTCGGATTGATAATCTCTGTATGTCCAGGGGAGCTTGTGCCACCCTCCTCGTGCGTAATAGAGAGTCATCTCGGTGTATATGCCGCGCTCGAGCGGTATTCTAAAGCCCGCCTTTTTCGTTGTAGCAAGAAGCAGCCTTCCGTGATTGATAAATCCGGGGTCGAGGTTTACGTGCCGCTTGCCGTCAACGGACAGTGTTATTTCTATCTCGTTTGTCCTCTCCTTTATCTCTGCCTGTCTTGAGGGATCAACCGTTTTCTTGAAGCTGTAAATACGTCTTAGCCCTTCACCGCCAAGCTCCTCGTCGTAGTAGTCGGAAAATTCGGCAGAAAAAGAAAACTCCTCGGATACCGCGTCCCACTCTCCGAAATCCTTAACCAGCATATCTAAGGCTCTATCGAGTAGCTCCTTGTCACTGTAAATAACGCCGACTATCAGCTTCTCCTCTTCAAAATCGTAAACAGCTCCCATAGTAACCTCCGAAAAAATTATGTATTTATTATACGACATACATAAGTTTTAGTCAAGTGCTTTTTTGCCGTTACAGTTGCATATTGTCGAAAAATATTCACAGCTTTATGAGTTAGGCATATAATGGTTGTAGTGGCGTATAGCACCACAAAAAACAAAAGGACAGAACAAATGAGAAAGAATGAAAACGGTTATCCGACCGATAGATGCGCACAGATGGCTGCTGCGGGCTTTGCCCCCACCTTTAACAACAGTGCTCCTGTGACTCCCGGCGGTAACGGTAACAGTAACGGAAATGGCGGCACCGTTGGCGGAGTCACCGAGGGTGGCTGCGGTTGTGGCGGCGGAAGCTGCGTAGATAATTTCAAACCCGCGTACCTATACGCACCCAGTCAAAAATTCTGTATGCTGTATTCGGCTCCTGACGCCCTTGCTCACGGCACACTTTTCGAGCAGTTATACAAGCCGATGGAGGTCTACGGTAATGAATAATCGAATGATGGGAGCAGATACTCCCTTACTTGAAAAAATCCGCGCCTTGAGCTTTGTGAAAACCGAGCTTGAGCTTTATCTTGACACTCACCCCGACTGCTGCGCGGCTCTTGACTACTATTATAAAACCGTAGAAGAGCTAAAGGATCTTGTCGAGGAGTACGAGGGCACGACCGGGCCCCTCACCGCAATAGGCACCGATACGACTAAGGGCTGGAGTTGGGTAAACGAGCCTTGGCCTTGGCAGATGGGTAACGGCGCACCGAATAATCGTCAGGGAGGAATGAACTAATATGTGGATATACGAGAAAAAATTGCAATATCCTGTAAAGATAGAAACCCCCAACCCCAAGCTTGCAGGTATGATAATCACAGCACTTGGAGGACCTGACGGCGAGCTCGCTGCGGCTACCCGTTACCTCAACCAAAGATATAATATGCCCGATGGCAGAGTGATAGGTATATTAACGGACGTAGGCAGTGAGGAGCTTGGGCACATGGAGATCGTGGCCTCTATCGTCCATCAGCTTACCAGAAACCTTACCCATGATGAAATAAAAGCAGCGGGCTTTGATAAATACTACGTTGATCACGGCGTAGGTATCTATCCCTGCTCGGCGGCAGGCGTGCCCTTTGACGCTATGGCAATAGCCTCCAAAGGTGATCCCCTTGCCGATATTCACGAGGACCTCGCGGCAGATGCTGCAATAACGCAAATGCAACCTTTATTGAAAAATCGCCGAAACCCCTTGAAATACAAGGATTTTTCGCACTTCGGCAAAACGCTCAAAAATCGCCACCCTGCTATCATATAAGAGCAACAACACGTAATTTTACCAAAATTTAGCTTAATTTATTAAAAAATCGATAAGGACAAGCTGTTTCTCCAAATATAGAAAAACGATGCCCCAAAGTACGGTGCATCGTTTTTTATTTTGGAATTGTCAAGAAAATGTAGTCCCTTATAAAATTACACTACTCTCAAACGATGGTGCAATAATAGCAAGGCGCAAAAAAGTTTGAGTCCCTTATAAAATTACACTACTCTCAAACATACTGTTCTTTCTTTTCGTTATGCTAAGAGTTTGAGTCCCTTATAAAATTACACTACTCTCAAACGGTGGTAGCGTTGAAGATTTTAACGCAAAAGTTTGAGTCCCTTATAAAATTACACTACTCTCAAACCTTTTGGTGATTGTAACTCACTTTCTTCTGGTTTGAGTCCCTTATAAAATTACACTACTCTCAAACCTCAAATCAACATTTGAGCAACAATACTACGAATTGCAGAGAGCAATGTACAGGGAGTGGTAGCTTATATTATATCACAATTAACAAGAAAAATCAAGTCAAAATTCGCACAAGTCAACATCCACCGTATATCTTTTTGAGTGTTTTAATTTTGAAAGAGATGAGCTTTCCAGCAAAAGAACCTTGAAATCATGTAAGCAGACACTTTCCGCAAATCGTTCCATTTCTTCATCCGAAAAATACGTTCTCATATTGATCATAATAAACAAGCGATCACGATCCAACTCACGCACAAGCTCCATATATGCAAATATTTTCTCCAATGTACCCTTATCGGCTTCCTCGATCTCAGGTGATACTGCCTTGATAATTGGGCCTATCGTAAGCTTTTGACAATCGATTTCAAACGGAAGATCCTCGGCAAGATACAGAATATATCGCTCTATTTCACTAACCAATTCTCCTGTTTTTACGTAATTTTCCGCAAGCAGAGCCCTTTGCTCTAATGCGGAGCAAAGCTTTGTCAGTAAGCTTTTGCGATTGAGCTGAAACGGCGCAAACTGTACGGTAACGTCCGCACATTTGCTAAACTCCACCGGTTTTTCCGCTATTGATAATATACAGTCTCCGTGTTCGCCCTCTGCCTGACGTATCATAGTGCTTACGAGGTCAAGAAACATTTTTCTGTTTTCAACAACGAGCTCATTGATATATCCTTTATCAAAACGCAAAACATGCCCCATATTCTTATATATCAGTTTCATAATATAATCAACCTCTCGTCACTTTCTATCACCTCGCTGTGATGCTCTCCCGTAATATATTCCATCCCAGCAAATTGCTTTTCAGTCACGGTCATAACTTGCACAATGCCGTCTGCGGGGCGGTTTTTGCGTATCACGTCCAAAACCGCCTTACCCGCACTTGGCGTAATCAGCATACGGCAATACACGGATTCCTGCATCATCAAAAAGCCGTTCTTAATGAGTAGTTTGTGAAATTTTCTATACTCGCGCTTGTTTTCAAGCGTTTCGGTGGGAAGATCAAAAAATACCAACATTCTTATAAATCTGTAACTCATAATGAATAAAATTGTATAAGCGAAAGATCGCCCTCGTTTAATGCGTCGAAAACGCTTCTGGTATAATATTTAACTGCATTTAACACCGTTTGCTTGGTTTGATTGATCATAACGGTTTTATTCAGAACGTTTACAAGTATATGTTTTTCCTCGCTTGTAAAATCGGTAAAATTCATTTCCTTCACCTTACGATCAACCAAAATACGAAACGGCTCCATCAAATCACAGCTCAGATTAAAATGATTGAACATATTATCGTGAAAAATCCCAAGCTGCGTCAGATACCCGTGAGCTACGATCTCACGATTGAATGCCGACAAAATAATGCTGTACCCATAATTCAGTGCGGCGTTAGTGATATTCTCCTCACTTCTTGTAAAATCCATTCCAAAAAGCGCGTTGAAATAAACCTTTGCGGCGTGTCCCTCTCGATTCGTGATATCGTGAGGTTCTATTTGATATAAATAGGAGCGTAAAAGACCCGCTTCATTAATTTTTTCAAGTTCTTCAAGAAAATCCGCTTGCTTTCGTATTTTCTCCGCAACGATATCCGCCCAGACTGCTCCCTTCAAATCATCTGACCAAGCAATTTGAACCTTGATTTTGCGGGAGCAATCATAAGAATTGAAATATGGCACAAGCTCGGCGTTGGGATTTCGCTTTGCATCACAAAAAATCACCCGTATCTTCTTTTCTGTTAAGACCTCCAACAAACAACCGGTCAGTGATACGGCAGGATTCTCGATGAGCAATACGGCAATCTCATCCAAAAAAATCTTTTTTGTTTCCTCGGCGCGCACCACCATAAAGCCCATCTTATAATCCAGCTTGCAGCGTGACGTTATAACGATCGTCCTCCAGCTCATAACAATTCCAAAAGATTATCGGAAACCGTTTCAAAAAGTCCCGAGGCTGATTGGTCAATTATACGAATGTCGGTATAATTCTTTTTCCAGTTGGAAAGCATTGATGACAGTGTTGCGACGCCTGCTTTTGCAACTCCACCAATTGGAGTCAGATCCGCACTTTGTATTCTACCAAACAAACCTAAAACGTCCAATAATACGTCCACTTGATTTTCACAAGTTAAAGTAATGAATTTTTCCCTGCCTGTTAGTAGCGTATTGGCAGGATTAGCGGGACGGTAACTATACGGTGCTTGCTGTAGCTTTTCGATATAGCAGTCATATATTTCAAGATTTTTGTTTTTATTGATGCCATCGTGCAATTCATTGTAAACGATACCGGAATTCTTCTTTTTCTTATTTTTGAAGGATTCCAGCTTTTTAATATACACCTCGTTATCGGCAGACGTTTTGAAAGAATCCATAACAGAAACTCCGATAACCTTTCCGCCGCTCGCCTTTCCTGTTATGCATACCCTCAATCCGTTCAAGGATAGCATTGTATTAACCTTCAGAATACGCTTGTTCAAAAGAAATTCCACTTCAACCACTTCCTTATTGATAATCTCTCCGATGGTCTTTCTTGCATATTCCTCGGCAAACGTACCGTTACCAAGAAAATGATCTGCATATAACAGTTCTACGGGCATTACCATAATATCCTGCTTTTTCGCAACCTTATATCTTACCAAAGCAAAGAAGGAAGCAGTTGACTTGTTATATCCACCGTAAATTTCCGTAGGCATATCCTTCTTGCGAGGAATCAATCCTTTTGATGCCGAAATTGGCATCTGGTCAAAGAATCCCCCCTTGCGGCAGAAGGAATATTTCGTCATATGCGCTGTGTTTTTTCTTGCAATCTTGATTACGCGATCTTTATCGGAACCGCCGTTCCAAACCGTTTTGCCACCGCATATAACGGAGCGAGTAAACACAATTTCAGGTCTGATACTGTAATTTTTATCTGCATTCCAAAACGGTCTGCTGAATTTGGAATGCCATACGTTACCAACAACGATATTCAAATACGCATCCTTTGCGTGATGAAGATCGTTCACTGCTCTGGATTTCAAAATATCGAACGTCTGTCTGAATTCCGAAACCAGCCCCGCCTTTACGTAAACGATTTCCGTATTGGGATACAGTTCTTTCAACAATGCCGTCACGGCTTTGGTTGATTGTCTTGTTTCAACAAGCTGACGGTTGATAAATTCAAATCTTTCTTCTTCTGTAAAGCCTGTCGTTCTTATCAGGCGTTTGAATTTTTCATCACTGATCAAGCCAATCTTATTCAAGCGAATCCAATATCCACGCATTTTTTCCTGAATATCAGGATCAATCGGATACTTGTCGCTCTTATCTCCGTTCACTTTTGAATCGACGAGAATCTTGTTGTTGATAATGCTATCGTCTTTTACAAAGCTACGGGGATATATGTGTTCAATATTATAGGTACCGTCGCCGGAAATAACCGATTCCAAATCAATGCTTTTTTCGGTATACAAGCACTTACCAAGCTGAATAAAATACAGGAAAATCTTATCGCTTTGCAGCTTATTATGTGCCGCATCACCCCATTCATCAAGAACGCTTTGCAGTTCACGAACATCCTCATCTTTGACTTTTTCGTACAGTTCCTGAATCTGTTTGAGACGTGTAACCGTTCGCTTGCCTTTTTGCCCCTCACTTGTACCGCGCGCCATTTCAATAAAGATTCTTTCGGGCGCGCATCCTTGCACCTTAACAACATCCTTTAAAATATCAAGAGTACGGATAATAGGACGTTTGACTGCATTGGAAACGTACATTTCGTCAAGCCTATCCGAAATGCTTTTGGGATTTACATCATAATATTCTCTAACGATTTCGTCTATGCTTTTCTCGAAATTAAAGTTGTCGGATAAAAGTTGCATCAGGTTATAATTGGTTTCCCACATAGCGCGAATGATTGAGGAATAAACTTCGCCTGTTTGCGTATTCACGCCCTCAATACCGCACAAAAGCTTTCGGGATAGCCTTCCAAAATCCTTGAACTTCAAACCGGAAATATAAGTGATTTCGCTCTCGGGAAGGTCGGAATACTGTTCACTGAGCCATTTTTTAAATCTTGCTTTATCCTCGGAATAGGTGGCTCTGTGGATAATTTTCTCAACATCGGTATAGGTCAGCATCTTCCTGTTTACAAGATTTTTAAACTGCAAAAACGGCTTGAGTGATGATTTTACCGTGATATCAATTCCAGACAAGACATCGGATTCACACATATAATTGTTGGAAATGAGGTATTCGCAAATTTTCTTCGGCGTAACCTTGCTGTTTCGCATAAACAAATCGTTGTATATTCCTTGTTTTAAAACAACAGGAATTTCGTTACCATTGATTCTGATATTGTTTATCTCATTCAGCACCTCAAACGAGCAGTAGACAAGCGAGTTCTTGGGAAGCACGTCTTCCCCTGGCAGGTACGTACAAGAATTTGTCATTCTTGCAATAAAGGCATTTTCGCTTTCGTCAAGATCGACCATTCTATTAAACTTCCACGGAAAAATCCTTCCCTCTGCTTTTCTGACCATCCAATAATTGTATCTGCAATTGCTTTTTCCTTTCAGCGGTCCTACGTAATAAGGAACTCTGAATTCAAATACCGACAGTATTTTATTTTTACCCGAAATGCCGTCTTCATCAACTTCGGAAATAAACGGGATGTAACGCTCGGCATTTTCAAGAATTATGTTCAGCTCATACCAATATAGCTGATACGGAATCACTCGGTTGTCCCCGTCCACCTGCTTGGGAAGAAAGTCGTACGTTTCCAATCGAGTGACCATATCGCTGTATTTTTCCAAATCACTTTCGTCCGGAAGAATGCTTTTAACGACAGAAAGAACATACTTGCAAAGTTCTTCTTTTTTGCCTGCCTTCTTTACCTTCCGACTGTCATTCCCCGTTTGATTCTTTCCTATGTAGGCTACGTAGTTGTTATTTGTCTTGTCAGATCGAAAAATTTCGTTATATTTACTCGGTGCATATTTTTTCACAAAATATTTCAAGGTGGTCAAATCGCGCTTGTGCTGCTCGTAAACTGCAACCTTGGCTTTGGAAATGGTATCCTGCCCCTTCAATACGTCAACCAATACGGACCAGTCGTAAATCTCCTTCAACGCAGAGATCAGCTCGGCATCGTCACCGATACTTTGCATAATAGCTACAAGCTTTTCATCGTCCATATTCAAAGCAATAGCCTTTTCTTCAAGTTCGGCATATTCATCCTTTGCGAACAAATCACTTAAATTAACCTTGCCGCCGCACAGTAATTTAATAATACATTCATAATTATATTCATAATGCTCATTAACGATCTTCGGAGCCTTCACTGTACCAAAAAATGCTTCCGTTAATGCTTTTGACTTCCTTTGAATTCCTGATTTAGCCTTCAAAGCATTTTGAATTACTTCGAGATCCACATCTGTTTTCCATGGCAAAGTATATTCATCACGTGTAATATAGCTTACAAGCTTTTCATAAACAGTTTTGAAATCGGTAACCGCAGCAATATTATGCTTGTCCACCTCGCTCAGGAAGTGCCCCCTGTGAGCTACCAACCAGGCACAGGCAAGATACACCAGTCTTACGTCGTGTGGAACTGCATTTTCCATCAATTCCACGATAAGGTGATGGATCGTCGGATACTTCGTTAAGTATTCTTTTTGCATTTCATACGTATCAAATAAACGTATCTTGTCCTCCTCTTTTTGGGGATAGAGATAGCTTTCCTTTATTCTTATAAAAAAACCTTTGTCAACCTTGTTGATTTCTTGTGCAAATAGCTCTTGTATCAATTGAACACGTTGCTGTCTGCGATCTAAACGCCTACGAGCTGTACGGAAGCCTCTGCGCTCCACGGAAAGCTGCGCTTCATCGAAAAGGGTCACTCCCCACATAGGTTCGCCCTTAAATTTGCACAAATTATATTCCTCGTCTGTCACCGCATAACCAACGGAATCAGTTCCTATATCAAGTCCAATGAAATAATTTTGTTTTTTCATATTGACAATTACTCCTTTTTGTATTATAATACAAGTGTAGTTTATATCCCTTATAAATTACACTACGAGTTCAAATAAAAGAATTCTCAAATCGTCGGATTGTCCGATCGCACAGTGTGTGCAAAATTGACCTCTTCGGAGGTCTTTTTTGTTTTATCAAACCACTGATGACAAGCTTTCATCATTTGCAATGAACTCAATAATATTTTTGTGTATCACACCATCACGCTTTTGGAGCAGTGGATCGATGGTAAGCAGATATTTGGGGTAATTATCCCGTATCATAGTGAAAGGCTTGTATTCGCGTTCCTCGGTCTCGGGACTCATAATCGTCATTGCCACTTGGATATATCTGTACTCGTCGCTTACACGGGTAATAAAATCGCACTCCAGCTTGCCGATGCGACCGACGCTGATCTTATAATTCTTTGCAGACAGATAGGTATATACGATATTTTCAAGCACGGGACCATAGTTGATACGCGCGTCCACATTGCGAGAGAAATAGATACCGAGATCTGCAAGATAATATTTCTGCTCTCCGCGCAAGGACTTTTTTGATTTCACATCGAAGCGCGGACATCTGTATATGATCTTCGCGTTTTCAAGAATCTGCAAATAATTATTGAGCGTCTCGGTTCGAATACTGATATGCTCTTGCTTTTCAAAATATTCCGCAATGCTTGAAAGGCTCACCGTTGCGCCAAAGTTATTGATCACGTAGGTCATAACCTTATCGAATACCGAACGGTTGCGAATCTTTTTGTGCTTTACAACATCTTTTTCGAGAATTTGCGAAATAACCTCCGAAATATAGGTATCTTTGTCATTGGGGTCGTCAAACTCAAGTACCTTAGGGAAACCACCAAAACGGATATACTCGTTAAATTCTTCTGTCTTATTGGATTTTATCTCATTGCCGAAAAATGATTTCATTTCAAGATATTCACGAAAATTCAAGGTAAACATCTCGATTTCAATATAACGACCGGTCAGCTTTGTCGTAAGCTCACCGCTCAGAAGGTAGGAATTGGAGCCGGTGATAAAAATGGAAAAGTTTCCGTCTTCCCTGAATCCGTTGATGACCTCTTCAAAACCGTCTACGTTTTGCACCTCGTCAATGAATAGATATTTATAATCGTCATCGGTAATTAGCGTTTCAACTGCAGCTTCAAGTGCGTCCGGCGTTTTGATCTTACGATAACCGCGCTTATCGAGGTTGAGGTACAAAATGTCTTTTTCCTTAACGCCCTGGGATTTTAGATCTTCCATCACAGACAAAAGGAAGCAGGATTTACCGCAACGGCGGATACCTGTGACTACTTTAATAAGGTCACTGTTATAAAAGCCACGAATTTTATCAATATAATACTGTCTTGTGTAAATCTTTTTGTTCATCGTAGGTACTCCTTTCTTGGTTCATCAACATTATAGCACGTTTTTAAGATAACGTCAAGTTATCCAGGGTAATTTTTAATTATTTGTCATTTTATCCTCATTAACGCGAGTTTATCCCCTCCGTTTTTCTGTGATTCCAATCCACAATTTAAGCGTACCGACTTCATAGAAGATATGTCAGATGCTGCAATACTGCAAGAGCAACCTTTATCAAAAAAACGCCGAAAAGCCTTGAAATACAAGGATTTTTCACACTTCGGCAAAACGCTCAAAAATTGCCATCCTGATATCATATAAGAGCAACAACACTTAATTTTACCAAAATTTAGCTTAATTTATTAAAAAATCGATAAGGACAAGCTGTTTTCTCAAATGTCCGGAAATCAAAAATAAGCCTAAAATCAGTATCGGCTTTTTTGCATTTTTCCGATATTTTTTTACGACACCCATAAAAGCTTTCAATTCCTTGCAAAACAAGGCTTTCAGAATAAACAGCATGTGGTTTCTTACCCGAGTTTAAAAAAGTGGGGTAAAAAACGGCAGAGGCGGCGGACAAGATTTGTCCGCCGCCTCTGCCGTATCATCGTTACTGTTACTTAAACGACGGTGCGTGACTCTCACCTGTCGCAAACGTATTCGGTCCGGGGTTTGACATAGAGAAATACATCTTCGCCGCTTTCGTCGTGCCAAAATCGCGGTTCGAGCCTGTTTCCTGTACCTTGTTAAAGGCATCACGGAACATCTGGTTGTGCGCTTCCTCGCGGTTGAGAAGAAAGTCTATAGTTTCGCGTACCTTCTTGTCCTCGATCTGACGGTAGAGATATTCGTAAACCACCTTGGCTCTCTGCTCGGACGCGATATTAGAGAGCAAGTCGGCGCACAGGTCGCCCGTTACGGTAACGTAATCCGCCGTCCAAGAATACCCCGAGGAATTGATCAGTCCGGGATTGAGACCAAGCAGAACGTGCGTCTGCACCTCGCCCGCCTGCACCTTGGTTGCATCCACATCGTGACCGTTGAGCAGATTGATGGTCTGCGCCACCATTTCCATGTGTCCCAGCTCCTCCGCGGCAATATCGAGGAAAAGATCCTTGATCTCGGGATCCTTGATGCGAAAACTCTGCGACATATACTGCATTGCCGCCTTGAGCTCGCCGTTCCCACCGCCAAGCTGCTCTTGAAGCAAAACGGCATACTGCGGATTGGGTCTCTCTACCTCTACGGGATGAAATAACATTTTTTCGTGTTTGAACATATATACCTCCGTTTTTTGTATTCACCGTTATTATTTCCCAAAACGAATGAGAATATATGGTCGAAGGTATAAAAATACGAAAAGCAAAGAATTAAAAGCATTTTTCGGCTGTTTTTAAGAATTTATATAAATTAGCCGAAACTTTTTTCAAAATAAAAAGGATGAGTCAACTGCATTTTAGTAAAGCAAGAAGCTCAGCCCCTTTATTTGTTATTGATTATTCCACATCTACTATTACTGCGGCGTGGTCGCTACCAGCCTCAACTGCATTGTCATAGTCATAGGAACAATGGTAATTACGAATTTTCTCATTATTGACAAACAAAAAATCGTAACGTACCTTTTTGTGTCCTCGTTTGATTATATGAGATGTTGTAAGGTACTCACCCTCTATGTATTTTTCTATATCATAGTCTTTTACAAATGAATCAGCCATACCGTTGGCTTGCATTGTTTCAAAAAATGTTTTGCATCCATTTCCCTTATTATAATTATCAAAAAATTTCATTTTGCTAATTTCATAATGGTCATACTGAGGCTCATTGGCATCTATACCTACAACATCGGGTTTGTACTCATCCACTGCCTCTGCAAAGGAGAAAAACTGTATTTCCTTCGCTTTTAAGTGGTGACAGCCCGTCACCGAATGTAATCCCAAAATTCGCAAAGGTTCATTATTGTACTCTATGTCAACCATTATTGTTCTATCCGGCATAAGAGCTCGGCTCAATGCTTGTGAATTTGTAATCTTCAAGTCTTTGCTTACTAATATAGCAACACCAAGTTTTCTTGAATCTATATCAAATTTGCCGGGAATACGATAGTCCAACGAATACTCAATATTAGCTATATCTCCCAAGGACTGCTTTAATGCCTCATAAGCAAACATTTTTACTTCTTGCAAGATAATTACAAACGACTTTCCCTCAATTAAACTTCTTAAATAAGCGGCTTTATTGTCTGTTTTATTGCTCCATGATATATTCCAGTTAACTATTCTCATGTTATGACTTCCTTTGATGTTTTTATATTTTTTATTATACCACATTTCTATGCAAAAGTAAATAATAGCTCTCGAATTAACACATATTATTCGTTTCCGTGTAAACACTAATCCTATTAAGATTCGGAGGATAGATTATGGACTCAATATGGTTAAAAACATCGTCAAAGCCACGGTTTGACGCGCTTGGTGGGAATAAAAAGACCGACGTTTTGATCATCGGCGGCGGGATTGCGGGGATTTTATGCGCCTATAAGCTCAAAAATGCGGGCGTGGATTGTATGCTCGTGGAGGCAGACGAAATCTGTGAAGGCATTACAAAGAATACAACGGCGAAGATCACTTTGGGGCACGGTTTGATCTACGATAAAATGACTCGCCGTTTTGGCGAGGACAAGGCACGGTTGTATGCGGAGGCGCAGAGCAAGGCAATTCAGGAGTACGCGCAATTTTGCGAGAATATCGACTGCGATTTTGAAACACGGGATAACTACGTGTATTCTCTCAATGACCGTAAGAAGATTGAAAAAGAAGTAGCTGCACTCAACCGTATCGGTGTCAAAGCCGAGTTTTCGGATGCAAAAGAGCTTCCGTTTTCTGTCGCAGGTGCAGTGTGCGTCAAAGATCAAGCGCAGTTTCACCCATTGAAATTTCTATACACTATCACAAAAGATCTGCCAATCTACGAGCATACCAAGGTCACAGAAGTAATGCCAAACAAGGCGAAAACCAACCGTGACGAGATCACCTACAAAAAGTTGATTATCGCAACCCATTTACCGATGCTCAACAAGCACGGATTGTATTCCTTAAAGCTCTATCAGCACCGTTCCTATGTCATTGCTCTCAAAAACGCTCAGAACGTCGGCGGTATGTACGTAGACGAATCGGATTCGGGGCTATCCTTCCGAAGCTACGGCGACCTTCTGCTCCTCGGTGGTGGCGGACACCGCACAGGCAAGGAGGGCGGCTGTTGGCAAGAGCTTGAAGATTTTTCTCGCAAGCACTACAAAAACGCCGAGATCGTCGGCAAATGGGCAACGCAGGACTGTATAACGCTGGACGACGTTCCCTATATCGGACAGTACGCCAAGTCCACGTCCGATGTGTTTGTGGCGACGGGCTTTAACAAGTGGGGTATGACAAACGCTATGGTCGCCGCCGATATTCTCTGCGACCTTGTGCAAGGCAAAAACAGTCCCTACGCCGCCGTTTTCGATCCATCGCGCACCGTCCTGCGCCCACAGCTTGCCGTCAACGCTTTTGAATCGACGGTAGGTATTTTTACCCCCACTGCACCCCGATGCCCACACCTCGGCTGTGCCCTCAAATACAATAAAGCTGAACACACTTGGGATTGCCCCTGCCACGGCTCACGCTTTACTGAAGACGGTCAGCTTATCGACAACCCCGCAACCGATGACAAAAAGATGTAAATATACTCTCAAACGCACTCCGAAAGCGGATTTTTACCGCCGACAAGGTGCGTTTTTAAATTTTTCAAAAAAATTTTTAACTTTTTTGCAGAAAATCGCAATCTCGGGCGTATTTCATAGGTGAAGGGACAAAAAAGTCCGTCACCAATTGAATAGCCCCAGCCGAGAGTGATACAGGCGTTATGGACAGTGCCGCCACGATATGAGCGCACCCATAACTGAAATCGTACACAGTACCGCCTGACATACTTGGTCGAAAGGCGAGCAAAGGAAATGGCTCGGTGCGGGGTGCTACGCTGTAATAGCGGACTTGCTATTTTTCATATATTTATTTCAAAAACGAAGGGAGGAATGCTATGGCAAAAGAAAAAGCCGAAAGAAATGATATGAAAAACGAAATTTGTACAAGTGTTTTTAAGAGCGGAATTTTGACGAAGGAGGATTACACGAATATATGGTTAAAACTGATCTCAACGTTAGAACGCAGAAAAAGTGTAAATTTTTCTCCAAATCAATGAAAAACAGCCGTTTTTATGGTAAAATAAAGGCAAGAAAACAGCTTGTTCTTATCGTGGAGGAGATAAGAACATGAGAGAAAAAGTAGCAATCTATTGCAGACTGTCCGAGGAGGACAAAAACAAGCAGAACGCCACCGATGATTCGGGCAGTATTCAGAATCAAAAGGCGATGCTCCGTGACTACGCCGACCGCATGGGGTGGGAGCTTTACGGCATTTACAGCGACGACGACTACGCAGGCTCGGATCGCAACCGTCCCGAGTTCAAGCGGTTACTTGCCGATGCGCAGGCGAGAAAATTTGACATTATCCTCTGCAAAACGCAATCGAGATTTACCCGTGAGCTTGAATTGGTGGAGAGGTACATACACGGTCTGTTTCCGATTTGGGGTATCCGTTTCGTCAGCATTGTGGACAATGCCGACACTGCCAACAAAGGCAACAAAAAAAGCCGTCAGATCAACGGTCTTGTCAACGAGTGGTATCTGGAGGATATGTCGGATAGCATCAAATCTGCGTTGGACAGCCGCCGCAAAAACGGCTTTCACATCGGCTCCTTTGCGCTCTACGGCTACAAGAAGGATCCCGACCTGAAAGGTCATCTGATCATCGACGAGGAAGCCGCCGCCGTGGTGCGAGAGGTCTTTACCCTCTTTTCACAAGGCTACGGCAAGACGGCGATCGCGCGAATGCTCAACGACCGAGGGATACCCAACCCCACCGAGTACAAGCGGATGCAGGGGCTTCGTTTCAGTCTGCCGCCGAGCAAGAACAGCACTCTGTGGAAGTATTTCGCCATTTCGGATATGCTGACCAACGAGACCTACATCGGCAATCTCGTGCAAGGAAAATACGAGAGTATTTCGTATAAAACGAGTATAAACCGCCCACGCCCCAAGGAACAATGGTTTCGGGTGGAAGGCACTCACGAGCCGATCATTGACCGCACCCTGTGGGACAGAGTGCAGAAGATGATCGCCGAGCGAGCCAAGCCGTTTAAGGTCGGTACGATTGGTCTTTTTGCCAAAAAGGTGCGGTGCGCGTCCTGCGGATACGTCATGCGCTCGTCAAAATCGGGTGGCAGACATTTCCTGCAATGCCCCAATCGACACTACGCTAAGGGTGCTTGCGAGGGTGCGTTTATTTCGGTCAACAGACTTGAAAGAATGGTGATTGACGAACTGCGGCGACTCAATGCCGAATATCTTGATATGGATGAGTTGGAACGCAAGGTACAGTTTAACGCTGATCTTTTGGAGCAAAAGCAAGAAATTGAAGCCGAAATCGCCACCTATCAAGGCAAGATCAATCAGTTTTCCAAAGGCGTACGTGACCTTTATCTTGACAAGGTGAAGGGCTTGATTTGTGAGGCAGATTTCATCGAGCTGTCAAAGGACTTCACTTCGCAAAAAGAACGTCTTGAATCACAGGTGCTGGAATGTCAAAAGCAAATTGCAGAGATAAACGTCAAAATTGCAGTGGGTGACAACCGCCGAGAATTGATCGAAAAATACGTCAAGGTAGAGCATCTGACACGGGAAATGGTGGAGATTTTGATCGACAAAATCATGGTCGGAAAGCGTATTCCGGGGACACGAAACGTACCTATCGAAATTCACTGGAATTTTTGAAAAATCGTCAACTTCAAAAGTGCCGAAAGCCCTTGAAATATAAGGATTTTTCGCACTTTAGCAAGACTCAATTTTGTTGCGAATACGTGATAGTAACAGAGCAAAAGGCGAGAGCAATGTACGACGCTATTCTTAGGCTTTCTGACGACCCTGACGTGAACGACGCCATAAAATTCCTCCGTCAGCGCGAGGTAGTTCACTTCCAGCGCTTCGGCGAAGCTATGAGGATTTTGCAGGGCGATTAAATCAAAAAACAAGCATCTGTAAAACAGAAAAATCGGCGGTTTGAAGCTTCAAACTGCCGATTTTTGTAAACTAGTATAGTCAAAACATCACTTTATGTATTCCGGAGCGGTGGGTTTGCCCGTTTCGCAGGATTTGAGAATTGCCTCGCATACTGCAACGGTGTTAGCGCCCTCAGCAGCGGTGATTTCTACGGGAAGGTCACCGAGAATTATGTCGCACATATCCTTGATTTCGCCCGTTGCGTTGTGGTGATTGATGTCAACGGGGAAGGGCTTTGCGGGATATTTCTCGTGTCCGTTATCGTCAAGCTCGCCCATTTCGTAGAGTGTGATCTCGGGGGAGCGGTTGTCGCAGATGATAGTACCCTTCGTGCCGTAGATAACCGTTCTCATAGTGTAATATCTCTTACAGCCGATAGAGCAGAATACCTTGCCCATAACGTTGTTTTCAAACTTAAGAATAGATATCGTTGCATCGTCGCAGGGCTTGTCTAGAAGGCACTTGTGGTTGGAATAAGCCATAACCTCGATAGGATCGCCCGCAAGCCAACGGATAAGGTCAACCGCGTGACAGCCGCCACCGGTTATAGCGGGACGGAGATTTACTGTATCCCATCTCCAAGGAGAAACAATGTGTGCGTAGTCGTGTGCATACTCGGACTCGATGAAGAATATTTCGCCTATTCTTCCTTCGTCAATAAGCTCCTTTGCCTTGATGAATCCGGGTGTTTTACGGCAGATCTGTCCTACCATAAATTTACCCTTCGCCGTCTTTGCCGCAGCGTCGATAGCACGGCAGTCCTCCATAGTAAGTGCAAGAGGCTTCTCGCAAAGAACGTGGTATCCCGCCTCAAGTGCCGCAACGCACTGCTCTCTGTGTATCTGGTCTGGGGTGCAGAGAACGATGCAGTCAAAGCCGCCGTCGCGGAGCATCTCATAATAATCGGTATAATATTTATCAAGACCAGCCTCTTGTGATACGGTCTTTGCCACGTTTTCATCAATATCGCAGAAGGCGGTGAGAATAGCCTCAGGGATTTCGTCAATTCCTTTGATATGAGCCTTGCCCATACCGCCGCCGACAACCGCAAATCTTACCTGTTTAGTTTCCATCTTTTTTCCTCTTTCGCATTTTTGATACAAAAAATTAGCCAAAGCTCTTCCATTTTTCAGCGCTTTGTGGTAAAATATTGTATATATTTGATTGTATCACAATTCATATTTGCTGGCAACGGCATTTTGTTGTATTTTTTCGTCAAAATGTTTGAGTAGGAGGATTGTTTATGATTTACGAGAGTTCAAAAAAATATAAAGGTGCCGAACCGTTTTTGTTTTATTGCGCCTATGACGAATACGTGGAGCCAGGTACGTCATTCGGTCCTGTCGTGCGTGATGCTTACTGTATCGAGTGTATTATATCCGGCTCCGGCACTATTGTAATAAACGACAAGGTATATCCTATCCGTAAGGGCGACTGCTACGTAACTCTACCGGATCAGCGCTTGGTCTATACGGCAGACAAAAAGGAGTCGAGAAAGGGCGTTTATTGCTTGCTTATAGGTATGCGGGTAGGTCAGGTTTTAAGCGAGGCGGGAATTGATGAAGAGAATCCTTACGCGCCACCCGAGGCCTTTGACGATATTGTTCGTATAATATCTCAAATGATAGATATGAATAGCAATAACGACAGAGGGGCAGACCTAAGGCGCACCGCCTCTATATACGAGCTGCTCGGCGTAATTATGAAAAACAAACCCGTTTCCGATAAAAACGAATGGGTTAAGCGTGCACTCGGTATATTTGAAGCGGGCTATCACTCGCGCATAACGGTGTCAGACGTTGCTGCTGCCGTTGGCTTTGAACGCTGCTATTTTTCATCTATTTTCAAGGAATATACGGGAGTATCACCGCATAAATACCTGACCTCACTACGCATTGCAAAGGCATGCGAGCTTTTTACAACGACCTCCCTTCCCATTTCTGTTATTGCGGAGAGCGTAGGTATAGATGCCAGCAATTTTGCCAGGATTTTCAAGGCGGAGATGGGTGTCAGCCCTCTTAAGTACAGAGAATACGTAAAACAGTCGAAATAATTTGAAAAAACATTATTTTCCTCTTGAATATTCTCCGAAAATGTGTTATCATATTTCGTATAATCATCAGGAGATTTGTTATGTATAGGATAGTTAATAAAAAAAGTCTTAATCCCACCGTAACTATGATGGATATAGAGGCTCCGCTCGTCGCCGCAAAGGCAAAGGCAGGACAGTTTATAATCCTTAGAGTTGACTGTGAAGGAGAGCGGATACCTCTTACCGTTGCTGGCTATGACAGAGAGCGCGGCACTGTAAGAATAATATTTCAGATAGTAGGCGCCACTACGGCAAAGCTTAACGCAAAGCGTGTTGGCGAGTATATCGAGGACTTCGTCGGCCCTCTTGGAAAGCCTACCGAGCTTGACGGACTCAAGGAGGTCTGCATCGTAGGCGGCGGCGTTGGCTGCGCTATCGCGCTCCCCGTTGCTATGGCACTCAAGGAGGCGGGCTGTAAGGTTACGTCTATCATAGGCTTCAGAAACCGTGATTTGCTTATTCTCGAGGACGAGTTCCGAGCGGTGTCGGACGAGCTTTTCGTTATGACGGACGACGGATCGTACGGTAGAGAGGGCAACGTCTGTGTTCCTCTTAATGAAATGTTTGAGTCGGGCAAGAGATTTGACAAGGTTATAACCATAGGCCCTCTTATTATGATGAAATTCGTCGTCGCGGCAACAAGACCTACAGGCATACCCTGCGACGTTTCTATGAACCCTATTATGATTGACGGTACGGGAATGTGCGGTGGCTGCCGACTTACCCTGAATGTTGACGGTAAGAAGGTTACCAAATTCGCTTGTGTTGACGGCCCTGATTTCAACGGCTACGAGGTTGATTTTGACGAGGCTATGTCGCGCGGAAGAATGTATTCTTCCTTTGAACGCCACGCTTACGAGAGCACGTGTAATCTCTTAAATAAGGAGGTAAAGTAAGATGGCGAATATGTCACTTAAGAAAAACCCTATGCCTACGCAGGAGCCTGCCGTCAGAGCGCATAACTTTGACGAGGTTGCTCTCGGATATACCGAACAGATGGCAATAGACGAGGCACTCCGCTGCCTTAACTGTAAAAATATGCCCTGCGTTTCGGGCTGTCCCGTAAATATACATATACCCGAGTTTATATCTAAGGTAAAGGAAGGGGATTTTGAGGGCGCATATAGAATTATTTCAAAAACCTCGAGTCTTCCCGCAGTTTGCGGCAGAGTTTGCCCGCAGGAAACACAGTGCGAGTCAAAGTGTGTCAGAGGTATTAAGGGCGAGAGCGTCGGTATCGGCAGGCTTGAGCGCTTCGTTGCCGACTGGCATAACGCACACAGCGATGAGGCTCCTAAAACAGCGGAAAAGAACGGACATAAGGCTGCGGTAGTCGGCTCCGGTCCCTCGGGGCTTACCTGTGCTGGTGATCTTGCAAAGCTCGGATACGACGTAACCGTTTTTGAGGCTCTTCACACAGCCGGCGGCGTTCTCGTTTACGGTATTCCGGAGTTCCGTCTGCCCAAGAGCATTGTGAAAAAAGAGGTGGACAATCTTGTCGCTATGGGTGTTGAGATGAGGCCTAACGTCGTTATCGGAAAAACCCTTACCGTTGACGAGCTTTTTGATATGGGATATGAGGCAGTATTCATCGGCTCGGGAGCAGGTCTTCCTAACTTTATGGGCATACCCGGAGAGGCTCTTAAGGGAGTTTATTCGGCAAACGAGTTCCTCACGCGCTCAAATCTTATGAAGGCGTATAAGAATGATAGCGATACGCCTATTATGAAGGGCGGCAGGGTAGCAGTAGTCGGTGGCGGTAACGTTGCTATGGACGCTGCGAGAACCGCACTCCGCCTTGGTGCTGAAAAGGTATATATCGTATACCGTCGTTCAATGGACGAGCTTCCCGCAAGGCGCGAGGAGGTTGAGCACGCAGAGGAGGAGGGAATAGAGTTCTGCCTGCTTACTAATCCCACCGAGATTTTAGGCTATACAAACCACAATAACCCGAGAGATGAAAGAAACGGCTTCGTAACGGGAATCAAGTGTATCAGAATGGAGCTTGGCGAGCCTGACGAGCGCGGCAGACGCCGTCCTGTAGCAATCCCTGACAGCGAGTTCGTCCTTGACGTTGACGCTGTCATAATGTCTATCGGCACCTCTCCTAACCCGCTTATCAAGTCCACAACCGAGGGGCTTGACGTAAACTCGAGAGGCGGTATAATCGTTACCGACGACGGCGCAACCACGAGAGCTGGTGTTTTTGCCGGCGGTGACGCCGTAACGGGTGCCGCAACCGTAATTTCTGCTATGGGTGCAGGTAAGATAGCGGCTAAGGCTATGGACTCGTACATCAAATCAAAATGCTGATATAATTAATTGTAGAAAAGAGAACCTTGCAACTCGCAGGGCTCTCTTTTTTTGCTTTCCGAGTTTTTTACGCTTATACCAAAAAGGTGGATTTTTGCACTGATTTCGTGGACTTTTTAACTGTATTTGTAAAATTTTATTGACAATACGGAGGATTTATAGTATTATAAAACCGAAATGGCTCGACGCACTTAAAAGAGCCTAAAAAAGAAATAAAGAGGACAAGAAGATGAGCGAAAAAAAGGTAAAATTTGCCGTAGTCGGTGTAAGAGGACTTGGAAATTCACACGTTCTTGCTATCAAAAAGACTCCGGAGGCAGAGCTTGTAGCAATCTGCGATAATAACGAGGAGATTGCCAAGAAGAGAGCGGGCGAGTACGGTCTTGATAAGTATTATACCGATTTTTACGAGATGATAAAGGACGGAGGCTTTGATTGCATAATTCTTGCAACACCCGACCAGGTACATAGAGAGCACGCGGTTGCGGGCCTTGAGGCAGGCTATCACGTTTTGTGCGAGAAGCCGCTCGCGCTTAATATGGAGGACTGCGAGGCGATAGTCAGAGCAGAGCAGAAATGCGGTAAGAAATTTATGACAGGTCAGGTCTGCCGTAAGGCGCCCGGCTTCATTAAGGCAAAGGAGCTTGTTGACGCAGGCGAGATTGGTGAGATTACCTTCGTTGAGTCCGAGTATGCACACGACTACTCCTTCTTCAAGGCGGCGTGGCGTCTTGACCCTGTAAATCTCCGTCACGGAGTCATCGGCGGAGGCTGTCACGCTATCGACCTTCTCCGCTGGATAGCAGGTAACCCCACGAGAGTTATGGCTCTTGCAAACAAGAAGGCTAACCCCGAGTGGCCCGTTGACGAGAACACTATCGCCGTTCTCCAGTTCCCGAATGGCGTTATAGGTAAGATATTCTGCGGTATAGCGGTAAAGCGTAATTACACTATGCGTACCTGCATCTACGGAACCAAGGGTACTATCATCTGTGACAACACCTCTCCCGAGATAACCCTCTTCCGTCATGCCGTAACCGACAACGGACTTCATCTCTATCCCGATAAGAAGATACCCGTTGACATAAACAACCATAACCTTGCAGCAGAGGTAGCAGATATGTGTGACGCTATCCTTAACGATAAGGTAGTCGAGTGTAACTCTATCGAGGGCTCGAACACCGTTGCGGTAGCTCTTGCCGCAGTTATGTCTGCCGCAAAGGGCGGTGATCCCGTAGAGCCTCCCTACGTAAAGGCGTAAAGAAAAATTAACCTAAAAACGGAAAAGCCGAGTCGGATTTTGACTCGGCTTTTGCTTAGCCCTTGAAGCTTTCAAAAAAGAAAAACGTTATCATATTTTGTATATCTTGCACAAAAAATGAACGTTTTTTTTGTTTTGATGAAAATCATCGCACAACGCTTAATTTTATTATTAAAAAACTTGTTTTTTCTTATTTTTGATGAAAAAATTCTTGAAAAATCCAAAAAACAGTTAAAAAGTCCACCATTTTTCTGCAAGTCAGTTAAAAAATCCATTTACTTTTAAGGGTGCTTGGTGCTATAATTAAGGTGCAAGGAAAAAACAGAGAAAAAAACGCGTACAAAAATAAAACAAAAAAACGCCCCCGGGGGCAACTTCTTTCAGGAGAAAGAAGTTGCCAAAAGACAGAACAACAGTATACAATACAATTCTCTCCTGTCAGAGAAAAATTTATTTTAGTTATCTATAAGCACCTGCGCTTTTGGATATAAAAAACAAAATTAGAGTTTCTGAAAAAGAAATTCGGAAAGGATTTACGTATGAGGTTGAAAGACACTTACGAAGAAGCAAAAATCGAAATTCTATCGTTCGAGTGTCCCGACATTATTACTTCCTCCGGCGACTTTGACACCGGCGGTGATAATGGCGGCGCTTGGACACCAATGGGTTGGTGAAACAAAAGTCCAATCAATCTAAACTAAAGAAAGGTGAAAAAAATGAAAACCAAATTTACTAAGATCTTCCTCCTAACTCTCACTCTTGCTATGGTTATCGGTATGGCAGTAGGCTTTACCGCGTCCGCAGAGGGTGAGACGGCAGCAGAATCTGTTGCCATCGTTTCTCAAAAAGTCGAATACGCAGGAACGACTCATCTCTATTTTGCAGTAAAATATGAGAACGTAGCAAATCCCGAAAAGATAGCTCTTAACGTTTCATACGTAGATAGCGAAGGTAATGCAAAAGAGGTAACTATCACCGAGAGCGAAGAAGTTACTCTCCAGGATAGCGCAGGAAACGACGTTGTTTGCCGCGCCTTCATGACTCCCGGCGTTGATGCAAAGAGCTTTACCCACAAGTTCGTAGCACAGGCTGTTACTGAAGCAGGTACCGAGAGCGCAGAAAAGACCTATAGTGTAACCGAATATTGCCTCGAGTGGCTCACCTACATAGCAACCAAGGCAGAGCCCTCCGAATACGAGCTTAAAGTCAAGGACGCATGTGAGGCAACCCTCGCATACGGAACAAAGATTCAGGCGTTCCTCGACTGCTATCCCGAAGCAAATGTAAACGATTATCCCGAAAACTACGTTTACGTAAAGGGTGCTGACGGCGTTAAGGTAAACGGCGCTGACGCAGTATGCGTTATCAAGGGCAGCGAGGTTGAACTCACCTATGCAGGAACCGAAACCCGTCTTGGCTGGGAGGTTGCAGACCTTGCAGGCACAGAAATCACCGTAACCGATGATAAGTTCACCGCAACCGCAAGCTGCATCGCAGGCCCCGAGCTTACCGATGCAACAGGTGAGTATTTCCTTGCAAGAGAGAATGGTACTATTACCAAAGGAACTAATTGGGACTTTGATGTTATTACAAGTACCGACAAGCTTAGTGCTAAAGATGCATCTGACGGTACGCTTTCTATTACCGACGGTTCTCTTCTCTATGATGATGGCGATGTAAGTTCTAGTGCTATGTATGTTAAGTTCTGGCAATCGTATCCTGATACTTACAATTGCTCCATAATCGAATTTGACTTTAAGATTGACCAAGTATATGGCTCTTCGCCTATAGAAATATTTATACACGAAACAAACAAAGCAATCTCCTATACAAAGATAGACGGTGTGTACTACCTTACGATGCCTGACGAGTCAGGTACGGCGGTAATTCTTGGTGCTAAACCCGGTTCGTGGGCAAATATAAGAATTGAGCAGTATAAGAACGAAGGAAAAGCAAAAGTTTACATTAATAATGAATTTGTGCTAGATACAAATTGGGCATACAAAACAACGGGTTCATTTAGAATTACACTTTCTGCAAATGAGCGCAAGACTGCTTCTGACGCAAATCTTTGGGTAGATAATGTCTATACAGGACATTTCACCGCCGAGGAAATCCCTTACGTTGCTGGCGACCCTAACGCAACCCCCGCAGAATAATTCTTAAAAACTTAATTTTTCAATAAAATCCAGCAAATTTTGTTTGCGCGGGTCTTTACCCGAGGCCCGCGCATATTTTAATCTCAAAAACACACTTTTCATAACAATTATTTACATAAACATACTTAAATTTGAAATCAACCGCCCCGGCGGATTACATAAATAAAAACAAGCAAAAAACTATAAAACACGAGGAAAAAACCATGAACACTGCAAAATTAACGAAGGAAGAATACCTTGCACCCAAGTGGCGTGCTCTTGAAGAGCATTTTAACTCCAGAGGCACCGACGGAGCTGCCGTTGTCGCAGGCTTCCGCGAGCTATATAAGCTCTATTCAGACGAGCTTCCTATATGGCTTGCAAAGCTTTATGACCACAAGACGGGCGGATTTTATTACTCCAATTCTGCAAGGGATAACGAGCCGTTCCTCCCCGATATAGAGAGCACGAACCAGGCGCTTAACCTTATGCTCAATTCGGGTATGATGAAGAGCTGTGACGAGCTTCCCGAGTCTATGAGAAAGAAGCTCTCCGCCTTTGTTTGCAGTCTTCAGGATAAGGACGACGGATACATATACCATCCCCAGTGGGGAAAGGACATCGTCAACTCCCGCAGAGGCAGAGATGCTATGTGGGCAGACGATATGGCGAGAAAGCTTAATTTCACTCTCCCATACCCCACCGCAAGCCAGCGCCTTGCCGCACTTGCAAAGGCTGATAAAAATGAAAAAAAGGAGCAGGCGGCTCTCATGCCCGAGCACCTTACCTCAAAGGAAAACTTTATAAAGTACCTTGAGAGCTTCGACTGGGTAAACAACTCCTACTACGCGGGCAATATGATAGCCGCGCAGGGCAGGCAGATAATCGCGGCAGGTCTTGCCGAGGTCTGCGCCGAATATCTCAATAAATATCAGAATGAGACGACAGGATACTGGAGCGATAAGCCCGATATGCACACGGGTGTAAACGGATTCCTTAAAATTACCGCCTTCTACATTGATGCCAAGCTCCCGATAAATATGGCAGAGCGCGCCGCACTCACCACGATAGAGTGTACGAAGTCCGACGAGGTAGGAACCACCGTCTGCCACCTCTACAACTGCTGGTACGCTCTTCAGAATATAATAGTATCTCTTCGCCGTACGGGCGATAATGAGACCGCAGACAAAATAATGAAGCTCATGCTAGAGAACGCTCCCGCATCTGTTGGCGCAGCGAGAAAAAAGACAGAGGTGTTCAGAAAGGCAGACGGCGCATTCTCCTATCACAGAGCCTGCTCGTCCTCCAAGTCGCAGGAGGCTTGGGTATGCCTTAAGGATATGCCCGAGAGCGACGTAAACGCGTCAGTTCTCTGTACCTCGGGCCTTACTCGCAACATTTATCAGGCGCTCGGAGCTTCCGAATATTACGTGCCGATATACACCTACCACGACCTTGAGCGCTTTATAGATGCGCTGAATATTCCCGAGTCCGAAAAATAATACGGACCCACTCGCAAATTCTATCAAGAAAGGAAAGAAAGTTTATGAAAAAGCTTTATACCTTATTACTAGTCATTTTGATGAGCATTATGACACTTTGCGCCTGCACGGCGGGCGGGGGAAATGACGACGACCCCATTTCGGCAGACGGCATTTTCTGGGCAAAGGGAAGTGACATATACATAGTGTACGAGAATGATGATATTAAGCTCTCAAGCACGCTTCGCTCAACGATGTACGACGCTATCGGCACCAGCCCCAAGATGCGCTCCGTGAAGGATAGCGCCACCGAGCACGAGGTGGTTATCGGAAGAACGGACAGAGCAGTTTCCGAGACAGCATACCGTTATCTCGATTATTATATGGATCAGAATAAGGACGGATATATAATCTATACGGACGGAACCTCCGTTGCCATAGCTTATAGCCGTGACAGTCTTTTAGAGGAGGCGATTGCTGATTTTGCAGAGCGTTGCCTTAACGTTAAGGACGGTAAGATCGAGCTTGAAAAGGGCGTTCTGGTAAATAATAATTTCATTTTAGCTGATTATTATGAAGACAAGGACGCCGCATACAGAGAGCAGCAGTGGCAGACGCTCGAAAAATACGTAAACGATAAGGGCTACGACGGTAAGGCTACCGTCGACGCCTTCAAAAAGCTATATTTGCTCTATTCCGACAAGGCGTATATCTGGCTCGCTAACCTCTACGACCCCGTAACAGGCGGATTTTACTATTCCGTTTCGGCAAGAGATACCATATCCTTTGCGCCCGACCTTGAGAGCACGCGCCAGGCGCTTGATTTCCTCGCGTACTCGGGAATGGTTTCGGCCGACAGCGAGCTTCGCGAGAAATTGCCTCAGGAAATGAGAGAAAATATAGTCGCTTGGGTTCAGTCTTTGCAGAGCCCGACGGATAAGAAGTATTATCATCCCCAGTGGGAAAATTACGAATACTCCGACGAGCGTCTTGGACGTGACGTTACTAACGCAAGAAGAATCTTAAGCATCTTCGGTGCAAAGCCTATGTATGCGTCGGTAAGCTCGGGTGCTACGGCGGCATCTCTTCTTACGTCAAGCCTCGGTCAGTCGAGAGTCTTTGCGGTATCCAAGGTTGTGCCTACCGCATCGGGACATCTTGCAAACGAGCAGGCGTTTATCGCTTATCTTAATCAACAAAACTGGAATGACTCCTACACCTCCGGTAACAGAGTTGCCGCGCAGTTCACTCTTATAAAAGAGGCGGGACTTGCCGACGTTTGCCTTGATTTCTTTGATAATATTCAGAACAAGGAAACGGGTATGTGGTCGGATAAGCGTGACGACGACGCGGTAAACGGCTTCCTTAAGATTTCCGCCTGCTATGCTGATGCGGGAAGAATAATTAAGCATTCTGAAGAAGCGGCAGACACTTGTATAGCAGTGCTTGAATCAAAGGAAGACCCGCACACTGTTTGCTGGGTTTATAACGTATGGTACTCTCTCGGCAACATTATCGGACTCTTAAAATCCGAGAAGGCAGGCGCAACCGATGAAACACGTGCTCTTGCTGATGATATTCGTGCAGATCTTCGCGAAAATGCCGCAAAGTACATTTTGATAGCGGCAGAGAAATACGCTCCTTTCTTAAAGGGTGACGGCTCGTTCTCATTTACCCCTGATTTCTCTTCTGAAATGTCACAGAATATGCCCGTTTGTGTTTCCCGTATGAGAGAGGGCGACGTAAACGCGACCTATATTTCTATAATTTCCGTTCCGGCCAGAATTTTTTCAGCCCTTGGCTATACCGAAGCCGAGGTTGACATCTGCACTCCTTACGACTTTGAGAGGTTCCTCGACGAGCTTGACAAAATGGAGCCTAACATTAAGACAAACACCGAATACGGCGGATCGATAAAGTTCAACGGCGACACTCTTGAAGGTTTGTTCCACAGTACAGACTATACAGAGCTTGACACCGAGCCGGACGGCGTGGTTTACAAGGGTTATGCTTACGCTTATATTGACAAAGAGGAAGTGAACGGAGAGGAAAATCAATTCGTAACCTTCGGTAAGACGACACAGAGTATTCTTGAGAGCGGCAGCAAAGCAGAGTCAAAGCTTAGCTTCCGTACTCTCGAGGGCGGCGGCTCGAGATATATCTACGAGATGCGCGTCCGCTTCAACGGCGGTGATACCGTTCCGGCAGGAAGCTGGCACACCAAGTTCTCGATGTATAACAATAGCGGCAGATTCTGGTATATGCTCGCTTATACTAACAGCAAGGGTCAGCTCTGCCTTGACGGTGTCAGTGACCCTTTGGCAGTGCTTGATGCAGGCAAGTGGTACACTCTGAGATTTGAGTATTATACCGACTCCGCAGTAGCTGCTACCGATAAGATATGTATGGTATACCTCGACGGCAAGTATGTAGGTGACGGCGGAACGTCCGGCTCTGCGGGTAAGGACACCGCACTTGCAAGATGTATGATGGAGTACCGTTGTGAGTCAGAAAATCTTTCTTGGTCACTTGACGACGTATGCACGACGACCGATGAGGTGGCATACATCGCGCCTCCGCCTCCCGACTTTGGCGACGCAACGGGTAAATATTACACCGATGCAACACTTAAGAAGAATACAACCCGTTATGACTTTGACTCCGAGGAAGTAAAGCTTCCCGCAATGGGCTATAATAACGGCTCGGCTTATACTGAGCTTATCACCGAGCAAAGCGAGGACGGAACAGTTACGGATAAATACTACCGCTTCGGTAAGGTTACGGAAAATCCCACAGCAGCAGAGGATTACATCACCTTTACAAACGCACTCACCGACGCATTCTATCAGTTTAAGAATGGAAAAACCAGTGTCGTTGAGTTTGATTTCAGATATTCCGGATTTTCTGCCGCAACTCCTATGAAGTGGCGTTTCGGTAAGGATATCGTTGTTTCAAAGAACGGCGACTCTCTTAACCTCTCGTATTCCTATAACGGTAAAAACACCGTAGTTCCTCTCGATATTTCCTCGGGAACTTGGAACAATATCCGCCTTGAGCAGTATTGGTATAAGACTAACGCTGCGGGTATTACTTACTCTATTGTAAAGGTATAC
Source organism: Clostridia bacterium (assembly GCA_017463125.1). Classification (GTDB taxonomy): domain Bacteria; phylum Bacillota; class Clostridia; order Oscillospirales; family CAG-272; genus UBA1740. Next base: position 83,984 of record JAFTPV010000003.1, on the reverse strand, counting down.
GTAAACGGTGCCTACAAGGGTGAGATGAGAACCGATAATTCCTCTACTACGGATAAGTTTATGCTTTATCTCTTTAAGGCAGAAACCAAGGCACAGCTCGACTTTGATAACCTCATTTACACTCACGTTGATAAGGCGTACGTTGAGGGCGACCCCGACGCACCCGTAGTCAATCCCGGCGCATCCGACGAGGAGTATAAGCCCGAGGCAGAGATTTTAGACGTTAAGGGCGGTGCTGACGGTATAGTCGTTATAATGCACGACGACGGAGATATCGATTCCGCAAACCTTCTTGATTACCTTTACAAGAAATACAGCCTTAAGGGGGACGTCGCGCTTGTTGTAAACAACGTTGTGAGCAGCACAGGCGCACCCAAGGCTTCAAATGTAAACTCTTGGAAAAAGCTCATAAACACAGGAAGATGGAATATTACAAACCACTCCTACACTCACACCTGGTGGGGCGTTGATAACGCAAACGGAACGCTGGAGAAGGAGATAGTTGATTCGCAGACTATACTCCGCAATCTCTTCCCAACACAAAGAGTTCTTACTTATGCGTATCCCGGCTTCTCATCTAGTGTTTCACAGTACGGAAAGGACGAGGTCTTTAAGCTCGCGTACGATCTTGTCGAGCAGTATTACATCGGCGCAAGAGATTACGAGGGAGATTCCGATGGAAGAACCAACACCTTCGGAGAGATAGACTGGGTTGATGTAAGCTCCTGTTCTATCGGAGAGGGCTGGACCGGCTCTGCGCTTAACGACATTGCAGAGGCGGCAGGCGGTAAGCTTGCGGTAATCTTCGCTCACAGAGTAGTTGAAACGAGTGCTGAGGCATCAGCCGACACCCAGGCAACAACTCTTGCTAAAATGGACGAAATCTGTGCCGCAATCGCCGAGAACGTTGAGTCAGGCAAGGTATGGAACGCATTCCTTGAGGAAGCGATACTTTATCTGCGCGAGGCAGAGGGGGCTGTGGTAAGCGTTACCGGAGATGCAAAATCCGTAACCGTTACTCTCACCGACAAGCTGGATAACGAAATCTATAATTATCCTCTTACTGTCAGAGTCAGCGCTCCTGCTTCTTGGAACGCCGTTATGATAACCCAGGGCGACAGGGTAAGCTATGCTTATACCTATGCCGACGGTAATAGCTGGGTATTTGATGCCGAAATAGTTCCCGATGCGGGTGAGGCTACTATAGTTCCTGTTCTTAAGGCAGACGTTCCTGTCGTAAAGGCTACTCTTCCTAACGAGGAGCTTATTGACGTTGAGTTTACCGTAGGCGACGGAGTCGGTAAATATTATATAGACCCAAGCTACGCGGGCGACAGATACGACTACGACAGTACCGCTACCGAATTGCCAAAGCATGAGACAAACGGTGGCGCGTACCTTAACATTAAGGGCGGCTCGCTCTACTTCAAGAATAAGTCGGATACTAACGAGGATTCTATAAGGTTTAATTACGCACTGACCGACGCGCATAAGGGCTATACGACAAAGCAGACCGTTATGGAATTTGATTTCAAGTTCGGTAACGTAAGCGCTACAACTCCCTTCAAGCTCCGTGTTGGTGGAAACGATTATGCCTTAACTATGGTTAAGGGATATCTCAGCATCGGCTCTATCAGCCTCGGACTTGCTCCTAACGTATGGAACAACGTGCGCCTTGAGAGCTATGCTGCGGCAGACGCTACCTATCTTAAGATATTCGTAAACGACGTTTTGAGATATGACGCCAAGTGCGCGACTGCCGACACTCCCGAAAAGATGTGCCTGTACCTTATGTCAGCAGAGAAGAGCGAGAGCGCGTACGTGCGTATGGATAATCTCTTCTTTGGCAGATACGACGCAGCGTACACGGCAGAAACTCCCGAGGTCTTTGATCCCGAGACGGCTGTTACCGACGACGCTACGGGCGACTACTACACCAACGCCGAAATAACCGACGGCACGAGAATTGACTATGACACGAGTGATGCGACACCCACAGTAAGCGGTTCGGATATTCCTTACGTTAAGGCAGGCTCGCTCGAGTTTGCAAGAGGCGAGAGGGAAACCTACGCTGACTCGTATATTCAGTATAACGTAAAATCCTTCACGGGAATAGAAACACCCGTAATGATATTTGAGACCGATATTAAGTTTGTGGGCTTCTCCGCCGCACCTGACGCTAACGCCGGCTGGATACGTCTGTATTCAAATTCAAAGGAATACAGCGTATATATAAAGCACGACGGCGATAATATGGTGCTGACCGTTCTCGGTGCGACAGGCTCTGTAACACTCACCGAGGGAGAGTGGCATAATATCAGGTTTGAAATTGATTACGCGACAAATTCCGTTTATATCTACGTAGGCGGCGAGCTTGCAGGCACGTTCGCTAACGCTACTGCGACAGATCGCGGCGGCTCTAGGAAGATACTCGTATATCTCTGCTCTGCGGAAACTACGGGAGCTATCTACCTCGATAATCTCTACTACGGTGTGCTTGAGGAAGGCACGTTTGAGAAGGATAACACGGGCGACGATAACGAAGAACCTACCGACCCCGAAACTCCTATCGATCCTGACACTCCCACAGAGCCTGACACGCCTGAGGAAATCGTATCGGACGCAACCGGCGATTATTACATTGCGTATGAGAATGGAAAAGTAACCGGAAAAACGTGGGATTACGATACGATTACAACTATCCCCGAAGGCAACACATCGTATAGCGGCGGATACGATAAGGCGGCTACTGATGATACCAGAGTAGCAACTAAAACGGGCTCGTTTGCAATCGCCAGCGGAGCATTAAAGTTCGAGGATGGGGATGTAGAGTTCAACGGCGATATGATAGCAAAGTTTGGTTTGTCTTATCCAAACGATGCCGATTCTTATACCTGTACGGTATTCGAGTTTGACTTTAAGATTGATCAGGTATACGGCTCTTATCCCATTCAGATAAAGCTTGGTTCAAATAACAACCTAACTATTTGGTATCAAAACGGCAATCTTTGCATACAGAATGCAAACAAGGAATACGTTGCGCTCGGTACGACTGTCGGTAAATGGTCTACGATCAGATTTGAAGCATACTATGCAGATGCTACCATTAAGGTTTACGTAGGTAATGAATATGTTTTGGACGCTCCTTTTGCCGGTGAGGCATCAAAAGGAAAAATAACACCTATGATATATCTTACCGCATATGAGCGCTCGAGACTTTCTGATGCAAACCTTTGGATAGACAACGTATACGTAGGACATCTCGCTCTTGATTTCGTCGCAGGCGAGCCCGATGACAACACGGGTTCAGATGACAGCGGTACCACAGAGCCTGACACGCCCGAGGAAATCGTATCGGACGCAACCGGCAATTATTACATTGCGTATGAGAATGGCGAAGTAACCGGAAAAACGTGGGACTACGATGTAATCACGTCTATTGCAGCAGATAGTATCAGTTATTCAGGCGGTTACTCAAGCAAAGACGTGCAGGACGAAACCACCGCAACAAAAACAGGTTCGTTTGCAATCGTTGACGGAGCGCTTATGTTTGAGGACGGAGCTCAGGAATGGGGCGCGGCAATGACCGCGAAGTATTGGTTGGCATATCCTAGTGATTTTGCTAACTATGAAAATCGTTGTGATATATTTGAATTTGATTTCAAATTAGCTGAGTCCTTCGGTACATCGCCTATACAAATAAAAATCGCGAACCGTACGTACACCATTTCTTACAGCAAAGCGTATGACAGCTCTTACGGAACAGGATTCAAGCTTTGTATGACGGCTACTGTGACTAACGAAGACGGAACAACCTCTACGGCAGTAACGCCGCTCGGTACTTCCATAAATGCGTGGTCTACTATTAGATTTGAGCACTATTATAATGAAAATATTGCCAAGGTATACGTTAACAACGAGTTTGTGCTTGACTGTAAAGCAAGTAGCGGAACGCAAGACCAGGGTACTCCTATGATTTATCTTACGAATAACGAACGCTGTACAGGTTCAAACGCGGACCTATACGTGGATAATGTTTTTGTAGGACATCACGATAAGGCCTACGTCGCAGGCGACCCTAACGCAAACACTGAACAGTAATCCTTCATAACAACAAAAAGAGGGCAACCGAATTTTCGGTTGCCCTTAAACTTTATATTACTTAACTTTTTTGAGATATTCTACGATAACCTTCGCAAAGACAGGCTCGCCCTTTTCGTCAAGCTTCTTGCAATACGACGAGTGGGTAGAGTCGGGAATGACCACCTTTTCAACCCTTGACATATCGTAGCCGAAGTGACGCATTGTTGAAAGCAAAAGCTCGGTCTGCTCGGGTCTGTTTTTCATATCGTTATCAGCGAGGATAAAGAGCATGGGCGGATAATTTTCCGCATCACCGACGTAATAGAGCGGTGCCGCCTCGTCAACCACGAGCTTTCGTCTGTCAAATCCGCGCTCTCTCAGTACGTTAAAGTGCGTTGTAGGCTGTCCCGCATCGTGAACAAAGCCCGCAATGTCAGAAACCTTAATATTATTAAATGCAAGCCACTTTTTATCAAAGCAGAGCATCTGCGAAAGATATCCGCCCGCTGACGTACCGCCGACAAAGACCCTTCCGTTTCCGCCAAACGACTCTATATTCTTCTTGACGTAAGCAACAGCCAGAGCCGCATCTCTTATAAAGTCTGGATACTGTGCATTAGGATACATTCTGTAATTTGCACTCACGTATGCAAAGCCGTTATCGGTAAAGTATTTTGCAACGGTAGGAGAAAACTCACCGCACTTATCACCGTTAACGAATCCGCCGCCGTGAAAATAAACGAAGGTGTCAAAGTTATCGGTATTTGGCAGATAGATGTCAAGCGCTCTTTCGGGATTTGTGTCGGGTGTGCCGCTGTGGCTTACAGCATAAGGAACGTTGTGCTTGGTTCTTATTTCGTAAAGAAGCTTTCCGTTTTCTAAGGATTCCTTGGCGCACTCGATAGCCGCCTGGTACTCATCTTCACTTACAAATCTATCAAAGTCCTTGTAGCTTACCTTGGTTATATCGTAGCCGCAAATCGCACCGAGCCATGTAAGAGCCACCGCAAATCTTCCAAGCCCAAGGCTCGCATGGCTTCCGTCACGGTGAGGATTAAAGCCCCTGTTTTTAAGTCTCTCGAGCGTTTCTCCCGCAGGGATAAATCCGTCAGCGTCTATTTCCTTTTCTGCCTTACGATAGGCTCTTTCAACGTAAGAGAACATATCCGCATGTGTACCAAACTTATGGGAGGCAAGTCTTTCATTAGTATTATAGCTCCAGGTTTGGTGGATATATATCTTCGCATTAGGGCAGCTCTTACGCAAATATGCTACAAGCTCGTTTATGTAAGGAAAATAGCTCTCCTCTTTATAAGAGAGGTGTGACGCTTGCTGAAGAGTTATTATGTCCCATTCATGAGCGGCAATGCCGTCTTTAAGTGTTGATTTTCTTAAATACTCCGCATTTTCGGAATATTCGTAGGGTCTTGTCTCATTTATAAGATTGTCATAATGAGTCTCAAGTGAGCAGCCGCCGATGAAAAGATTTGCGCACATAAGGTCAATACCCTCATACTCTGCGGTAGCGTGCAGATATCTCTGCGCATCCTCGGAAAAGCTGTTTCCGATTGAAAGAATTTTCATTTTTATTCTCCTTTTGCTGCCTTTTTGTCAAGAAGACAGTTTCTGTAATAGAGGCAGAGGTCTGCACCAACCATCACCAGATTAAGTATGTAGAAGCATACAACGTACCACTTTGACGAAAAGTCTGCCATATAAGCAGTGTTCATGAACTTTGAAGCAATTCCCGCAATATATCCGAAGAAGATAAGGCAAAGGAACGAGAGGGATTTTCCCTTTGTGGTTCTTGCCTTATACGATTTCATAACGTTCATAGGCCATGAAACGCCAAAGCTGACAATCATAATGATTTCAAGTATTTCAGACATTGTTTTTCTCCTTTTTATTTTTTCTTAAATTATAGCATCTATCTCCCGTGTTGTAAATAACTAAATCGTATATATCAAGTATAACTTTTATCATATAGTATATTGACATCTTCGCCCCTTTGGTATATAATAAATGTGAAAGGTAGGTGCCTTAAGGCTATGGAATTTTTACAGCTTGAATACTTTTGCGATGCAGCCGTTAGCGAAAATTTTTCACATACGGCAAAGAAATATAACGTCCCCACCTCTAATATTTCCCAGACGGTAAAAAGACTTGAGGCAGAGCTTGGGGTAAAGCTCTTTAACCGTACGTCAAACAGGATAACTCTCTCGGAGCAGGGGCGCATATTTTATGAAGGTGTATCAAAAGGACTTTTGGAAATATCCGAGGCAAAAAACAAACTCACCGGAAAGTGTGGCGAGCTTTTTGGCGAGATTGTGATACTTATAAACACAAATCGCCGCCTTGTCACCGAGGCGATAGAAAAATTCCGAGCAATGTTTCCAAGCGTTTCCATAATTATAAACCACAGCGCAGTCAGCGGTGTAGAATACGATATGATAGTTTCCGCAGGCGCGCATATCAAGGGAGAGTATAATACTACCCCTCTTCTTAAGGAAAAAATGATGCTTGCCTGTCTTAAGGGGGCATATCCCGGTGAAAAATTCAGGCTCTCCGATTTTAGAGGCGAGAGGTTTATCACGATGTCCGATAGCTTTCAGCTCTATGAGCAAACTATGCTTATGTGCAGGGAAGAGGGCTTTGCGCCAAACATAGTTATACAGGCAGACGACCCCTATTACGTCAGAAGATACGTCGAGATGGGGCTTGGAGTCGCCATAGTTCCTTCAATCTCGTGGCGAGGCCAGTTTTCTGACAACATTCAGCTTATCGACATCGGTGACCACGAGCGAAAAACCGTACTCTACACCCCCAGACTCCGCACGATAAGCCCCGCAGTTATGAGGCTATCGGAGATAATATTTGAAGTATTCAGTAAAGAAAGCGAAAACGCACTTGCATAATTTTTCGATATGTGTTAAAATAAGATATAATAATAAAGTAAGGAACTTGATTTATGAAATCTATCAAGGATATATATAAAATAGGTAAAGGCCCCTCAAGCTCGCATACTATGGGACCTGCGAAGGCGATGTCGATATTCCTTGCGGAAAATCCCGATGCAGACTCATATTCCGTAACCCTCTTTGGCTCTCTTGCCGACACGGGTAAGGGACACGGAACTGACAAGGCGATAAGCTCCCTTACCGAAAAGGACGTTGAAATAGTATTTAATACGACAGACCGCGAGGAACTCCCTCACGAAAATACTATGGATATATACGCTGTGACAGACGGCAAAAAGCAGAGAAAAATGCGCGTTATGAGCGTCGGCGGCGGCGATATCAAAATTGAAGGCAGGGATACTTCTGCTCTTGACGAAATATATCCCGAGTCCACCTTCGGCGAGATAGCCGAGATTTGCAAGCACGAGGGAATCAGGCTTTCCGATTACGTTATAATGCGTGAGGGCGAGGGTATATATGATTTTCTCTACACAGTTTGGGAAACTATGAAGAGCGCGATACACGAGGGACTCACAACGTCGGGTATCTTGCCCGGAGGACTTGAGGTTGAGAGAAAGGCGCAGTATCTCTACAACCGCCGTCACATTGACGAAAGCCCCGTAACGCGAGAGAACAGAATAGTCTGCTCCTACGCCTATGCCGTCAGCGAGCAGAACGCGGATAACGGCACGATAGTAACAGCACCCACCTGCGGTGCGTGTGCGGTGCTTCCGTCAGTGCTAAAGTATATGCAGGAAAAGCACGGCTTCACCGACAAGCAGGTGCTTCGCGCCCTTGCCGTAGCAGGACTTATAGGCAATCTTGTAAAAACAAACGCTTCTATCAGCGGTGCGGAGTGCGGCTGCCAGGCAGAGATAGGCACAGCCTGCTCGATGGCAGCGGCAGCCCTCGGTGAGATATTTGAAATGGGAATTGACCAGATAGAATACGCGGCAGAGATAGCCTTCGAGCATCATCTCGGACTTACCTGCGACCCGATTTGCGGTCTTGTGCAGATTCCCTGCATCGAGCGTAACGCCGTTGCGGCTATGCGTGCGATAAACGCAATGAGTCTTGCGAACTTCCTCTCCGGCTCGCGTAAGATATCGCTCGACTTGGTTATAAAAACAATGTACGAAACAGGTAAAGACCTCTCCCACCACTACCGCGAGACGTCAACGGGCGGACTTGCAAAGCTTTACACGAAGGAAAAGTAAAATGGAAAAAGCAAAGATAGACAGAATAAACGAGCTTGGCAGACTCTCAAAGCAAAGAGAGCTTACCGAGGCAGAAAAACAGGAGCAGAAGGCGCTTCGTGAGGAGTATATTGCATACGTGCGCTCAGAGCTTCGCGGAGTGAAAATAAAAACGGAAGGGCAGGCATAATATATGGCAAAATGTGCAATATGCAGAAGAGAGGTAGACGGGGAGAGCGCTCCGATACTTGAGATGAGCGGCTACGGCTACACCCGCGTCCTCTGTGACGAATGTTCTGCCGAGCTTGATACGGCAACTCTTGGCACCGATGCCGAAAAAATTGCCGAGGCTATGGACTCCATAGGCAAAAAGATGACTGCAACCGACGCCGACCCCCACACTTTTGAGACCGTTGACGGAATTTTACAGAGTGCTATGGAGCGCGCCAAGGCTATCAAGGCAGGCGAGTATGATTTTTCACTTGATGAAGAGAATAACCCCGAGGACTTTGAAGAAATCCCCGAGGAGCTTCGCGAGAGCGAGGAGGATATCGCTCTTGATAAGGCAGAAGAAGAAAAGGCAGAAAAGGTAAACCGTTTTCTTGATTACGTATCCCTCGGCGTAATAGTGGGCATAGTTATCTTCGTTGTATGGAAGCTGGTTGATATATTTATACTGAAATAACGTAATTTTGAAAAAATCCTTCGCATAAATATTTATTGCGGAGGATTTTTTATGTTGATATCGTTTTTAATTCCCGTGCTGGTGACGGCGGTGGGAACGTTTTTGCTTTTTAAGCTGAAATTTTTCTTTCTTCTTCACCCGATAAAAACCGTGAAGAAATTTATAGCCGCCGTTAAGGATAGAGATTCGAGACGCTCCCTGACTCTCGCCCTTGCGGGAACGCTTGGGGTAGGGAATATATTCGGCGTTGCGGCAGGTATTATGGTTGGCGGTGCGGGGAGTGTACTTTGGCTTTTTATATCGTCAATATTTTCAATGATTATAAAGTATTCCGAAACTCTTCTGGTTTTTGACAGCCCGACAGAGAAGGGGGGCATGGCAAGCGCCGTTAAAAGTATTTTCAGTCGCGTCGGCGGTTTGCTCTCACCGATATACGCGCTACTGACAGCTATATTATCACTTCTTATGGGCTCGGCTATGCAGAGCAGCGCCGCCGCCTCTGTAGCGAGTGAAACTCTTTCGTTAAGTCCCGGCTTTGCCGCCCTGCTTCTTCTGATATTGCTTTTACCGTCCGTCGTCGGAAACGGTAAAAAAATAGAAAACATCACGGAAATTATCATACCTTTGACAACAATAATTTACATATTTATGTGTTTTTGCGTAATTTTTTTGAATTTTTCTAAAATTCCGTCGGTGATTTCTCTGATTTTTTCTTCCGCATTTTCTACACGCTCCGCTACGGGAGGTGCTGTGTCGTCTGTATCTTTTCTCGCCATAAAGGAGGGGTTTGCCAGAGGTATTCTCTCAAATGAAGCAGGCGCGGGAACGTCGGCTCTCGGACATTCCCGCTCGCGTGGGCGTGCACCGCAGGTTGCGGGACTTTTCGGAATGTGCGAGGTGTTTTTTGATACGACTCTGCTTTGCACTCTTACCGCGCTCGTGATTTTACTCTCGGCAGAAAATATCAGCGATTACTCCACCCCGATGTCCCTCGTTACTGCCGCGTTTACGAACACTCTCGGAGATTTTTCGGGCTACGTGCTGCTTGTTTTGATATTTTCCTTTGCTTATTCCACGATAATTTGCTGGTACTGCTACGGCAGTGAATGTACCCGTCTTTATTTTCCTGCCCTAAAGCCCCTTTTTACTCCGTGCTTTTTTGTATTCGTTCTTATTTCGGGCTATATATCCTCGGTGTTTCTTCTCTCGGCAACGGACGTTATCTTACTGTGTATGTCGATGATAACCCTCTCTGCAATACTGAAAAAATCAAATAGAATTGCCGAGCTATCAAGAAAATAAAAAAGAAGCGGATGTATTTCCGCTTCTTTCTAGTTATTTACTCATTAATTCCTTGGCAACAGGCCATGCAGCGTCTGCATAGAATCTGTGACCTTCCTCGCCTGTAACGAGCGCGCATCTGTCGGGAACACCCGCCGCCTCGTACATTCTCTTGATTATCTCGTAGCTCTCGCGCACGCCCTCGTCCGGGAATATCGGGTCGCACTTTCCGTTTACCACAACGAGCCTTCTCGGTGCAATCATTCCCGCAAGGTCGCCCATATCAAAATAATTTGCAATATTCGGAATAAAGTTGCAAACGCAGTGCTCCATAGCGGCAATTGAGTGCTTATACGTGCATACGGCGCAGGAGGGCATAGCCAGCTTGATCCTTTCCTCGAGGCAGGCAGCGTAATATGTAGCAGTTCCGCCGCCCGAGTTACCCATGAGGTTGATATTATCCGCGTCAATGAAATCAAAGTTATCTATAAGCGCATCAATTACGCAGGAAACGTCGTGAACTCTCTCTCCGATAGTCGTTCTGCCGTTTATAATAGCGCTCATCGAGGAAACGTGGCACATAGGCTTTCCGTTTTCGGCATTTCCGCCGCACTCGCCGAAGTTTCTCTGCTCGACCGCGACGGAAACGAAGCCCTCTTTTACTCCGCGTACAACGAAATCACGGTCGCCGCCCGAAATGGTAGCTGTGTCATTCGGGAAAATCGGCTTACCGAGAGAGATATGCATACCCGTCGAGTGACCCTGAAGGCAAATCATAACGGGCATCTTGCCCTCTATCCCCTTGGGAACACGCATAACGGACGGAAAAACGTATCCTACCTCGCTCTCGAGAGTAAAGCGGTACTCTGTGTAATCCTCGGCATCCTTAACGTACTCAATAGTGAAATGGGTGTCGTCAGTCTTCTTGATGTTTTTCATACCAAGAAGCTCCCCTAGTTTCACTTTAGCCCTTTTTTGCCAAGCGTCAAAGGACTCCTTGCCGTCGTATCTCATCTCGGGAGAGATTTCTTCTATTATTTTGTGGTTATACATCCAAGGCAAAACCTTCATAATGATAGCTTTCTCCTTAAATAAGTCTTATTCTCGATTTCAACTCTGCACCGAGTGCACCGAGCTTCTTTTTAACGTCACCCTCGCGCATCGCCTGGGTAATAAAGGCAATTTCCTCGCCCTCGGAAATTATCTGCACGTTACCGAACACCTCGCGTACCTGCTCTGCACCGACACCTCCAAGAGCGATATACTGCTGTGCCTTAAAATCGTCAAAATCGCATACGCCGTCAAGGCTCTTAACCATAATAGGCTGTGCGCAGTTTCTGCCGGAGCGCATTATCTGCATAAGGTCACCGACAACGGCAGACGCCGTAGCACCTGCACCCGCACCCTGACCGTAGAACATAACGTTGCCGATCGGCTCACCGACAACCTCAACCGCATTGTAAACGCCGGAAACCGTTGACAGAGGCGTAGAGTCGGGTAGCATAAACGGAGCAACCATAATAAACACTCCGCTCTCACCGATAATGCATCTGCCGAGCAGCTTTATCTTAAGTCCAACCCTTGCTGATGCCTCAACGTCTTGCTTGCGGATTCCCGTAATACCCTCGGTGTGAATATTCTCCGTAGGTACGAGCTTACCTGTAACAAGAGCACCGAGGATAGCGATTTTTCTGCATGCGTCGGTGCCGAGTATGTCAGCGTCGGGATTTCTTTCTGCATATCCTCTCTCCTGCGCGTCGCGGAGCGATTCCTCAAATCCGTCACCGAAGGAGAACATTTTAGTAAGAATGTAGTTAGTAGTACCGTTGAGAATACCGCGCACCTCGGTTATCTTGTTCTGCCCAACGCAGTTAATGATAGGAGAAAGAACGGGAATACCGCCGCCAACGCTTGCTTCAAAACGGTAGCAAACGCCCATCTCTTCTGCAATAGCCATAAATTCGTCACCGAAATTGGCAACGACCTCTTTGTTAGATGTGATAACGTTCTTGCCGGCGCGCAGAGCCTTAACCGTATATTCGTAAGCGGGGTGTGAGCCGCCCATAACCTCAATAACAGTATCAATCTCGGGGTCGGACGCGATAATATCAAAATCGTGTACCACTCTGTCGGCAAAGGGCGAATTGGGAAAATCACGCAAATCAAGTATGTACTTGATATTTATGCCGTCACCGCCGAGTCTTGTTACCTCTTTCATATTCTCGGTGATAAGTCTGGCAACACCGCCGCCAACGACGCCGAAGCCGAGAATTGCTACATTTGTCATATTATAGTTCTCCAATCTAAAACGAAAAAACAATTACGGAGCTTCACATTCTGCGAAGCTCCGCCGAACTTGTCTAATTATAGCACAACTTGTGAGAGTTGTCAAGCGTTTTTGCCATTAGGCAATGATTTTATAAATCAAACGCCGTTAATGCCTAAAGAGGCTTCCTTTGACTCCTCGCTGATATAATCGAGAGGATTTACGCTCTTGCCAGAAACTCTTACCTCAAAGTGCAGGTGCGCTTCGTCTGCAAGCTCGGTAAGTGAGGTGTCGCCAACGAGGCCGATAACGTCGCCGCGCTTAACGCTCTGTCCAACGCTTACGGCAATGTTATCACCGTCAAGGTTAGAATATACACTAACAACACCGTCAGGGTGCGTTATCTCTACAGTTCTGCCGTAATAGTTGTTGTAGTATACGTTTGTAACCTCGCCGTCAGCGCCCGCGTATACCTTGTCCCCAAGCTCTGCCGAGATGTCAATTCCAGTATGAACTCGCCACTCGTTAAGCGTAGTTGAAAAAACAGGGGTATCAAGGCTGTGATTTTTTACAACCTCGCCGATTACGGGTGAGGTGAGGCTTGTCTTTTCGGGAGCCTTGTTCTCGTCCTCGTTTGTATCGGGTGCTTCGTTAGGAACCTCGTCCTTCGGTACGTTGTCCGTGATAGGAGGCTCGGTATCAGGGTCGCTTTTCTTTGTGGAAGCTACTGAAACTATACCAACCACGATAGCGCTGATGCAAAGAATCGCGATAACAGCGCCGTAAATGATCTTAACCTTTGTGGGTTGATCGGAGAAATTGAATTTTTTGTCCATTTTATTTTCCTTTCCGCATTTGCATTGCTGAAAGTATTCTTTACCCGTGTAGGCAAAATTATTCAGTGAAAACAAAAAATTCTAAAAATCCAGCCCAAGTCCTTCCTTCGTATATCTGTTTCCCCGTTCCCACGCTCCCTTGCGTAAGGTGAGGTAATCGTCAACCTCCTCGGCAGTAAAAAGCTCGTATTCGGAGGCGTGCTTACCCTCAAGGTCGCAGAGCAGCTCGACCCACTCCTGATTATTTTGTGGGTCCTCCCTCGTCCAGTCACTCCTCACGGTTGCGTGAAGAATCAGCAGGGTAACGGTTTCATCATATAGCTCCCTGTAATCTCCGCACTCGCAAAGCTCTGCGTGCTGCCGTAGGTAAAAAAGAATATGCCGCAAAAAATAATAAGCGCGAAACTTCCCCTTGGTATGAAGCCGTATTTCAAGCTGTACCTTTTCCCATTCATTTTTTATGTCTTTAAGTTCATTCATGATATTAGTAACCTTTATTTTATATAGCCGAGATTATAAACAATCTTACCTTTTCCTTTAGCATATTTATAGGTGTCATAAGCACCGCCATATCTTCTGTTTACGTAAGCTATTACAAAATCTGCCCTGTCCACCATGTATCTGTTTCTGTATGATATAGCAAATCTTTTCGGCTTGTTTTCAATTTCGGGATATATTACGGCATCGTACATATTTTTTATAAATTCCAAATGATTTTTCTGATATTGCTCGGTTATGTACGGTGTGATAAAAATTAGCGATACGGACGGGTGCGAAGCCTTATATTTTTTGCAAACGTTATAAGCAAAGGAGTCAAATCCCCCATATCCGCCAAGGAACATATCAGCAGGATTATTCCCGGCAGTCTTTTCCAAAAGGGCGAGAATTTTCTTCTCATATTCCTCGCTTCCGACAAAGCTTCCGTGCCCGCAAAATGTAATAATCATATTGAAATACCGCCTATATGTAGTTTTACCTACATATTATAGCACGACTCGCCGGGCGAATCAAGCAAAATATGTAGGTATACCTTCTTATATTTTTATGCTTTTCTTGATAGAATAGTTTAAGTGGAAGAAATGTGCATCGAAATATGCTTATCGGGGGTATAAACTTGACTGTAAATAACGCTGTTGCAAAGCGTATTTTCGCGTTGCTAAAGGAAAAAGGTATGTCTCAATACCGTTTAGAGCAGAAATCAGGTATACAACACGGAAGTATGCAATGTATAATGAACGGAAGAAACAAAACGGTAACGTTAAGCACCGTTATTATGCTTTCCAAAGGCTTCGATATGACTCTTAATGAATTTTTAGATGATGAAATTTTCCGTTCCGAAGAGTTAGAGCTTGAGAAGTAAAAGGTCGCCTTGAAAACAGGCGGCTTTTTTGTTTTAGATAATGTTCTGCGCAGTAATACGGTAATCTTCTGATTGCTCTATGTTTTCCAGTGCGTATTCGCAACATTGAAAAACAAGATTGTTTAATGATACACCCTTGTTTTGTGCAATTGACTCCATTTTTTCAACTAAATCTGTCGGGAGTCTAAAAGTTTTATTTATATATTCAGTCTTTTTCACCTTAAACATAAGCGTATCTCCTTACGCTTATATTTTACACGAATTTTTTTTAATTTTATACACCTTGTATTTGCACTCAATTTGACAAGTGTTATTTGCACTAACGTTTTCCAGCGTATTAGAACTTTTGTATCCTTACCCTTCCCCAAGGGGAAGCCTTGTGTATCTGTCACCTCGTTTTTCTATTATTAATCAAAATTCACCAAGACATCTTGACATTTTCTACAAAATATATTATAATAATTTAGTTAAATTGCTTTTACAAACGTAAGGGAGAGAAAAATGAAGCCAAAGATTTCACTTGCAGGCGACCTCGGCAGCGGTAAGTCCACCGTTTCCGACCTTCTCATAGCCGACCTCGGCGCAGAATACTATTCCACAGGCTCGATTGTCCGCTCCATAGCAGAGGCGCGCGGTATGACAGTCACCGAGCTTAACGTCTATATGGAAACCCATCCCGAGATCGATCACGAGATAGACGACGGGCTTGTCGCCCTTGCTGACGTGGACAAGCTCCTTATAATTGATTCCCGTATGGCTTGGCATTTCACGAAGGGGACCTTCAAGGTCTACCTCTCAACCGATATTGAAACCAGCGCTCTGCGTATTATGAACGCAAACAGACAGGGCGAGCACGCAGCTACCCTTGAGGAAACCGTAGCACAAACCCGCCAAAGACGCGAGAGTGAGAAAAAGCGCTATAAGGAGCAGTACGGAGTTGATATAAAGAATCTTTCAAACTATTCTCTTGTAATAGATACGACGGTTGCCACACCCCGCGAGGTTGCCGATTCTATAATCGCCGCCTTTGAGGAATGGAAGTTAAATCCCGACTTTGAGTGCGCGCTTATCAGCCCCGAGCGGTTAAATTACCCTGACGGCGAGGTGGATAACGAGCTTGTCGCTACCCTTGCAATGAATCTCGAGTGCGGCCTTGGTGCTCCTGAGGTTACCGTTTTTGAGCGTGACGGCGAGTTCTATCTTGCTTCCGGCCACGAAACAGCCCTTGCTCACGCTTTCAATATGGATAGATATATCCCGGCACGTCTAGTACCCGTACCCGAAACGAAATGCGAGTACGTAAAAATGAAAAATTCTCTTTAACAAAGAAAAAAGAAAGGCAGAATAAATGCTTACCTTAAAAAATAAAACTGCATCTCTCATAGCGGCCGCCGTAGCACAGAACTTCGGTGAGGGGCTTCTCAGTGCAGAAGAAATATTAGCAATGCTAGAGTATCCGCCGGATAAATCTATGGGCGATATCGCTCTTCCTTGCTTCAGACTTTCAAAGAGACTCAGGCGCTCTCCCGTACAGATTGCCGAAGCTCTAGCCGCATCTATTAAGTGCGAGGAGTTCTCCTCTATAACTGCGGTAAACGGCTACCTTAACTTTAAGATAGACGGCACTGCCTTCTCTCGCCGCGTTGTCGGTGAGGTAATAGAGCAGGGCGATAAGTACGGCGCACCGACCTTTGGTGCGGGTAAGACCGTAGTCCTTGACTACTCCTCTCCAAACGTAGCAAAGCCCTTCCACATCGGTCACCTTGGTACGACCGTTATCGGTCATTCGTTAAAGCTACTTCACGAGTTTGCAGGCTATAAGTGTGTCGGCATCAACTATCTCGGTGACTGGGGAACTCAGTTCGGTAAGCTCATCGTTGCCTACAAGAAGTGGGGCGACAGAGCTACGATAGAAGAAGGCGGAGTCGACGAGCTCGTTAAGCTCTACGTCAGAATAAATAACGAAATTAAGGCAGAGGAGGAGTCTAATGAAGAAAAGAAATCTCCCCTCGCAGACGAGTCGCGTGCCGAGTTCAGAGCACTCGAGGACGGAAATGAAGAAAACCTCGCTCTCTGGCGCTGGTTTGTTGACGTAAGCCTTGCCGAGTATCAAAAGACCTATAAGCTCCTTAATATAGAGTTCGATTCCTACAAGGGCGAGTCGTTCTATACTGATAAAATGCCTGCCCAGGTGCAAAAGCTCCGCGATATGGGACTGCTTGAGATTGACGATGGCGCGTCTATTGTAAATCTTGATAAGTGGAATATGCCCGTCTGCCTTATCTTAAAGCGTGATGGCTCAACCCTCTATCCCACGCGTGATATCGCCGCTGCCGTTTACCGTAAGGGCGAGTATAATTTCGATAAGGCTATCTACGTAACGAGTGCCGCACAGTCACTCCACTTTGCCCAGTGGTTTAAGGTCGTTGAGCTTATGGGCTATGATTGGTATGACAAGCTCGTTCACGTTCCCTACGGCACAGTTAGTATAAACGGAGCAAAGCTCGCGACAAGAACGGGTAACGTAATTCTTCTTCGTGACCTCTTTGCCGAGGCGATAGCACGTGTTCGCGAGATTGCGAAGGATAAGTACACCGATGAAGAAGAGCTTCAGGCCATTGCAGAGAAGGTCGGTGTAGGTGCGATAGTGTTCTACTATCTTTCAAACAACCGTATGCGCGACATCAACTTTATGATGGAGGACGCCCTTTCCTTTGACGGAAATACAGGTCCTTACGCACAGTATACCTATGCACGTACCTGCTCGGTGCTTGAGAAGGTAGGCGAAGCAGGTAAGATGACGGGGGCATCTCTCTCGGAGCTTGAGGTTGAGCTTGCAAAGACACTTTCGGTATTCCCCGAGCGTGTAATCTCTGCAATAGACGACTACGAGCCGTCCGTCGTTACGAGATATATACTTGATCTTTGCGCAGCGTTCAACCGCTTCTACCACGAGTGCAGTATCGCAAACTGCGAGGATGAGAAGCTTCGCAGCTCGAGAATTGCTCTCACAAGAGCAACAAATCAGGTGCTTCGTACGGCTCTTAATCTCATTTGCTTACAAAGCCCGGAGAAAATCTAAAATTTCTCATCTAATTTCAAATTTAATTTTTAGGAGAAAATATATGTCAGGACATTCAAAATGGAATAATATCAAGCACAAGAAGGAGAAGGCAGATGCCGCAAAGGCAAAAATCTTCACCAAGATAGGTAAGGAAATGGCTGTCGCTATTAAGGCAGGCGGTCCCGACCCTAACAACAACTCAAAGCTCCGCGACCTTATCGCGAAGGCAAAGGCTAACAACGTGCCTAACGATAATATCCAGCGTACTATCAAGAAATTTTCCGATAACTCGGACATCAACTTTGAAGAAATCGTATACGAGGGCTACGGTCCTTCGGGTGTTGCTATCATAGTTGAAACCCAGACCGATAACCGTAACCGTACTGCAGGCAACGTCAGAGCCGCCTTCTCAAAGTATGGCGGAAACCTTGGTCAGAACGGCTGTGTAGGCTATCTCTTTGAAGAGAAGGGCGTTATCACCATAGTTGACGAGGATAATGAGATCGACGAGGATAAGATTATGGAGGACGCTCTTGAGGCAGGCGCAGAGGACATCAAGAACGACGAGGGCGAGTATTCTATCTACACCGACCCCGCCGACCTTGACGCAGTACGCGATGCAATTATAGCCCTCGGCTATAAGATTGATACCGCCGATCTTGCAAAGGTTCCCTCAACCTACGTCGAGCTTACAAGCGACGAGGATGCGGAAAATATGCAGAAGATGCTTGACAAGTTTAACGAGGATGATGATGTAAACGCCGTCTATCACAACTGGGACGTGTAAAAATTGCGAACTGCTGCAGATTTTTTGTTTTGTCGTAGGTAACTACGGCTTGCAACGAAAAAATCTTTGCATTTCATCAATTTTTACCACAGCTTAGAGATATAAGTAACTACCGCTGGCGACACGAAAATCTTTGCGCTTCATCAAAATTCCCTCGCTTAAGTATATGTAAGCCTTCCCCAAGGGGAAGTTGTCATACAGTTGAAAGCAACTGTATGACGGATGAGGTAAAAACATTATGAAACACCAAATTGACCCAAACTACTTTCCCGGCTTCACCCGTAAGGCAGTAACCTTTACCATTGACGACGGAAACATCGAAATGGATAAAAAGTTCCTCTCGATAGTGCGCCCTGCGGGCATTATCGGAACCTTCAATCTTTGCTCTCCGGATAAGCTCTCGCCCGAGGAATACTGCGAGATGTATCACGGTTATGAGATAAACAATCACGTAAAGCTTCACCCCGAGCTTATGGTTCCAAATTCGGGCTATATCTTTTCCGAGGAGCCCTTTGATCCCGAAACAGCGGATATAAGGACTCTTTACCGCTATCCCGGGGCAGAGGGCGTTTGGTTGGTAAACGGCTGCTATTACGATGTCAGCCACTTACGCTGGTTCAAAATTGCCGATACCGAGGTTTATAACCGACTGATTGACGAAACTCGCATCGAGCTTGAGGAAGTATTCGGCGAAGGCTCTGTTCGCGGCTTCGTTTGGCCCTTCGGTCAGCAGGTGGATTATAAGGGGGTCCTTAGGCACGTTCACGAGGCAGGCTACTACGGCGCAAGAGATGCGGGCAGCCCGGTAAAGAGCTTTTCGCTTCCCGCTGACAGACTTCGTTGGAAGTACTGTGCAATGGACCACGATCTTCTTGAGGTTATGGAGAAATATGAAGCACTCGCTGATGACGGAGAGCTTAAGTTCTTCTCCTTTGGCGTGCATTCCATAGACTATGAGCGTAACAACACGTGGGGAAATCTCACCGCCTTTTGCGAAAAATACGGCGCAAGACCCGAGGAATTCTATTACTCCACAGTGGGTGACATCTTCGACTACGAGGACGCGATGGCCGCCCTTACCGTCACCGACACTGAGCTTAAAAACGATTCGAGCCTACCCCTTTACGTCAAAATCGACGGTAACCCCGTGATAATTTCCCCGAAATCTACCTATACTGTTTAATCAAAAAGAGAGACGAAAAAATCGCCTCTCTTTTTTCTCTGTTTGCATATACTGATAAAAAAGCTTTTTGAGGTACAGATGAACAGAAGAAATTATTTTCCGGACTTTTCGTATCTTTTACGCACACGCCACCGTCCTAGCGTGTGGGCGAATATTCTCGGCAGTGCCAACTATCCCGAGATTACGGGAAGCGCGCGCTTTTATGAAACCGATTACGGAGTCTTTGTTATTACAGAGGTGCGCGGTCTACCCGAGCCAAACATTGAATGCAGAGAGCCAATATTCGCCTTCCATATCCACGATGGTGATAGCTGCGGAGGTGAAGGGGAGTCCCCGTTCCCAGGCGCGGGAATGCATTATAACCCCTATGGCTGCCCTCACCCCTATCACGCAGGTGATATGCCGCCGCTTTTCAGCGCGGGAGGACTCGCTTATTCTGCCTTTCTTACCGACCGATTTACAATTTCCGAAATAGTGGGTAAAACCGTAATAATCCATTCCGCTCCCGACGATTTTACTACCCAGCCCTCCGGCAACCCCGGCGAAAAAATCGCCTGCGGAGAAATAGTGCGCTAATCAACAGGGAAGAGTGAAAGAGCGTTCTCCTTGTCGCATATTCCGAGATATATTTCTTTTTCGGATTTGTACCCTTGACCTTCAAGCTGTCTTTTCAGCCACACTCTGTCAAGTCCCAGTCGCTTTAGGTTATCTTCAAGTATCCGTCCATCCATTATTATCTCTGTGAAGATAAATTCGGACTTTAGCTCTATCTTGAAATCATCGGCGCATAATGGGCGGTAATCGCTCTTCGGCAGTATGGTTATCCGCCCATTATGCTCGAATACCGCAGTCTGAATTTCATTAATGTTAAAATATCCTTCTTGACGGCAAAGCACCATAAATTCACTGAGGTCAAGCTTTGCCTTTTTCATATTCTCCCGGTAGAGCTTGCCGTTGTCCATTATTATCGTGGGTGTGCCGTTGATAAATTTTCGTGAGCGCGGCAGCTTCGTCGTAATATAGCTTAAAGCTATCGACGCGCCCCCGTAAATCACCATAGCGACAAATGGCTTCCAAGGAGTTTCGAGGTCTATCGCCATCTCCGAGGCTATAGAGCCTATCGTAATGCCGCTGATGTAGTCAAAAAAGTCTAGCTGTGCCATCTGCTTGTGTCCCATAAATTTTGCTATAATAAACAACGCTCCGACAGATAATAAGGATGTCAGCGTTATCTTTAATATATCCATAAATCCACCGTACCTTTTTAATTATTATTCCCGAAATATTTTGAAAACCCGTTTACATTATAAATGTTTTGTGGTAAAATATACAGTGAAAATAGTGTCGGAGGAAATAGCTTGATGGAAGAGCGTAAATTCATACTGAAAAGTGAATATAAGCCGACGGGCGATCAGCCCGAGGCAATAGCCGCTCTTACCGAGGGAATCCTTGCTGGAGAGAGGGCGCAGACGCTTCTCGGCGTTACGGGCTCGGGCAAGACCTTCACAATGGCAAACGTTATTGCTAACCTTAACCGCCCAACCCTCGTTTTAGCGCATAACAAGACTCTCGCGGCGCAGCTATGCACCGAGTTTCGCTCGTTTTTCCCTGACAATGCGGTAGAGTATTTCGTATCCTACTACGATTACTATCAGCCCGAGGCATATATTCCCGGTAAGGACGTTTACATCGAGAAGGACGCTATGATAAACGACGAGATAGATATGCTCCGTCACAGCGCCACAAGCTCGCTCTTCGAGCGACGCGATGTTATAATAGTAGCCTCGGTTTCCTGTATATACTCCCTCGGTGACCCTAACGAATACCATAATCTTCTCGTTGACATCAGAGAGGGGCAAGAGATGTCCCGCGACGAGCTTATACGCCGCCTCGTAGCCATAAGCTATGAGAGAAATGACGTAAATTTCGTCCGTAATAAATTCCGCGTCCGAGGCGACGTGGTTGAGATTTTCCCCTCGTCGAGAAGGGATACCGCCTTCAGAGTGGAGTTCTTTGGTGACGAGGTTGACCGTATATCAAGAGTAAATCCTCTTACAGGCGAGATAACCGAGCATCTTTCTTATGTTGTAATCTTCCCCGCTACTCACTACGCCGTGTCCGACGAGAAGCGCGAGGCGGCGCTTCTTGAGATAGAGGAGGAAATGCGCGAGAGGGTAGAGTTCTTCAAGAGTCAGAACAAGCTGATTGAGGCGCAGAGGATAGAGGAGCGTACAAAATACGACCTCGAGATGCTCCGCGAGGTAGGCTTCTGCTCGGGCGTTGAGAATTATTCCCGTATACTTTCCGGCAGACCCAAGGGCTCAACTCCCTATACCCTTCTTGACTATATGCCGGATGATTTTATACTCTTTGTTGACGAGTCGCACGTAACGCTGCCGCAGGTGCGAGGAATGTCGGGCGGCGACTACGCGAGAAAGAAGAACCTTGTTGAATACGGCTTCCGTTTGCCTTCCGCATTTGACAACAGACCTCTGTTTTTTGAGGAATTTGAAGAAAAACTCGGGCAGATTGTTTTTGTGAGTGCAACTCCTGGGCCATACGAAGCTGCGGAAAGCTCATCAACGGTTGAGCAACTTATACGTCCGACAGGACTTATCGACCCAGAGATATCCGTCCGCCCGATTGAAGGGCAGGTTGACGACCTTATAGGCGAAATAAGAGCAACGACCGCACGCGGTGAGAAGGTTCTCGTCACAACTATGACGAAGAATATGGCAGAGGATCTTACCGAATATCTTCAAACTCATGGCATCAAGGTGAAATATATACACCATCAGGTCGAAACGATGGAGCGTATGGAGATAATACGCGACCTAAGACTTGGCGAGTTTGATGTGCTTGTGGGAATAAACCTTCTCCGTGAGGGACTTGATATTCCCGAGGTATCCCTTGTCGCAATACTCGACGCTGATAAAGAGGGCTTCCTCCGAAGTGAAACTTCACTTATACAGACAGTAGGACGTGCCGCAAGAAACGTGAACGGTCACGTTATTATGTATGCAGATACGGTAACAGGCTCAATGCGCGGAGCGATAGAGGAAACCAACCGCCGCCGTGAGATACAGATGAGATATAATGCCGAGCATGGTATCGTACCCGAGAGCGTTAAGAAAAAGGTCGGCGAAATCATCGAGATCGGTAAGAAGGTCGAGCCCGAGAAAAAGAAAAAGCTTTCCCGCCCCGAGCGCGAGAAGCTTATCGAGAAGCTCACCTCTGAGATGCGTGAGGCAGCCCGAGCTCTCGAATTTGAAAAAGCCGCATATCTTCGTGACCGCATAAAAGAATTAAGATAACGTATGGGACGGTATCTCGACGTCCCGAAATAAAGATGTTAAGGAATTAAAAAATGTCCAGAAATATAATTATAAAGGGCGCAAAAGTCAATAACTTAAAAAATATAGACGTAACTATACCGCGTGATAAGCTGGTCGTGCTTACAGGTCTGTCGGGCAGCGGAAAATCCTCTCTCGCCTTTGACACTCTGTATGCCGAGGGACACCGCCGCTTTGTAGAGAGCCTCTCGTCCTACGCGAGAATGTTCCTCGGTCAAATGGACAAGCCCGAGGTAGACCTTATCGAAGGCCTTTCGCCATCTATCTCCATAGATCAGAAAACAACCTCAAAGAACCCCAGATCAACCGTCGGAACGGTTACCGAGATATACGACTATCTCCGCCTTCTTTACGCGAGGGTAGGTGTTCCGCACTGTCCCGTCTGCGGTAAGGAAATTAAGCAGCAGTCGCTTGATCAGATAGTAGACCGTATTCTCTCGCTTGAGGAGGGGGTGCGCTTTATGGTGCTTTCTCCTGTTGTAAGAGCGCAAAAGGGTATGCACGAAAAGGTCTTTGCCGATGCGCGCAAGTCGGGATACGCAAGAGTACGTGTTGACGGAAATATGTATGACCTTTCGGAAGAAATAAGACTTGACAAAAACCTGAAGCACACCATAGATATCGTCGTAGATCGCCTTGTAATACGCGGTGACATTCGCTCCCGTCTTTCCGACTCTGTTGAGAGTGCCTTAAAGACCTCTGACGGCAGGGTAAATATCCTTGTAGTAAACCGTGACGGTACAGACGGAGAGGAGATGGAATTTTCGCAGAAATATGCCTGCGAGGAGCACGGCATAAGCTTCCCCGAGCTTGAGCCGAGAATGTTCTCCTTCAACAATCCGATAGGTGCGTGTCCCGAGTGCGCGGGAATCGGAAATATGCAGAGAATATCGGTAAAGAAGCTCCTGCCTCACCCCGAGCTTACGTTGCGTGACGGCGGAATTGCCGCAAACGGCTTCAAAACACTTACTGAGGACTCTTGGACAGGTCCTCTCGTCGCAGCAGTCGGTAAGGATTACGGCTTCACGCTCGACACTCCGATTTCCGAGTTTTCAGACGAGGCAATGAACGTTTTGATGTACGGTGCGGGAAGTAAAAAATATACCGTGACCCGCTATTTCGGCGGTGAGGGCAGAGAACAGACCACAACCTACGACGGCATCGTTCACATAATTGAAAAGCGGATGAAAATGATGGGCGGCGACTATTATCAGCAGTTCGTTGAGGAGGTAAATTGCCCGAGATGCAAGGGAAGACGTCTTTCGGATATGGTTCTCGGAGTTACAGTCGGAGGCCTTAATATTGATGAAATCTGCCGTCTTTCGATAGATAAAATGTTGAAATTCGTGGATAGCCTCACCTTTAGCGAGAGCGAAATGAAGATAGCAACAGAGGTACTGAAGGAAATAAAGGCGCGTCTTAACTTCCTTGTGCGTGTCGGACTTGATTATCTCAATCTTGCAAGAACCGCAGGAACGCTTTCGGGCGGAGAAGCACAGCGAATCCGCCTCGCAACTCAGATAGGCTCCTCTCTTACAGGTGTCCTTTATATTCTCGACGAGCCAAGCATAGGACTGCACCAGCGTGATAACGGTAAGCTTATAGCAACGCTGAAAAATCTTCGCGACCTCGGTAACAGCGTTATCGTTGTTGAACACGATGAGGACACGATGCGAGAGGCGGACTTTATCGTTGACGTAGGCCCTGGCGCAGGTATTCACGGCGGTGAGATAGTAGCCTTCGGAACACCCGAGGAGGTTGCTAGATGCGAAAAATCTATAACAGGCGCATACCTTTCGGGCAGACGGAATATAGAAGTTCCGAAAACCAGAAGAGCAGGTAATGGCAACTTCCTTCATATAATCGGAGCTGAAGAAAATAACCTAAAAAAGATAAACGTTGATATCCCATTGGGCACGTTTACTGCCGTAACAGGTGTTTCGGGAAGCGGAAAATCCTCACTTATAAATTCGATTCTTTATAGAACTCTGGCGCGTGACCTCAACCGCGCCGTAACCTATCCCGGCAAGGTTGAGAAAATCACAGGCCTTGAGCATCTTGATAAGGTTATAGCAATAGACCAAAGCCCCATAGGAAGAACACCGCGCTCAAACCCCGCAACCTATACAGGCCTCTTTACCGATATACGAAATCTCTTCGCATCAACAAGAGATGCGAAGGCAAAGGGATACGACGCAGGCAGATTTTCCTTTAATATTCGCGGCGGAAGATGCGAGGCATGCGAGGGTGACGGCGTTAAGTGCATCGAGATGAACTTCTTGCCCGACGTGTACGTTAAGTGCGACGTCTGTCAGGGAAAGCGCTATAACCGCGACACTCTCGACGTTAAATATAAGGGCAAGAGTATCTACGATGTGCTTGAGATGTCGGTAGAGGAGGGAATAACCTTCTTTGACGGACTCCCCGCACTCCAGCGTAAGCTCCAAACACTCTTTGACGTAGGACTCGGATATATAAAAATCGGACAGTCCTCGACAACCCTCTCGGGAGGTGAAGCGCAGAGAGTAAAGCTCGCAACCGAGCTTGCCAAGCGCTCAACGGGCAAAACCATATATATCCTCGACGAGCCTACGACGGGCCTGCACACCGAGGACGTATCCAAGCTTATCGGGATACTCCAGCGTTTAGCCGACGGCGGAAACACCGTTGTCGTAATTGAGCACAATCTTGACCTTATCAAGACAGCGGATTATATCATAGACCTCGGTCCCGAGGGCGGTGACGGAGGAGGAACTGTCGTTGTCACAGGAACGCCCGAAGAGGTTGCCGGATGTAAAAATTCTCATACAGGAGAATTTTTACGAGCCAAATTAGAAATGTGAAATGAGAAATTAGAAATTATAATGTTTTACGGAGCAATAAAAAAGAGTGATATTGCTAACGGAGAGGGAATCCGTACAACCCTCTTCGTCAGCGGTTGCCGCAACAGATGCAATGGTTGCTTTCAGCCCGAAACGTGGGCTTTTGACTACGGCGCCCCATTCACCGACACGGTCGCAGAGGAAATTTTCAAAACCTTTGAAAATCCGGTGTTAAGAGGTCTTACTATCCTTGGCGGTGAGCCTATGGAGCCTGAAAACCAAGTGGGGCTTCTGCCGTTTCTTCGTGAGTTTAAGCGTCGTTTCCCCGATAAAACAGTCTGGCTCTATACTGGAAATCTATACGAGGAGCTGACGGGGGATGCGGGAAGCCACGAAAAAGCGCTTGACATAACCGCTGAGCTTCTCTCCTATGTCGATATCCTCGTTGACGGAAGATTTATAGAAGAAAAAAAGAGCCTGGGACTCAGGTTTCGCGGCTCGTCAAATCAGCGAATAATCGATATGAAAAAAACAAGAGAGTCAGGCGAGATCGTCATCTGGGACGGCTGCGCTCTTGATAAATGCTATGAAAGGAAATAAATATGAAGGTTAATATTAAAAAGCTTGACGAGAGGGCTACTATACCCACCTATGCAACTCCGTTTTCCGCAGGAGCGGATCTTTACAGCATGATGGGAGATGATATAACGATAGCTCCGCACTCAACCGTTATGGTACATACGGGTCTTGCCGTTGAAATTCCGGAAGGATACTGCGGTCTTATTTTTGCAAGAAGCGGCCTTGCTACAAAGCGCGGCGTTGCTCCCGCAAACAAGGTTGGCGTCGTTGATTCGGACTATCGCGGAGAGTGGATGGTAGCTCTCCATAACCACACAGACTCACCCGTAACGGTGGAGGGGGGCGAGCGTGTAGCGCAGATGTGCATAATTCCCTGTATGCAGGCGGATTTTAATCTTACCGACGAGCTTTCCGACACCGTACGCGGCGCGGGTGGCTTCGGCTCAACAGGAACTAAATAAAGAATAAAGAAAACACGACGGTTTTTGCCGTCGTGTTTTGCTTATAATCACTTTTCCTCAAAATGATACTTCACAGTCTTAAAGTCGCCTCGCTCAAATACGGGTAAAAGTCCTACGTTCATTAGCGTTGAGCCTGAAAGAATTATATCAAGCTCGGGAACGTAGTAGTTTTTCTCGGGAGCGAGTCCCTTCGGGATAAATCTCTTGAGCTGTGCGTTGGGTCTGCCCATTCTCTGGTAACAGGTAAGCTCAGCGCGGCTCTTGTCCTTTGAAACAAGGGTAAAGCCGAAGAAGTTTGACTCCATAGGATTATCCGTTCTGTAAAGGTCACCCTCAATGATTAGAGGCTCCATTCCCTTGTATTCGGCAATCTGTTGTTTGGTAAGCTCTCTGTCCTCGTCGGTAAACACCGAGGTGTCAAGCTCGTAGCCGGTTGTACCAAGGTGGGCGATGTCTGCCCTGGTTTTTGTGTCGATTATTCTGCTTGTCTGGTGATTGGGGACAACAGAGAAGTGACAGGTCATAGAGGATAGCGGATACACGATTGACGTGCCGTACTGTATCAGCGTGCGCTCCTCGGCATCCGAGTCGTCGGAGGTCCAAATCTGCGGGAAGTAGTAAAGCTGCGCCGGGTCAAATCTTGCGCCACCGCCCGCACATCCCTCAAAGAGCACGTCGGGATTTGCAAGAATAATCCTGTCAAAGATGTTGTAAAGACCGAGAGCATATCTGTGGGCAAACTCCGCCTGCCTGTCAGCAGGTAAAAGCTCGGAATAGGACTCGGTTACGTTGCGGTTGTAATCCCATTTAACGTATCCGATGTTGTGATTTTTAAGCACAGAGTTTACAGAGTCTACAATGTAATCTCTAACATCGGCTCTTGTCAAGTCTAAAACAAACTGATTTCTTGTGTAGCAATGCGCTCTTCCGGGCGCGTGGATCGCCCAATCGGGATGATTTCTGTAAAGATCCGAGTCCTCGTTGACCATCTCCGGCTCAAACCAAAGACCAAACCTCATACCAAGAGAATTAACGTGGTTAATAACCGTATTAAGTCCGCCAACAAGCTTATCTTCGTTGACATACCAGTCGCCAAGACCTGCTTCATCGGTATTTCTTGTGCCGAACCAGCCATCATCAAGTACGAAGGTGTCAATACCCGTACCCTTTACAGCACTTGCAATAGCCATAAGCTTTTCGTTGTCAAAGTCCATATACGTGCCTTCCCAGCTGTTGATAACAATGGGACGGCTCTTTTTTGCAAAGTTAGGGTTTATAAGATAGCTTCTGTACGCGTCGTGGTATTCGCGGCTCATACCGCCAACTCCCTCGCTTGAATAGCAAATTGCAACCTCGGGAGTCTCAAATTCCTCGCCGCCCTCAAGCTTCCAAGAGAAGTCAAAGTCATTTATACCGCCGGTAATGAGAGTCTGACCGTCATTTACACCCTCTGCCTTAAGGACGTATGAGGACGAATAAATAAGGCTGACACCGTACACCTCGCCTGACTCCTCGGTAGCCCCTTTAGAGCATAGAGCGATAAATGGGTTTAGGGATGCGGAGGAGGTTGTACGCTTTGAGTCAATGGAAATAACTCCATTATGCAGGGCTGTTTTTTGTATCCTGTGCTCCATTCCCCACGCTCCGTGAAGGCTTAAGAAGTCATAATCCTGCGTTGGCAGCGACATAGTGAAGGAGTAGGCGCGGCGGAGCTTAACCACTCTGTCAGAGCAGTTTTTGTAAACAACACGCCTTGCTATTACGTTAGTATCGGGATAAACAGTGTAATATAGGTCAGCTCCAAAGCCTGTAACACTGTCATAAAGGTGTAAAACGAGAGTTTCGCCGCCACGCATTGATGGCATACCCTTCATAGCAGGTTTTTCGGGAAGAATCTCGTGAGAGTCATAGAGCAAATCACATATCCTGTCACCCGCCTCGTTTTCAACCTGTACGCACGGCTCGCGGTAATCACCGTTGCCGTAGAACGCAAGCTCGGAGGGGAAGTAGTGATATGACGAGCCCTCGTCGAAGCCGTCTATCTTCTCACCCGGTACTGTTGCCGCACAGGTTCTTCCGCCTTTACCTCTGGTGTAAAAGAGCGGATCTCTGCCTATGCGAGAGCCATAGTAAAGATGCTCCGCATATCCGAATTTATTTATAAAGAAAGCATAGGTTGTGCTTTTTCCTTCGAGATAGAAGGTTTTTGTTTCCTTGTCAAAAAAGATCATGCCGATTTTTCTCTTTCGTTTTTAGTGAGATATAAATAGTATGCAATTCCCGATACAAGCTGTGTGGCGCCCGATAACACCATAGTTGGAAAAACTCCTATAAGATTAAACAGAGGAATACACACAAAGCCTGAAATAGAAACTCCGAGAGTATGCAATAACATTCTCCAGCCTGAATACTGCCCGATAATGTTATAATCTACGATTTTTACAACAACGATGGGAACAGCCGTGTTTATCAGATGTAGGAAAAAGTATGCAAGTCCGAATAGAGTTATAAATGCCGCAGTGTTCTTAAATACAACCATCAAAGCCACAGAGATAAAAATCAAAATGCTTGAAAAAGCAATGATGTGTTTTTCTCTTACTCTTGTGGCAAGTACCGTATAAACCAAAGAACCCACAATTGAAGAAATCGTAGTAACCGTGACTAAAACTGCGGCAGAATTGCTGTTTATATCTCCCGTGAAGTATCCAATAGTAGATGCCATACCTAAGATTCCAAAGCAAAAGCCACGCAGAATATTAGGTATTATCAATGCCGTAAAGGGCTTGTATTTTAAGATGTTTACCCGGTGTTTAGACTCTTCTTCGATTACAGCAGGTTGATTTTCCTTCATCGAGAGAGTAATGATTAAAGCCAGAGCCGTGAAAATCAGTGAGAGTATATACATGGCTCTCATAACTGCGAAATATGAGAAAAAGCTCTGTAATGCTACAATACCAACGGATGCAAGAAAGCTTATCACACCGGAAAACAGACCCGAATAGGCAGTAAAGATTCCGTACCGTTCTATCTCGATAACACAGTAGGGAAGCTTGTATGAAATAACGTTATAAAGACCTAAAAATACGTTAAAAGCAGTTCCTAATGCAAGAAACGGAATCGGTGTTTCGGTACCGGGATTGAAAGACAGACATAGAAAATATACGTTCATAGGAACGCATATCAAGAATGAAAAAGCCGTAAGCTTTTTTATTCTCTTCATTTTGTCAACCATTCCTGAAAACAGGAAAATCGTCAGCATTTGCACAATTTGTAAAACAGAAAGCGAAAATGTGACAGCTTGCTCGTCAAGTCCGTTTTCAAGAAGAAATGTTTGCAGCAGCGTACCGTTAAGAATAAATACAATTAAAGCATAAAGT
This sequence comes from Clostridia bacterium, assembly GCA_017463125.1. Classification (GTDB taxonomy): domain Bacteria; phylum Bacillota; class Clostridia; order Oscillospirales; family CAG-272; genus UBA1740. The sequence goes on along the minus strand of JAFTPV010000003.1, from coordinate 53,694 downwards.
ATCCATTGAATATGTAGCTTTGTCTCATTATTCATATGTCTTTTCACCAAAATTTTATATCTTGAATTTAACCACCGCTTTTTTTAGATGTCTGTTTTCGCCCGCCGTCATTTGCGGGATGTGCGCATCCTCGGGAAAAACAAGGCAAAAATCGCCCCTTCTTAAGTGAACGAGACTTGCCTCGCCCGAAAGCAGCTGATAATCCTGCTCCGAGTTGTAGTCGCAAACAGAGGTGAGGTCATCGACATTTGCATATCCCATGCCCTCGTCGCCCGAAATAACGTAGTGAATATCTGCGTATTCTCTGTGCGCCTCGAATGGACGGGCGCAACCTTCCTTATCTTTATCGAAGGTCTCACATTCCGAAACGCCTATTCTGAAACCGTCGTATTCCCTAGAGCCGATAGGGCTGTCCTCGTTAAGATCCTCTAGGGCAGAGAAGATTTTTTCAAGTCTCGGATCAATGCCGAAGTATCTGTGCGCTAAATTTATGTTGTCAACTATCATGGTTAATTATCCAGCGAACTAACTATATTGTTAAAATACTGCATCAGACCAACGACGTCAGAGCCGAGATTGATGAAGTTAAAGCCCTCCGCCTCAAGCTCCTTGCGGTTTCCGATACCGCCAACAGTACCTGCCATCTTTCCATTGCGCCTTGCACATTCCGCAACCTTTTTGCGCGCTGCGCGGGTAGTTTCGTTCATTATATCGTGAGGCATACCGATAGCGTGGCTGAAGTCGGCAGGTCCGAAGAATATCATATCAATTCCCGGCAGCGCACATATCTCTTCAAGCTCTGCCATAGGCTCGGGGTCCTCTATCTGCACTATGTTAAAGCGCTCCTCGTTTCCTTCCTTTATATAGTCAAGGGTGCTGACAGCGCAAAACTTTCCGTCAGCGTTTCCGCCGTCTATCGGTCGGCGTCCTATTGGATGAAACTTGGTGTAATAAACTATCTGCTTTGCTTCCTCATAGCTCATAAGGTGGGGTATCATTATGCCCGTGCTGTCTGCCTCCAAGGGCTTGATAAAATCGTTATAGCTGCCCTTTGCTACTCTGGTAAGCACGTCACAGTCGTAGAGCTTTGCTGCTCTGACGATATTTTCCACCTGCATATATTCGGACGGCACGTGTTCCATATCTATCCATATACAGTCAATGCCCGACATAGCCGCAATTTCGGCAACTCTCGGGTCCATAACGTTAAGCTTGACAGAATAGGCGCATCCGCCCTCTCTTATTTTTCTTAAAACTCTGCTTTTTCTTAAGTGCATTTTTGTTCTCCAATCCCGTACCGAAGCAGTTTCTTTATATCATCGATACATTTATAAATTTTCTAATTTAATTATATCACCGCTTTTTTTGGTGTCAATATCGCAAAATGACTAAATACACAGCTCTTTGTCTGTTTAGGAAAGAAATTTGACGTGTCGCTTATAAAGATATAAAAAATTCCGTTTCCAAAACGGACTATATTAATATCTCTTTGTCTTTATGGATTATTGTTATTGCATTTTTGCTAGTGTATAATTAGAATACATTATCAACTAGGAGGTACAAAAGATGAAGGTGCTTGATAGCTTTAATCTTTCCGAAAAGGTCGCCGTTGTAACGGGCGGTGCAGGTAAATACGGTTACCAGATAGTCGAGGCGCTGGCAGAGGCTGGAGCTACCGTCTATATGGCATCCAGAAACCGCGAAAACAACGTAAAGCGCGTTGAGGGGCTTGTAAATGCAGGATACAAAGTAAACGTGCTGGAGCTTGATTTAGAGAATGAAGAAAGTATTCTTTCTCTTTGCGATACGGTTTATGAAAGAGAGGGAAGAGTTGATATTCTGGTAAACAATGCGGTTATGCGCTCAATGAACGGATATACGGACACGGCTGAAAATTTCGATAGAAGTATGCGCGCAAATGCTACCGGGCTTTTCGTTATATCGCGTGCTTTCGGTGACAGAATGGCAAAGTCGGGAAACGGCGGCTCTATCATTAATATAGGCTCGTATATGGGTATTCTTGGTCCCGATTACTCTCTCTACGAGGGCACCGATATGTGTCCGAACGGAGCTGCGGGTGACTATTTCTTCCACAAGGGCGGAATTACAAACTACACAAGATTTCTTGCATCCCACTACGGCAGAGCGGGCATTCGCTCAAACTGCATTGAGCTTGGCGGACTCTTCAACAACCAGAACCCCCTCTTTGTTGAAAGATATAACGCAAAATGCCCCCTTGGCAGAATGGCAAACGATACCGACCTTAAGGGACTTATCGTCTATCTTGCAAGTGATGCATCACTCTATATGACAGGTGCAATAATCCCCCTTGACGGCGGATACAGTGTAAAATAATATGAAGATTACAGAAAAAAACGGATATAAAATTTCAGCCCTCACCCTCGGCACAGCCCAGCTCGGACTTGCATACGGTGTAAATAACGATAAGGGAATGCCCACTTACGAGGAGTCAAGCGAGCTTTTATCTACTGCCCTCGACCTTGGTATAACTTCCTTTGATACCGCAAGAGCTTACGGCGAGAGCGAAGCCGTTCTCGGCAGATATTTTAAGGCTGAAACGAGAGAAAAAACTCTTATAACAAAGGTTATTTTTAACGGTGAACCGAAAGAAAAAATAAAAGACGAGCTTTTTCGCCAGGCAACCGAGTCGGCAAAAAGGCTTGGACTTGAAAAACTGCCGTTCCTTATGCTTCACCGCGAGGGCTATATTGAACAGTACGGTGACAGCTTGATAAAGGCTATGCGGGAATTAAAGGAGGAGGGGATTGCCTCAGGAGTTGGAGTTTCGTTTTCCGATAAATCAAGATTTATGGAATATTGCTCCTCTATGCCCTTTGACTGCATTCAGATTCCTGCAAATATGCTCGATAATGCCGAAATAAGAAGCGGTGCGCTGAAAAACGTTTCGGATAATGGAACGGTCGTTTTTGTCAGAAGCGTTTATCTTCAAGGACTTTTCTTTAAGGATACCGGCAGTCTCCCCGAAAGCTTGAAAGGTGAAAAGCCCCTGCTTGATAAGCTTCATTCTTTAGCGGCAGACTTTGACTTTACAATGGCAGAAATGGCACTCGGCTTTATTAGGGATACAGAGGGTATTGACTCACTAGTTATGGGTGCTGACACCCCCGAACAGCTTCGCGAGAGTGTAAATCTCCTTAGTGGCAGGGCGCTTCCCGAGGAGCTTATGAAAGAGATAATAAAGCTGTCAGAAAACATAAATCCAAGGCTTATTCAGCCTTGGACTTGGTAAATATAATAAGGAGAGAAAAAATGAAAGAATTTAAGATTGCAATGCTCGGTATGACAGAGGGAAACGGCCACCCTTATTCCTGGAGCGCTATGTTTAACGGTTATAATAAAGAAGCAATGGAGGATTGCGGATTTCCCGTAATTCCCAGATATCTCGAAAAGCAGCCTCCCGAAACCTTCGGTGTAAGGGGAGCAAAGGTAACTCACGTTTGGTGTGATGACCCCGAAAATGCGAAAAAGGTTGCGGCAGCAGCTCTTATTCCCAATATTCTCGATAAGCCCGAGGACTGTATAGGACAGGTTGACGCGGTTATCATAGCTACCGATCAAGGCTGGGATCACGTTGAGCGCACCGAGAAGTTTATCGAGGCGGGAATACCCGTATTTATTGACAAGCCCCTTGCGGATAACGTAAAGGATCTTAAAAAGTTTATATCTTGGGTAAACGATGGCAAGATGATAATGTCCTCTTCATCTCTTCGTTACACAAAGGAATTTATGCCCTATTACACCTCCACCTATGAGCTTGGCGACCTTCGATACATAAATATGACAATGCCGAAGTCCTGGGAAAAGTATGGTATTCACGCTATGGAGGCAGTATACCCAATTACAGGTCCGGGTTATATTTCGGTACAGAACACCGGCGGAGTCAAGAATAATATCGTTCATCTCACTCACGAGCGCGGAATTGATGTTACAATTGCGAATATCTACGATATGGCAGGCTCGCCTCTCAAGATTGTAGGTACGGCAGGATCAGCAACCGTTTCCTCGCAGGACAGCTACTATTCTTTCCACAAGCAGCTTGACGTTTTCGTTGAATATCTTGAAACGGGCGTGCGTCCTTATCCCTTCGATGAGACTATCGAGCTTATGACAATAATTATCGCAGGTATCAGATCTCGCGAGGAGGGCGGACGCAAGGTTATGCTCTCCGAGATCAGAAGAGAGCTTGGAATTTGAGAGGGAAGATAATGAAAACAGGATTTGCAAGAGCAAAGGTCACCCCTTGGAACGGTATTAATATTTCGGGTTATTACGAAACAAGAACTGTAAAAGGGGTCCTAGACGACCTTTATGTGAGCGCCGTTGCCTTTGATGACGGTGAAAAAAAGGCGGTTATTGTTACCGCCGACGTTCTTATGCTTTCAAAGGAGCAGTGTAATATTCATAAGGCGGAAATAAGCCGCCGCACAGGTATTGCGCCAGAGGCTATATTTATCAACTGCTCCCACACTCACACAGGTCCTTTCCTTAACGGTGAGCGCTTCGGTGACGAGGTGGTTGATGAGAAATACTGTGCCCACTTTGCCAAAGCTCTTGAGGACACGGCAGCAAATGCCTTCCTCGATATGAAGGAGTCAAAGCTCTCGGTAGGCTCCGGCAAGGCTGAAAACATCTCCTTTGTCAGAAGATATAAGATGAAGGACGGTTCTACCGCGACAAACCCCGGTGTAGGAAATCCCGATATAGATCACGTTTTAGGCGATGTAAACGAAACCGTAAAATTTTTAAGAATCGACCGCGAGGGCGGTGACGATATGGTTATCGTAAGCTTCGGTACTCATGCAGATACCGTTGGCGGTGAGCTCATCAGCGCCGATTGGCCCGGCTTTGTAAGAAGCACTCTTGAAAGCGCATTACCTAACACAAAATGCCTCTTCCTTACCGCATCACAGGGGGATGTAAACCATATAAACCCGAATCCCACCGATGCAGACCGCAGAGGACTTGAATACGATAGCTTTGATAATGTTCCTCGCGGTTACGACCACACAGCGCATATGGGAAGAGTGGTTGCCTCGGCAGTTCTTGCAGACTACGGCAAGGCTCGCTTTGTTAATTCCGAAAAAATCGGCTTCGCTACAAAAGAAATTGAAATCCCCGCCAATGCCGAAAACGATAAGCTCGACCAAGCAAGAAAAATCAAGGCGCTTCACATGGCGGGCAGAGCACACGAGCTTCCGTTTGAGAAAATGGAGCTTACCACCGCCGTTGCCGAGGCATACAGAATTGTCGAGCTTTCCGAAGGACCGAAGAGCTTCTTCTTCACCCTCTCAGCCCTTTCGATAGGCGACGTTGCATTTCTCGGTATGCCCGGTGAGTGTTTTACTGAAATCGGTAGAAGAATCGAGGCAGAATTGTCTTTTGATAGCGTTTTTGTGTGCTGCCTTACCAACGGAGGCGAGACATATTTCCCAACCTCGCGTGCGTATGACGAGGGCGGATATGAATCTCGAACCTCAAGACTTAAAAAAGGCGGAGACGACATTATAGTAAAAAATACCGTCGAGCTTTGCAAGCTTGTCAAGAATTGAATTTTACTTAAAATTGAAAAACCAAAAGAGATATGAAACGAGCTTACCTCCGTGTCATATCTCTTTTTACTTTGTATAAGAATTTTTATTCCGATATGCTTTTCTCGCCCTTGTATCTCTTATATGCCTTCCAGAATCCGCTGTGAGATTGATACCCGACGAGAGAAGCGATTTTTCCTATCGGCATATCGGGGTTCATCATCATAAGCTGCTCCGCTGCTGAAATGCGGTATCTCGTCAACTCCTCGTTGAAGGTTTTACCCGTGTATTTCAGAACGAGGCGCGCCGTTTGCTTTTCTGAAACGTGCAGCCTTTGGGCAAGGTCAGAGAGGTGTATATCGAGGTTATAGTAGAGCGACATAAACTCCAAGATTACAAAGGCATAGTCATCCGTCTTTTTTACCTTAACAGCCGATGTGTCAATGAAATGAGCGCCTATAAATGAAATATACTTTTCAAGCCCGGAGTAATCGGATGTAGCCTTTGCGCGCTGTATCTCTTTGATGAATTTTGTCAGAAGCTCTATCGGGAGAGAGATGAACTTCATTTTGGTTGACGGAATATCTATCTGAAAAGCACAGTGCAGGGCGCTTGACGGTATATCGAGTGAGTGATAAACACCTCCCGGCACTATAAGCACACGTCCCGGCTCGGGAACAAATGACTCTCCTCCGACGGTGAGATTTATACCTTCGCCCATAAAGAGATGTATCTCCGGATAATTGTGCAAATGAAGAGTCGGAACGGAATAAGGCGAGGGATAATCCTTTAGCGGAACGTTGTGGTTGAAAAAACCTCTTTGAAGAAAGACCTTTGTTTGTTTTCCGGAGAGATTTACCGTCATTTCATAATTTATAAAATCTATTTTTTCATTTTTGGTAAAATTTGAATACATAATATCTTTCCTATTCGGACATTTGAAATAAACATTGTCCTCTTGGTTGATTGAAAAACATCGGGGCAATCGTGTATAATAATTATAGCAGTAGTTTTAGGCAAAGTCAAGGATATATCGAGGAAAATAATGTCTTTTTTGGATAAATTAACCTATATATCCGTAATATTCCTATTGCTATGCTATCAGCGACCTAATTAAGTCCGAAAGGAGAACCCTGTAAATGTATAGATGCGAGGATAAGGAAAGACTTCCTTTATGGAAAAGACTTGAGGAAAAGGTAGGTTCAGAGCTTAGCGATTCGATAAAAGCTCTTTACGATGTATATGATCAAAAAATGATAGAATGGATGGCATCTTTATATGATCACGAGGTCGGAGGCTGGTATCACTCGGCAAGCGGGCAAAAAACGGACGGCTTTCTTCCCGATATTGAAAGCACCATAGGGGCGCTTGACTTTATTACCTCGTCCGGCATGAGCGGCGGTGTGCCTTACAGCGAGATAATTCCCGATTGGCTTAAGAAGAGCGTTGCCACATTTGTTAATTCCTTGCAGGCTCCCGACGGCTATTTTTATCATCCCCAGTGGGGCACCGATGTGTCAAATCTCAGAAAATCCCGTGACGTTGATACGGCAATGCGTCTGCTTGATTCGGTTGGAGCAAAGCCTAAATACGTAATACCCATCTCTTCTTCGGCAAATTCTAAAAATTATGATATAAATAACGCTCCCGAGCGCTTCAGAAGCGAGAAAAATTATCTTGAGTACATAGAGAGTCTTGATATATGCAACCGCTCCTACAATGCGGGCAGTGAAATGCTTTCGCAGCGCGGTGAAATACGTGCGTTTGGCAGAATGCTCGGTGTTGATTTTATGACAATCACTATGGACTGGCTCGATAAGCACCAGAGAGCCGATAATGGACTCTGGCATAGAGAGGTGAGCTACTATGGGCTGAACGGACTCCATAAAATATCTTGGATATATAATTCAGAAGGAAGAAAAATACCGTATCTTGACGAAGCGCTTGATAGCGCGATAGATATAATACTTTCAGACAAGGCACCCAATGCTACCGTTGACGTATACAATCCTTGGCATGCAATCGGCGAATTGAGAAAAAACAAGGAGCGGTATGCAACTGAGGAGGATAAAAAGAATTTCACCGATAAAATATACGCCTTTGCGGCAGACGGTATAAATCGAACTAAAGAAAAAATAATTCCATTTAAGAAAAATGACGGTGGTATTTCTTATTTGAGAGAAACCTCAACTCCCACAGCCCAGGAGGCACCGGTAGCCGTTCCCGGAACCGCAGAGGGAGATATAAACGGAGCGCTTTGCGGAAGCGTTGCGGTAATAAACAGTATTTATACCGCTCTTGGAATTACCGAATACACCGTTCCGCTTTTTGCGTCAGCGGAGCTTGAGGCTTATCTTTCGGCTCTTGAGAAAAAACGATGATACGAGGAGATAGCGGTAACATCTGATTTTAAGTGACGCACTTTTCACGTATTGAATTTTGTACGGTCGCCGTTAGGTGACAGAAAGGAGATTGATATAATGAAATTAAAAAGAACAGCCGTTTTGCTTGTGATATTAATTATGAGCGCTCTTCTGTTTTCCTGTACCGTAAATGATCGGGAAAATCAAGACGGTAATAATGACACTACAAGCACCGATGTTATATACAGCTCCGTCTACGTTCCCAATGTGATCTTCGGAACGCAAATGGATGCGTCCAAAGGGACTTCTATTTGGGCCATTTACGACGAGCTGGCTTCTAAATGCCCAAAGGCACCGTCGATGTTTACCGATAAAAAGGAGATCGCCGATAGAGAGATTGTAGTCGGTGACACTAACAGGGTGGTGACAGGAACGGCAAATGAAATACTGAAAAACAGGATTGAAGAATACGCCGAATCCGAGGGAATCAGCGAGATGGATTCCGATATTGCTGCATACGCTATATACTCTGAGGGCAACTCAGTTGCCATCGTTTATAATAACGATTACGTAGGCGATATAGCGGTAGAGTATTTTATAGAAAATTATATGCAGGGCTCATCGCTGACCCTTGAAGAAAAGCATACGTATACCAGTGTATTTTCTCTGAATGAATACGTGGATGAGCGCGATAATGCTATAGCCGCTGAAAAATGGTCAAATATTGAGCAGGAGATCGGCGGCGAGCTTGGTAGCGAGGTAGTGGGGGCACTGAAAAATCTTTATAAAATTTACAGTGATGACGTTATTTCGTGGATAGCCAATCTCTACGACCCCATATCAGGCGGCTTCTATCATTCAAACAGCGCCCGAAATACTCAGGGCTTCAGCGCGGATATCGAGAGCACCTATTCCGCTCTTGGCTTTATAGAAACTTCGGGAATGCTTGACGATCTTGGCTGTGGATTCGCTGACGTTATCCCTGATTGGATGCGGGAGCAAATAGTGAATTTCGTATATAATATGCAAGCGGAGGACGGATATTTTTATCATCCTCAGTGGGGCGATAGTGTAAACGATACCAGAAGAGCCAGAGATTTAAGCTCCGCTACGATTATGCTGAACGCCTTTGGAGTGAAAACGAAGTACCCGTACCCCGGATCCGGGACATCTGCCGCAAGCCTTCTTTCAAAACTTTCCGGTAGCAGCGCGCCATCGGCGGTTTCCAAGGTGATAGCGGTGTCCTCCGTTCCGGAAAAATTCAGCAGCGAGTTGAAATTCAGAGAATATCTTGATTCAATGGATTTCAAAACGGGAGCGTATGATTATGGAAGTATCCTTCAGTCCTTGATAGGTGAGATGCGCTCCTATGGCAAATCGCAGGGAATTGATTTTGTCGGTATAACCATAGAGAAGCTAAACGGTGCTCAGAATAAAGAGAACGGCCTTTGGCACACGGCTGTAAATTACTATGGTACAAACGGATTACATAAGATAGCTTATTTCTATAATCAGGCAAAGGCTCCTCTTCCAAACGTTGATAAGATGCTCGAAAGCACTCTTATTTCGCTATCATCTAATGAGGAATGTTCGGCGGCTGTTGATATATATAACGTTTGGTCCTGCGTAGGCTACATAATAAAAAATATCAGGGAGTATTCTCCTGGTGAAACCTCCGAAAGAGAGGCTCGTGCCGATGAGGTAATAGCCAAGATTCGCGCTCTTGCGCCGAAGGCAATCCAAGGAACTATTGATAAGAGTATTACCTTCCGTAAGGACGACGGATCGTTCTCCTATCTTCCTAAATATTCAACACCGGTTTCCGAGGGTGTCAACGTTTGCGTACGTAATCAGGTTGAAGGAGATCTTAACGGAACCGGAACAATAATTTGTGCTCTCGTTGAGCATATTTTCAAATCTCTTGATATTTCAGAATACCTGGTTCCAAGATATACGACGAGCGACCGTTTCCGTCTTATGAACATCTTAGCCGGAATGGGAGAGATAATTAAGGATGATTACGAGGAGCCTCTTCCGTTAGACTTTGAGAATGACAGCGTGGGCAGCGCTCCCACAGACGTCGTTTACTTCCTAGGCTCCAGCGGTGATGGGCTTACAGTTATAGAGCACGAAAGCCTTGACGGCAGCAGGAATGTTCTTCGCTTTGATTCAAACAACGACGGCGGAGACGTTATCCAAATAAATAACGTTAGCGCTATGCCTATGGCTAATATGTTTATTTTCGAGGGTGATTTCTATATTGATGAGATAGATACCACTTACGTTGCCCGTATTATGCTGTCCCCCGCGTATATATTATCAATTCAGAATATATCTGGTGAGATAAGGCTGATAGAGGTTACAAACCAGGAAAACGATAAGTCCATTATAAGCGACCTTGACGTAACGCTGCAAAAAGATACCTGGTATAGAATGAGAATAGTTCAGTACGCAGGGGATCACGATACTATAAGAACAGTCCTGTATCTTAACGGCAAGCCTGTTGCTGTAAGTAATAATTACTACAATAAGCCAATAGACGGAACTGTCGGTGAGCCTGAAAACTCATTTGCTTTGACAGAAATCTACGTAATGGGCGGAAAGTCCTTCACTCTGCTTCTTGATAATCTTCGTTCTTATCAGACAATGGGTGAATATAAGCCGATGATCCTCGCTGATCCTAAATGGATGAATGTCGATGACCCTAATTCCACGTGGGGCATTGTTCCCGAGGGTACGAAGGTGGATACTGCCATTCCCCTTGATACGTCAGACGAGGAGCTTGACACCTCCGTGTTTGAGGCAACACTTAATTTCACCGAGGCAACAGGCGGTGCTCATCTTGCCAAGATATCCTTCTTTGATGCCGAGGATAACGTCCTCAGCGAATACACCGTATACTGTCACGATTACGATAAAGCACTCGTGGGTAACGCGAGATACCGTATAAGAATCTTCAAGGACGGATACGGCTATATGTCAGGTGCTAACGTCGGTAATAAGATGGAGCAGGATATATCTATCAGGATTGAGTATTGCTTTGCAACCGGCGAGATAAAGGTTATCACCAACGGAAAAGAAGTTACGAAAACGTTTGTAGAAGAGGCTTCTAAAGTTCCGGTAGCAAAGGTGGTATTCACTAACCTTGACGCTTACTCAAAGTTTACATATTCCAATGTTAAGGCGGAAAATATTGCGACAGGCAGGGCAGGCACGACACCTGAGATTCCCGTCCGTCAGGAAACTGTGACAAAGGCGGTTACGACCGTAGACGAGGGCGCAAACCTTCTTACCACCGAATTTAAGGTAAATTACAGTAAAGTTGCGGGCGGTCAGAATATGAATAAGCTCTCGTTCCTCGACAGTGCCGGAAATGTAATCAACAGTATTTTCATTTACTGTCATGATTATGACGACTCCCAGTCAACAGCAACGGAGAGATACCGAATAAGAGCCTTTGCTGACGGAGTCGGCTACCTAACGGGAGCGAATGTCGGTAACAAGCTAGGTATGGATATTACCTTCCGCATCGAGTATAACTGGACGAGCGGAGCTATGAAGGTTTATACAAACGGTAATCTCGCGGAGCACACCTTTGATAAAAATGCGACGGATACCCCGATAGCTTCTGTTGCCTTTGAGGCACTACTCGATGAGGTAGCGTATAGCGTTGATATTGTGACTGCCGATGCTACCTATGTAAATGCGGAGCAGCCTCCCGATGAGGAAGAAAATCCCTCGGAGGACGATACCTCGAATAAAACTCTGACGTTTGATCTTACAGACGTCACCCCCGAAGGCGAGAGTGCGAATACCGCGCTCATAGGCTTCACCGTAAATTACTCGTCTCTCTTGAGGCAAGAGGCTCTTCACAGTATAGAGCTTCTTGATGCGGATGGAAACGTTATAAATACGGTATATCTCTTTGCTAATCTTTATGACGGCTCCCAAAGCGCTCTTTCGGATAAATACCGAATAAGAATAAGCGGTAAGAATTCCGACGGATATATGGCGCTTATTGGCGGTGGCCTTGGCAACAAGCCGCAAAGAGACGTAGTATTCCTCTTGGAATTTAACTTTACAGACCTGACCCTCACCGTAACGTGTAACGGTACTGCTGGCTCGGCAATAGATATTTCAGGCTACGAGGGTAACACGCTGACGGGTAAGGCGCCCGTAAAGCTGCGCGTAACTCCTTTAAGCGCTGATGCCGTCTATGAGATGGATTTCACACAGCTTGAACTAAACAAAAAATAATATATAATGAGGAGGAAAAATGAAAAAGCAAAATTACGAAAAAACGGAGCTTGAGATAATCCTGCTCCAAGACGCAGACGTTATCGCAACGTCATCACCCTACGGTGGAGAGGGAAGCTGGGGCGATTGGACCCCCGAAAAAAATTAAAAAAGGAAAGAAAGGAAACAACAAAATGAAAAAACAAACTAAAATTCTTGTATTTATCCTATCTCTCGCACTTATTATCGGCTCAGCTTTTGGCATTGCGGCTGTAGCTGCGGATAACGAGACCGTAACCAGACATGCAACTGCCATAGACACCGATGACCAAACCGTAAACACCGTAACAGTTGATTTTACTATTAACTACAGTAAGGTTGCTGTTGGAATTATGCACCAAATAGATTTACTTGATGCAGATGGCAATGCTTTAACCACGTTCTATTTAGAAGGGCAAGATTATGACAACACTCAGGCTGTTGCCGGTAACAGATACAGAATCAGAGCGTGCGGAGCAGATAAAGCTAGATTTGATAACGGTAGTATGAATAACAGACCCGGATACACTATGAATTTAGTTTTTGATGTAGACCTTGCAGCAGGTACCTTTGTATATACTTGCAAAACAGATACAAAAACATCGACACTTGAATCTAAGTCGCTTGCAAACTTTGAGACGACAACGACGCCCGTAACCGACGTGAGAATAACTCCTCTCCTTGAGGACATCGAATACACCCTTACTGTAAATAACGTAGTGTCAACAAATGCCGCTTTTAACAATATTGACAAATCTCCTAAAATCGTTTCTAAGAGCGTTAGTTATGAGGATAACGTATATCTTTACTATGCGGTAAACAATACATATCTCGAAGAAGGTCAGGAGCTTGAGGTTCTTCTTTATAATGAGGATCCTACCAAAAATGCTTCCGCTACTGTATACAAAGCAGCTCTGGACACGAGAGAATATACTCCCAACCCCGCGTATCCCGTATACAAAACCTTCGGCATACCCGCAAAGGCGGTAGGTGACACGATCTATGCAGTTCCTCACATAGTAGGAACAGATGTTACTTATGACAATATGGTAACGTATAGCGTCGCAGAATATTGCTGGGAAATGCTTTATACCACCTCACCCAGCGAATCTAAGGCAAAGCTATATAATGCGCTTCTAAACTACGGTATAGCTGCTCAAGAGGTATTCTCTTACAATACCGATAAGTATCTTCTCTCTAGTCTTGCATACGTTTGTATTGACGGCGGCACTCTCAACGGTGAAAGCACTTCTCTCGTAGTAGACACCGCATCCGAAGCAAATACCGTAACACCTTATGCAGAGGGTATTGACTTGTGGAAGGTTACTACTTACGCCGACGATGGAACAGCAAGCACCTCGTTTGTAAACAACGGTGCAGAGCACACAGTTACCGGTCACACGGTTATCAGCTCGGCAAGCTATACTATTCAGCTCGAAGACAAGAGCGGTGACGCAGATCCTACCAAGGCTGTTGCTACTCTTAATATAAAGTATGACGAAATTGCTTTGGGACAGCATATGAATTATATTAACTTCCTTGATGCTGACGGAAATGTGCTTTACAGCGTGTCAATTTATTGCTATAAATACGATGATACACGTCGCTTTATCAGACTTTTTGATACTACATTTAGGTCAGCGAATAATATAAATAATATCCCCGGTCAGCCGATTGAATTTAAGATTGAATACGAATGGTCTACCGGAGCGATTAATCTTTATACAAACGGAACTAATAACGTTTTGACCAGCAGTGCTACTCCTACGGATGTTCCTGTTGCCGCTATTCAATTCACTGTAAATCCCGCTTGTGCTTCAACAATTGTTTATACAGAAAACTTCACAACAGCTGAATTGCAATAATAAATAAAAACCACCGCCTCAAATGCGAAATGTATTTGAGGCGGTCATATATCAAAAGAACTCTGCTGTGAAATATATATCTTTTTTTGGAATTTTGAACTCTTTGCCATTCAGGTAATCGAGAGACGTCGGCACCAATGTGTCAAAGGAAAATTTCAGTCTGTAAGAGTATAGCGCTTGGTATTTGTAGCCCCTTTGTCTATCCTCGCGGTTGACTCCGTACTTGCCATCGCCGACAAGCGGGTGACCGATATGCGCCATGTGTGCGCGTATCTGGTGCGTTCTGCCCGTAAGCAATTCAACCTCGATAAGAGATGTGTCCCCAGTCTTTGCAAGAAGCTTATATTTCGTGATTATCTCCTTTGCGCCTCTGGGGGCGTTTTTATCATAGACTCTGACAGTTTTCGTTTTTTCGTCCTTCAAGAGATAGCCCTTCAGCGTGTCGGACTCCTTCTTCGGTACGCCGTGTATTGCAGCAAGATAAAACTTGTCTATCTCACGTCTTTTAATCTTCTCGTTCATAACTCTAAGCGCCTCGGCATTTTTTGCCGCAATAACTATACCGCCCGTGTTTCTGTCAATACGGTTGCACAGGGCAGGAGCAAAGCACAGCTCGTCCTCGGGCCTATACTCCCCCTTGCCGTAAAGATACGCCTGAACGTGAGTAATAAGCGTATTCGTCGAGCCGTCCTCGTCCTCGTGTACCGAAACACCCGGGCGCTTATTTAAGAGCATAATGTTCTCGTCCTCGTAAATAATATCGAGGCGCGGCGTTATACTCTCGTAAGAGTGCTTCGTCACCTTTTTTTCAAAAAATTCGTCAGAGAGAAAGCACTGCACCACATCCCCCTCGCAGAGTATCTGACTGTTCTCGGCTCTCTTTCTGTTGACCTTTATTTTCTTTAACCTTATTGATTTGTAGAGAAGGCTCATAGGCAGGTCAAGCGTCTTGGTAATAAATTTGTCAAGCCTTTGTCCCGCTTCGTTTTTTCCTATCTTAAGCTCACGCATAAGCGCCCCCTCCTTCTTTTTTATTAAATTATACATTAAATCCCGTGAAAGTTCAACCCAAAAATCAAAAAAATATAAATAATAACATTCATCTTGTAAAAAAGTCTTAAAAACTGTACTATTTTACAAAATATTGCACCATTTTCCCTTGAAAAGCACGTAAGAATACTATATAATATATTTGAAAAACTTTTTTGAAAAAGGAGAACAATAATGAAAAATCCCGAGCTTGTGATACTTGCGGCAGGAATGGGCAGCCGCTACGGAGGACTTAAGCAGATTGATAAGATCGACGACAACGGCCACATCATTATAGATTATTCTATATATGATGCTATAAGAGCCGGCTTCCGTGACATCACCTTTATTATAAAGAAGGAAATTGAGAAGGACTTCCGTGAGGTTATGGACGCTCACCTTGCAGGTAAGAACGTAAACGTTAAGTACGTTTATCAGGAGCTTTATAAGATTCCCGAGGGCTACGAGATTCCCGAGGGCAGAGTAAAGCCTTGGGGAACAGCGCACGCTATCGCTTGCTGTAAGGGCATAGTTGAAGGTCCCTTCGCGGTTATCAACGCTGACGACTACTACGGCGTACACGCATTTGAGAAGATCTATAATTTCCTCAAGAATACAAATGACGATGGCAAGGCTCACTACGCAATGGTCGGCTACCGTATCAAGAATACCGTAACCGAGCAGGGAACCGTATCGCGCGGTGTCTGCACCTATGATAACGAAACCAATATGCTCACCTCCGTTGTCGAGCGTACTAAAATCGGTACTGATAAGGGCAACATCTACTTCATCGAGGGCGACGACAAGTTTGACCTTGACCCCGACACTCTCATTTCTATGAACCTTTGGGGCTTCACTCCCTCTTACATAGACGAGTGCTGCGCGCGTCTTGCAGCCTTCCTTGACGAGAACGTACCGAAGAACCCAATGAAATGCGAGTACCTTCTTCCCACCCTTGTTGCAAATCTCATCGACGAGGGCAAGGCAGACGTTAAGGTTATCGAGAACGAGGACAAGTGGTTCGGCGTAACCTATAAAGAAGATAAGGAAAAGGTAGTTGATGCCTTCCGTACCCTTATCGCCGACGGTACATATCCTGCTAATTTCTAATAAAATATCAAAAAATCCGCAAGGGACTAGGTTCTTTGCGGATTTTTATTGTAAAAACTCTTGTAAAGCGCTAAAATTTGTGCTATAATAAACCTGCAACACAAACTGAATATTTTTTTCGAGGTATTTTGGTCTAGAGGGATAATTGTACCCTTTTTTTGCAATACTGTTACAAGTATGAATTCGGCAAAAACGCGGATTCCGACTTGGGACAGTATTGCTAACCTTGGTTTCAGTTTGTGTTGCAGCAACTGGAATCCCGCGTTTTTCGGTGCGACGACTTCGGTTGTCGCACTTTTTGTTTTTTAGGAGGGTAGACTGATGAAATCAAAGAGGGAAATAATACGCGAGGTAATTAAGAAATTCGGATTTTTCCCTATAATCGTCGAGGTTTACAGAGTGGTGATGAAAGCAGTGACGCTGATAGCCAACTTTTTCCTCACCTTCGGTGGCGTAGTATGCTTAAGAGATAGCTATTATTGGTCTGCCGTGACGCTTATAGGAGGATCGTCGCTCATATATCTCCTTGCTCTTAAGGATCACTCCGAGGACAAAATATACGAGTGGTCAACGAAAAATTATCACAGCGAAAACCACCTTCTCTTGACTACGGTTGTACTCTATATCGTGATAATAATCCTTCAAATACTGCTTATACATTTATCGTATCTACTGAAAAATATATAAGATAAACCGGACAGCGACTGTCCGGTTTATTATTATTATCAAGCCCCTAAGAAAGAACAAACGATTATTAATATAATAAGGAACGCAAAATTATAAGCCGAGAACTTTACTATGTAACCGAGTGTGTGCTTCGGGTCCTGCTTCGTATATTCCTTAAAGGTGATAAGGCTTGCAAGAGATGCGATAAGCGTTCCCGCGCCTCCGATGTTTACACCGAGGAGCAGCTCGCGGTAATTTTCGGTAAACTGCGAGAGCAGTATTGCCGAGGGAACGTTACTTATAACCTGGCAGGACAGGGCAGAGAAAATAAGAGTGTTCTGCTCAAGAAGGTAGGAGAAGAAGTCGCGCACGACATCTATCCTCGACATATTCCCCGCAAAGATAAAGAAGAAAACAAAGGTAAATAGCAGTCCGTAGTCAACCTGTTTTAGTGCCTCTCTGTCCATAATCAGAATAGCTATCGGAATAATTATCAGCCCGAGCCAGTACGGCACGCTTTTGAAAACTATCAGTATAGAGAACGCAAAGAGAACGAGGTATATCGCCGTTCTAAAGACTGGGAGCGCCGCTGCCTTCTCCTCTATCTCGAGCGGCTCTGATTTAACAAAGATAAGACAACAGGCAGTAATAAGAATTATAGAGATAATAAATGGCAGAAACATTATCGAAACAAATTCGGCGTCTGGGATATTGAATTTTGAGTAGAGATATAGGTTCTGCGGATTTCCGAAGGGTGTCAACATTCCGCCGAGATTTGCCGCTATGTTTTGCATTATGTAGGTAAAGGCGAGATACTTTTCCTTCCCCGTCGTGTGAAGCACAAAATAGCCAAGAGGAAGGAAGGTCAAGAGCGCCATATCGTTTGCTATCAGCATAGAGCCGATGAACGTGATGTACACCAGCGCGAGTATAGCAGTTCTCGTATTTCTGAATTTCCTTATTATAGCCTTCGCCATAGTGTAGAAAAATCTGATGTTACGAAGAGCGCACACCACCGCCAGAACGCAGAAAAGGCAGGTAAGCGTTTTGAAATCAAAATATCCGAAATATTCCGCATCGGGCGGTACGATAAAGGAAGTTAAGGTTGCCGCGAAGAACGCGATTATAAGAACGACGTTTTCTTTTATAAATGCTTTTGCTTTTTCCATAGTCATGACCATTTTTTGTAGGTTGCTTTCATGTATTTTTTGTTCAGAACGTAGTCCTCGCCGTAGAGCTTCACGTCTGCAAAGACCTCTTCAATAAATTTCATCGTTTTTGGATTCCCGTTCACCTTACAGCCATACCTTTCCCAGTGAGAAAGCGGCATATCGGGCGAATAATTCTTGCCCGCGTAGGTTCTCGTTGCCGCAAGCTTATCGCACACGCACTCAACGGCGTATTCGTATGGCATAAGAGGCGTAACCTCGCAGTCACCGTCAAGCCAGTATTCGATATGGCGCTTGTTTCGTCCCTTGTGATGAAGCCACGCAAGGCTTACACCGTTAGCTCTTCTGCAAACACCGATTGGTGAGCGGTTTCCTTGATAATATTTCACACTTTCAAAAAGCTCGCTAGGCGAGAATTTTGACATATCGTGAACGATACCCTGCCACACGAGTCCGCACTTACAGCAGTTTATAAATACACGCCATTTGTGGCGGAAAATTAAAAATATGTGACAAAAGAATTTCTTGATATAAATTTTAATCACCCGACTTTCCTTAAATATTATAATGCCAAAGCCCGCTTTTGTCAATCAAAGAATGCATTTTTTGGACAAAAAATAAAAAAACTAGTGACAAACCGAAAAAAATATGTTAGAATAAAGAAAATGAAAAATGAAAGGATACCTATATGCAAAATACAGAAAAAAAGAAATCCGGTATTTGCGGTCTTATAACACCGGAAAATAAGAAAATCGTGATTGCCATAGCCGTTACCTTAGCGGTAGTGCTTGCGATTCTTGCGGCAGTGTTAATTTTTGCGCCATCTGACCCATCGGGGAGTGACACCATTTCGGGAACATACTCTCTCTCGGTTTCGGGCATCGGCTCGTCATATTACACCTTTAGCGAGGACGGAACGGGTGCTCTGAATTACACGGTTGTCGAGGACGGCACTGAAGTGAAAAAAGATTTCACGTATCGCATTAGCTCTGACGCCTCGGAAATAACGTTCACCTGGCAGGATAGTGGGGAGAGCACGACTCACTCTTACGCTACGGGTAGCTATAACGGCACGGAGCTTATCCGTATAAACGAAGAAAATTATTATAAGCAGTAGCAGCCTTGGGCAGATCGGATAAAAAAGCGGTCTGCCTCCTCTTTTATATACGCAAAATAAAAAAATAATTAAAAAACTGTTGATTTTATTTGTAAAAGGTGCTATAATTATGTAATGATGTATTATTATGCGTGTTTTTACGCCTATTATGACAAAAAAACGTCGCACGCGCGGCAGAATGGAGGGTAGTATGAATAATTTCGGCAAGCGCTCAAAGCTTTTGTTTGTTTTCTTGCTTTCTGTTATCATGCTCCTCGTTACAGGCGTACCTACCCTTGCGGCAGGGGAGGGCGAGCCTCTTATAAAAATTTCGATAGACCCATTTGCCGTGATTATGGTTATAGCCGGATTTATACTTGTAGCGGTATTGCTTATAGCCGCCCTGATCTCTATAAATAAGAAAATATCCGGTGCCAGAACGCGTGTTAAGCGCCTTTCAAAGATTGAAACAGAGGAAACCGTTCAGCTCTACGACGAGCTTAACGAGGCAAAGTGGGATGAGAACGAAACCGCCGGTGAAACACCGAGGAAGGTTCTTCTCGAGGACGATTTTGCAAAATCCAAGGACCCGTCCGTATCCGCTTCCAAATCTCCCGACTCTGCTGACAGCGAGCCGCACCGTCACGGCCCTGTTCCAGAGCGAGATATGCCGGGTTACGTTCCGCCGACAAACGAGCCGCAGCCGCAGACTTCTGGGTATACCCCTGTCGCAACGCAGACCGCAGCACCCGCCGGCAGACCTTCACCGACAATGCAGAGTCAGCCGCAGTATGCGCCCCCCTATTCCTCTGCACCGAGCCAGCCCCCTTACGCTCAAGGCCCCTATGCATATCCGACAGCCGATATGCAGCCGAGAGTTTATAGACCCGACTCAGATGTAGAAATCATTATGCGTGACGATCCCACGTTAGCAAAGAGTACGGCGGATACTCCCATAAGCGTTACATACAGCACAGATGAGGCAACTGAAACACTTGCTGCCGCCTCTGCACCCAAGGTCAGAGCATACAGACGTCGCGGCAAGGCACCAAGCCTTATTACAGGAGCTGCGGCAGCTTCCGTAGCGTCCGATACCGCACCTGAAATTGTACCTGAGATTCCTACCGAGGATAAATACGAGGGAATCTATATCCCGAATACTAATTTCAGGCACATGAGCATATTCCCGAATGCCCGTCCTGTGTATAGTGACGGATATTCTACCGCGCCCGAGGAGGCTGAAGCTCCCGTTGCCTGCACTCTCGAGGTCAATACCGCTCCAGCACCTGCTGTCGAGGAGCCTGTCGTTCCCTCTGCTCCCGTGCTTGAGCCGGGTGAAGAGAATGCTGACGGTGAGATTGATGCGGTTATTACCAGAGAGAGAGTTGACAGCGATGAGATTGCTACCGTTGAGGTAATTCCTCCAAGACGCGGCGTTAATGATAAGGTGGTTGTCCGTCTTGGTGACGATATCGTTGACGGAAAGCTTATGAGAACGCTTGAGGACGTTATCGAGGAGCTTGACGACGGCCCTGTTATCGAGATAGAGGCAGCTATGGATCCTGTGTACGAGGAGGAGCTTGTATTCCTCGGCAGCGATGCCGTTACTATTGAATCAGATGACGAGCTTTCCGAGGACGATGACGGTGAAGCGAGAATGTTTATTAATGGTGAGTATGTTCTCGTCCACTATCGCACCTCCTTTATGTCAAGATTTATTCAGGCAGAAGAGCGTATCCAGGACTACTATTCGGTTGTCAAGAATATTCTTCTCTCCTATCAGGATGTTAAATCCAGAATAAGCTGGTCGCACGAGTCCTTCTCTAGCGGTAAGACCTCTATCGCGAAGCTTAACGTCAAGGGTAAAACTCTCGTTCTTTATCTAGCTCTTGACCCCGCTGCTTACGAGGGAACGAAGTATCGATTCACTAATGTTTCTGATAAGCCGAAGTACGAGAAAACTCCTATGAAGCTTAAAATCAGAAGCGACAGAGCGCTGAAATATGCACTTGAGCTTATAGTTGATATGATGGGCGAGCTTGGTATTGTTCACGGTGAAATGCCCGATATTGATTACCGTCTGCCTTACGAAACTGTCGATAAGCTTATTGACAAGGGGCTTGTCAAGGTCGTTCTTCCTTCGGGTATGAAGCTTGACGATGATGCTAACGTAGTAAAGGTTGACGTTGCCGAAATAGTCGAGGGTGATACTCAGCAGAATCAAGAGCCCGTATCTGCCGAAAGCGGAACGGTGTTTGAATTCGTTGATAAGGATCCCGAGCAGCCGATTGCCGAAGAGGTAATCGAAGAGCCTGACGTAGAGGTAGTCGAAGAACCCGTCGAAGAGGTAATCGAAGAGCCTGCCGAGGAGGTAATCGAAGAGCCCGTCGTAGAGGTAATCGAAGAACCTGTCGAAGAGGTAATCGAAGAGCCCGTTCTTCACGTAAATGCAATCGAGGCCGATGCTCTTGTTACTGACGAAGAGGCGGTTGCGAGCATTGAAATTGTAGAGATTGAAAGGAAGTCATTTTCCGGAAAAGTGTGCGAGGTAAACCTTGACACGATTTGCAATCTCTTTGACGACGGCGAAACCGTGTCAATCGACGAGCTGAAGAAACGTAAGATTGCTCCAAAATCAGCAGAAAGAGTTAAGATACTTGCAAGAGGAGTTATGACCAAGCGGCTTACAATAATAGCCGATAAGTTCTCACTCCAAGCGGTTAAGATGATAACTTTGGCGGGCGGCCACGCCGAGCAAATTAAATAAAAATTAACGAGATGCGCCTTTTGGTTGCATCTCGTTTTCTTTTATATAGTGATATCATTTTCGGTAATATTAGCCGCTACCATAACATTTTTGAGAGCCTCGTCCTTGTCAGCGCCCTCTGCTTTAAGCACGCGCTCACCAAGGTCGTTATATATATAAGCGTAAATACGTCCCCCGCACTCCTCGTAGCCGACACCGTACTTGCGTAATGACGCTATGATAAGCGTCATATTACCGCCGAGTGTAATCTCGTTCTCTGTCGCGGGAATGAAATAACTGTCCCCCGCGCTTACAGGCTCCGCGTTGAGAGTACCGTTACCCGAGCAGACTGTGACGCACATAAATGACTTACCGTCAGTTTTAATGCTCTCGCTCTCTCCGTTAAGCTCCATCTTATGTGCCGTGAAATATTTGCTTATTCCGAGAAGATTTGATGGCATGACTCTTCTTTCGTATCGCTCAAATTTTAGAACGTCCATAGCCTTGTCTATATGAAGCTCACGCGTATTGCCGTATTTGTCGCGTCTGTCGTAGTCGTAAACTCGGTAGGTGATATTACTGCTTTGCTGTATTTCGTATATAAGACAACCTGCTCCTATAGCGTGTATAGTACCAGACGGTATAAAATAACAATCCCCCTTCGAAACAGGGAAGAAATTCATAATTTCCGTAAGGGTATTGCTTTTTATAGCCGAGATAACCTCTTCCTTTTCAAGCTCGCGTTTGAATCCGAGATATATACCCGCACCCTCGTCGGCATCAACTATGTACCACATTTCTGTTTTTCCGTAGCTGTTTTCGTTTGCCTTTGCGTAGGTGTCGTCGGGATGCACCTGTACAGAGAGATTTTCCTTTGCGTCAATAAGCTTTATCATCATAGGAAAATCCGCAAACTCTAAAGTGTTTTTACCAAGGTCCTTATCACTTGCGCTCTCCATTAGCGTCTTGCCGTCCGAAAGCTTTGTTGGACCGTCGCTATGGAAGGATAGCTCCCAGCTTTCAGCACAGATTTCACCATTCGCGGCTTTGTTATAGAACTTTATAAGCCTATCTCCGCCCCAAAGATTGTCCTTTACGTCACCGAATAATTTTTCTATCTTCATTTTATTCTTCACCTTAAAACTTAAAACATTAATCGTGTCTTTGCTCTTTATTTGAATACGTTTCGCAAAATCTTGCGGCAAACGAGGGCTCTCTGCCTGCGGCGTAGAGGTGAGAGGTGTCACCAAAGGCGCTCGCTCTGAAATATGCAACTCCCTCGCGTCTTTCTTCAGTTACCAGAGTCGTGACGGAGGTAGGTGCCGCACACATTCCGTGCCAGAGTATCATTGGTGAAACGTTGAGCAGGTGCGAGAGCAGTACGCACTCAAGCCCAAAGTGACAGAAGAGAACTATGGTATCCTCGTTTGGCTTCACTGCGCGGTACAGCTTTCCCGAGCGCTCGTAGCCGTGCTTTGCAAGCAGTGCGTCAAGCCCACAGATTACTTGCTTATATAGAGCGGGAACGTTAGCTTTCTCGAAAACCTCGGTATGCATCCACATATCCTTGTCAAAATACTTTTCCTCACTCGTCCACTCGGCAGGCAGCCAGTCCCAGATACAGTCAGGCCCGCTTCCGTCAGCTCTTATCATCTCTGCGGGAAATTCTCTAAGCCAGTCGAGCACCTCTGCCGTGCGTCCCATTTTTTTAAGAGTGGGTCGTGCCGTATCTCTCGCTCTGCCAAGGGGCGAAACGTAAAAGGCGGCAACGTCCATTTTAGAAACTCTGTCGGACAGTATCTCGGCTTCTGCAAATCCCACCTCGGTTAAGGAATCCTTCTCGTAATCGGGATCTCCGTGTCTTATTATTACAAGCTTCATAAAAAAGCCTCCGGTGAATGTGTTTTTAACGATTATCATTATACCATTAAATAGATATTTTGTAAAGCGTTTTATAAAAAAATCGGAAATATGAAAATATTTTTCAATACTATTGCAAAGCGCAAAAAAAGATGATATAATAATAAGGTAATAAAATTTTGGAGGAAAAACGATGAAAAAAATAATAAGCATTCTTCTTTCGTCGGTGCTTCTCGTTGTTTCGCTCTTCGCTTTCGCATCGTGCGGCGGTGACGGTAATACCGGAGATGGTGGCAACGGTGGAGGAAACGGCGACGGTGGAGATAACGGCGGAGGTGCGAACACCGATGTAACCTATACCATTACGGTTAAGGACGAGGACGGCAACGCAATATCCGGCGTAAGCCTCTCTCTTACTAACAGCGCAGGTCTTGAGTATTACAACACTCTCGACGTGACCGACGCGGAAGGCAAGACCTCTATTAAGATGAAGAGCGACTCCCAGTATACTAACGTTAAGTTAAAGAGCGCTCCCTCAAGATACGCCGTAGATAAATCGCAGGTCTACACCTTTACAAACAATGCGGTAACCATCACTCTTACTTCGCACCCCTCTTATACCGTTAAGGTAGTTGACCAGAACGGGGACGCCGTAGTCGGCGCGAAGCTTCAGATGTGTAACGACGCCGGTTGCGTTCCGCTTGATGATACCGACGAGGGCGGCGAGAGTGTCCGCTATATTGATAAGACGGGCTTCCGCGCACAGCTCACAGAGCTTCCTTCCGGTTACGAATACGCTGAGGGTGAAAACGATGCTACTTATTATGACTTTTCCGGTGATTCCGATAGCGGTTATATCGTAACTATCGAGGTTAAAAAGGTAAATTAAAATAAAAAACGAGGCCAAAGCCTCGTTTTTTATTTTAGCTTCCAGCCGTCAATCTCGCCCTTACACATAGCGTTGAAGATGCGGTGCTTCACACCCTTGTTATTCCTCTCAAGCTCTGAAAGTAGGTTCTTCATCTTCTCGCGCTCGGTGGCGTGATCCTCGGGGCAGGGGTTTACGAATATTGGCAGACGCCTTTTGCCGATGAAATATTTGACGTCCTTTTCAGTCGCGTATATCATCGGACGGATAAGGCCGAGCTTTCTGTTAGAGAGATAACTTTTTGGCGAAAAGCAACCAAGCCTTCCCTCAAAAAATAAGTTCATCATAAAGGTTTCTACCGCGTCGTCAAAATGATGTCCGAGAGCAACCTTGTTACAGCCAGCCGCCTGTGCCGCAGAGTGAAGAGAGCCGCGTCTCATTTTAGCACACAGAGAGCAGGGGTTGGGCTCTTTTCTTATATCAAAAATAATTTTTGCAATTTCCGTTTTTTCAATTATGTATTCAACGCCAATCCGCCTGCAAAATTCCTTTATTTCGCTGTAATCAACTCCCTCAAATCCCATATCCACCGTAATGGCTACAATCTCGTATTTTTTAGGATAGAAGATACGCATCTCGGAGAGAACCTCAAGAAGAGTCAAGGAGTCCTTACCGCCCGATACTCCGACGGCAATTCTGTCACCGTTCTCTATCATATTATATTCGTCAACGGCTCGCCTGACGTAGCTTAACATTCTACGCATCTCGCTCATAAACAATAATCCTCCGTTTGCATAAACTGATATAAAAAATTATTCGCCTCGACGGCAGAATGGAGATTATTATGGCAATAAAAATTTATATTGACCAAGGACACAACCCTTCAGGCTTCAATACAGGAGCCGAGGGAAACGGATATTACGAGCAGGACATAACCTACGATATAGGCAGAAGGCTATACAATCTGCTTTCGCAAAATCCCGAGTTTGAGGCTCGCCTTTCGCGTCCGACTCCCGAAACTATCCTCGGAACAAGCAATTCGTCAAGCCTTGTGGCAAGAGTAGAGGAGGCTGACGACTGGGATGCCGACATATTTTTATCCCTGCATGTAAACGCTGCACAAAATCCAAACGCCACAGGCAACGAGGCGCTCGTATACGGTCCCGGCGCAACTGTGGCAAACGCACTTGCGGGGCAGATACTCGAGCAGCTTGCGTTGACTACCGGACTTCGTAATCGAGGTATAGTATACCGCCCGGGTCTTTACGTACTAAAGGAAACCGAAATGCCTGCCGTTCTTGTGGAAATGGGCTTTATCACAAATCCGTACGACGCCGACCTGCTCGTAAACTCGCCCTATCTTTTCTCGACGGGTATCTATCGCGGTATCCTTGCTTATTACGGCTTACTTTAATTTCAGATAGTCGATATTAAGGTACTCTTCCGCGAGGGCGGGAGTCGTAGCCCCAAAGGTGTAGGTTGCGCCGCACCTTTCGCAGTATACCTGAACGCCGCCGTCGCAAAAGCGCAGCTCGTAGCTTCCCTCATTGCATAGACATTCGAGCTTACCCTCAGCCTCAAGATCCTTAACAAGGAAGCGAAGCGTGTCGTAAACGGCAGGGTCGGGGAGTATCTCATCCTCGTTCATATCCTCGGGCTGCAGCTCTGAAATATCCTCTGCCTCAAAGCCTGCCATAAGCCTGCGTATCTCCTCCTCGGTTCGCGCAAGCTCACTATTTACGGTCTGCTCGTCACCGATAAAGGCAATGTCCATACCCGTATAAGGGCAGTTCAAAAGGAACTTATCCCTGTCAAAAAAGACGCTCTCACTCACGACGTAGCTGTGATTCTGCTTGCAGAAAAGGCAGGGAACCGACAGCCGTATTTTACCGTCGTTTGTTTTGTTTATATCAAGGGCAGAGCCCTTGTCACAGGAGCATTTAAGTCTGAGCATATCTGCACTGAGCGCAAATTTGCCAACAATGCCGAAGATTGACGATGCACACTCGGGACATCTGTATGCAATATTTCTTTGCTTTGGTTGAATTATCATTTGTTTTCTCCGTGAAGATTTATGGTGATTAGTTTTCGTAAGACGCGTATTTTTTGGCATACTCCGAGATGAAGCCGCAAAGCTCCTCGGGCGTTACCTCGGGGGTGGTGAGCCTTATCGGCGTTTTTGCATTCATAATACGAAGCAGCATATCGGAGCCGTAGACGAGCTTTGAGGCATCGTCCGTGCCGATGACTTTTTTGGAAAGCTCCGCATCAGAGGTTCTGAAGCAAGCTCTGCACTTTATCTCGGAGAGCGCGTCAGCAGATATGCTGCATTCTCTGCCCACCGAGGCAAGAACGTAAATTCCGTGCTCCTTACCGTTTTTCAAAATATAGTCAACATATTCCCTTGCCTCGGCGCAGATCATATCAAGATCGCAGACTACAAAGAGCACTGTGCCCGGCTTATCTGACATTTTCTCTGCGACGATTTTTTTAAGGAGCGCCTTTTCCGAGTCAGCGTTCCTCGCCACCTTGCCGTATAGGTGAGGTAGTGTACAGTATGCTTCAAGCTCTTTTCCTACGATAGCAAAATTGGCTTCGTCGGGAGATGCTTTTTTGCAAATACTGATGATAATATTATGCAGAAACGAAATACGTGAGCTTGCCGAATCACCTCCGACGAGCATTCCTGAGGCTCTTTTAGCATCGGCAAAGACGGGGTTCCTCGAGGTGTCCATACCCATAGCAACTGTCGTAGCGCTTGGTGCGTTCACGAACTCAAAGCTCGATACCGCGTCCTTCAAATATACCTTTTCACATCGGTTGTGAGGTATCTCTATCATAACGGTATTTTCAATTGACTTATAGAAACGCACTTTTCTTTTGATTATATCTTCAAGCTCGCCTGCAAGAGAATATATTCTCTCGGCATCGGTATTGTCATCAGCCTCTATTCCGAAGGCGGTTACAATATGACCTCTGTCAATAGAGCACACCCTGATGCTGATACCGCGTTCTTCGTAAAAATGAGTTATGGCATCAGCCCTCTCTGATATTTCCTCTATATCCTCCTCGTCCTTTGCGGTAAGGTGAAATCCGAGATTATCCTTCTTTGCTTCGTAGGGGACTTCCTGCATTACGGCAACAGATAACTCGCGCGCCTTGTCCTCACCGAGAGTAAGCATTATAAGCTCCTCTGCAAATTTAAGAGATACTCCCATACCCTTTGCCGTCGTTATATTACCGTCTGTGACAACGCTCTCGTCCGAGATAACGGCACCCGTAAGCTCGCCTTCAAATCCCGGATAGCAGGTAGCGCACTTTCCGGATAGAAGGCCTCTTCTGCCAAGGATAAGAGGTGCGGCACATATAGCCGCAAGTCTGCCGCCGTTCTTTGTAACGGCATCTATCACCTTGTCGGTGAAGGGATGAGAGTTTAGATTTTCAGCTCCGGGCATACCGCCGGGAAAAATGGCGAGCGATACAGCCGATAGCTCAACCTCCTCGGGCAGAAGGTCGCATATAACCGGTATTCTGTGTGAGCCGCACACTATTTTTCCGTTCATACCGACAGTTTTAACGTCAAGTCCCGCCCGCCTGAGCATATCAACGGGGGTAAGCGCTTCAATTTCTTCAAATCCGTCTGCAAGAAGAACAATTACCATATCAAAATTCCTTTATTAACGGGGTGTTCACAGAAGAAGTGCAACACCCCGAGATTTTTATTTTAGTCAAGAGTAGCTCTTGCCAGCTTTTCGTGCCACTCGTCAGCGCTCATCAGAACCTCGCGAGGCTTTGAGCCGTTAGGCTCTCCGACAACGCCAAGGTCCTCCATTATATCAATGAATTTCGCAGCCTTACCGTAGCCGATTGAGAGCTTTCTCTGTATCAAAGAGGTGGAAATCTTACCTGTGTTGACGGCAATCTCCACAGCGTCGAGGAACTGCTTGTCATTAAGGTATCCCTCACCGTAGCTTTCATCTGCGCCGTCATCGTCGTCGTGGTCACCGCCGCCCTTCTTTGAGCATTTATCTGCGGCACGTCTGATTTCCTCCATAACGTCCTCGTCGTAGCTTGCGCCGTCGCTCGACTGCTTCAGATAATCCATAACGGCTTCTACCTCGTCGTCAGCAACGAAAGCACTCTGCACTCGAAGAGGCTTTAAGGAGTTTGCAAACGCAACGAGCATATCTCCTTTATCAAGCAGCTTTTCAGCACCGGCTGCGTCAAAGATAAGTATCGAGTCGCGGTTTGATGCAACCTTACAGGAGAATTTAGAGGGGATATTCGACTTGATAAGACCGGTGATAACCTCCTTGACGGGCTTCTGCGTGCCGATAAGCAGGTGTATACCCGCAGCTCTTGCCTTTTGTGCAATACGTATGATAAGGCTCTCAACGGGGTTCTTTGCCTGCATGATAAGCTCGGCAAACTCGTCGATAACTATTACGATTCTGGACATAGGCTCACCAAGAGCGGGATTCGCCTGCACCTTTTCGTTATAAGCGTCGATGTTTCTTACGTACATCTCCTGGAGAACGCCGTATCTGCGCTCCATTTCCTCAACCGCCCACATCAGCGTGCCTGCCGCCTGCTTAACGTCTGTAACTACAGGAACGAGAAGGTGAGGAATACCGTTGTACATAGTAAACTCAACTTGCTTTGGGTCAATCATTATGAACTTGACCTCGTCGGGACGCGCCTTGTAAAGTATGCTCAGCATAAGCGAGTTTATGCAAACCGATTTACCCATGCCGGTAGCACCGGCGATAAGCGCGTGAGGCATCTTCGCAATATCCGCAAAGACGGGTTGACCCGCAACGTCCTTACCCATACAGACCGATGTCTTGGATTTTAGGCTTCTGAAATCGTCAGTTTCGATAAGCTCGCGAAGTCTTACGATAGACGACTTTTTGTTAGGTATCTCAACACCCACAGCGGATTTTCCCGGAATAGGAGCCTCCATACGAATACCGTCTGCCGCAAGGTTTAGGGCAATA
The DNA here is from genome assembly GCA_017463125.1 of Clostridia bacterium. Lineage (GTDB taxonomy): Bacteria > Bacillota > Clostridia > Oscillospirales > CAG-272 > UBA1740. The sequence continues at coordinate 24,080 of JAFTPV010000003.1, read as the reverse complement.
TCGTCGGCAAGGTTCATAATCTGGCTTACCTTAACGCCCTTTGCGGGAACGACCTCGTATCTCGTGATACGTGGACCTCTGTCAACGCCCTTTATAGACGCCGTAACGCCAAAGGAGGCAAGAGTGTCAATAAGCTTGTCGGCGTTGTCCTGAATCTCCTCGGCAATATTCTCGTTATTCTGCTCTGTGGAGAGATGGAGAAGGTCTATCGGGGGGAACTTGTAGTCTGTGTAGTCCTTCTTTTTCGGCTTCTCTTTTACGGGAACGGGAAGGGGAGCTGCGGTTTTAATCTCTTCCTCCTTCGCCTCTTCGATGACAGGGGCGGACTCCTCGATATCAAACGGAGGCGCGTCCTCTTCTATAACAGGCGCCTCGCTTTCGGAATGAAGCTCGGTATTCTCCTCGACCGACTCGTTATCTATATCAGAACTAGGCTCTGCTTCATCGTCTGCCGCCTCTTCGGCATCGGCAACGCTTGTCTCCGCGTCTAGAAAGGGAAACATCGCGCGCTGCTTGATAACGTCGGGATTTTGCTCCTCAGGAGGAATTTCGGTCACCTCTGCGCTTTCCTCTTCTTCGGGCTCTACAGTGTCCTCGGTATTCTCCTCGTTATCAAATGAGAATACGGTTCCCTCGTCATCGCCGTTTTCGCTAACCGTGACAGTCTGCTCAAAGGAGTTGTCCGTGCTTTCGGTGAATTCGAGAGGCATCTCGGTAGTCACTACTCTTTCAGCAGGGGCGGGCTCCGCATTGAAAGGCTCTTCTGCAAAGAGAACCTCTTCTTTTTGCTCATCGCCTTCGGTGTCTGTATCCTCTTCAATCTTATTATATCGCTCTATCTCTTTTTCAAGGAATGAATCGGGCGCCTCCTCTATGGTAGGGGTAAGAAGGCTCCTCTCCGTGACAAGCGTTCTGTCAACTATGATTGGGTACTCTGCGGTAGCAGCTCCCGCATCGGCACTCGGAGGAGTGTAGGGCTTAAATACCGCCTCACTCTCTTCAGAGGATTCTCGGGTCTCGCTTTCGGTAACAGGCTCCTTATCTTCGACAGAAGGCTCGGGAGCTTCTTCGGCAGAAGGCGCGGCATCGTCCTCGTGTACTATCGTTGTAAAGGTGGATTTGTTAGCGCTGCGCGCGTAAGCGGGATTGTTCATAAGAACTCTCGCCGCAACCTGCTCGGCAACATACTCCGCGTCCTCCTCTGCGGGAGTGGGAGCTTCATCAACCTCGGGTTCGACGGCTACCTCAGGCTCCGGCTTTTCGTAAGCCTTGCTGATAGAGGTGTTATCGCTTTCGGGTGCTATATATGTAGGCGTATTGTTGACGGTAAATTCAACGGTTTTCTGCGGTGTACTCTGGGCTTCAACCTCAACCTCAACCTCGGTCTCGGCTTCGGGCTGGCCAAACTCCATCGTAGCACTTATCGGTGCCGTTCTAAAATCGTGTGCCTTTGCCGCCATAGAGAAATGAGCGGTGGGCTCTTTTTCGGGAGCTGTAACGGCAGGCTCCTCTGCGGTGGGTTCTTTTATAACGTCACCTTCGGCTTGAGGCTGCGGTGTGACGCCTCTTTTTGCAAAATAGCTTTGCTTGCTTGCCTCAAACGCCTCGCGCCTTTTCTGCTGGGTAACGGATTCCTCCGTAATATCGGATATCGGGGTAAGAAGCTCGTCTATACCCGACCTTTGAGTATGAGAAACGGCCTTTGTGGATTGCTTTGCCACAAGCTTTTCGCCCGTTGCAAAATCAAATGGGTCAAAGTCCTTTGTGAATACGCTGTCGGCACTTTCGTCAATGCCGTAGGAGTGCTTCTTTTCCTTAAATGAAGAATCGGTAGCCTTGAAAAACGATGCGTCCGAATCCTTGGAATCCTTAGCCTCGGGCTTCACGTGATCAAAATCGGGCTTCCTTTTAACAACCGGCACGGACTCAGGCACGTCCTCACCAAGAACAGCGCTCTTGTTAAACACCTTCGTTTGCAGGCTTGGCTTTTTTTCGGATTTTACCTTATCCTTCGACTCGTGTATACCAAGCTCGCGTATACGAAGCTCGTCCATATTTCCGTCAACGTCAAAAAACTGGTCGTCGAGAAATTCCGCGTGGCGCCTCTCGGTTTCAAGCCTTTTGTTCTCGGCTCTTGCTTCTTTTCTGTTGTTAGCGCTCTTTTTTATTTTTTTCTCAATGACTGCAAGTAGCGATGCCCCGGACTCAAGAACTGCAAGAAGCGCACGGCGCGAGGCACTGTCCTTCCTTCCGAAGAATATTATAGCGTATGTAACTACTACAGCAACGTCAAGAATGATAAGACCTATGGGACCGAGAAGCTTTGTAATACAGAATGCCACCGTACCGCCGATAAATCCTCCGGCACTCCTTTCGGCAAAGAAGACGGCAGGCTCAAAGAGAGCCTCCATGTCCCAGAAGAACAAAGTGTATTCAATGCTGCATACGATGAGCATTGCAACAAACGAGAAAACGGCTCTTGAGAGTATGCGTCCCTTTGCTAAATCGTCAGCAAAGAATGCCGCGTGCAAAAGGAGCAGGGCAGGCAAAAGATACGCACCCCACGAGAAGAGCCCGAGAAGAACGTACGAAACGCCCTGTCCAAACGCTCCCGTTCCGCTTGATATATAGCAAATCGCAATAAATATCGCCAACGCTGCAAGAATTATAGGAATAGCCTTTTTGTATCCTGTCAGCACAGGAACCTTTTTTTCGCTTGTGTTCTTATTGTCCATATATTAATACCTCCGAGGAATGAGTGTGAAAATATTTATACAGATATATAATAGCAAATTTTGAAGCGAATTTCAAGTCTTATGACAAAATTAGTTTACTTTTTTATTATTTCGCGCGTATTAGAAGATATATTTAGGCAAAAACCTTGACAAATATTCAAATTTCTGTTACAATGGTAACCGAATAATTATGTAATTTTGGGACTCTCCCATTCTATAAGAGGTAATTTTATGCTTTTGTACAATTCACTTACAAGAAACCGTGACGAGTTTGTTCCCCGAGTTAGCGGCAAGGTATCTATGTATACCTGCGGTCCTACGGTTTACCATTATGCGCATATAGGAAATCTGCGTACCTATACGATGGAGGACGTGCTTGAAAAATATCTTCGTTATCTCGGATATGACGTTAAGAGAGTTATGAATATAACCGATGTAGGACACCTTTCCAGCGACGGCGATACAGGCGAGGATAAGATGCTTAAGGGCGCACGCCGCGAGCATAAAACGGTGCTTGAAATTGCTAAATTCTATACCGATGCATTCTTTTCCGATTGCGACAAGCTGAATATCAAGCGCCCTGACGTCGTTGAGCCTGCGACTAACTGTATTCCCGAGTTTATCGCTATGATTGAAACCCTGCTTAAGAAGGGATATGCATACGAGGCGGGCGGAAATATCTATTTTGATACCTCGAAGCTTGACAATTATTATGCATTTAACGATTTTAACGAGGAGGACCTTGAGGTCGGAGTGCGTGACAGCGTTGAAGAGGATACTAATAAGAAAAATAAAGCCGATTTCGTTCTCTGGTTCACTAAGTCTAAATTTGAGGACCAGGAGCTTAAGTGGGAGTCCCCTTGGGGCATCGGTTATCCCGGCTGGCATATCGAGTGCTCCTGCATTGCCGCAAAGCACCTTGGCGAGTATCTTGACATTCACTGCGGCGGTATCGATAATGCATTCCCACATCATACCAATGAGATAGCACAGAGCGAGGCGACCTACGGTCACGAGTGGTGCAGACATTGGTTCCACGTTCATCATCTTAATACAAATTCAGGTAAGATGTCAAAGTCAAAGGGAGAATTCCTAACCGTTTCTCTGCTTGAGGAAAAGGGCTACGCCCCTCTTGTTTACCGCTTCTTCTGTATGCAGTCGCATTACAGAAAAAATCTTGTTTTCTCTTGGGAAAATCTTGATAACGCAAAGAATGCGTATAATAAACTTGTAGCAAGGATTGCAGCACTTTCTCCATCGGAGGCTGAATCGGTTGACGAGGCTGCCTTTGCCGAAGGAAAGAAGCGCTTTACCGATGCGCTTGATAACGACCTTAACACCTCTCTTGCTGTAACGGCTCTTTACGACGTGTTTAAGCTTAAGACAAACGATAAGACTAAGCTTGCGCTTATAGCCGATTTTGAGCGCGTTCTAGATCTCGGTGCCGTAGCCGCAGCACAGAAGTTAAATGAGGATAAAAAGGCAGAGAGCAGCTCTGATGCACCCGACGTTGCCCCCGAGCTTCTCGCCTACATTAACGAAAAAATTGAAGCGAGAAAGGCTGCAAAGAAGGCGAAGAATTTTGCCCTGGCAGACGCTATCCGCGACGAGCTTCTCTCCAAGGGAATAACTCTTCTTGACACCAGAGAGGGAACTAAATTTACTATTTCATAAATCAAAATAAAAGGAGGCAAGGATACGGTGTACGAAAAGCTTGTGGCTGACGTTAAATTTCTTGAAGGCGATTATAAGACCGCCGCACAGATGTATCTCGAGGGCGCCCGTGAGGGTGACGCTCTTGCTTCCTTTAATTACGGCTACTGCCTGTGGCGCGGATACGGAGTTGAAAGAGATCCGTACGAGGCAAAGAGCTTTTTCGCCTTCTCTCGCGAGATGGAGGGCGGGGAGGCGTGCTACAATCTTGCAATGCTATACCTTCACGGCGATAAAATCACAAAGGATTATAAAAAAGCGCTTGAATATATGACCCTCTCGGCAAATCAAGGCTGCATCGAGGCGCAGCTTTATCTTGGTATGGCATATACGTCCGGTTGTATGTTTGAGCCTGACGTCGTAGGAATATGTATGATACCGGCACACAAGCCGGAGTACAGAGCTATGTATGCCGAGCTTGAGGGCTTCGTTCCCGATATAGATGAGTTTGAACGTGACGAGGACCTTCGTTACAGTGCGGTAAAGCAGGACGGCAGAGCCGCTTTTGAGTGGTTTCAGACTGCGGCGCGTCACGACCCTACTTATGTTGAGGAGCTTGTGGCAAAAGGAAAATATCTTTATGCCAGATGCTACGTTGACGGCCTTGGAACCGACTTTGACCGTGATAAATCAATTCGCCTTATGGCGCTTGCGGGTAAGGCAGGCTCGGCGGAGGCGCTCCTTTATTTTCAGGAAAACGGTATTACTGCGGAAATGATATCCGGAATTACAAAGCCGAAAAAGCTTACGGGAGGTAAACGCTCTTGATAAAAGCTGCTTTTGAAAAATTAAAAAAACTGCCTTTAGGCGAGTGGATATTGATAGCTCTTATGCTTATAACGGTGCTTTCCTTTTTCATTCAGTCGGCACTTCCGCCCGAGGTTTCCAGCGCGGAGAGCGACGCGGTGTCAGATGCTATCGAGCCCGTTATTCCCTCCGATACTGAAGTTGGTGAGGTCGTGCATGAGAATATACGTAAGATCGGTCATTTCGTTGAATTTGCTATACTCGGTATAGAGGCGGCTGTATTTTTATTCTTCTATACGAAATCACGCGCTGCGGATTTTTTGTGCTGCACGTCGTCAGCTCTCTTTATCGGTCTGCTTGACGAATCTGTGCAGATGTTTTCTGGCAGGGGACCTGCCGTGTCGGACGTGTGGCTCGATTTTTCGGGCTTCGCGGTCTTTTTCGCAATAACTTATAGCGTGATATTTTTGTTCTCTAGAATATGGAAAAAAAGAACGGGGAAAGTAGATTAAATGGTAAAAATAACCGACGTAGAGCACGGCTCACGCGCCGACCGTCGCGGCATCAAAAGCGGCGATATACTTATATCAATTAATAATAACGAAATATCCGACGTTCTCGATTATCGCTTCTATCTTGCGGAGTGTCGGGTGGAGCTTCTTCTTTCAAGAGAGGGAGAAGAGTATACCGTAGTGATTAAAAAAGGCGAGTACGACGATATAGGCCTTGACTTTGAAACACCCTTGATGGATAAGAAGCAGTCGTGCAAAAACGGCTGTATCTTCTGCTTTATAGACCAGAACCCCGAGGGGTTAAGGGAGTCGCTCTATTTTAAGGATGACGATTCACGCCTCTCCTTTATTCACGGAAATTATATAACTCTTACCAATATGACCGACAAGGATGTTGAACGTATAGTCAAGATGCGCTTCTCTCCGATAAACATTTCGGTACATACCACAAACCCCGAGCTGAGAGTCAAAATGATGAAGAACAAGCGCTCGGGTGAGGTGTTAAAATATCTTAAGAATTTCAGCGACGCGGGTCTTTCTATGTGCGGCCAAATAGTACTCTGCCGAGGAATAAATGACGGAAATGAATTAAAGCGCACGATGACCGACCTTGCGGGTTACTACCCGTCAATGACCAGCGTTGCGATAGTTCCCGCAGGACTAACGAAATTCCGTGATAAGCTTTTCCCCCTTACCGATTTTACAAAAGAGGAGGCGGGAGCCGTTATCGATATGATAAACGAGCTTGGAGATGCTCATAAAGCAAAGTGCGGCACGCGCCTCTTTTACGCGGCTGACGAGCTTTATTTGAAGGCAGAGCGTGAAATACCAACGGCTGATTATTACGAGGACTATCCCCAGCTTGAGAACGGCGTAGGTATGATACGCTCCTTTGCAGATGAGTCAAAAATGGCGACGGACGACGTTTTGGAATTCGTGAAGGATTACGGTAGGGTAAGAGAGGTGTCGGTCGTCACGGGTGCCGCTTCGTATCCCTTTATTCTTGGCGTTTGTGAGAAGCTGTGTGCGATGTGCCCGACTCTTAAGGTGAACGTTTATAAAATTATCAATAATTTCTTCGGTGAGTCGATAACCGTATCAGGCCTTCTCACAGGAAAGGATATATCCGAGCAGCTTGAGTCAAAGCCTCTTGGCGAGGAGCTTTTGATTCCCGAGAACGCCCTGCGTCACGGCGAGGACGTTTTTCTCTGCGGTATGACGGTGGACGAGCTTTCAGAGCGGCTCCACGTACCCGTGAGGGCAACGGGCGGTGACGGCTACGAGTTTGTCGAGGCGCTTCTCGGACGCCAAATTTGATATTCAGAAAGGACTAACAAAATGTCAAAACCTATAGTTGCAATAGTCGGCAGACCCAACGTTGGAAAGAGCACTCTTTTCAATAAGCTTATCGGTGAGCGCCGCTCCATAGTTGAGGACACCCCCGGCGTTACTCGTGACCGTATTTATGCCGAGGCGGAGTGGAACAGCCGTAAATTTATACTCATAGACACGGGCGGTATAGAGCCGAAGAGTGATGAAACCATACTTAAGCAGATGAGAACGCAGGCGGAAATAGCCGTTGCTACGGCCGACGTAATAATCTTTATGTGCGATATTCACGCAGGCCTCGTTGCCGACGACAGAGATATTGCGATAATGCTAAAAAAGTCGGGTAAGCCAATCGTCGTTGCTGTAAACAAGGTTGACAGGGTAGGAGAGCTCCCTTACGAGTTCTACGAGTTTTACGAGCTCGGCTTCGAGCGTGACCCAATTGCCGTATCCTCTCTTCACGGTACGGGCTCGGGAGACCTGCTTGATGCCGTTATCGAGGAGTGCCGCTTTGACGATAACGATGCTGACGACGAGAATGTTATAAACGTTGCCGTAATAGGTAAGCCCAATGCGGGTAAATCCTCGATAATTAACCGTATGTGCGGCGAGGACAGGGTGATAGTTTCTGATATTGCCGGAACCACGAGAGACGCCGTTGATACAAGGGTGGAGAATTCTCACGGTGTCTATAATTTCATAGACACGGCAGGTATCCGCCGTCACTCGAAGGTCGAGGACAGGATAGAGAAATTCAGCGTTATACGCGCTAATATGGCTATTGAGCGCGCCGACGTCTGCCTTCTTATGATAGATGCAAAGGACGGCGTTACCGATCAGGACGAGAAGATTGCCGGTCTTGCCCACGAGGCAGGAAAGGCCTGCATAATCGTTATTAATAAGTGGGATTCTATCGAAAAGGAGAATAACACCGTTAATAATTATAATAAGGAAATAAGAACGGCTCTTGCCTATATGCCTTATGCACCGATAATTTACGTTTCAGCTCTGACAGGACAGCGTGTGGCAAACCTTTATGAGATGATAAACGAGGTTTATTCCGAATCGCGCCGCCGTATTACGACGGGTATGTTAAACGACCTTCTCAACGACGCTACAACGAGAGTCCAGCCCCCCTCGGATAAGGGCAGACGCCTTAAGGTCTACTATATGACACAGATCTCCACAGCTCCGCCAACCTTCGTCATATTCTGTAACTCCGAGGAGCTGTTCCACTATTCGTATAAGAGATATATCGAGAACTGTATTCGCGATACCTTTGGCTTTAACGGTACACCGATAAAGATAATAATCAGACAGCGTGGAGACGATTCCACGAAATAAAAAGCGATATGAAAAAACTTTCAGGCATACTTTTTGACTTCAACGGAACTCTTCTGCATGACAGCAAGCTGCATATGGAGTGCTTTAGGCGCGTATTTCCTCTTTTCGGAGCGCCGGAGCCGAATGACGAATATATTGTTAAGAATATTTTTGGCCGTTCAACCGAAAATATCTATCTCGCGAATATTAATCCGAATCCCGAGAGAGAGGAGCTTGACTCCTACGTGAAGGTAAAAAACGGTCTTTATTACGATATGTGCCTAGCACTTGGCGATGATTTTAAGCTTTGTGCGGGCGCTTATGAGATGCTTGACTACCTTAAAAATGAAAAAATCCCCTACTGCTTGGCAACGGGCAGCAATAGGGAGGAGGTCGAGTTCTATATGGAGCATCTCGGACTTGGCAGATGGTTTTCGTACGATAATATCGTATACACGGACGGCACCTTTACCTGCAAGCCCGCCCCGGACTGTTATATATTAGCGGCGCAGCGCATAGGACTTGACCCCTCCGAGTGCGTTGTGTTCGAGGACGGTAAGGCTGGGATAAAGGCGGCAAACGCCGCAGGAGTCGGTACAGTCGTAGCGGTGTATGAGCAGGGGCTTCCGAGTCCTGCTTCAAGCGAGCTTGACGTCTATACGAGCTGCAACGACTTTTCGGATTGGCGAAGCCTTCTTTCCGACCTTGGTTTTATATCCTGACATAATGAAAGGAACTTATCAATGTTTATAGATAATATAAAAATTTACGTTAAAGCCGGTGACGGCGGCGACGGTGCCGTTTCCTTCCACCGTGAAAAGTACGTAGCAGCAGGCGGTCCGGACGGTGGCGACGGCGGCAGAGGCGGCAGTATTATATTTAAGGTAGATACCGGCGCCAACACCCTTCTCGCCTTCAGATATAAGAGAAAATTTGTGGCAGAGCGCGGCGGCAACGGCATGGGCGATAAAATGCACGGTAAAAGCGGCGCCGACGTCGTGATAAAGGTTCCCGAGGGAACGCTTATTAAGGATCCCGAGTCGGGCAAGGTAATATTCGATATGGCAAACGCTGACGAATACGTGCTTTGCAAGGGCGGCAGAGGCGGTTGGGGCAACCGTCATTTTGCAACCCCCACGCGCCAGATACCCAGATTTGCCAAAAGCGGAACGAAGGGTGAGGAGCGCGAGGTTCTTCTCGAGCTTAAAATGCTTGCGGAGGTAGGACTCGTTGGATTCCCTAACGTCGGGAAGTCCTCGATACTCTCGAGAATTTCTTCCGCAAAGCCTAAGATCGCTAACTATCATTTCACAACTCTTTCACCCAACCTCGGCGTCGTCAGCATAGGCGAGGGCAGAGGCTTCCTTGCCGCAGACATTCCCGGACTTATCGAGGGCGCGTCGGAGGGCTTAGGTCTTGGTCACGCATTCCTTCGACACGTTGACAGATGCCGCCTTATTTTGCACGTTGTGGATATTGCCGGCACGGACGGCAGAGATCCAACCGATGATCTTGACAAAATTAATCTCGAGCTTGAAAAATATTCGCCTGAGCTTGCTAAAAGACCGCAGATAGTCGTGGCAAATAAAATTGACTCGGCGGATATGGACTCGGAGATGACAAAGAGGTTCGTCGCTCATTGCAAGGAGCTGGGCTTTGATTTAATGTATGTTTCTGCCGTTACAGGTGATGGACTTCGTGAGCTTGTGAAGAAAACTGTTGATAAGCTCGACGAGCTTCCTCCTCTTACGGTTTATGAATCCGAATATTCACCCGAGGACGCGGCTATCGAAAGCTCTGCAGGTGTAAGAGAAACCACCGTAACCGTCGACGAGAACGGCAAATACATCGTTGAGGGAGAGTGGCTCTATAACTTTATGGGTCAGATCCGCTTCGACGATTACGAGTCGCTTAATTTCTTCCAGCGCGTGCTTGTTAAAAACGGCGTCATTGCAAAGCTTCGCGAAGCAGGCATAGAAGAGGGCGACACGGTAAGCATCTACGATTTTGAATTTGATTTCGTATATTAAGGTTTTATAATATGGTTTTTGAGCTTATAAAGAAAAATCGCTCGTACAGGCGCTTTGATGCGTCGCACGAGCTTTCGTATGAACTTCTTACGTCGTTTATTGAGAGTGCGAGATTTACTCCCTCCGGAGCAAATCTTCAAAGACTTAGATTTACTATTGTAAATGAAAAGCTTGCCTGTGATGAAATTTTCCCTGCACTTAAATTTGCAGGTTATCTTAAGGAGTGGACAGGCCCCGCTGTTAGCGAGCGTCCCGCCTCCTACGTCATAATAAGCTCGGAGTCCGAGCTGGACACTCTCCTTGCAATAGACCTTGGTATAGCTGCCGAGGCGATACTTCTGACAGCCTGCGAGGCGGGTGTCGGAGGCTGTATGATCCGCTCCTTTGCACCTGAGGTGATAAAGGCGCGTATCCCTTCCGGAAATCAGATACCTCACATGGTTATAGCGCTCGGTTACCCTGCCGAGAAGGTCATTTTAACCGACTCGAAAAGTGGTGATATAAAGTACTACCGTGATGAAAACGACGATCACGTGGTTCCGAAGCTCCCCCTTGATGAGCTTATTCTCTGATTTCAGGAATACAGCCCAAACGCCGCGTTTATACCGCCGCTGATTATTTTTGCCGCTACGGTCACTATTTCGTTTATTTCCTTTGGAGAAACAAACATTCCTGTGACACCTCTTGCGTTTTCCTCTTCATCACCGAATCTGCAAAGCAGTCTTGAATCTATCACGGTAGGTACGCCTATCGCTATTACCGGTACTCCGACGCTTTCTTCATTTATTGCGTGATGGGTGTTTCCAAGACCGCTTCCGGGGACTATACCTGTGTTTGAAATCTGTATTGTAGAACCCAGCCTCTCGGTAGAGCCTGCCGCTATGGAGTCTATTGCTATAACTGCATTCGGCTTTATCACGTCACATATTCCTTTTATAATTACAACCGAGTCGAGTCCGCTTGTGGCTCTGACCCCGGGCGTAACGACGGCAATCTCCGAGCATTCAAGGGTAGTGAAGAAGCTCTCGTCACTCATCTTTATATGAAGGGTCGGCTTGATTTTGGATGCGGCAAGGCATCCGACGGCATCTGGCGTCAGCGCCCCGTTCCCAAGTCCTGCGATAAGAAGCCTTTTCGGAATGATGTTCATACATTCGAGCAGCGCCGTGAGATTTTTTGCTATCTCCATCTTCGCATCCTCGATGCTTTCACTGTCGATAAGATCCAGTCGCTCGAGCTCCAGGGTATCGTATGTTCCGATAGGTCTGCCGATGCTCTTTGCACCCTCGACAGATGATATTTTTATTTTTTCCCAAACTCCGTATGGAGTAACCTCTCTTTTGTAATCCACCCCACGAAGCGCCGTGTCTGCTCTTCGTCTTTCGCAGGCAAGATCGCCAAGCGCGTCAGCGCTCTCATTAAAGTAAAAGCTATTCATAATCGCCTCCGTTTTTTTAATTATTGTAGACTGTGGGCGAAAAGTTATTCAAAAAGTTGTAAAGCGAGAAATTGAAATGAAAAAATACAAGGAGTTCAAGCTGGATACGACAACAGACATAAAGGTGTTTATTTTATTTCTGCTTGATAATATCCGCTATCCTATAGAAAAATCCACGATTATGAATATAGTCGAGGAAAATACCGATGATATAACCTTTGACTACGATCAGTGCCTAATCGAGCTATCCGATTCCGAGCATATTCTTACGGACGAGCTTGACGGAGATAAATATTATATGATTTCGGAGAAGGGTAGGCTCGTGGCCTCCGAGCTCTATGACAGTCTTGATAAGGAGTTCAGAGAGCGAAGCCTTCGTTCTGCAATAAAGCATATCTCTTTATCCAAGAGCGAGGCAACGATAAGCGCCTATATTGAGGAAACGGCAACAAAACGCTTCAGAGTTACTTTGCAAGCGCAGGATAAGGAGGACGAAATTATGCGTACTTCAATAACAGTTTCTTCAAAAGCAGAGGCCGAGATGATAAAGAAAAACTTTGAATCAAAGCCGGACGGAGTTTACCGAGGAGTGCTGTTTTCTCTTACGGGAAGGCTGGAATATCTATCATAAACGACGGTTTTAGACATTTTGCACAAATGATACGAGTAGTTTATGTTCAAAATTGTTCGATTGATGAATAAAAAATAAATTTTTTTGAACAAATCTATTGACAAACAATAAATATAAAGATATAATACTGATGTATGGAAGATTTTGTTAATTATGAACGAACAGAATGTCGATATTGTAAGGCTTATTTCTGAATGTCGGGAACGTAGTGACGTAGCGTTTGCCGAGCTGGTACGGCGCTATACGCCGCTTATACGTAAGGTGATATCGGGATTTAAGCTTGATTGTGTTGATGATGACGAGCTTTTTTCCGAGGCTTGCGTGGCTCTTCACCAGGCGGTAATGAGCTATGATGTATCGCAGAGCGACGTGACGTTTGGTCTCTATGCCCGCGTTTGTATCCACCGTCGGATGATCGATCTTCAAAGGCGTCGGCGTTCAAGACCCGATGTCCTTGATCTTAACGAGGATGTGACAGAGGGGGGCTCCAGCCCGGAGGCGACTCTGGTTGCGCGTGAGCGCTTTGAATCCATAATTACAAATGCGCGCTCGGTGCTTTCCGATTACGAGTATTCCGTACTTATCCTTCATATCCAAGGGTATCAGACGGCGGCAATTGCAAAGCAGCTATCGCGTACCCCAAAGTCTGTTGATAATGCAAAGGCGCGGCTGTTTCGCCGTTTACGCGAAGCTTTCGACAGCGAGAATTGCTAATTTTATTAGTCATTATGCCCAATGTAGCTCAAGGGAGAGCGTTGGTTTTTACTAAAGACGGCGGTTTGAATCCGCCCGGGGCAAATTATAAAAAACCTATTAGGGAGAAACAGAAACATGTACCAGGACGAGACATTGAAGTGCAGAGATTGTGGCAATGAGTTCGTGTTCACCGCAGGTGAGCAGGAGTTCTATGCATCGAGAGGCTTTGAGAACAAGCCCTCAAGATGCAAGGAGTGCCGTGCCGCTAAGAAAAATGCGCAGAAGGGTGCGAGAGAGATGTTCGATGCAGTCTGCGTAGAGTGCGGTAAGGAGTGCCAGGTGCCCTTCAAGCCCACCGAAGGCAAGGCAGTTTACTGCAGCGAGTGCTTCGCAGCAAAAAGAGCAGCAGCAGAGGAATAATTTCTCGTTGCGTTGACTTTGCCTACGAGGGTTAAGTCGGCCTTTGAACAAATAAAAAAGGATTTGGAAAACCCAAATCCTTTTTTATTTGTATTATTTGTTTGTGGGAATTAGCTGCTCCTCTTGACAGGTACATTCCTTTTTCTTTTTTCTCCACTCGAACGCCAGCGCGATGCCGAGTGCCGTAATGCAGAACACCCAGGTTATCGGGTAGCTTAAATAAAGTCCCGTAAGGGTGTGTAGCTGTTCCATCGGGAAAAAGAAGAAAATCCACACAAGTCTTATTCCGACAACTCCGATAATACCGATTATCATGGGAAGCATCGCGTTGCCAAGTCCCCTGAGAGAGCCGCTGAGCATATCCATAATTCCGCACATAAAGTATATGTTCAGAATTATCCGCATTATCTCCATCGAGTATTCGATAACCTGCGCTTTGTTAGGATCAAGAGGATCGATAAACATAGCCGCCAGCGGCTCACCGAAGAAGAGCAAAATCTGACCGATAATCACTCCAACCGCCGTGACCTGAAATGCCGCTATAAGTATGGATTTTTTCACTCTTTCAATATTTTTTGCACCGTAGTTTTGCGCAACGAAGGTCATTGTGGAATTAGAGTAGCTATTTATTGCCGTGTAGACTAAATTATCAATATTTGCAGCAATAGTCTTGGCAGAAAGCGCGAGAGTAGGCAGCCCGTTTGCTGCGCTCTGGATCATAATATTCGAGAGCGAAAACAGCGATGTCTGCAAACAGGCAGGAAGCGCAATCCTTAATATCTTTTTCAAAAGATTGGTATGTATTTTCAGCTTTTTTAAGTCTAATCTCGCGTTTTTGTTCTTTACGTTACAAAGGATTATAACAACTGCAATAGCCGAAAGATATTGCGAAATTACCGTAGCCAGCGCAACGCCGTCAACTGTCATTTTGCAAACGATGACAAAAAACAGATTGAGAATAACGTTTACAATTCCCGTTGCTCCGAGAACATAAAGCTGAATTTTTGAATTACCGAGAGAACGCAACACCGCCGCACCGAAGTTAAAGATAGTGCTTGCCGGGATTCCCAGACTGATTATCCTAAAATAAAGAGTAGCTCTGCTCATTAGGATTTCTTGCGTTCCCATAAGACTAAGAAACAGCTCTGAGAATGTAACCGCGATAACACCTAGTGAAAGCCCTCCGATAAGGGAAAGCGTCATCGCCGTGTGTATGGATTTTGAGAGATTGTCGTAATCCCTTGCTCCAAAGCTTTGGGCAATGATAACACCCGACCCGGTTGCAAAGGCGGTCAGCATATTAACGATAAGAGCAGTAAGCGCGCCCGTGCTTCCTGTCGCAGCAAGTGCAAGCTCGTCACCCGAAAAGCTGCCGACAACAATGTTGTCAGCCATGTTGTAAAAGACCTGCAAAAGTCCCGTCAGCATTAGTGGAACAGTAAATAGGAGCAGACGGGAGAAAATAGGACCTTCCGTCAAGCTTTTACTTTTAACCATGACACAATCCTCACGCGTGTAAAACTTTAGTATAGTTATTATATGCCTTTGTTTATCAAAAGTCAATATAAAAAACGTGAAAAGTTTTTCGAGGTATTGTAAAAATGCTGCTCGCAACCGTAAAGTTCAAGCAGCATTTATTTTATAGGCAGCCTTTTAATTTTGATTTTACCTTAGGCCAAATTGCAAGCAGTGTTATTCCGAGAGAGAGCGACGTTGCCGACCATGTGATAGGATAGCAGAGATAAAGTCCTGCAATGTTGTGCAAAGGCTCAAGCTGAAAGGCGGTAAGTATCCACACTATTCTAAGCACGCATATACCTCCGACGCTCATAACCATAGGCGATAAAGAGTACCCGAGGCCTCGCAGTGTGCCCGATAGGGTCTCCATAACTCCGCACATAAAGTACATTGGCACCGTTACGTTAAGCATTCCCATAACAGCGCTTATAACAGCATCCTTATTAGGATCCGCCGCATCGATAAACAGCGAAGCAAACTCCCGCCCGAAAATAAGCAAGATCGAGCTTAAGGATAAGCCGACTATCAGAACCTGAAGCAACGCCGAGCCGAGTGACCTCTTTATTCTCTCGGGCTTTCCCGCACCGTAATTCTGGGCGGTAAAGGTCATTGCTGCGTGCAGATAGCTGTTAAGCGCGGTGTAGAGAAGACCGTCTATATTTCCTGCGATGGTTTTACCCGAAACGGTAGCTGTGTCGAACGAATTTACAGCAGAGGTTATCATAACGTTTGAAATAGAGAAGAGCGAGCTCTGTACACCTGCTGGAATTCCGTAGCGCAAAATCAAAGCCAGCAGCTTTTTATCAATTTTAAGCTTCTTAAAGCTAAGAGCATAAACTGTATTTTTCCGTTTGTTGAGAATAAGAACTACGATGGCAGCCGATATATACTGGGAGATTATAGTAGCCAGCGCAACGCCGTCAACCGACATACCGCACACTATTACGAAGAATAAATTCAATACGATATTAACAAGTCCGGAAGATGAGAGAATATATAGCGGTGTTTTAGAATCACCAACCGAGCGAAGTATCGTGGCACCAAAATTATACACTGCCGTTGCAGGCACTCCGAGGCAGATTATTCGCATATAAAGGGTTGCCTTTTCGAGAATTTCGGGCTTCGTACCCATAAGCTCGAGAGCAGGGGCGGAAACACCGATACCTATTAATGAAAAAGCAATACCGCCAATGAGCGCGAACAGCATAGAGGTGTGTACCGCGCGTGATAGCGTATCATAATCTTTCGCACCGTAGTTTCTGGCAACAATAACACCTGCACCTGCTGTAATACCCATAAAGAGATTTACGATAAGGTTAGTGAGCGACGCGGTTGAGCCAACCGCCGCAAGCGCTGTGGTGTCACCAGAAAACTGTCCGACGACCATGTGGTCTGCCATATTGTAAAGAAGCTGCAATATGCCCGTCAGCATTATAGGTAGGACGTATAACGCCATTCTTGTAAAGATAGGTCCCTCTGTCAAGCTTTGTTTAGTCTTTGAAAAGCCCATTTTCGCCTCCCGGAATGGAAAAATGTCATTAGGTAAAAATCATTGTAGACCTTTTTTTAGGTTTTGTCAATACCTTTTCGACCAAAAACTCTCAAAAAACTATATATTTTATTTAAGTTCAAAAAAAGAAGAAAGATGAAATTTTTTTGGGATTTCTACTGTACAAATCAAAATATTTATGATATAATTATTAAAATAAGAGTATTTATCGAAAAATGGAAATAAAACTTTATGGATAAAAGAAATAAAAATAAAAAAGAAAATCCCAACCCCTATATGAAGCGTGACGCGCGGGTTGAGCGTGAGCCTGACGAAAACGTCGTAAGCGGCAGAAATGCTATAAAGGAGCTTTTGCAATCGGGCAGGGATATAGAAAAAATATACATTCAGTCCGGTGAGCGTGAAGGTTCTATAACTCTTCTTATCGGTATTGCTGCAGAGCGTAAAATTCCGATAATGGAGGTTGATAAAAACAAGCTTGATCAGCTCTCTTGCGGTGAGCGTCATCAGGGTATTGTAGCTGTCGCGTCTGCGAGAGACTATTACTCGGTTGACGAAATTCTCGAATATGCTAAGAGCAAGGACGAGGCCCCGTTTGTAATAATTCTTGACGGAGTTGAGGACCCGCACAATCTGGGAGCTATTATCAGAAGCGCGGAGTGCCTTGGCGCTCACGGTGTTATAATACCTAAGCGCCGCTCGGTTGGTCTTAACACCACCGTCGCAAAGGCGTCGGCAGGAGCTGTTGAGTATATGCGCGTTGCAAAGGTTACGAATATTGCTATGACGATAGACGAGCTTAAGGAGCGCGGTCTTTGGATATACGCTGCCGATATGGGCGAGAACAGTTATTTTGACGTTGATATGACTGGACCTGTTGCACTGGTTCTAGGCAGTGAGGGCTTTGGAATATCAAGGCTGGTTAAAGAAAAATGTGATTTTACCGTATCCATTCCTATGTGCGGTGAGGTAAATTCTATGAACGTGTCCTGTGCTGCCGCAGTTATTATGGCAGACGTAAGAAGACAAAGAAATCTGAAAGCGAGGTAGAAGCTTTGGAAAACAAAAATCTTGACGAACAGATGAAAAATAATCCAGAAACTGAAAATAAAGAGATACATAGCGTTGAGTTTGAGATAGGCAAGCCGAAGGAAGAGGATAACTTGATTTTTGAGGTTTCGCGTGAGGGAACGGAAATTAAAAAAAATCAAAAGCAGGACGAGCCTGTCGAGGATTTGGTTATAGGTAAAAGACCCGGTCAGTCTGCTGACGAACCGAAAGCCGATGCAGGTGTACAGACCCCATCTGCTACAAGGCGCTCGGTTTACGTTCCACGCTTTACCGAAGCCAGCGAAAAGTACAGAAAAATCATAGACCCGAGAACGAAGGCGCAGTCAAAGGAGCGCGTGTCTGCAAAGATTGAGGCAACCACCCCCTCAAATATTCGCGTTGAAACCTTCCGCAAGGTTGACCCTACTGCAGAGCTTGAGGAGATTGCCGAAAATCAAGTTGTCGTAAATGTTACAAATCCCGAGCCTCCTCTCGAGGCTATAAATGTGTTTAAGTTTAGACAGCCCGAGGCACCCGTTTTTGAAGAACCGGAGATACTATTTGATGAGGAAGAGGCTGTTGCCGAGGAGCGTGAGCAGATAGAGGCTCTGATAACTCCTACTCCCGATCCCGAGGAAGAGATAACCGAGCAACCCGCCGTGACGGAAGAGACGATAGAGGAAGAGGAAATTTTGACTGAAGAGGAGAAGGTCGAGCTTCCCGACCCCGGTGAAGAGGTCTACATAGAGGAGCTTATGAGCAATTCCTCCGATGATAAAGACGCTCTTGACGCACCCGACTGCTTAAGTGCTGATGAGCCGAAGGACGCAAAGAAAAAATCCTCTGAGTTTACTCATCAATCTCAGCGAGATAGCTTCAAGGACCGTTTCCTCGACTCTCTTATGGCTCTTAAGATACGTATGGGAGCTGTCGGCGTATTTTCGGCATTGATCCTGCTGTTTGAGATGCTCGTATTTTCCGGTGAGATTACCTCTAACGTATTTCCCGCATCTGCCTTCTTCGGCACTGCGGCGATAGTTGATCTTCTTGCCGTAGCTTGCGTATGCATTCTGACTCTTCCCGAAACCGTCAAGGCACTTAAGAATCTTGCGGAAGGTAAGGTTGTAGCTGAGATTTTCTTGCCGATTTCCTTCGTTGTTATTTCGGCATATCTCATTGTTTTGATCGCAGTACCCACACTCTCTTATGCGCTCTTCGGCTTTATATTTGCCGTCATTGCGCTTGTTTCCGTTTTTGCTTCGTATTATCGCCTGAATGCTGATTTTATAGCCTTCAAGGTTATATCCCAGAATACCGAAAAGAAAATTCTTGATAAGAAGATGACCCGTGATTTGCCGAAGGAAAATCTGGCTCTTGACGGTCTTGTCGATGAGTACCGTTCAAAGACCTCGAGGATATTCCGCGTGGCGTTCATCACCGATTTCTTTGCGCGTACCTCCGAGCCGGCAGTAAAGCGTCAGCACGTTTTATCAATGCTTGCTATATCCGCAATAGCGGCACTTATCTCTGCCGTTATCTGCTTCTTTGTTCCGGGCGGAATAGTGTCGGCAGCGGCGGCGTTTGCTCTCGTGTTTCTTCTCGGATGTCCTACCTTTGCTATTCTTTCGCATAAGATTTCGTATTTTGATTCACAGAATGCAGCGCTTATCGAGGATAGCACCGTTGTAGGAGAGAAATCTTATTTTGATTTTTCCGAGGTTGACGTTATTGCCTTCGAGGATACCGAGATATTCGGCACCGAGGACGTAAATCTTAAGCGCTTTATGCTCTACGGTGAGCGTGATAATATCGAGAAGGCAATGCGCCAGATGTATTCGCTCTTTACGGTAGTCGGTGGCCCTCTTTATAAAATATTCGCTAACGCTCTTGACAATAGGGTAAGACACGCTCCTGCTGAAAATCCCGAGATCGAGGAGGACGGCATCAGCGGTAATCTTTCCGGTCACAGAATATACGCGGGCACCGAGGAGTATATGAGAAGGCACGGTATAGCCCTCCCGCAGTCAAGCGGCTCCGACGTCAGCGTTGATACTACTAAGGTTATGTATGCTGCCGAGGACGGCGAGGTGTACGCTAAATTCTATATAAGATATTCCTTTACGGAGGAATTTACTATGCTCCTTCCCGAATTGAAAAAGGAGGGAATAGTACCTCTTATTTACACAAGCGACCCCAATCTCTCTAACGAGCTGCTTAAAACCTTGTCTGCGGGTGCTGACTGTATGCGTGTTGTTAAGAGGCTTGAGCCGAAGCCCGATACTGCTAAAATATATAGGCGCGCCTCCGCAAGCGTTGTAACCTACGGTGACAAGATTAATGCGATAAATACTATCCTGCTTACGAGAAAGTATAAGAGCTTTTCGGATAAGCTAGCAATAGCCGAGCTTTATTCGATGAGTATCGGTGCTGCGGTAGCGGCTGTGGCGTCACTGCTTTGTGCTACTGCTATCCCATCGCTCGCCTTTGGACTTTGGCACGTATTAAGCTGTGTGGTCTTAAGGTTTGTAAGCAAACGTGTATTTTTGGGTGAAAAGAAATAAACAAACATTCCGCGTTGCCGAAAAAAACGGTAACGCGGAACTTTGCAGAAAGGAAAAACAAATGAAGGAAAACAATTTTTCTTCTGTATTGAAATCCGTGCAGAAGCCGGGAAGATACATCGGTGGTGAATATAACAGTGTGATGAAGGATAAGCGTGACGTGAAGTGCCGCTTTGCCTTTGCCTTTCCTGATACCTATGAAATAGGAATGTCTAATCTTGGTGTACGGATACTCTATGACGTTATAAATAAGGATAAGGACGTCTGGTGCGAGAGAGTATACGCACCTTGGACGGATATGAAGGAAAAAATGGAGCAGTACTCCGTTCCCTTGACCGCTGTTGAAAGCGGGGATCCGCTCTCTGCCTTTGATATGGTCGCCTTTTCTTTACAGTATGAGCTGTGTTATACAACCGTGCTCTCGATGATAAAGCTTGCGGGCTTTCCCATCTGGGCAAGGGAAAGGGGAGAGGAGTGCCCGATAATCATCGGAGGCGGTCCCTGTGTATATAACGCCGAGCCTGTTGCCGAGTTCTTCGATCTTATAAACATCGGTGAGGGTGAGGAGGTTCTTCTTGAAATTTGCCGCCTTTATATAAAAATGAAGGAGGAGGGAAGATATTCGCGCACAGACTTTCTCCGTGAGGCATCGCACATAGAAGGCGTTTATATCCCCTCTCTCTACGACGTAAGCTACAACGAGGACGGTACGATAAAGGAATACCGCTCACTTTATGACGACGTTCCCGCCAAAATACGTAAGCGCATTATCGCAGATATGGATAAGGCACCCTATCCCGAAAAGCTCGTGATGCCTTATATTGAAACGGTTCACGACCGTATCGTCCTTGAGGTATACAGGGGTTGTATCAGAGGCTGCCGCTTCTGTCAGGCAGGCATGGTCTACCGCCCCATAAGAGAAAAATCTCCCGAAACACTCTGCAAGCAAGCAAGGTGCCTCTTTGATAACACGGGATATGACGAAATATCTCTTATTTCTCTTTCTATAAGCGACTATTCCGAGCTTCCGAAGCTTACCGATGATCTTCTCTCGTGGACGGACGACGCCCACGTCAGCCTCTCTCTGCCGTCCTTGCGTATAGACAGCTTCTCCGAGGAGCTTATGCAGAAGGTGTCCTCTGTGAGAACGGGAGGCATCACCTTTGCTCCCGAGGCTGGAACCCAGCGCCTTCGTGACGTTATTAATAAGAACGTAACAGAAGAGGATCTTATGCGCTCTGTGGGTATAGCCTTTAGGGGAGGGAAGAGCAACGTCAAGCTTTACTTTATGAACGGTCTGCCGACCGAAACTCTTGAGGATATTGAAGGCATAGCCGCACTTTCAAAGAAGGTTATAGACGAGTATTTCCTTCTTCCGAAGCAACAGCGTCCTCGAGGCATAGGAGTTACCATCAGCGTTGCTTGCTTTGTTCCGAAGCCCTTCACGCCTTTCCAGTGGGAAAAACAGGATAGCTTTGATACTCTTCTTGAAAAACAGGCACATCTTAAGAGCTGCATAACCGATAAGCGTATAAGATATACCTACCACGATGCAAAGGTTTCGCTTATCGAGGCGGTTCTTGCAAGAGGCGACCGTCGTCTTGCCCCCGCTATCGCATACGCTGTGGAGGTGGGTGCAACATTTGACGCATGGGACGAGTATTTTGACTATGACAGGTGGATAAGTTCCTTTGAGAAAGCAGGCGTTGATCCTGCCTTCTATACGACCCGAGGCTTCGGTCTTGACGAGATTCTGCCTTGGGATATCATCGATATCGGAGTGACAAAGGCATTCCTTCGCCGTGAGCGCGATAAGGCTTATGAGGGTAAAACCACTCCCTCATGTGCCGAGCATTGCTCGGGCTGCGGAGCAAACAAGCTGGGAGGTAAAAACAGATGGTGCAAGTAAATAACCAACAGCTTAAAATCCGCGTTAAGTTCAAAAAGGTCGGCAGGCTTCAGTACATTTCTCACCTAGACCTCGTCCGTACTATGAACAAGATAATAGTAAGGGCGGGCCTCCCGCTTTGGTACACCGAGGGCTTTAACCCAAAGCCGAAGATGGTCTTTGCTGCCCCGCTTTCAATCGGTACTGAAAGCAAAACCGAATATATGGATATACGCCTTTCTGAATATATAGAGCCGGAGGTCGTAAAATCAAAGCTTAATGAAAATATGACCGATGAAATGCAGGTTCTTGACGCCTATTATCCCGAAACAAAATTCACTGACCTGAAATGGCTCTCCTATACCTTTGTGATAAAGACCGAGGGCGCTGATGCTTTGCTTGTGGAACGTTGCGGTGCCGCGCTTGCCGAAGAGGAGCTTTGGGTTCTAAAAAGCACGAAGAGCGGCGAAGCTATGGTTGACATTCGTCCTTTGGTGAGAAGTGCCGTTTGCGTGCTTGACGGTGATTTGCTCCGTATAAATGCTCACCTCTCGGCAGACCCGTCATCATTTCTGAACCCCGAGTATATCATCAAGCTCCTTCGTGGCAAATGCGGGATTTTATCAAATGGAGATTTAACGTCCGAATGGTATTCCATTATGCGTGAGCGCGCATACCTCGATGATATGACCGAGTTCAGATAATAGCTTCAAAATTTATACCCGATAACCGCCTCAGGTGCTCGAGAGAGTCAAGCAGGCGGTTTTTCGTTGCTACAGCACTTCCGAACTCGTCAGCACTCAGGTATCCTATAAGCTCGGCAAAGCCGCTCTCGATGTTAGTAAGGTCGTCGTGACTGACGGTAAGACTAATATAAGACTCCTTGCTCTTAAAGTCATCGTAAAGCTTCACGGCCTTTTTTACAAGAGTGCCGCACTCTCCCTCTGTAATGCGAAATTCTTCAACCTCGCATATAACCTCACTTATCTGCCTTTGGAGCACGACAGTGTTGGTAAAAACCGATATTATAATTACGGTAAAAATGATATATGCGAATATTCTTGTGTTCATTTTGAGGGCCCGTCCTTTTGAATTATGTTTATTTCTCCGTCATCATTAACCGTCATCAAAAAAACGTCTGATGAACAAAGATTTTTTTCTTTCAGAACCTTCATCAGCCACTCAATACTGTATCCAGTGCTTTTTAGTGTATCTTCGCATATACTTGTGTCAATAATAATGGGGTGCGATAGAGGAGTGGAGTCTGTTTTTATCACAGACAACGTACCGCTCGGCTCAATTATACCGTATTCGACCTCACCTATATCGGAAACACCTTGACTTCTGAGAGAGCTTAGGAGCTCGTTTATCGAGATTCTGTTATCAATTAGATTTTTTTGCAAAACTCTACCTTTATATATTATATATACGGGCGTTCCCTCAACCACTCGCTTAAGCTTTTCTGATTTGTTTTTGAGTGATGAAACTATTATTTCGATCGATATGATGAAGAATATTGGAATTATTGCGTTAAGTATAGGAATGTCGGGGTCATCAATAGGAATTGCAGCTATTTCGGAAATCAAAAGCGTTGAAACAAGCTCCGCTACGTCAAGCTCTCCAAGCTGCCTTTTTCCCATAATTCGTAATGAAAATGAAAGCAGAATGTATATAATCAGTGTTCTTATTACAATTGATGACAAAAAAACACCCCCTTCTATTTAAGTATTATATAAAAAATGCACAATAATTCAAAAAAACCAAAAAAAATAAAAAAAGTACTTGACAATTGAAAAGAATTGTAGTATAATAGACAGGCTGACTCGCGAGGGACAGCATGATCATTGAAAATTGAACAACACGAAGAGATTAAAGCACTATTGTGCAAATCTTGTCAAACACATTGAGAGTAACTCAAAAAGTAAAAAAGAAGCTAGAACAAAATAGCTCTGAAAAAGGATTTAGGTTCTCGGGAGACT
>JAFTPV010000020.1 GCA_017463125.1 Clostridia bacterium | reverse complement strand
CTTAGTACGAGAGGACCGGGTTGGACGTACCTCCGGTGCATCGGTTGTTCTGCCAAGGGCATAGCCGGGTAGCCGCGTACGGATGTGATAAACGCTGAAGGCATCTAAGCGTGAAGCACACCTCAAGATGAGATATCCCATTCCTTTAAGGAAGTAAGGTCACTTGTAGACTACGAGTTTGATAGGTCGAAGGTGGAAGTGCAGTAATGTATGTAGCTGATCGATACTAATAGACCGAGGGCTTGAACTGCTTTTTGTAAGTTCAAGTTCGCACATAACCTTGAGCTTCGTTTCTCTCTCCTTGTTCGGTTTTTAATGGGCATTTGCAAAAATGCCATAATGTATATGGGGTCTCGCTAAATAGCGAGGCTTTTTTGTTTATAAATAATACAAGAGAAACGGACTATGCAAATTTTCCCGCATCGTTTTCTTTATGCGAGCATAAGAAAACTCCGCAAGTAAATTTGCGTCGCTTGCAGCGATAAAAGTCCGTTTTTTCTATTCTTCTGTAAATATATACAGGTGTGATGAGTTAGGAGAGATGTTTCGCCATTTGCTTCTCCCAAGCGGAAAGGTAAGCGGATAGAGGACAACCCTCTTACTGCTTGCTCAAATGGCGAATATACTTCGGCGAGTTGCTCGCTTCGCGACCTATGGCTCCGCCACTCCCAAGCTTTTTCTAACGAAAAACCTTGCCCCGCCTCGTATGCGGCTCATCATAGCGGGTAGAGGTTTTGTTTTTTATTGCCATTATAGTGCAAGCCTTAAGAAAACTGTAAGTTTTTCAAAAAGTGGAAATGTGGTACGCTATGTTAGTTTTTTGTTTCCTTTCTTCCCAACATACATAAATTGTCTTTTCTGCGTGGTGTATCGCACCGAAAGGGGCAACAGAGCCGTTATGCTCACAGAATT
Organism: Clostridia bacterium; assembly: GCA_017463125.1. Classification (GTDB taxonomy): domain Bacteria; phylum Bacillota; class Clostridia; order Oscillospirales; family CAG-272; genus UBA1740. The sequence continues at coordinate 69,596 of JAFTPV010000020.1, read as the reverse complement.
ATGAAAGTTTACAGAATAGATAGGGCGGTTTGGGCAAAAATCCAAGCCGTCTTATCTTTTTGTTTTAATTTGACAAATATGATAAAATATGCTACAATATTGTAAATATGATTATATATTTGAAAGGTGCTAAAAAATGAAGGCATATCTTGAAAGCAAGCTGTTAGAGTTAAAAAGGTTTTATAATGCAGAGTACTTTCTAAACAATTATTGCGGTAATGATCTAAAACGGGAATGGAATAGAGATCGTGAAGAAGTAAAAAAGCAATGGGCAACCGTTATGAGTATGGACGACATCCAAAAATATGTTGATGCTTATGATATTGTTGTCGATAGATACTTAACGAATTCTGGAGTAGATATTTATTATGTAAATCTAACATTATTAAAGTTAACTTATGCAATTGAGAAAATGACGTATTGTTATGACAATGATAGATGTGATTTTCATTTTAATGATATTGAAGAAATTGATAGTTGGTTTGCTAAGTTGCATGAGCAAATAGAGTCGATGCAAAGCAAAATGCATCGTAAAAGTATAGTTGGTGATTATTAAATCAAATGCTTTACTGAATGTGAAAATATGACTAAATAACTTTAGAATGTGACAAGGAGAAAAAATGACAGTTCATTTTATAGGTAAAGACTATTCAATTCCAGAAGATGTCATAACATATATTGACTTGTTGGCTTTTACTGAAACAGCAAAAGAAAATTTGGTAAGAGCATTTCTTAATAAAATAAAATATAGCATTGATCGCATTGAAGAAAATCACTTTTTAGAGCAAGAGATATATAACGAGGCTCAGAGGTTTATAGCTAAATTGTGCGAAAACGGCATTTATAACAGAACGGTAAATGACTATCTCAACAGTAATAAAGGATATGAATTTTTCCGTACTGCAAATCAAGATGCATTGAATAGGATTATTTCATTGCGTAAAGCGAGAAATGCTGCTTATGAAGCAGGTGTACAAGATGCTTTTATAGAAAAGAATCAAGCGTAACGGGGTTGGATTTTGGTATTATCAGCGGTAGTTTTGTAAATCATATGATTTATGCCTCTATGAACGCTTCGAAAGAAAAGGAACAAGAAGAAGCGGCATTGAAGCAATATAACAAAGAGATTGCTGAATTAGAAAAAAGTGTAACTTCTGCTTGCGAAGCAAGTGAGAGAGAATATATAAATAACATTTATATACCAAGCATAAAATTAGCCTTTACTGCACTTGTTTATAGTTGGCTGGATAATTATCTCAGAGATTTAATTCAAAACGGAAGCTTTGATAGCAACGCATTAAAATATACCGATTTGGACCGTTCAAACGATTTACTTAAGAATTTAAGTGTGGCTACTAACAAAGCAGCGATATTGGAAACTGCATTTTTAGCTTGCCCATACAACATAGCGGTGTATATGAAAGCTATGTATTATGATCTTTTAGATTATAATTCTTTCAAAACGTGCGTAGTATTCAAACAGAGTGAAGAAGTTCTACAATTTCTGAGAGATAGTTGGGGAGAAGCTGAATACCCACAAAAATTCAGTATTAACTACCATTGCGTAGATTTGTTGGCTACGTTTACGGAGCAAAACTGTATCGATCTATTATACCGATTTACTCAAAGCTATGCATCCAATATTGTTGATGCTTACAATAAAGCAGAAAAAATGCTTCACAATGAAGATATATGCGTAAAAATGATTAAAAGCTATGCTATTGAGGAGATTTTGGCAGGAAATAGCGTTTCTAAGCGTGAAGCAAATCGATACATAACCTCTATAGTAAGAGCTAATGTGTGGGAACAGCTTGTAAACAATTGCGGTCACACCGAGTTGTTCGACAAGATAAAAAACATATCATTCAATGGTGTAGATATTAGTTCAAAGATTGAATTAGACAATCTTTTGATTGAACGATTGGAACATTGCTTCGAGAATGCTCGACAAAAGCTTATTCCAATAGCAAACCAAAAGAAACAAGAATACGAAAGGAAAGAAAAGGAAGAAGAAGCGAGAACTATTAGGTTAACTAAGCTATCTCAAAGTGTTCAAACCATATGCAAATTCGCTTTACCGGCACTAATTATAATTCCTTTGGTTTTACGTTTCGTTCTTGTTGGCGTTTGGTGTGGAAACGTTAGAGATTTTGTTAACGATTATGCCGAAACTCAGTTGGAAAAGGAATTAGCTAAATCTGATTCTTATGCAAGAAAAATGGGTTTGACTAGAGAATTTGAGGTTGGTAAAATCGAATACTATAAAGAAGAATTCATAAAATCTATTACAATTGTTCCGCACATAACCGTTTATAGTTCAAAAAATGAAGATTATTATTGTAGGAATTATGCTGACACTGTATTTAGATATTTAAACTATAGCGATACAGAGGAAATAGCACGTCCATGGTATATTGCCAATGATGAGTATAATCCAAGTGTTAATTTTCATATAACTGTTATTTGTGAAGATGGTTCTAAAGTAACTTGTTATGAAAATTACGAGGAAGATGATACTAAAATCTTTGCATACTTACCTTTTGGAACATTGGTTCTATTTGCAATTTATTCAATTGCGGTGGTGATAATTATTAAAAAAGTAAAGAAAAAATACACAGTAGAAAACTTGTTAAAAGAAAAAGGTTAGATATAAGACTCCCAATTTGACTATGTGCGAATTGGGAGTTTTTTATTGCCATAAATATTATGGTGAATTTCTTTCATACTGGAAAAAGATAGTGGCTTGCGTTATGAGCTACTATCTTTTTTACTATAGTAAGTATATACGCAGTAAATCTGCAGATTTTTGAAAGGTACAGAATAATGAAAGGAGTGAAAAAGCAAGGATTGACAAGGGATTTTGATTGACTAATGTGCAGGATAGTAATTATTCATAAGTATAAAAAACTACCCCCGACATTTTCATGTCGGGGGCAATTTTTTAGATGTTTTTAAGCCAATGAGAAAACAAGATAGAGAATCAGAAAGATAACGCAAATTCCCGCCATCATAACGAGCATGGGCAAGAACATCATCTTAACAGCTGCAAAATAGGTCTGCATCTGCTCCTTAAACGTTCCTTTTCCGCCTCTTACGTGAGGCCTGCTCGATACGAATTTGGATTTTGGTCCATCGTTCAGAACCGACATGTCGGCGATGGTTCTGCCGTCGTCTATGTATACGGTTTTTGGTTTTTTCTTTTTCTTGTCACTCATTTTTTAGAAAACTCCTCTTCACACAGGTGGCACGCCGCAAAGTGACCCGGCTCGTACTCGCGATATTCGGGAGTTACGTACTTGCACTTTTCGGTAGCGTTTGGACATCTTGTGTGGAATCTGCATCCCTTGGGGGGATTTGCCGGTGAGGGGATATCTCCGTTGAGAACGATTCTGTTCATCTTAACGTCGGGGTTAGGATTGGGAATTGCGGAGAAGAGAGCCTTTGTATACGGGTGAATCGGATTTGAGAAGATGTCCTTCTTATTTCCAAACTCAACCATAGAGCCGAGGTACATAACACCGATTTTATCGGAAATGAATTTAACAACCGACAAGTCGTGTGAAATGAACACGTAGGCAAGGTTCATCGACTTTTGCAGATCTTTCAAGAGATTGATATTCTGCGCTTGAATAGAAACGTCAAGAGCTGAAACCGGCTCGTCACAGATAACGAGCTTCGGCTTTACCGAAAGCGCTCTCGCTATACAAATTCTCTGACGCTGACCGCCCGAGAACTCGTGAGGGTATCTCTCGTAATAATAATCTCTGAGACCGCACTTCTCCATTAGATCCATAACGTAGTCCTTCACCTCGGAGTCCGGCACAATCTTGTGTACCTTGACAGGCTCGGAGAGAATATCACCAACGGTGCTTCTGGGAGGTAGGGAAGAGTAGGGGTCCTGGAAGATTATCTGCATCTCGGTTCTGTTTTTACGCATCTGTTTAACGTTAAAATCGGTAATATCTTCGCCGTTAAAGATGATGCGTCCGCCCGTTGGCTCATGAAGCTTGAGAATAGCTCTGCCGAGTGTGGTCTTACCGCAGCCCGACTCACCAACGATACCGAGTGTTTCGCCTGCATTAAGCTTGAACGAAACGTCATCAACCGCTACAAGCTCGCGCTGAACCTTACCAAGAAGAGATTTTTGAAGAGGGAAGCACTTTCTTAAGTGTCTGACCTCGAGGAGCGCCTCTGTGTCGTAAGGCTTTTCAAAATCCTTTGCCTTCGCTTCTTCAAGCTCGGCCTTTCTCTTTGCATCCTCTTCGATGAAGGCAGCGACTGCGGGGTCTATAACCTCGGTTGCTTCTTTTTTAGAATCAGCCATTTTTCTCCTCCTCTCCGTAAAGATGACATGCAACGTAATGTGTGGGGCTAACCTGGATCATACCGGGATAGTCACCGGAGCATTTACCGATACACTTCGAGCATCTTTCCTTAAAATAACAGTGCGAGGGCATATTCACAGGGTTGGGAACGTTACCCGGAATGTTGAAGAGCGTATCAGAATCAGAGTCCATCGTGGGCTTCGATTTCTGAAGACCGATAGTGTAGGGGTGCATAGGATTGTGGAATATTTCAGAAACAGTTCCTTGCTCAATAACTCTTCCCGCATACATAACTACGACGTAATCCGCCATTTCGGCAATAATTCCGAGATCGTGGGTGATAAGCATAATAGAGCCGTTGATGCGGTCCTTAAGATCACGCAGAAGATCAAGAATCTGTGCCTGAATAGTAACGTCAAGCGCAGTTGTGGGCTCGTCTGCAATGATAAGACGAGGGTCGCAGATAAGAGCCATCGAAATCATAACTCTCTGACGCATACCGCCCGAAAGCTCGTGGGGATAGGAGTTGTAAACACGCTCAGGAGCGGCAATTCCTACAAGCTCAAGCATCTCAAGCGAACGCTTTTTCGCCATTTCCTTAGTAGCGCCGGGCGAGTGTATAAATACAACCTCGTCGAGCTGGTTTCCAATAGTGAAAACAGGGTTAAGAGAGGTCATAGGCTCCTGGAAGATCATCGAAATCTGACGGCCTCTGATTCTATGAATCTCGCTTATGGGCATCTCTGCAATGTCAAGAACCTTTTCTTCCATTTCAAAGAGAGGCGCGCCGGAGGAACTTGTCGCCTGCACCTGCGTGTCAGCGCCGTTTTCATCCTTTACGAAAACGGGAATAGGATTTCCCTTAGCGTCGCGCTTGAATTCCTCGGACTTAAAGCGTATGCTTCCCGAGTAGATCTGACCCTGCGGACCTTGAAGAAGCCTCATAACAGACATACTTGTAACCGATTTTCCGCATCCCGACTCACCAACGATACCAACCGTCGAATTTTTAGGAATATTGAACGAAACGCCGTTTACTGCCTTAACTACACCTTGGTCGGTGAAGAAATATGTATGAAGATCTTCGATTTCGAGGATGTTTTTATCATCCTTCATAGTAGTTACAAATTCGCTCTCGACAGCTTTTCTGTACTTTTTCTTTTCGAGAGCCTTCATCACTTTAGAGTTCTCTTTAGCGATTGCCTTTATTTCCTTAGAGGTAAGGTAATGCTTTTGAGTTTTTTCTGTATTCTTTTCGTTGCTCATAGCTTACCTCCTCATTTTCGGGTCAAGGGCGTCGCGAAGACCGTCGCCGATAAAGTTGAAGCCTAAAACGGCAATGATGATACAAATTCCGGGAGGACCCCAAACGTTAAAGTGGTTTTGGAGAATATCAGGGTCGCTTGATACGTTGATCATAGTACCCCAAGCAGCGTACTCAACAGGTGCTCCGAGTCCAAGGTAGGAAAGGGAAGCCTCGTAAAGTATCATGCTGCCAAGGCTTAACGTCATTGATACGATAAGCTGGGGCATAACGTTTGGCACGAGGTGCTTGAATATTTTTCTTGTAGTCGAGTATCCCATAGCCTCTGCCGCAACCATATATTCTTGCTCTCTGAGCGAGAGGATCTGACCTCTTACAAGTCTTGCCGTACCGGGCCAGGAAATAAGAGTCAGGAAGCCCATAAGCCAATATATACGGTACTCGAGGTCAACACCGAGCGTTTCCGACTGAAGAAGTGTTCCCACTATCAGAAGGATAGGGAAGCCGGGCAGACACATAAGCACGTCGCATATACGCATTATGATATTGTCTATAACACCGCCGAAATATCCTGCAATACCGCCGAATACTATACCCAGTGCCGTTATTACGAAGACGGCAAGGAAGCTTATAGTAAGCGAGATTCTACCGCCCGACATAAGCCTTGCAAGAACGTCGTAGTTGTTTTTATCTGTTCCGAGGGGGTGAGAGACAGATGGATCTGCAAGAGAATTATTGGTCTGCACTGTTTCGATAACCTGATAGAATGGCTCTGAACCCTCTATCTCGATAACTTTAACGCTGTAAGATACGGAGGGAGTCTTATCAATTTCCGATGAACCCCATTGAGTATAAACGAGAGGACCTACCCAACAGAAGATAAACAGGCCGATAACCATAACAAGACCGAGAATACTGAGCCTTGAACGGAAGAAGCGCCTGAGCACCATTTGAGTCGGTGACATGAGCTTTACGTTCTTGTCATGAGGCTCGTCGGGAGTAGTCACGGCAGAGCTCTGTTCATCAAGCACGAGCTCTTCGGTTTCTTTAATATTTTCGTTTTCCATACCGCACCTCCTTACTGTAGCTTAACTCTCGGGTCAACCACAGCGTACATAAGGTCGGCAAGAAGAACACCGAGCACGCTGAGAAGCGCGAGGAACATATTGTAGCCCATGATGAAGGGGATATCAGCCGCCATCATCGCGGTATAGGCGGTGTTTCCGATACCGGGAAGGTTAAATACCTGCTCGGTTATCATCGCACCCGAGAACAGCGAGGGAAGAAGTCCCGCAAGTGACGTAACGAGAGGGATCATGGTGTTTCTGAAGGCGTGTTTGTAAATAACAACGCGCTCCTTAAGACCCTTTGCTCTTGCGGTACGGATATAATCTGAATTCATAACCTCGAGCATATTCGTTCTCGTCATTCTCATTCTTCCACCGATAGAGAGTACCGTGACGGTAACTATCGGCAGAACGAGGTGATAGCATTTGTCAAAGAATAGCGCAATCGGTGAGGAGTCCGTCGAGGCGTTGAAGAAGCCTTGGAACGGGAACCACCCAAGCTCCAGAGAGAATATATTTTGTAGGATCTGCGCAAAGAAGAATGAGGGAAGGGAAATACCTATCATTACGAGTATCGTAACGATGTAGTCTCTTATAGAATATTGATGTGTAGCCGCTGTGATACCGAGAGGTATCGCAATCATAAACTCAAAGAACGTAGCAACGAGTGCTACCGCGAAGGAAACGCCCATATCTCTCTTTATAATATCGATAACGGGTGCGCCGTACTTGAAGCTGTCACCGAAATCGAACTGGCAGAGATTGCCGAGCCAGTTGGCGTAGCCCTTCAGGATGCCCAAGAATGAGTCATCCTGAAGACCGTACATTTCCTTCATTGCAACTATCGTTTCCTCGGGGATAGTTGCACCGCCCTGGTTCATCTGGGCAATCTTGTCCTCGATGAAGCTTACGGGCATACATCTTATGAGAATGTAAATTATCAGCGACACGCCGAGCAGGATTAGTATCGACTGCCCGAGTCGTTTAGCAATATATTTTAACATAATTTACCCCGATGTTTTTTAGAATTAGTTGTCGGATACCAGCTTGATCTCCCAAATTCTGTCAAGAGGAGAGGAATAGGGGTTGATCTCGTTTGCAGAAGGAATGGAGGATGCGTCTATAACGTTGGTGTTATAAGCGTAAAGCACCTTTCTCTGATAAACGGGAAGCTCAACCGCAAGATCAAGAACATAGCCCATAGCCTCTCTGTAAAGACCTGTACGGACATTCTCGTCATTGGTCTCACGAGCCTGATCGATAAGAATACTCATAGCGTCAAGTATGCCGGACTCTACTCTGTATATAGTGTCGGCAGAGTTGAGAATTTCACGGTATCCCCATGCGTAAACGCTGGTAGCGGTGGAGTTCTTGTGGTAAACCTGATACATATCGGGGTCAACCGTTGTACCCCAAGCAGCTGCCCAAACGGCGAGCGAGCCTGTGGTAAGCTTTGTAAGAGCGTTGGTATCTGCAACAACCTCGATGTCCCAGCCCATGCTGTTAAGAAGCTCGGCAGCGCTCTGGAATACGTTGTAGGTGGGGTGGTCTGTAAGATTTGCGCCTGCGATAGTGAAGGTGATCTTGAGATCATCCTCGTCATAGCCGCCGTTGTGGTTAGCAGCATCGTTCATATAGTCCTGAATAACAGCTCTTACTACGTTTTCGTCGAATGCTACTACGGGATAGGCGTGAAGGTTGTTTTCCTCGTTGTTTCCAAGCTCATCCTTGGGATAAGCCCAGGATACTGTGGACATCGGCCAGTAGATCTTCTCTGCGGAGCCGGGAGTGTAGTACTTAAGAGCGAGCTCGGTGTTCATAGCCGCCATAATAGCCTTACGGAGATAGATGTTGGGAACCTTACCTGCGTTGATACCGATATAACCGTAGCCAAGCTGGTCAACGGCAATACTGTCGAAGCCCGAGCTCTTCATGGATGCAAGCTGCTGCTCGTTATAGGGAGTAAGCTGGGGAGAAACGTAGTGAACCGAGCCGTCCTTAAGAGCGCCGATAGCGTTTGTAGCGCTTACTACCTGATAACGAATCTTTTCTGTAGCGGGCTCGCCGAGGAGAAAGCTGTTGTTAGCCTTGAAATATACAACGCCGCCGCTGAAGAAGTCGTAGCCCTGGGGATTTGTATCGTTGTTTGCGTTAGTTGCCATGTATGCGCCGGCACCCATAGGAACAGAGTTCTTGGACTGGATAACGTCACGCATAAAGTCAAAGGATGCGTACTCTACGCCGAAGTTGTTCCCTGCAATGTCAACAGAGTAGCCCTCTGCGTAGTAGTGCTGGGGAGCAACGGAGAATGCGAAGTTCCATACAGCCTTGGGGTCAACGCCGTTGATGGTGATCTGGAGCACGTCGTACTCGTCTGCATTTGCGGGAGTACCGTCGGGGTTATGAGTCTTTGCGATGTTGTAGGTAGTTCCGTTTACAACTACGCTTGTTTCATCGGTGGTGTGACCGAGAGATACGATACCTGAAATGTTGGGAACCTTGAGGCCGTCACTGCTCTCGCTTGCGTGAAGGATAACCTCCTTTGCCTTTGCTACATACTCGGTTTCAAGCTTCTGTGATGTTGCCCAGTATCTCAAAATCTCGTCAAGAGCGCTATTGATCTTTGCGTCGTAAACGTATTGGATAGCCTCTTCCATAGTGTCAATGGAGGAGGGGTATGTGATGATAACCTCGTTGATCTTGGACTTATCAGCGTTCTCGATCTCCTTGCCGTCCTCAGTTATCTTGGTGCCGAACTTTACCTCAACACCCATGTTTTCGTAGTACATAAAGGAGTTAATGTCCTTCATAGCGCCTGTGAAGGCATCCTGGGACTTATAGGGCTCCTCGGTGTAAGCGTTCTTTGCTGTGTCGTAGTCGGTTGCAAGCTCTTCCTTAAAGTACTTAAGAGTAAGCTCGTAGTCGGCCTTGAGCTGCGCTGTTGTAACGCTGGATGCATTGTTCGAGATAGCACTCTTGTAGCCGGGACTGAGAGTGTGAGTATTGATTGCCGCGATCATCTGATCGTAGGTAGCTTCGTTTGTACCGGTAGACTTCTTTACCTGTGTGAAGAGGTTAAGAAGCTCGTTGATACGCTGGGCCGCGCGGTTTTTTGCGTCGATGTTGATCTGATCGTCCGTGTTGTCAAGTGCGTTGTTTGTTTGCGTTCTGTAATCGTTAAGACCTACGATGTCGGTTGAGTACATCGTGGAAGAGCCGGTGTAAACGGGGTCGAGATAAACGTACATATTGAAGAGTACGTCCTCCATGGTGAGAGGATGACCGTCAGAGAACTTGATACCGTTCTTAAGAACGAAGGTATAAGTTGTCTTACCGTTCTCGGACTTCTGTTCAAAGTCCTTTGTTACAACAGCTTCATTGTCGCCCCACGCGGGAGAAACTCTGCCGTTTGCATAGCCGTAGGTGAGCATGCTGATCTGTGTCATACCAACGATTGTAGCGTCAGTACCGCTGGTAGAGAAGAAGGGGCTGAACAGACCGTCAAGCTCTTCCGTCATAATAACGAGAGCGTCGGGGGCGGTCTTTTCGGGTTCGGAGCAGCTACCAAGAGTAGCTACTATGCCCACACTCATAGTAAGCAGGAGTATGAGCGAAATGATTTTGTTTTTCATATATACCTCCAAATATTTAATACGAAATTAATTGAAAACAAGGCTGAGCAGACCGTCATCCTCTTCGATAAAGGAGATGGCGGGCTCTTCATACCCGTCGTCCGCATATACGCCGTAGGTTATATCAGATATGTCAATACCGTCAGGCGTTCCGCTTGATGCAAATATTCCGATATAGTAGCCGGAATAGCTCTCGAGGTTTGAGCAGTTTTGACCGAAGAGAAGCTCTCCGCTTATCTCAACGTTCTGAAGCACCGCTCCCTCGTTACACTTGCCTGCAAACAGGCCGAACGAGTCATCCGTTTTCGTTATACCCACGTTGATTTTGTGAGTTATGTTTTCAAAAGTAATGTCCTTAATGATTGCCTCTCCGTTTATTGAAGAAAACAGTCCATTGGAGGGCATTGCATACGTCGTTTCAATAGATATGTTGGAAATCTTGTGTCCGTTACCGTGAATCTGGCCGCTGAAGCCCGTTCCGTAGAAGTTCCACGACTCGTTTTCAAAGTCGAGATCGCTCATAATATGATATATGCCGTTATAGGTTGCGTTCTTATTGAGCTGATCTGCGGAGTAAATACGGTAGTGATCACCCTCAAGCCATTTTGTATACAGCCTTATGGTGTCCTGTTGCAGTGTTCCTGTTTCGTCATCAACAACGCCGCTGATAGCATCATCGGTTACTGGGACTGTCATTGCTTCATCAAGATATGCGGCTTCAAACGTGTAGCCGCGACGCTTTGAAATATCTCCCATCTTTACGGTAGCCGCGCCATCCTCCCAAACGGGAATATCGAGGCTCAAAGCCTTCTTTGACTCAATGAGCGTAAGCTCGCCGTTTTCGTCGGGAGCATATATTTCAAAAGTGAAATAAGGTACCCAAGCGGCGTAAAGCACAAGCTGATTTTCAGAAGAGGTATATTCGCCGTCCTTATCAAGAGTCAGCGTATCCTTTTCAAAATCCCACCTGCCGGAGTAGGTGTAGCCCTTTGAGAGATCGTTTTCGTCAATAGGAGTTCTTGTAGTGTACCAGCCCGCTATGTAGTGATCCGGCTTGGTAATAGTAAGACGGTTGTTTTTATCCCTGGAAGGATCGTCGGGCTTGAGTAGAGAAATATTGATATTGCCGTCTGCGTCAGCCGTGTAATTATCGGGATTAAAAACGTCTATTACGGTTGAATTAGAGCCCTTTATCGTTCCGCCGTCGGAGTCAAACTTAACGCTTACGGTATATCCGTCGCGGTCAAGCTTATCATACTCAGTATCAGCTTCACAGGAGGAGAGGGCTGTCACGGCGATGAGTGTCATCAACGCCATAATTACAGCATAAATTTTACTTTTCATTCGGTTGTCCTCCGAATACAATTCTGATCTTGTAGGCTTCTTTTTTTGCTTTGTCGGGGCGGGGGAGAGCCTTTTCCCCCGCCTCGTTGCTTTTGAACGTAATTAGTATTTTGCGGTCCTCTTTGTCAAGATTATTCTTCATTTTTCTCAACCTCGACCTCGTCCTCTGACATAGCACCGGGATCGACACTCTCGGATTCTTCATTTTCCTCGGGTTCCTCGCTTGCCGAAGTCACGTCGTTATCGGACGCCTCCTGTGTGTCGCCTGTCGGCTCGTCAGAGTCGGATGCATCAGCCTCCTTTTTCTCATCACTTGCCTTTGCAGCTATAACACCCTTTTCTTTAAGAAGGAAGAATGCAGCCACAGCGGCACCTGCAATAACGAGAACAATGCCTATAACAGTGAGTACGATAGCGAGCGTGTTGTCGCTCTCGGGTTCTGTGGGCGTGACAACCTCGGGAGGAGTGGTGTTGTCGTTCTTGTTTGCCAGAGCTTCAAGAGTTTTAATTCTGTTTTCGGCAGTCGTGAGAACCTGATAATCAACGAGCGCACGCTGGTCGAAGGTGAGTATCATATCGTAGAGCGCTCTCGCGTGTTCAACAATCGGCTTGTCGGTAAGCTTTATAGTCTTTGCGTCCGGAATCTTACTGATTGCCTCAATAGCAGCAAGAGTAATATCGTCAGCAGCGGTAGCACCGTTGATAACCGTGTCGAAATACTGTCCGAAGATAAAGGAGTTGTAGTTGTTTCCGTTCACGGGGCAGATCATTGCTATCTTGTTGTCGATATGACCGATGTAGTCAACAAAGCTTGCGCCGTAGAAGGTGTTTGTGGGCATAGAAGAAACGTTCCAGATATAGAAGGGAACGATTTCAAGTCCTTCGTGGATTATCAGATTACCGTCGTAATCCTCAAACTCAAAGGTTCCCGTACAAGGTATGTTTTCAAACGTTGAGAAATAAATCTCGTCGTATTCTTCCTCAAGTCTGGGAGCATCGTAGCTTGCAAACGAGATGAAGGAAAGCTTATCACACTTGTAGAACGCCTTGTGTCCTATTGCGGAAACCGTGTAGGGAAGAATAACGCTCGTTACGTCGTCACCCGCAAATGCCATAGCGCCGATCCTTACGGTATTATCAGCAACCGTTACTTTAGAGTCACCGCACCAGGTGATAAGCTCAAGACCGTAAGGAACAACTCTGTATATCGAGCCGTCTATGATCTTTACGGTATCGGTTATATCGAAGGTGTATACAACGTTTTGGTAATCCTTATCATTGAATGATTCAGAAACCGTTTTTGAGAAGGGAGCAATTTCGCACATAGCGAAGGGGTTGTCGCCAATCTTTTCAAGTACCTCACCGAGCTTTACACTAAATGCGGCGTACTCTTCCTTCATAAAGGCATGAGTGCCGAGGGCGGTTACTGCGGTAAGGTCAATGTCAGTCAAAGCGGTGTAAGCAAAGGCGTAATCGCCGATAACTGAGGCGCCCTCTTCACCGTACAACTCGTCAAGAGCCTTACAGTAGGAGAATGCACCCTCTGCAATCTCAATGTTTTCTTTTGCGAGAGTAACCTTATCGAGAGCTCCGTTATAGCAGAATGCGTACTTGCCAATGTAGGTTGCCGAGGAGAGATCAAGCTCCTCAATAGCGCATTCTGCGAACGACTCGTCGCCTACCGTTACGATGTTTTCAAGATTTATTCTTGATAACTTTGTCGCTCCGCCGAAGGCGCTTTTTGCAATCTCTGTAAGTCCATTGCCGAGAACAACCTCTTCAATTTCTTTACAGCAAAGGAATGCCGAGTCGCCGATATAGGTAACAGCGGAAAGATCAACGTGCTTGAATTTTGGGGTGTAATAGCGGTACTGATAGTTATTTGTTTCAGTATCCCAGATAGGAGATTGAAGAGCACTGTCGGTATATTCGGGAGAAAACATTCCGGAGAAGGCAAACTCACCGATATAAACGACTGATGAAAGGTCGATGTTATTAAGTGACGCGCAGTTGTAGAATGCGTAGTCGCCAACCTTGACGTTATTGCCGAGAGTAACGCCCGTAAGCTTTGCTGCACCAAGGAATGCCGCGTAGCCAAGGTCTGCGTTATCACCTATTGTAAGACTTGTAATAGGTGATTTGTAGTCGTAGTAGAAGATGTTAATATCACCCTGCCTATAAGAGCCAACCTCGAGTGAGGAATTGCGCTCGTCCTTCAAGGGATAAATGTTGGAGTCCATAAGGAATGCGTACTTTCCTACCGTAACGTTATCACCGATAACAACGGAGGAGAGCTTCTCGCAGCTTGCGAAGGCTCCCTCGAGGATTTCCATTCCGTCGGAAATGATTACCGAGGAAATATTCGTTCTCGCAAATGCGTATTTACCAATGGTATCAACGCCGCTAAACGAAGGAAGAGTGGTAATAGCTGTGTTTTGGAATGCAAAGTCGCCGATGTACTCAAGAGTACCGAGATTGATAGTCTTGAGAGCCGTACATTCGGAGAATGCAAAGGTTGAAACGTAAGTAACGGAAGGAATATTAACAGAGGTAATGTAAGTATTACCGGAGAATGCTCCGCTTGCTACCGATTTAACCTTTGGATTATTAAGGCTGAAATCTCCGGAGAATCCGGGAGCAACAAGCAGTATCACGCTCTCGTCAGAGGAGAGAATGTACTCGTGCACACCGGGAGTAAACGCCGTGTTATCCTCTGCTATAACGAATTCTTCAACGATAGTGTTGCCGAATGCGTATTCGCCTATAACGGCAACGTCCTTACCGAGAGTGACGCTCTCCAGCTTCTTACAGTCAAGGAACGCTCCGGCGGGGATGACGGCAGAGTTCAACTCAACTGACGTAAGCTCGGAGCAGTTGCTGAATGCATACTGACCAAGCTTTACTATATCCGCCTTTATCTCGAGAGATTTCATAGACGTGTTGCCTGTAAATGCGTAAGCACCTACGGACTGGATAGTTTCGGGAAGGATAAGAGCATCGAGGCTGGTGTTGTAAGCAAATGCATAAGACGAAATTGCAACAGCCTTCTTAAGATCAAGCGTACCGTCTATCGCACAGCCTGAGAATGCCGACTGGTTAATAAACTTAACGTTTTCTATTCCGTCGAGCTTTTTAAGATTTTTACAACCGAAGAATGCTCCGTAGTCAATGGTTTCAAGAGTAGAGGGGAAGTGAACAGTCTCAAGCTTTGTAAGGTTTGCAAACGCGTAAGCGCCTATTCGCTCAACGCCCTCGGGAATGTAAACCTCTGTTATCGTGTCGTCACCGATGAACCACGCCTTCATAGTTGTGGTATCCTCGGGGTGCATTTCACCAGGCTCCTTAACAACGTAGTTAAAGTTTGAGAAGGCAAACTCGCCGATCTGTGTTATCGCAAGTGTTTTCGGGAATGTTACGACGCCTCCGTTACCGTAGTAGTGAGTAAGGGAGGGGCCTGTTGTAACGTAAGGCTCCTTTACCTCAATCGAAACCGACTGAGAGTAATATGTGCTTCTGCCGTCAAGAAGAACCTTTATCGTAACCGAGGAGAATCCTTCAGCTACTGCGGTTATCTGTCCTTTGTCGTTGACTTTAACGATGTTTTCGTTACCTGCTTCAAATACAACCTCTGTGTCCTCGGGGAAATATGCATCGAGCTTGTAGCGCAGAGTTACCGACTCGGAGGGGTAGAGCGAGAGCGAATAATTGTTTCCGACAAATTTCATATCGTTGCCGGTATCGCCGATTTCCTTCTCGTCGGCATTCAGCATATAGAATGCCTTGTTGGTGTAATATCCGGTGAGAGTAAAGCTTTCGGCTACGGGCTTGTCGTATATTGCGTAGCCTTCGTCTTCGGGTCCTCGAACCGTAAGACGCAGCTCTGCACGCACAGTCGTTCCGTCGGGCTTTGTATACGTCGCGTATATTTTCGCCTTACCGGATTTCAGAGCGATTACCTGGTTTCCTACTATGCGGGCAACCTTGGAATCGGAAACTTTGTACTCAATAAGATCTGCCCACTCTGTTTCGGGATAAACGAAGGGAGTAAGCGTGAAGACCTCGTTGGGACTGAGTGCAACAGAAGGCTCGTCATAGTATACGTCCTCATAGTCGTCAAAGTAGAAGTCCTCGTAGTTATCGGGAAGCGGTATCTCGTACGTTGCCGCGTTTATCGCGTAGTCGTACGTCGTTATAGCGAAGGTGTTTTTGTTATAAGAGCTTGCCATGATTTCATCTATATAGTCCGTAAGCTCATACGTTACGTAGCTTGTAGAGTTGAAATCAGAATAAACCTGTGTAGGATAACGATCGAAAGCGTAGAACATAGGCTCGCCTGCATCGCTTGTACCGATGTAACCAAACTGCATAGCCATTGAGTAATGGTTATCGTAAACCGCAACCTTTGCAAAGAGCCTGGTTTTCTTTTCAGAACGGTCATACTCGGTGTAGAACTCACAGTCCGGAATAACGGGGGCCTGGAAATCCGCAACGAGAGGGAAGGTGAAGGTGTTATTCAAGTTTGTATCAAGACCGCCGTCACCGTAATCAACGTAGCCAGTGAGCGAAACGGTGTATGACATATTGTTTTTTAGATTATTTTCAATCGCACTGAATTCAATATCGATATTAGCGGGAGCAATGGGACCGCCTTCGCCGAAGGATTTACGAATATCGTAGTCGGTAGTTTCGTATACTACCTCACCCGTCGCATCATCCGTTATCGTAACGATAACTTTCTCGGCACTTCTTAACATACCTGCCCAAACGAATCGGAGAGAATTAAGAGCGTCGGTCTGGTTTGAGATTGCGATGTACTTTCTGTCAGCCGCTATCATCGTGGTGCCGGGCTTCTGAATGAAGTAGTAAGAGCCGAGATAGCTCATATAATCGTCCGTAGTGCCGCCGATAGGACGTGTAGCGTAAGCATCGGGGAGCGTCTTATCAAGAAGATCAAGAGAGTCGTCGAGCTCATCTTTATTGGTTTCAAAATAATCTATGTCGAATAAGGGAGCAACCGTCCAGTCGCCGTAGAATGCAAGATACGGGACGTTAAGGTCGGTCGAGCCCTCGTCAAGAGCGTCAAGCATTACGAAGCCTTCAACGTACATACCGTTCTCGAAGGATTCATCGAGGTATTTCTTATCGCTTTCGGAGAGCGTGATAGTAAGGGTTACCTTTGCCGACGTGCCGGCATTAACGGTTATTTTTTTACCCGAGAGAGCACCGCCCTCACAGGAAACAACGTCAACCATCGCACCGCCGAGAATGTAAGCGGTTTCGGTAACGGTGGTATCACCCTTGCTGGTCTTTGTATCGCTGACACCCTCCGTCATAACGTATGCCGATATGTCGTATGAGAGGGCGGTTGTGCCAAAGTTCTTGACAGAGAAGGTGAGCGTGTATTTACCGGTCTTCTCGGGATCGTCGCCAAGCTCGATCTTGGACTTATCCATCTCGTAGCCTTCAAGCCTATCGTAAGTTACGATGTATGCGTTTGACAGAGCGGAATCGTTAAGGTTCGCAAGACCTGCGCCCTGCTTTCTTACAGCGTAGGGAAGACCGTTTTTACCGAGCATGATGTCTGCTGTGGACATCATAAGTCTGTTTACGGTAGCGTTTATAGCCTTCGAGTCGCCCTCAAGCTCGGGGAATCTCTCAATGACGTACTGACGAAGAAGAGCGGTAAGACCGGAAATGTTGGGCGTAGCCATAGACGTACCGGAAATTCTCTCGTATGACTGACCGGGTACGGCAGATAGAATAGAACCGCCGTGTGCCGTGATCTCGGGCTTGATACGAAGGTCGGGTGTGGGACCCCAAGATGAGAAATCGGAGATGAAGGGACCGGAGGACTGACCTCTGGAGATCGTTATCTTTCCGGAGTGTACTTTAGCAAGTCTTTCACCGACGTCCTGGGAGATAGAGCATACGGGAAGATCTGTTTCACCTACGTTCATCTTGATGTCACCGGATACGTTATTATAAATGATAACTCCGGCAGCGCCCTTCGCCTTTGCAACGGCGGCCTTTTCTTCAAACGTGGTGGATCCGCGCCTAACCAGCGCAATCTTGCCCTTTACGTCTATTCCCGTATAGTCGGCGCTTCGTCCCGCACCGGGAATGGTTATATATTCTATTGTCAAAGTGTTTGTATCGCTAGCAAGAAGTTCGTCAACAAAATCCTTTTCCTCCGAAACTCTGTCGGTAGACTCGATAAAGTATATTATCTTGTTTTCGGAGTCGAGGAGGTAGGGAGTCTTTGCGCCCTCAATAGATGCAACGCTGAGTGCGCCGAGATATGTAGATGGAGATCCGACTGTTGCACTGTCGGGGTTGGAGGTAAGACCAAGGTTACCGTTCTTATCGGAGCCGTAAGTGGAGTTGTAGCTGTTGGAGGCTGCAACAACGAGGCTTATGCCAAGCTCGCGAATATCGTCGTAAACACCGCTTATAGCCTCTGCGTCGGTCTCACGGCTAAAGCCGCAGGTAGTACCGATAGACATATTGATAACGTCAACACCAAGAGCAACGCAGTCCTCAAGAGCCGCGATGATCCAAGAGGTACGTGACGTAGCCATAACGTCGGAGAATATCTTCATTATCGCAAGCTGCGCGCCGGGAGCCGCACCGGTGATAACGTCGTCGTGACCCGCCACAACACCGGCAACGTGAGTACCGTGATTTGAGAGCAGGGGATAAACGTCAGAGTCGCTGTCCGCGTAGTCAAACGCGTAGGGAACCTTATTTCCGATGTAAACGTCGGAGGCGGTAAGTCCCGACTGCATCTCGCTGGCTCTTAAATCGGAGACGATAGAAGATACCTCACTGAAGGTAAGGCTGTAATTGCCTGTATTGTAGCCCGCAAAATTGCTGTCGGAGAATGCCGTGTGATAATAGTCAAGACCCGTATCAAGTACGGCAACGATAGTTCCGGAACCGTTATACTTGAAATCGGAGCTGTCGAAGATACCCGTATTCTCGTCTATATCAACCTCATTTTCCACAAGCTTCGTTTCCGCGACCTCGTACTCTTCGCCTACGATTACCGTAGCTTCGGATGAGAGAGTTTTGCAAATGCTCTCAAAATCCTTTGCGGTTATGATAACCTCAAAGCCGGAGAGAACCGTGTCGTAGCTTCTGCCAAGTTCGTATTCAACTCCGGAGCCGTCAAGCTTTTTCTTAAGCTCGTCAGCCTTCTTTGCAATCTCTGAGCGGATAGAGGAGGCACCGTCTGTTTCGGCATATTCCGCAAAGGTCATGCCGTCGCCGTCCTTCTTGTAGCCGTCCATTAGAGATGTAGACTGCATCTTGATAATAAGGGATAGCTCGTCTGTATCCTCAACTGTGTCGGGGAGCTTATATATCACCGAGCTGTTGTAATAATTCTCTTTGTTATTAATAAGAGAACCGTTGTAGGGGCGTATCCCCGACTGTGTTAGAGCCGAAGCCGCGCCGCCCCCTGTTGCAGACATGCTGACCGCCAGCAAGGTGGATAGAAGCATCACCAGTGCTATGACAGCAGTTGCGATTCGTAAAAGGGTTTGTTTCTTTGCCATTTTTTGTTTTTGCCTTTCTTGCTTTTTTGCATACGACTGAATATTGTCAAATATACCAACTTATTATAACATAATTCGCCTTAAAAATCAAGTATATTAAATATATATATTATAAAAATAAATGTTAAGTTTTTGTGAAAAATGTATTTAAATTGTAAACAGTGTAAAAAAGGGTTGATTTTTTGAGTTTTTTATGGTAGTATAATTACGTATATCTATGGCTGTTTGAATATTTTTATAATTAATCGGCTGTGCGAAAATGCAAAATTACATAAGGAGATTTTTCAATGAAAGAAAATCAAAACTCAAAGCTTAGCGAGTTTTTTGCCAACAAGCGCAATCTTGCCATCGTTATCGGTGCGGCTGCTGCGGTTGTTGTGATTGCTGTGGCTACAACGCTGATTATCCTTCTCGGCGGCAGTGGCGGCGCGTGCGAGCACTCGTTTGGTGATTGGCAAGTTAAGACCCCTGCAACCTGTACGGCAACGGGAGTAGACGAGCGTGTATGCTCCCTGTGCTCTGAAACAGAAACCAGAACCTCTGCCGCAAGAGGACATCAAGGAACGGGGGAGAAGTGTACCGAGTGCGGAGCGATCCTCAGCGCAGACACCTTCGTAACAAAGACTGTTTCGGTAAAGAGCGGTGCGGGAATGGCATTTGCGGGCATTACGGTTTACGCATGGCCTATGGTTGACGGTGAGCGTGACGGCGAGCCTGTCGGCGCACTGACTGACGAGAACGGTGTTGCAACCCTTACCCTTAATAAGAATACTCAGTATTCCATACAGGTAAACGGTGCTCCGAAGGGCTATAAGGTTCAGGAACTCTATCCCCTTGTCGGAACTAGTCTTGACATAGTTCTTACGTCCTCTGTAATAACAGATGATACGAGCCTTTTCGGTGTAGCGTACGAGCTCGGCGACGTTATGAAGGACTTTACCGTTACTACGATTGATGGCAAGACATTGACTCTATCCACTCTTCTTGAAGAGAAGAAGGCTGTTCTTATCAATTTCTTCTTCACCACATGTGGTCCCTGCGTTAACGAGTTCCAGTATATGCAGTCGGTCTATAACAGATATAAGAATGATATTGCCATAATCGCCATAGATAATATTGATGATTTGGAAAAAGTAAAGAACTTTAGAGATCAATATGATGATCAAATGTATTATCCCGAAAATGTACTCGGCATAGAACTTGAACTTGATATGGTTTATTCCAAAGATACCTCTCTTGCCGAATCTTTTGGTGTTAAGGATTATCCTACATCTATAGTGGTTGACCGCTACGGAGTGATATCTCTTATCGAGGTAGGCGGTCTTCCTGAGGAAGAACCCTTCGATCTAATATTTAAGCATTTTTCGGCAGATAATTATCAGCAGAAGCTTCTTTCGTCGGTTAATGAGCTTGTAGAGCAAAAACTTCCCGACGTTGAGCAGGCTGACTCCGATACAGTTGGTGCTGTTCTTGATAAGGGCGGCTTTGATATAACCTACGCGCCCGATGACGATGAGTATTCATGGCCCTTCGTTATTGATAACGTAAACGGAAGAGATTGCGTCAAGTCATCCAATGCGAAGGTAAGAAGCTCCTACGCTATAATGTATGCTACAATGAACCTTAAGGCAGGGGACGTTATGGCATTTGACTATATGGTGTCCAGCGAGCAGTATTCGGATATCCTTTACGTTATAGTTAATGATAAGGATATGTATCAGATTTCCGGCGAGGTTGACGAGTGGACGACGTGCTATCCCTTCGTTGCTACTGAGGACGGCGAGTACGAGCTTGCCTTCTGCTACCAGAAGGATTCTACCACAAATACCGGTGACGATACGGCTTATATCAGTAATATCCGTATAGTAAGCATACCCGATATTGATACTCCCTCTTACGTATACCGCTTTGCCGCGACAGATCCTAATGATTTTGATGAATATCAGAAATACGTAGACATCTTCAAGGGCTCCGACGGCTACTATCACGTAGGCTCTGCAAACGGACCTATTCTTATCGCAAATCTTATGGGATACAGCAGATTTGCTGAGGATGACACCGTTTACTTTATGGCTGTTGAGGCATTCGAGGACGGTAATTTAACCGAGGCAGAGTATGACGAGCTTGTTGATTACTGTAACTATGCGTCAAACGCTATGATGTCCGGAATTTGCTCTGTCAACGAAGGACTTATGAAACTCCTTAAGAAGATTGCTTTGATATACGGTGACGTAGGCTCTGATAATGAGTGGCTTGAGTTCTGCTGCTACTATGACGCATACGGAACGAATGGCGAGCAGCTTATAGATCCCATTAAGGGCCTTGCAACGTATTCGGCTTACGACACCGTCTTAAGCACTACACCTATTTCAAACGATTCCGGCAATATTGAGGAAGATTTCCCCAACGAAGTAACTTATACAAAGGTTATAATGCCCAGAGGCTATATCTTCGCATTTACTCCCGAGCAGTCAGGAACGTATAAGATTTCCTCTTACACCGGTTATGGAGAAAACAATGAAGTAAACGCTTGGATATTCAAGGAGAGCAATTTTGCAGACAGAGAGGTTTGGCTCACTTACAGTAATGTTACCCGTGAGATTGATCCCCGTGACAACAACTGCTATATGATGGCATACCTTGAGGCAGGCGAAACCTATTATATCGACATCGCTTATTACGACGTTTACCAGACAGGAACCATTCGCTTCAGAGTGGAGAGAGTCGGCGGCGAGGGTTATCACAGATTTACCGCAGCTGCTCCGGGTTACTTCGTAGGTGATATGGATAATATGTACGTTGGCGGTATCGAGGTAGAGCTTGGCGACGACGGTTATTGGCACGAGAAGCGTACCGATGGCAGAGAGGGCTCGCTGATTTATCTTGACGTAACCGATCCTACCTCCATCTTTACAACTCAGTCTATGCTCGTTCTTATAGAGAACGGCGCGTTCAACTTTAGTTACAGTGAGAACGATCAGTATCTCTCAGTTCTGAGAACCTCCACAAGCGCCTGCGAGGTATATCTCACAGAGTACCTTAAGGATCTTTGGGGCAATGAGTACGAGGCAAAGTGTGAGGAGTATAACGTTGCAGGCGTATTCGAGGGCGAGTACACGGGTCCTGAGGGCGCTGACGGTAACAAGACTCCTACTGCAAAAGAGCAGCAGATAATCGACTGGCGCACGGATATGAAGACCAACGAGCAGTACAATACCGATGAGAACTTCAAGACCTTCCTTAAGACCTATTGGGGCGATGATTACGACGAGCAAGTTGGAATTTACCAGCTTGACGAGTATCTTGATGGCACCTATCACGGCACCGGTGATGATCTCACCGCCGAGATGAGAACCTATATAAATAAAGCTATCAAGGCAGGCGACAGCATTACCGTCGTAAACGAGGCAGGGCAGCGCGAAACGATTGTAGTTCAGGAGGGTGACCCGATGATCGGCACTGTTGCGGTTGACGCAAGACTTGCCGAGATTCTCCAGATGCTTATGGATAAGTATACCTTCCAGGTTGAGAATTCTTGGACAAAGATCTGCTATTACAGACACTATTTCTGCTCTGCAACTCCTATCTAATCCAAACTGAAAAATAATGGGTCGAACTCGATAGTCTGCGTGACGTCGAGTTCGATTCACAAATAAGGGAGAAAACTAATGAACGAGAACGAAAAAGACATAAATAACGAACAGGGAGGGAAAAGCACCTTAAGCGGCAAGATGATAGCTGTCATTTCTTCGGCTGCTGTCGCTGTCGTTGCTATAATCGCTTGCGTAGCGGTTTTGCTTCTTGCCCCGAAGCCTTCGGATAACGGTTCCGATGGCGGTGACAATCCGTCGGAGAATACTCCTGTTACATATACCATAACCATTAATGACCCGGACGGTAATCCGGTCAGCGACGTATTCGTATATCTTGTAGCCGCTGACGGAACCTCTAAAATGCGTATTTCGGGTACCGACGGTAATGCTACATATAAGAATATGATGCCCGCAGATTATACGGTAAGGCTTGAGAAGGGTAACAGCAGTGCCAGCGTTCCCGAGGGTACATACAGTATTACCAAAGGTACTACCGAGCTGACGATAACACTAAACAGGGAAATAAACACAGGTAACAAAATGGAAATATTTGGCGCTATATTCGGTAAGGCGGAAGATGACGAAGAAAATCATTATTACGCTTACGTTATTGAGCCCGGAAAATATAACGTAGAGCTCCCTGAAGGAATGACCTATTATGTCTTTTATGCAAAGACCTCGGGTATTTACGAGGTGAAGCTTGAGTCAGATGACGAGCTTATGACCGTCGGATATTACGGAAATCCTCTGAACGTCTTTGCCGACGACCTTGCAGACTCCGAGGGCAAGAGAATGGAGCTTGAGATAACTCCTCTTAACGTAGGTGAAATCCCTACTCCTTACGTTATCGGAGTATACGCATCGGAGGCTACCGAATGTGTCCTCTCTGTCACTAAAAGCTCTAACGTTGATGACGACCCCACGTATCACCCCTGGAATGACGTGCCCGCAGCTAAAGTACCGAGCGAGCAGGTTGTTATCCCCGCAGGCGTAACTCTCGTTGATTTTGATATAACCGACAGAAATCTCAGCGTAGCTCTTGGTAACGACGGATACTATTATACAAACGATAATAGACTCGTCTACGTCCGCATAAGCACGGATTCACAGTATCTTGCGGCATTTGCTCTTATAGCGGGCTTTATGGACGAAAACGTTGCGCAAACATTCGGCGGTTACGTTTACGACGAGGATGGAAACTATGTGAGAAAAGACCGCTTCAATACTATGATAGGACTCTATCATGAAAAGGCGGACGAAGCCTACGGTGTAGTGCCTCTCACAGAGGAGCTCGCAAACGCTATTATGGTAACGGGGAATCACAACGGCTGGTGGAATTCCGAGTCGGGTGGATATCGCTTCTCCGAGGTTGTCGGTCTGTATTCAGACAATGCATGGCTCTTTGCGTGCATGGTTGAAAGCAAATAATTTATAAAATAGAAAAATGCGGTGACTGTATGTTCACCGCATTTTTTAGCTAAATCTGCGCTCATATCTGCTTTTGAACGCTTTTATACTCATCATAGAAGCGAAAATAGGGGCATGAGCCTGTATTTCCAGAAAGAAAACGCGCGCTCTCGTCCTCGTCAAGCTTCATATTACAACCGTAGGTATCCGTGTACTCGTCGTATTCGTAAAATTCACAACACTCACAGCTGCCTTTTGGCTTATATCCATACTTTGAAAAATCCATAAAAACTCCGTTTCTGCTAACAATTATTGTCATAAAGCTGTCAAATCGGAATGATTTTGTCGTCGACAACAAGTCGCGCGCCTTCCTTCTTTATACCGTAGTGACATTCTACCGCCATCTTAAAAATTTCCGAGCCCCCAATGCCTATGCAGTCATCAAGTGAGTCAAGAAATTCGATAGCACTGCTGTGAAAATCGGAAATCGTGGCGTAAATACCTCTTGTTCCGCGCTTGGCGCATACCGCACCGTAAAAGCCCCGTACGTTTGTTTCACTTTGTAGCTCAACTCGGTTTTTCGTCTGAACCAGCACAGTTTCACGAAATCCAAGAACGTCCTCCGTTCTCATAAATCCGTCGATACCGCCGTCGGCAGAGCCGCCCGTGACGTAACATTCAAGTACTTTTTTTCCGTGACGCTCAACGTATTTTTTCAGAAGTGACATAAAATAGTTTTCAAAAAATTCGCCCCCTCTTGAATGAACACGGGAGATAAATTCGCTTTTAAGAGTCAGTATTTCGTTGATATCATTAGCGTGTGCTGTGGCTTTTGGGGCAAGAGCGTACATGCCGTCAGAGATTACTATAACCCCGTCCTTCATCATCTTTTTAGTAAGGCGACCTATGTATGCTGCTAAAATGTCGTCGTCCTTGGTCGTAGCGGTTTTATCCGTGCCAAATATCGAAGTTAGTCTGTTTTTTAGCTCTATTTTGCTCATCGGCGACTCCGTCAGCGCCTTCATTATCTCTTTTTGGCATTTTTCGAGTCTGATTACCACAGGCTTTGTAGATATAAGGTAATATTCGCCGCGTTGGTCGATATCTATCAGAGAGCGCGATTGCATATCATTTATAACGAGTCCAATCTCACTGCGCAGATGGTTTTTTCGGCTTCCCGGAGCATTATCTCTTATCTCTTCGGCAGAAAGTGCACATTTCTTAATGCACTCCTCTATAAGCGCGGAACGGATCATGGATTGCTTTGTGAGTATATCCACTATATATTCGTGAAGCCTTGCTCTTGCGGGATTTCTTTTTGTCATAAAACCAACCTCCTAAATGTATTTTACCACATTTTAGGCCGCCTTGCAATACCTTTTTAAAAAGAAGCAATGAAAATAAACATAAAAAGGGTTGCCGTTATGGCAACCCCTTCGTGTCAGAGAAATAACTTCGAGCCGATATAATACATTCTCGTGCCTGCCCAGCGGAACTTATCGCCTAACACCTTTCGCAGAAGAAAGTCGTTTGAGCCGTTAGGATACTTGATAATTTTGAAGCCCTCTGCGCAAGAGAAACCGCAGTCTATTCCGCGAAATTCCCGTGTAACCCTCGCCTCATGCCAGAGCCTCTCGCCGTCTGCGTGCTCGGCAGCAAAGTTGCAAAACACTTTTTTTACGTCGTCCATTTTATCAGTAACGTCAACGTAGATGTCCGGCTCAAAGTAGCACATCGTCTGCTTTGGACCGGTTTCAAAGGAATAAACCTCATTCGGCACTATGCCGTCAACCGCCGCACCGAAAATAGCTTCTCTTGCGGTTTTCGCGCACTCAACGTGCTCAATATGGTTATCTTGCGGGTGCATAATGAATATGATATCGGGCTTTATCTCGCGAATGACCGCCTCTGTTTCAAGGTAACTTTTCTCGTTATTCTTGTAATGGCGGTAAAGGTCGTAGTCGAGTATTATTTTCTTTGCCCCAATCAGTGTGGCTCCGCGCATGCTTTGAGCATCAACGATGGGATTGTTAGGCTTGTAATGCTGATAATGCTTGAGATTAAGATAGGTTACCTCAGCGCCCTTTTCGATAAGCTGAGAAATTGTACCTGTTATACACTCGGCGTCGTCAATATGAATTGCAATAACTAAAACCTTCATAGCACTAAGATTCCTTTGAGCTTTTTGTTTTGATTATATCATCAAACACAGGTCGTTTCAATAACCTATTCGTTGAGATGTTCGATACGATAACTTAATGAGCGAATTGACTGTTATAAAGCTCGGAGTAGAAGCCGCCCTTTTCGAGAAGCTCATCGTGCTTTCCGCACTCAATGATTTTTCCGTCGCGCATAACGAGAATTTTATCGGCTTCTCTGATGGTAGAGAGTCTGTGAGCTACGATAAAGCTGGTTCTTCCTTCCATAAGCTCGGAAAATGCATCTTGAATCTTAAGCTCTGTACGAGTATCAATTGAAGATGTCGCCTCGTCAAGTATAAGCATTTCGGGACGTGTAAGCATTACTCTTGCTATGGAAATGAGCTGCCTTTGTCCTTGTGAAAGACCGTCGCCGCCCTCGCCGAGTGTGGTATCGTATCCGTTTTTCAGTCGCTTGATGAAGCTGTGAGCGTGCGCCGCCTTTGCAGCGGCAATTATTTCTTCGTCCGTCGCATCAGGATTTCCGAAAGCGATATTTTCACGCACCGTGCCGGAAGAGAGCCAAGTGTCCTGAAGCACCATTCCGTAAGTCCTTCTGAGGCTTTTTTTAGTGATATTATTTATATCATGCCCGTCAACTGTTATCTTGCCCGAATTTATGTCGTAAAAGCGCATAAGAAGATTGATAACCGTTGTCTTTCCGCAACCGGTAGGTCCAACTATAGCTATTCTTTCACCCGGCTTTGCCACAAGATTAAGATTTTCAATCAAGGGATTATCCTTGGTGTAAGAGAATTCAACCTCAGAAAGCTCCACAAGTCCATCAATGCTATCAAGCTCGTGAGCGTCGGGCGCGTCAGCTACCTCGCTATCCTCGTCAATGAGCTTGAGAACTCTCTCTGCAGACGCCAGCGCGTTTTGAAACTCTGCAAAAATCCCCGAAATTTCATTAAATGGCTTCGTGTACTGATTAGTGTAAGAGAGAAGCACGGAGAACTCACCGATAGTAAAAGCGGCAAGTCCTGCACCGTTTGCGTCAATTGCCATAATAGCGCCAACGAGCGCCACTGCCGCATAGACAACGTTGTTAACGAATCTTGTCGTGGGGTTTGTGAGGGAAGAGATAAATATTGCGGAAAGAGTAGCTGACTCTAGTTTTTTTGCTGCAGCCTCAAAGCTTTCATTCGCTCTCTTCTCATAGCCGAAAGCGTGTACTAACTTTTGGTTTCCTATCATCTCGCCTACGATAGAGGAGGTTTCTGCTTCTGCCTCCGAGCGAGCCTTAAACATAGTGAAGGTGCGTTTGCCGATAAACTTTGCGATGAATATCGAAAGGGGAGTAAGACAAACAATCACAAGAGCTATCTTCCAATTTATCATCAGCATAAAGAAGAGCGTGCCGACGATGGTGAGAATTCCTGTAAATACTTGTGTAAATCCGAGAAGCAGACCTTCAGAGAATCTGTCAGTGTCGTTTATAACGCGGTTAACGATGTCGCCATGAGGGGTGGTATCAATATACGAAAGGGGAAGCGTCTCGAGCTTTGCAAAAGCGTCGTTACGAATATCTCGGGTGATGTGGAAGGTTATGCGGTTGTTTATCGCCGTCATACACCATTGTGAAAGTGCCGCTACACCAATAAGAATTGCCGCAAAGGTAAGAATTTTCAGTATTCCGCCCATGTCAACGTTACCGGGTGATACGATAAGGTCGATGGCATCGCCTATAAGAATAGGAATATAGAGCGAAAGTGCCGTGAAAATAAGAGCAAACAGTATAGATACGGGAAGCAGAAATTTGTATTTGCCAATATAACGTAAAACTCGGCCCAGCGTGCCGATATCCTTTTTGTTCAGAAGCTTTTTCATACAGCCGCCTCCTTTTTATACTGGGATTCGTATATCTCCTTGTATATGGGAGAGCGAGAGATAAGCTCCTCGTGCGTACCTATGTCGGCGCACTCGCCGTCATCAAGAACGATTATCTTATCGGCATACATTACCGAGGACGCTCGCTGTGAAACGATAAATACGGTCTTGCCCTTAAGCTCCTTTATAGCTGCTCGAAGAGCCGCATCGGTAGCAAAATCAAGAGCAGAGGCAGAGTCGTCAAGAATCAGAATATCGGGGTCGGAAACTAAAGCCCGAGCAATAGTAAGCCTTTGCCTCTGTCCACCGGAAAAATTCTTTCCACCGGCTTCAACTCTTCCGTCAAGTCCGCCCTTGTCTGAAACGACTCTTTCGGCTTGCGCGATTTTAAGCGCGCGGGATATATCCTCATCGGTAGCAGAGGGATTACCCATTTTCATATTGTCACGTATCGTGCCGGAGAACAGCATAGCCTTTTGAGGAACAACACTAACCTTTGTCACTAACGCCTCTTTTGTGTACTCCTTTATAGGTGCGCCAAACAGACGAACCTCTCCTTCCGTAGCGTCGTAAAAACGTGGAATAAGGTTTACAAGCGTAGACTTTCCTGAGCCTGTTCCTCCGATGATTCCGACGGTTTCTCCGCATTCTGCCGCAAAAGAAATGCCGTAAATTGAGTTTTCTCCCTCGTTGTAGCGAAGAGCGACGTTATCGAACACGACAGCCGAGGCGCCGATTTCACCCTCGATGCGCTCGCCGAATTCCTGTGACGGTGTAATGTCAAAAACCGAGGAAATGCGAGCAGCAGATGCAAGCGCCTTGGAAATAGTAATAATGAGATTTGCAAGCTTTACAAGCTCAATAAGAATCTGGGACATATAGTTGTAGAGCGCTATAACCTCACCTTGAGTAAGGTTGCCCGAATCAACCCTGATAGCTCCAACGTCTATAAGAAGAATCAAAGCGAGGTTGATGATAACGTATGTCAATGGGTTCATAAGCGCCGAGATGTGTCCGACTTTCTTTTGGTTAGAGGTAAGTCGGTCGTTTTCCTGCTTGAAGCGCTCGTATTCGTCCTGCTCCTTGCCAAAGGCGCGTATGACTCTGACACCGGAGAGATTTTCTCTCGTTTTTCCAAGTATTTTATCAACGCCGCCCTGTACGCGCTTGTACATCGGCATTGTAATTATCATAATTCCGAAAACTATGACAGAAAGCAACGGAATCGCGGTAGCAAAAATGCCGCCTGCGTAAACGTCGATAGTGAACGCCATTATCATAGCGCCAAAAACTACTATCGGTGAGCGTGAGAGCAGGCGCAGAGCTAGGTTAAGACCGGTTTGCAGAATGTTTGCATCTGTGGTCATTCTCGTTATCATAGTTGACGTTCCTATTTTGTCAATGTCTGAATAGGAAAGCGTTTGCAAATGGCCGAAGAGGGACGTGCGTACAGAGGTGATAAATCCTACCGAGGCCTTTGCCGCACAGTACTGTGCCACCACAGAAAATCCAAGGCCGATAAGTCCAAGCAGAACGAGAACACCGGCGAGAATCATTGCATATCCCTTGTCGCCCCCGCCGATAGCGTCGTCAATTATCATCGCCACTACAAGAGGTACGATAAGTTCAAGCGCCGCCTCAAAAAGCTTGAACAGCGGCGCAAGTATTGACTCTAACGTATATTTTTTCAAATGTTTTAGAAGTCTTTTCATCTTTTCTCCGAAAACGGTTTTAGAAGAATTTAACGTTGTAAGAGTAGGTTTCAGACTCTCCCGTGCCAAGACGCGACATTTTGCGTGTGTCAAAGTTTTCGGGAGCGTCACCGCCCGAGGGAACGTTTGACCAAGGCTCAAGGCAAATAAATCTTGCCTCTGAGTTGTCGTCCTTCCAAATACAGAAGTATGGGAGATTTTTTGACCACGAGAAATCAAGCGAGTGCTTCGCCTCTGGGGAGGAAAGTCTTGTCTTATCACCCGTGCCTACAAAAATCATAGTGTCGTTTGCGTAAATTTCCTCTTCGTTAAGTGCATAGCGCTGATTTTCTATCGCATATTCCTCACCGTACGGTCTGACGAAGGGGCCGTTCTGAAGAGGATACCAGGTAAGGCTGTCCTTGCCCTCAAAATCAAGGGCAAAATTGCCGATAGCACCGTCACCCTCGAGCGTGAAGCCCGGGTGCCAGCCTAACATATAAGGAAGTATAGCGTCGCCCGTATTCTTTACGGTGAAGCTTACGTCGAGAATGTTGTCCTTTACCGTAAAATCTGCGGTAAGCTCGAAATCAAAGGGATATTCAGCGCGTGTTACCTCGTTGGGAACAAGCCTCATTTTCACACCGGACTCGCTCTTTTCCACAACCTCAAAAACGCACTTTTTAGCAAAGCCGTGAGATTTCATAGCGTATTCCTTGCCGTCTGCGGTGTACTTGTTATCAAGAATACGTCCGCAGATAGGGAAGAGTACGGGGGCAGAGTCGCGCCAATATCTTTCGTCAGCGCACCAGATATACTCGTGTCCGTCAGCCCCTTTTACCGAGCGCAGCTCGGCGCCCTTGTCGCTGACTGTAACGGTAAGCGTGTTGCTTTTTATTTCATAATTCATAGAGCGTCACCTCAATGCTTTTTTGTTTCAATTTCCGAAACGACCTTTGCGATAAACTCGTCTACGGTGAACTTACCGCCCTCGCCCTCGGTTCTGGCTCTTACGGTAACCGAGTCAGCCTTCATCTCGTCCTCACCGACAACTATCATATAGGGAACCTTCGAGAGCTGTGCTTCTCTGATTCTGTAGCCGAGCTTCTCGTTTCTGTCGTCAAGCTCTGCTCTTATACCTGCCGCCTGCATTCTCTTAGTAACCTCTGCCGCGTAGTCGGCAAAGTCTGCAACAACGGGTATAACAACAGCCTGAGTGGGAGCGAGCCAAACTGGAAGAGCACCTGCATACTTTTCAAGAATAAGCGCAAGAGTTCTCTCATAGCAGCCCATTGATGTTCTGTGAATGATATAAGGAGTCTTAAGAGTATTGTCGCGGTCAACGTACTCCATGCCGAATTTCTTTGCAAGAAGCATGTCAATCTGAATCGTAATGAGAGTATCCTCTTTACCGAATACGTTCTTTATCTGAATATCGAGCTTAGGACCGTAGAAGGCAGCCTCGTCGATACCGATAGCATAATTACCTTTACCAAGGTTTTCGTCAAGAAGCTTTTCCATAACGCCCTGAGCCTCGTCCCACTGCTCAGCAGTACCCTCGTACTTGTCGGTACGGTTAGGATCCCACTGTGAGAAGCGGAAGGAGCAGTCCTCGCGCAGACCGAGAGTGTCAAGGCAGTAAAGAGCAAGGTCAAGACAACCCTTGAACTCCTCTGCAAGCTGCTCGGGACGGAGAATGAGATGTCCCTCTGAAATTGTGAACTGTCTTACTCTGATAAGACCGTGCATCTCGCCCGAGTCCTCGTTTCTGAAGAGGGTAGAGGTCTCGCCAAGACGCATGGGAAGCTCTCTGTACGAGCGCTTTTTATTAAGGAATACTTGATACTGGAAGGGACAGGTCATAGGACGAAGCGCGAAGCACTCCTTGGTGTAATCGTCAGGATCCCCGAGAACGAACATACCGTCAAGATAGTGATCCCAGTGACCCGATATCTGATAAAGCTCGCGCTTTGCCATCAGAGGAGTTTTTGTAAGAAGGTAGCCCCTCTTTTCCTCCTCGTCCTCTATCCATCTCTGAAGGCGCTGAATAGTTCTTGCACCCTTGGGAAGAAGAATGGGAAGTCCCTGACCGATAGAGTCAACCGTAGTGAAGTATTCAAGCTCGCGGCCAATCTTATTGTGGTCGCGCTTAAGAGCCTCCTCCTGCTGTGCTACGTATGCATTCAGCTCGTCTTTTGTGGGGAATGCAATGCCGTAAACTCTCTGGAGCATCTTGTTGTTCTGGTCGCCCTTGTAATACGCACCTGTGCACTGCGTCAGCTTAAACGCCTTTATAGCACCTGTGGAGTGAAGGTGAGGGCCGGAGCAAAGGTCGGTGTACTCACCCTGTGTATAAATAGAGATCTCGGCATCCTCGGGCAACTCCTCGATTCTCTCAACCTTATAAGGCTCGTCGAGCTTTTTCATAAGTTCGATAGCTTCCGCCTTTGAAAGCACCTTTCTTTCAATAAGAAGATTTTCCTTAACGATTTTCTTCATCTCCGCTTCAATCTTTGTGAGAATCTCGGGAGTGAATGAGATCTCGGCATCAAAGTCCTGGAAATATCCCGTGTCGGTAGCAGGACCTATCGTCTGCTTGGTATTAGGGTAAAGACGCTTTACCGCCTGCGCCATAACGTGCGCCGCAGTGTGTCTGAAAATATGCTTTCCTTCTTCGTCGGCAAACGTGAGCAGCTTAACCTCCGCCTCACCGTCAACAACCGTAGAAAGCTCTTTTGATTCGCCGTTTATCTTCGCTGCAAGAACATCTCTTGAAACGCTTCCAAACGTAGCTTTTGCAGCCTCGTAGACCGAAACTGCCTCGCCTTCATAAATTTCTCCTGTTGCAAAAATAATTTTCGCCATTTTATTTTCTCCTTTTCGGTAATTTTAGAATAAAAAACACCCCGAAAGACAAATTGGTCTTTCGGGGTGAGGACTTTGTAATACAACCATTTCAATTTATATAGTCCCGCACGGTTCCACCCGAGCGATTAACTCATTAATATTAAATTTCCGGAGCCAATTTGGTGGAAAATATGTTCGCGCCATTAATTTCAAATTTCATATTCACTCCGCATGGCCGGTACCTTACAGGCGTTTTGTCCGTACTTTCAGCAAACGACGGCTCTCTGTGCAACCCGTATCTGTAAGACATAATCCATTGAAAGTATTTTAGCACATTTTTTGCCGATTGTCAACGAATTTGAAAAAATTTATAATTTCAAATGTTAAAAACTTGTAAAACGCATTGACAAGTCAGGATAATTTTTGGTATAATACCCATAGTAAAATATTTCTTTGAAAGGAAATTACAGTTATGAAGGAATTAAAAATCAAGCTTACAAACGTTCAGGACATTCGTGATTTCGTTAATGAGGTTATACTCGTTGATTACGAGGTGGATCTCGTTCAGGGCAGATATACCATAGATGCTAAATCCATTATGGGTATTTTCTCTCTCGACCTCCTTTCTCCTATTACTCTTGTTGCTTATGGGGATAATACAGAATCCTTCTTTGCAAAGATTGCAAAATTCGTAGTATAATTAATTAAAAACAGCGGGATCTCTTACTCAAACGAGGTCCTGCTTTTTTGCATAAAACACGGAGGATAACAATGAAAAAGGTAATTCTATCTTTATTTGCCTCTTTGCTTGCATTTTTATTAAGCTCGTGCTTTCTTTTATCCGAGCTTCCGATGTCAACGTCATCGGGTGTACAGGTAACCTTCGTTGACGGTGATAGTAGTGAAACAGTGACCTTTTCGTCCGCATTGTCGGTTGTATATCCCGAGCTTTCGGAGAGGGAAAACCTCGTGTTCTCCGGATGGTATTATGACAGTAATGCAACCGTACCCGTAAGAGCCGGTGACGCATTTGGAGATAGCGTTACTCTTTACGCGGGCTGGACGCTTGATTACGAGAGCGTGACGAATAAGATTTTTGACGAATATATTATGGCAAACCTTGAGGTAAACGTTAAAAGCGTTAAGGCAGGCTTCTTCGGAGGTGCGTCAAATTCCAAGGGAAGCGGCGTTATATTCAAGGAGCAGGGTGGCTATTATTACCTTCTTACAAATAATCACGTTGTAGAGCCGGAGGAGGGTTATACAGTATCCTCGTACACCGTTACCGACTGCTACGGTAACGATTATTCGGCAGCTTTGGTTGACGCGGCACCCGAGTACGATCTTTCGGTTCTTCGGATATCCAAGGGCGAGGACAGGCTTAAGGTGCTTGAGCTTGCCAATGAGGAGCTTACGGTGGGTGATGACGTTATCGCCATCGGACAGCCTGGAGGGCTGAAAAATTCGGTAACCTATGGTGAGGTGGTAAAAATTGACGTCTTTGAAGGCGGCGGTGAGTCGGACACGAGTGAAATCGATTTCCCGATAATTTGGCACGACGCTCCCGTTGATCACGGCTCAAGCGGTGGTATGTTATTGAATAACGAGCTGGAGCTTGCGGGTGTCAATTTTGCAATAGGAACAAAAGACGACGATAGCTTCGTTTGCGGCTTTGCCGTTGGTATTAAAGAGGTGAGGCAATATCTTTACTCCCTGGGTCTGCTATGATTTTTGGATAATAATTTTAGGAGGAATATAAATCGAAATGAAATTTTATTGTGAAGAAAAAGAGACGGTCTTAAAAGCTTTAGATAGCTCTAGTGACGGTCTCACATCTGCCGAGGCTGCAAAAAGGCTTGAGGTAAACGGAAAGAATAAGCTTGCCGCCGCAAAGGGCAAGTCGCTTATCAGAAGATTTCTTGAGCAGCTTGCCGACCCGATGATAATAATCCTTATCATTGCGGCGTTTATCAGCGGAGCACTCGGAGTTTACGAGATGATCCACAATCCTGCTGAGGCAGAGGGCTTTGCCGACGTTATTATCATTCTTGCGGTGGTAATAGTCAACGCGGTTCTCGGAGTTTATCAGGAGAGTAAGGCAGAGAAGGCTATTGAGGCTCTTCAAGAAATGTCGGCAGCAACCTCGAAGGTAATTCGTGACGGCAAGGTTCAGGTAATACACAGTGAGGACCTCGTCGTTGGTGACGTTATTCTTCTCGAGGCGGGCGACGCAGTTCCCGCAGATGCGAGAATTCTTGAAAACGCAAGCCTTAAGGTTGAGGAAGCGGCGCTGACGGGTGAGTCTGTTCCCGTAACAAAATTTATCGATATTATTAACCTTAAGGAAAACGAGAAGGACGTTCCTCTTGGCGACCGTAAAAATATGCTTTATATGGGCTCAACCGTAGTTTACGGACGTGGTACCGCCGTCGTTACCGCTACCGGTATGGATACCGAGATGGGTAAGATCGCAGGCGCTCTTCAGCAGGCAGAAGACGGTGAAACACCCCTTCAGATAAAGCTCAATCAGCTCTCTAAAATACTTACCTGGCTCGTGCTTGGTATATGTATTATAGTATTCGGCGTTCAGATTCTTCGCGCAGGTAACTTGAATTTCGGTGAAACGATTCTCCCCTCGTTTATGGTCGCAGTTTCGCTCGCAGTTGCCGCAATTCCCGAGGGACTTGCAGCAGTAGTTACCGTAGTTCTCTCTATTGGCGTTACTAATATGTCAAAGCGTAACGCTATTATCCGCCGTCTTACCGCAGTTGAAACACTCGGCTGTGCGCAGATTATCTGCTCGGATAAGACGGGAACCCTCACTCAGAATAAAATGACTGTCGTTGATTTCTTCGGCGAGGACGAAAAGCAGATAGCCTCTGCAATGGCTCTTTGCTGCGATGCGGAGATCGACTCCGACGGTAACGTTACAGGTGAACCCACAGAGGCTGCACTTGTTGTTTGGGCTGACAAGCTCGGTATGAAAAAATACGACCTTAAGGCAACCGCTCCGAGATGCGGTGAGGCTCCATTCGACTCCGGCCGTAAGATGATGTCAACCGTTCATACTATGCAGGATGGCATCGTTCAGTATACCAAGGGTGCTCCGGACGTTATTATCGGAAAATGCACTCACTACCTTAAGGATGGCGCGGCTGTTCCCATGACCGAGGAGTATAAGGCAGAGATTCTTGAGGCTAATAAGGCTATGGCAGATAAGGCACTTCGCGTTCTCGCGTGCGCTACCCGTCGTTACGATACGGCGCCGACAGACTACGAGCCCGCGCAGCTTGAGTCCGATCTTTGCTTCAGCGGCCTTTGCGGTATGATAGACCCTGTTCGCCCGGAGGTAAAGGACGCTATCGTTGAGTGTCGCGGAGCGGGTATCCGTCCTATAATGATTACCGGCGACCACATTGATACAGCCGTTGCTATTGCCAAGGAGCTTGGTATTATTACCGAGGACACTTATGCTATAACAGGCTCGCAGCTTAACGATATGAGCGACGAGGAATTTGAAACTAAATTCCGCAATATAAGCGTATACGCTCGCGTTCAGCCCGAGCATAAGACCAGAATCGTCAACGCTTGGCGTAAGGCAGGCTACGTTACCGCTATGACCGGTGACGGTGTAAACGACGCCCCCTCGATAAAGAGTGCTGATATAGGCGTTGGTATGGGTATCACCGGAACCGACGTAACCAAGAACGTTGCGGATATGGTTCTTGCTGACGACAACTTTGCTACGATAGTCGGAGCAGTTGAAGAGGGACGCCGTATTTACGATAATATCCGTAAGGCAATACAGTTCCTTCTCGGCTCTAATATGAGCGAGGTACTTTCAATATTCTCGGCAACCCTGCTCGGATTTACTATCCTTAAGCCTGTTCATCTTCTCTGGATCAACCTTGTAACCGACTGCTTCCCGGCGCTTGCTCTCGGTATGGAGCGCGCGGAGCCTAACATTATGAGAAGAAAGCCCCGTTCAGCAAAGGCAGGTATATTCTCCGACGGTATGGGCGTTGACATCGCTTATCAGGGTGTTCTCGTAACCGTTCTTACGCTTGCTTCCTACTTTATCGGTCACTTTATGGAAACGGGCAACTGGGAGATAACCAACAGCGCTCACGGTATGACTATGGCATTCCTCACGATGTCTATGGCAGAGATATTCCATAGCTTTAATATGCGTTCTCAGCGCGGAAGCATCTTTAGCCTTCATTCTCATAACAAAACTCTTTGGATCGCCGCTGTCGGCTCTCTTATCGCAACGACTATCGTATGCGAGGTACCCTTCCTTGCAGGCGCCTTCGGCTTCGTAGGCGTTGACCTCGCCGAGTATCTTATAGCTATCGGACTTGGCGCGATAGTAATTCCTATCGTCGAGATAGTAAAGCTTATTCAGCGCAAGGTTTCAAAAAACTGATTTTAACGTAAATAAAAATAAAAGCGACAGCTCATTATCTTTTTGGTAGTGAGCTGCCGCTTTTCTAATCATATAATTTTCGTAAGTATGTATATTCCCTCAAGAGCCACAAGGTGCAACGGATAGAAAAGATAGAAGAAATATTTCATTTTCCACTTTCCGCGCTTTTCCGAATACAGAAGAAGCAGTGGGACTGCTAAAAGCGCACACCACACGAATGTTGCTCCCTTAATTATAGCCATTATGACGATTGCTACGCCAAGACATAAAACTCTTAAAGGTATGCAGTCGAGCCTTGCAAGCCATTTGGGCGCGTCCATATCCTTAAAATCAAATATACTGACTATGGCAGGCATAATGCAGCCTATAAATCCGTAATCTATCGCTAATGCCTTGTTCAAAATATAGGTTAGTGTGACCCCACTGATAAGCACGGCGCCAGATACTGCCTTCTGTGTGGCGGTTGCCGATTTTGAAAGCAGGCTTTTCTTGAAATTATTCAGCATATATATGAGTATAATGGATATAGAGAACGTAACCAGTATACTCATATAAAGGCTTCCGCCATCCGCAAAGAAATAAACCGTCTGACAAATAGCCGCCAGAATAAAAACGGAGAGAAAATATCTCACTTTATTTTTAGTGTATCTTGCCCCCTCAGAGATCATAAACGCGAATATAGGCATGGACAGCCTTCCGATGCATCTGAAAATTATCATAGTAGGGAAAAACATAAGTCCAATGTGGTCAACTACCATAAATACGGCAGCAAGCACTTTTAACTGATTTCCCGAAATTAGCTTTGTATTCATATAAACGTCCTTTTTGAAATTTACATACCTATTTTATAATACGGAGGAAAAAAAGTCAATATTTTTCGGTAAACTATTGACAACGAGTGTAGATAGTGTTATAATAAAACAAACGGTTGAACAATCATTCAACTGTAAAACTAAAAAGGAGGCAAAATGAAACCCTTATACGAAAAAAACGCTCCCGATTGCGAGTGCGAGGAGTTGCATACCGATGTTTTGGAGCAGAAAAAGCAGACGATGCCGGATCAGAACACTCTTTACGACCTGTCGGATTTCTTTAAGATTTTCGGGGATTCAACAAGAATGAGCATACTTTTTGCAATTGACGGTGAGCCTCTTTGTGTTTGTGATATTGCCGAGCTTTTGGGAATGACAAAGTCGGCGGTTTCCCATCAGCTTAAGATTTTGCGTCAGAGCGATCTTATAACCTATCGCAAATCGGGAAAGAACGTCTTTTATTCTCTTGCCGACGACCACGTAAGAGATATAATAGAAAAAGCATTAGAGCATATTAAAGAATAAATAATTTTCAAGTGAGGTAAATGAAATGAAAATCAAGTACACAATCACAGGACTCGACTGCCCGAACTGCGCGGCAAAGCTTGCGTCACAGATTGAGTCAAAGGACGGTATAGAATCCGCAAAAATCAACTTTTTAACAGAGAAGCTGACTGTTGAAACGACTCTCTCGGAGGCAGATTGCCGTGCGCTGGTTGAAAAATGCGCCAAGGCGTTTGAGGACGGAATTGAAATAGAGTGATGAGCAGATTTCTCAAATTCTTGAAAAAGGATACGGTTAAAATAGCCGTTTCGCTTGCGTTATTTGCACTCGCTCTTTTATTTGAGCATTTATTGCTTGATATTACCGCTTTTTGTATTTACATAGCGGCAATAGCGGTCGCCGGCTGGCAGGTTTTTCTTGATGCCGTAAGAGGAATCTTAAGGCGTGATCTTCTTGATGAAAAGTTCTTGATGTCTATTGCCTCCATCGGAGCCGTAGCGCTTGGTGAGTGGAGCGAGGGCGCTGCGGTTATGATATTCTTCCTAATAGGAGAAACCTTCGAGCATAGAGCGGTAAGAAAATCCAGAAGCTCTATCCGCGCTCTTATGGACATTTGTCCCGATGAGGCTACGGTGCTTGCAGACGGGGTAGAGCAGACCATTGACGCAGAGGACGTAGAGGAGGGAAGCGTTATAGTAATACGCCCCGGTGAACGTGTGCCTATTGACTGCACGGTGCTTGAAGGGAGCGCCGACGTTGATACCTCCTCTATGACAGGCGAGCCTCTTCCGCGCAGTATAGGTGCAGGAGATGAGCTTTCCAGCGGATACGTTGTGATAAACGGGCTTATTAAGGCAAGAACCCTACGTCCCGCATCGGAGTCATCTGCATCAAGAGTTCTGCGACTTGTAGAAACGGCAACTGATAATAAGTCAAAGGAAGAGGCGTTTATAACAAGATTTTCGAGGTACTATACTCCCATAGTCGTTATCGCAGCTCTGCTTATGGCAATAGTTCCTCCGATTTTCTCACTAATGAGCATTAACGAGTCTGTCTACACGGCGCTTACGTTCCTTGTAATATCCTGCCCGTGTGCTCTCGTAATATCTGTTCCTATGGCATTCTTTGGCGGAATAGGCGGTGCCGCCTCGCGCGGTATTCTATATAAGGGAGGAAACGTTTTTTCAAAGCTTGCAAGGGTAGAAACAGTAGCCTTTGACAAAACGGGAACCATAACAACGGGTGAATTTCTTATCAGCGGTGCCCGTCCCGTAGGTGTTGAGAAGGAAGAGCTATTGAAGCTTGTCGCCTCAGCTGAATCCGTATCAAATCACCCAATAGCCAGATGCTTGAAGCGCGCGTCTGCCGAGATAGAAAAGCCTGATACTGCAGAGGAAATTGCAGGTCTTGGCGTTATTGCCGAGTTCTCGGATAAAACCATCCTCGTAGGAAACAGAGCGCTTATGCATAAATACGAAATAAGCCTTGACGGCATAGAGGAAAAAGAGGGCGCGGTCTACGCCGCAAAGGATGGCGAGCTTATAGGCGTCGTGTATATATCTGATAGTATAAAGCCTGAGGCTAGCTCTGCAATATCCTCTCTCCACTCTATCGGTGTCAGAAATACAGTTATTTTATCCGGTGATAAGAAGGATAACGTCCTTCGTGTAGCGGAGAGCGTTGGAATTGACACGGCTTATTACGAGCTGACCCCCGAGGATAAATACAAGAAGCTCCAGGAGCTTATAACCGCCTCCGAAAGCACGATGTACGTAGGCGACGGAATAAACGACGCTCCAAGTCTTGCCAGAGCCGATATCGGTGTTGCTATGGGAAGCGTCGGACAGGATAGCGCAATCGAGGCGGCAGATGTCGTAATAATGACCGACAATCTGTCGAAAATTTACGAGGCTGTACGCATTTCTCGAAAAACCGTGCATATTTCTTGGCAGAATATAATTTTTGCCCTTGGGGCAAAAGGGATGATATTGGTTTTAGGACTTTTTGGCCTTGCGAATATGTGGCTTGCCGTCTTTGCAGACGTTGGCGTTGCGGTGCTTGCAATACTCAATTCAATGCGCGCTTTAAGATATAAGGAGAAGAAGTATTAATTAATGAAAAAGAAGATATTATTGTCAGCAATAGTTTTATGCACCTTAATTGCTGCAGGCATTGCCGTATGGCTATTTGCGCCTAAAGAAGATGACGACGCAAAATTTTACGGAGAGTATTATCATAACAAAGTAACAGCCTTTACCGAAGAGAATAAAACACTTTCTAACGTTGATATAGCATTTATAGGTGACAGCATAACCGACGGCTACGCGCAGTATGGAAACGCTTACTCTGATTATAAGGTAGCATGGCGCGGTATAAGCGGTGATACCACAACAGGACTTTACGATAGACTCGATGTTTCTCTCTATGCCGTAAATCCCAAGATAGTAGTCCTTCTTATAGGGATAAACAATATTGATACGATGTTTGAAGACTATGAGAAAATTATTAGTGATATAACTCACCGCCTCCCCGATTCAGAGCTTATAATTCAGTCACTCCACCCCACCTCGAAGGCTTTCTCTGACAGAAATGAGCGCATACTCTCCGCAAACGAAAAAATCAAAAATATAGCCGCAGAATACGGCTGCACCTACGTCGATACGCACTCAGCATTAAAAGACGCGTCAGTTGGCGAATATTCTTCGCTCTATACAGACGACGGCCTGCACCCAAACGCTAATGGATATGAAAAAATAACAGAAGTCCTCCTGCCGATTATTAAGCAGAGGCTAGACTGACACTATTCTTATAAATCAATAACGCAA
This sequence comes from Clostridia bacterium, assembly GCA_017463125.1. GTDB lineage: Bacteria > Bacillota > Clostridia > Oscillospirales > CAG-272 > UBA1740. The sequence goes on along the minus strand of JAFTPV010000020.1, from coordinate 28,274 downwards.
TAGATTTTATACTTAAGTTTAATAAGATTTTTACATAAAACTCTTAATACACGGCATTTCCTTTGAAGCAGTGTGAGAATAATGCGTGGTATTTTATAAGTGGGGTGTTGTATTCTTCAAAAAAAGATTTTAGCTTTGTAAAAACTGTACAAAAAATCAGTCCTAATCTTGCGAAAAGGACTGATTTTTTTGGTGCATAAAGCACAAATTTGGGGTGAAATGACAGGATTTGAACCTGCGACATCGTGCTCCCAAAGACATTCTAAGATGTAAAATAAGCAAATCTGCTCTAAAATAAACCGTATATTCCGCAAATTTTCGCGTTTTTAACCAATGCGTCCGTCCGTTGCCACACAGAAAAATTCTGCAAATGGTCAAACCTGTGGTCAAACTATTTTCCTGACTGAAACTGCGACAAAAGGTTTTGTGGGTGTCATGCACTGTATAAAATGCAAACAGCGAATCATTCTCGTGCTACCGCAGTCGTATTGTAACTCTCTTTTGCAAATATGTCAAGTATTTTTTGGTGAAAATTTTTATCGCTGTAAACAAAGAAGAATGTCAATATTTTACATGGATAATTTTATATGCCGCTATCAAAGTGATGTTTTGTACTTATCTCGGTATTCTGTTGGTGTTTGTCCGACTATCTGCTTAAACAAATAGTTAAAATAAGTGACATTATTAAAACCAACGCTCGTGGCTACGTTTATAACAAGATCGCCTTTTTCAAGCAGTCGTTTGGCTAAAAGTATTCGCTGATTGTTTATATATTGCTTTATGCTGATTCCGGTTTTTTCCTTAAAAATCCTTCCGAGGTATTTTTCATTATAATTAAAGTGCTTTGCGAGATGCGAAATGCTTATATCCGATTCGATGTTTTCTTTGATGAAATTTTTTATGTTCTGAACTCTGGCGTCTATGCTTGAGTCGGAATATTTTGTCCCATACGTTTCAAAGATGAAATGAATGTAGCTTTCGATAATTTGAGTTAAAACTCTGCACTGATCCTCGGAAAAATTATTTTCCATAGTGTTATAAAGCTCTTTTTTACTGTTGAGCTGTTTGTCCAGCCGTTCTCTGCCGGCGCCCTCTGCAAGAATGTTGCCAACGTATATAACCGCGGCAACCTCTCCGTCAACCAAAACAGGACGGGTATACTCGTATACACCGTTCACGCAAAATCCGCCCCATGATTCTTTCGTGGAAATCGCTTTATCTATCGCTGCGGTACGGCAGGCAAAGCAACGGTCAAAGCCGCCCGGGCGGCTCTTCATCTCCCAGCAAACGTCGGCTGCGTGAATCAGATGCCTCTTTGTAGTATTCAGCTTTTCGTGTCCGTATTTTCCGAGGAAAATAACGCCAATATGCAGATTCGTTCCGTATTGAAGGCAGGTTATAAGGTCGTAGAGATTACTATGATTCATTTTAGCGACTCCTGCTTTAATTTTAGATATACTTTTTAATCCATTTTAACATTTGTTTATCTTTTGTTCAAGCGATTTACCAAAGATGTATCTTTTTTGAAATATATAGTATCAAAATTGTAAGATATGGACAAAAAAAGGTGATATAATCAAGGTGAAAATAGTAAAAAAGGTGTGTTAACGTGAAAAAATATGATTTAATCGTTGCGGGCGGAGGACTTGCCGGCGTTGCTGCGGCTGTCGCGGCGGCAAGAGACGGTATGTCGGTTCTTCTCGTTGAAAAAAGCGGCTCTCTCGGCGGCGCGCTTTCGGGAGGACTCGTTTATCCTTTTTGTCCTTATTATACCGAAGAAAACGGCGAGATAACCAAGATTGTTAACGCGGGACTCTTTTCCGAGATGATAACGAGGCATAACGAAAAAATTGTCGGACATTTTCTTCCCGCAGAGCCTAACATCCGTCTGAAAGACGGAGACATCAGGCGCTTTAAGACCGAGTATTTCAAAATGGTGCTCGATGATATGATCTCGGAGTACGGCGTAGACGTTCTCTACCATTCTATGATATATGACGTAACCTACGAAGACAGAAAAATAAAAAGCATTATGGCTTCCACAAAGGCGGGAAGTCTTGAGCTTGAAGCTGATTTCTTCGTTGATGCAACGGGCGACGGAGAGGTATTTTATCTTGCAGGGTGCGACCATCTTCTCGGCAGAGAAGGAGATAATCTTTCGCAGCCTATGACAACGTGCTTCAGAGTTTGCAACATAAATATCCCCCTTTATATAAAAGAGCTTCCCGAGCTTCAAAGGCTCTATAAGGAGAAGCGCGCTTCGGGAGAGATAACCAATCCCAGAGAAAATATACTCCAGTTTTACGGACTTGGTGAGGGAATAGTGCATTATAATACCACGCGTATAGTAATGCTTGACCCCACCGATCCTCTCGAGTTAAGCCGCGCGGAAGCAGAGGCAAGACGTCAGGTCTACGAGGTAGTAGATTTTCTGAAAAAGAATTCAAAGGCGTATAAAGACGCCGTGCTTGTTTCTGTCGCTTCCGAAATTGGTATCAGAGAGTCAAGAAAGCTTCGCGGAATGCACATCATCACCGAGGATGAGCTTTTTGCTTGCACAAGGTTTGAGGATTCCATAGCTCTCGGAAACTATGACGTAGATATTCATTCTCCCGACGGAACTGGGACAAGAATACGCAAGTTTGACAGAGATAAGTATTATACCATTCCATATAGAAGTCTTTTACCTAAAGAATATGATAACCTGCTTGTTGCCGGAAGATGTATTTCAACAACGCACGAGGCGCAGTCCTCGGTGCGCATAATGCCTATATGCGTTTCTATGGGCGAGGCGGCAGGCGTTGCCATGGCAGAAGCAAAGCACAGCGGAAAAAATGCTCACACGGTAGATATTAAGAAGGTACAAGAGCTTTTAATTAATTACGGAGCGCAAATATACTAAAATAAATATCCATTCCCCATTTCGCACCAAACTAAAGAAAGGAGAACGCCAACAAACGATGAGAACCATTAAATATCCATACGAGCAGGCGGATGTACGGATAATTCTGCTTGAAAATTCTGACGTTATCACAACCTCCGGCAACGAATGGGACTCCGGTACGGGAGGAAAGGTTGACGATAGCTGGGATTTCAATTAATTAGAAAACGCTAACAAGAAAATATATTTTGAAAGGAATTTTGATAATGAAAAAAACAATTAAAGCTATAACAGTCGCACTTGCCGTTATGCTCCTTGCGTGCTCCGTGTTCGCATTTGGTGCAAGCGCTAACACAGAAGAGGAGTCGGGCGCAGTAAAAATTCTGGCACAAAACCTGTATTATGAAGATTTGGTTTCTGTTTTGTATGCCGTTGACGTTCCTCTTGAAGATGCAGAAAACGTCACCGTTCAGTATTATTATGCAAGTAATCCCGATGTTAAGTACGAGGCGGTGCTTCTCGATACTACAAACCCAAATTACGTTTGTACGGTAAAGCTCGATGACAATACCGAAGTGAAATATCCCTGTTTCAGAACCGCCGGCTTTGCCGCGCACAACTTCACCGACGTAGTGTATGCAGTTGCATATACCGGAGACGTAGCTCCCACAAATCCCGTTTACAAGGAATACAGCGTTGCAGAGTATCTTTATTCAAGACTTTATAAGGATGATTTCATCAACAAGACAGAGGCTGACGGTGACGACTACACCAGAAAGATGCATTATGAAAATCTGATGGCTTACGGCGAGACCGCGCAAATGCTTTTCGATAAAGAAGAAACCCTTATCACCGACTATTCCTTCGTATACTTCCCCGAAAAAGACGGAATACTTAATGGCATCGCAGACAAGACCTCAGGTCTTTACAAGAATGACACGCTTATTACCGTTTCGTACAGTGGAAATGGTTCAATCAACGGCTGGTATGTAACTGACTATGATACATATAGCTACGTAGACACACAAAATGCTGAACTTACCGTTTCCGGACTAATGGCTTTGTCAGCAGTAACCGGCTCTAATATTACAACTCCTAGCACAAATACAACCACCACTATAAACACCGCAGCAAAGAATCCTGTTAATTTTGAGGATACTGTTTTTGAAATATCGCAAACAAGTACAAATACTGATGCTAAAAATGATATTTCAATGATTGTAAACGACGCATCTTCTACTAGTTACGTGTTTGAAAGTGAAATTTATGTTGGCGAAGCTTCTACCGAAACTGCCGAACTCTTTGCGCTTACATTTATGGGCAATACATCGGCTGGAAACGACAAACTCTTGTCTAGAATTTATATCGGAACAGCAACTGTTGATGGAAACAGATTCGTTACATTCAGAGAAAACAATGCAAGTAACTCTACTAGCAACTATACATATACATCAAATATAGAGACGAATAGTTGGTTTACTCTTAAAATGGAATTTATCTACACATACGAAGCTTCCGCCGAAACTCAGTATGCAGTAACTCTTAATGTATATGTTAACAATGCTTTGGTAAGCGAATTGGATCTCAAGGATTCAGTCGATGGCGTTCAGTGCCTCAACTCCTATAATTCTTCTAATATTAAAAATGATATAACCGATCTGAATGTAACTAAAGTTCAGATATATTATAAGGGTACTTCTGTTCATGCATACTTCGATAACGTAAGCTTTACCCAGGGTGTAGCTGCTGAATAAATTATTAGCAAAAATTAAGTAATAAATCATTTTAATCGTGGCTTTCGCGCTTCTATCCGGAAGCCACGATTTTTAACAAAAAAGACAACTAACATTTACATATTATGATTATTTCTGATTATAATCCGGAAAAATTACTCGAGAAGCGTCTTGATGAGAGAGCAAAAAAGCTTGAAGATGCATCTCGTATAATAGGCGAAAATTCTCTTAACGAATTAAATAAGCTTATCGACATTTACGACGAAAAAATGTATATATGGCTCTCGGAGCTGTGGGAAGCTCGGGTAGGCGGCTTTTATTATTCGCCTTCCGCCAGAGATAACGCGGGATTTCTTCCCGACCTTGAGTCTACGGGTCAGGCGCTGCAATTTATTCATGACAGCGGTCTTTGCCCGGACTATAAAGATATACCCGAAAAATTAAAAATGAAAATGATTTCGTTTGCCAGGGAGCTTCAGAGCGCCGAGGACGGCTTTTTCTACCACACTCAATGGGGCAAGGATATCCCGACCTCAAGGCGCGGCAGAGATCTCGTATGGGCAAACGGTATAATACAAAGACTTGGCGCAGCTATGAAGTATCCGTCACCTCTTGACACCAAAGCTAAAGCTGCACCAAAGCGTGCCGAGCATTTATCCGATATAAACGCATACAAAAAATATCTGTCGCAGTTTGAAGATCCCGACAGTAAATACTATGTAAAAAAACACTCTTATCCCCTCGGCAATCTCCTTGCCGCGCAGGGAGCGCAGATTAAGGCGGCAGGCGATGAGTATGTCCTCTGCACAAAGGATTTTCTTGACAGACATCAGTATTCGCACAACGGACTGTGGCAGGAGAAAACCGATTACGATTCGGTAAACGGTCTTATGAAAATGTCAACGCTCTATTCCATGCTCTCTCTTGAACTTCCCAACGCCGCACAGGCTTTGAAGAGCGCGCTTGACGTTGCGCTCAAGCCCGACGGAGCAAACCGCATAGTTTACGTTTATAACCCTCTGTGCGCTATGAAGGAGGCTCTCAAGAGTGTTAAAGTCAGCTGCGGCGAAGAACGTGCGGCAAAACTGCGAAAAACGGTTTTAGACTCCGCGTCCGAAGTTATTTCGGCAGCAAGAAATAAGGTCTTGCGCTTTAAGAAGGAGGACGGTTCTTTCTCTTACTGTCCCGACCGCTCTGCCGACAAGTCGCAGGGTGTACCCGTTGCAATTCCTAACACAAACGAAGGTGACGTCAATGCCACGAAGATATCGCTTTGCGCTGTTCTCGGGGAGACCTGCGGTGCTTTGGGCATTGACACACCACGCGTATTTTCGTCTGAGGACGGACGTATATTCTTTACTTTAATGCAAGAAAGGAACGATGTAAAATGAAATTTGCAAAAGTTTTCTCGCTTTTATGCGTGCTTCTGCTCAGCTTTTCGCTTTTGTTCTCGTGTACGCCCCCCGAGGAAGACGTGACACCGGGAAACGGCACAGTCAATAGCGCGCCCGAAGGAGCGATATGGCATCCCGGAGAGACGCTTCGCGTTGTGGTTCCCGACGGCTCAAGCGTCAACGTTTCAAAGATTGTGCGCGCGCTTACCTCTGCCGGCGTAAAGGCAGAATTGGTAACCGACAGCGAGGCTCCGCAAGAGCACGAGCTTGTCGTGGGCAACTGCGAGCGCGAAATATCCAAAATAGCATACAAAAATTTTGATGCGCTTATCATTTACGAGGATTATCTATCGGGTTATTTGATTTATTCTCAAAACGGAAACCTTGCTATTGCTTACGACTCAGGCTACGGTCTTGGGGAAGCGACAAATTACCTCGTTTCCCTTATCTCTAAAAACAAATCTTTGGTTTCCGACAACGGAATAGTAGCGCAGAGCAGCTTTAATAAGGTTGAATATATTGAACAAAAGAGAAAAGAGGAGCAAGAGTCGTATTTTAAGCAGATAGAAGCAAAGCTTGGAGTGGCGGCAACCCGCCATCTGCGAAATCTTTATTCTCTTTACGGCACGAAGACGTATATATGGCTTGCTAATCTCTACGATCCCATAGCGGGCGGATTTTATTATTCCAACTCGGGCAGAAATACGATAGGGTACGGGCCCGACCTTGAATCAACGTGGCAGACGCTTAACCACCTTCAAGAAAGAGGTATATTCGTCGATTATAACGATGATATGGCGCTTGGACTTCCCGAGGAGATAAAGGCGGATATCATAGCCTTTACCCAAAGTCTGAGAAAGGATGATGGATATTATTATCATCCGCAGTGGACCTCGATTACGCTCAGCAGACGCAGCCGCGATCTCAGATGGGCAAATCATATTCTCTCAGCTCTCGGTGCAGCTCCGGCGGCATCCGTATCCGCAAACGGAACCGCATCTACCGTATCACTTACTGCCGCGCTGCGCGTAAAAAGCTGCGATGCGGTTTCCCGTATAGTACCCGTCGCCTCAAACGAGCATCTTGCGGATTTTGACACGTGGAAAAAATACGTTGACGGCTTGAAGCTTGGCGAAGAGGGCGTTGACTCGTGGGATATAGGAAACGACCTTGACGCGATGAAAGACGAAGTTAAGAAAGCGGGAGACGATTACGTCAATTATCTGTTGGATTATCTTGATGATAAGCAAAATGAGTCAAACGGCATTTGGGAAAGTGAAATAACCTATCGCTCCGTCAGCGGTCTTATGAAGATTTCATCAGTGTATAAGACGCTGGGCAGAAATATGTCCCGTTTTGACACCGCGTTCAAAAGCGCGATGAAAATGGCTCTTGAGCCGGAGCTGCCGGAGGATGCGGGTATAGTATACGTATACAACCCGCTGGTATCTATGCAGAATATGATATTGTTTACAAAGCCCGAACACAGATATCTGATGTACAGTATCGTTTTGCAAAATGCGGACGAACTTATTTCCGCTACTGCCAAAAAGCTGTCCGAGTATTACAAGTTGGACGGAAGCTTTTCTTATAAGAAATTATATTCGGCGTCTTCGTCACAAGGCTCACCGGTCGCTCTTCCAAACTCCAAGGAGGGTGACGTTAACGCCACTACCATTTCTTGCAGCACGGTAGACCTTCTTCTTGACGTTCTCGACGTTGAAGCTCCGCCGTTTTACTCATCGTACGATTACGAATATTTCATTGACACGCTTCTTGATATGAAGGAGATTGTCAAGGATAATCCGTTTGAATATTCAAAGGGAGCAATAACCTTCGACGATTACGACGCCGAATACGGAGATGAAAAATACGGAGTGGTTATGGCGCCCTCCAACCGCGTAAACACCGTTGTAAACGGCAATTACAAGTATTTCCAAAGCGCGATAGTCAAAAATCCCGCGGAGGACGCAAGCGGCAGCGACCTGGTGCTTAAGACTAATACTTATTGTTACGAACCGGATGCAACCGGAAAGCCTCAGGATACCGCAACGGGCAACTTTGAACATCAATTCTTAATAAGCTCGGAAACGCAGGGAAATACATACGTATTTGATGCGAATATTTTCGTTGCCAAAAACGAAAATACGTACTATTATTCTCCGAATCTGATGCAGATTACATTTGCGAGCAGCTTTGGAGGAAATCTCTTCTCTCTTAATATCGGAAAAAATTCTATGGGCGACAGCATGTGCCTTCAGATAAAGGATAATTCCGAATATAAGGGACTTGACGGCGAGGCAAATTCCAATCTTGCAAACGGTATTTCCGTTAACGAGTGGGTCAACATTCGCATTGAGTGCTATAAGATTTACGACGAAAACGGTACTCTTTCCGTAAAGGGAAAAATATTCGTCAACGGAGAATATTTTGACGAAACCGACGCGGGTTACGTCAAGGACGGCGCGTACGTCGATATCGTACCGAATATCGTGAGAGTCGGTTACGTAAGAACTAACTCAGGAGAGTTCTACTTCAACGACGTGGTTGCTGAATCAAGCACGCTTTCCTTCGTCAGCCAAGACGTAGAGAGGGGATTCGGTCCCGCGACCTTCGAGGACTTTGATTACAGCAGCCTGAAAAAAGGCGACGTGCTTTACCCCGATGAAACCGTCACCAACGTTTATCACGATACTCTGACGTATGCGATCACCAGAGACCCGAAGAACGCGGCGAACAAGGTTATGAAGGTAACTAAGACCAAACAGGCTGACTCCAGCGCCACCCTTCGCACCGCGGTGAGCCTTCAGGAAAATCCCGAGGGCGGCTCGTATTACGTATTTGAATCCGACGTTTATATGTCGGGTAAGACTACGCTGGAATTCGGCTTGATGAACGCATCTAACAAGCCTTTGAGCAGAATTCGTCTTATGGCAGGCTCTGACGGCAAGATTAAGATTCGCGAATACGTTTCGAATATAGAGGGGAATGTCGACATTGCAGAGGAAGTAGCAACGACAGATGAGTGGTTTACATTCGGAATAATATGTAATTACGATGCTTCCGAAGCAACCCCCCGAGTTGTTATCACCATCTATATTAACGGAGAGCCGGTAGTTGAAAATTTAACTGCTTATAATTCCGAGAACATGGCAGACTTCAACGTATCGACCTTCCATATAAGGTATCTTGCGGGCGGAACGACGACGGCGTATTTTGACAATATAATATTCCAGCAAGCAGACGGATACGAATATAACGGCGGTCATAACATAAGCACCGAAAACGCTGAAGAGGTTATTACCTTTGAAGGCTTTGATTCCTTGCTCGGCGACGCTCCCGAGCAGCCGTCACCTAATCTTACGAACACGGGAAAAGGCGGCACCGTTTTTGACGTAACGCTCAATCCAAAGGATACTTCGGATAAAGTTTTGCTTGTCACCGACCCTGCGGGAACGACCGGCAGTTTCAGTCAGCTCGGTCTCACCGCGTCTGACGGGGATGCGAACAGATTTGTATTTGAGTCTGATATTTATATCGACTCCTCCGCAACCGACGTTGCCAAGCAGAGCTTGGGACTTGCATTTACGGGTGCGGGTGACACGAAGATATTGGCCAAGATATTCGTCGGACTTGAGGAGTCGAACGGCGTGAAGAAGGTGGTGCTTTCGCCGTCAAGCGACGTTTACAGCGGTTCTCTTGATAACACCCTTATTGACGTTACTGCGGATATGTGGTTTAAGATTAAGCTGGTGCTTTCTTACGGCTACGGCGCAGACGGTAAAATAGACAAGGATTCGGTAATTCTCGAGGTCTACGTTAACGACGTTCTTATCGGCTCGCTTAATACTTACAACTCGGCACGTTGGGAAGGTAGCAATGCGGTGGGTTATACCGTAGGCGGTGTTCGCCTCGGATATGAAAAGAACACTGCTCTTAAGGTTTACTTTGACGACATAAGCTTTGCAGAAAAGGCATCAGAGACAGCCGAGCAAACAAACTGAAAACGGGAGAAAAACAATGTTTCCAAACGTAAATCAGGAAATAAGAAACGGAAAAGAATCTCAAATAAACAAATGTATTTCGGTATTTGCGGAAGCTTCACTCGTTGACAAAGCCGTGGAGGCGCTTTCGCTCTTTCTTCCGCGATGCGAATTTAAGGCAGGGGATAATGAGGCTGACGTTCTGGCGCTTTGGCGCGAGAGCCTCACCTCCCCGGAGGCATATACGCTTACCGTCAAGTGTGGAAGAGCTGTTATTGAATATAACTCCTACCTCGGACTTCGAAACGCCATCGCTACCTTCTCTCTGCTTGTGAAAGAGCGTGACGGCGCCGTCGTTGTTCCCGACGTGGAAATAAACGATTGTCCGGTGCTGTCGCACAGAGGAGTTATGCTTGATATTGCTCGCGGCACGGTTCCTTTGGGTCAGCTTCTTGACGATATGGTGCTTATTGCAAAATCAAGACACAATATTCTTCATCTTCATTTGGCAGATGCCAAGGGTGTCGCTGTTGAGATGGACTCGTTTCCCGAGGAATACCGTATTCCCGATTACTACACCAAAGCACAGGTTTCCGAGATCGTAAGACTCGCAGACGTGCTCGGTCTTGAAATCATTCCCGAGATCGATATGCCCGCCCATTCAACAAGGCTTAACACGGTTTTGCCCGAGCTGAAATGCGACACGGACGCAAGGCCGCAGTGCCTTTGGACCGTATGCGCGGGAGAGGAAAGGGTCTATGAGCTTTACCGAAAGGTACTGCTCGAAATAGCGCAGATGTTCCCGACGGGCAGATATCTTCATATAGGCGGAGACGAGCTTGAGTTTTCCGATCTTCCGACCGAAAGGCGCAGAGTATGTCATTGGCACGAGTGCCGAAAGTGCAAAAAGAAAATGGAAGAAGAGGGCATTCGCGACAGACAGGAGCTGTACTACTATTTCATAAACAGAATAAACGGTTACGTTAAGGAATGCGGTAAGCAAACGGTGATGTGGAGCGATCAGATAGACTGTACCCGCCCCGCAGCTCTCTCAACAGATATTCTTATGCAATTCTGGAGAGTGGCAGCGCATGGAAGAGGCCCTCACGACGGATGCTCTATGCAGGGGCAGCTTGATTTGGGATACAAAATGATAAACTCATTCTATTGGAATACATATCTTGACGAAGAGCATTATATGAATTCAAGGAATCTTTCAAGCTGGCGTTGGGATGAGATTCCCGAAACCACCGAGTCCGTAAAACACCAAATAGTAGGAAGTGAGGTATGCGCTTGGGAGTACGGAAACCGTGAAATGTTTAAGCATTATGACTACTCTCTTCCGTCGGCTATCGTTCTTGCGGGTGATAAGTTCTGGTGCGGTCTGAAGAAGCCGTACGATACAGATACTGCCCTGGACTTGACAAAAGCAGTGCTGGGAGCCGCCGTTCCAGATGGCTTCAATCCCTTTGAGGCTGTCGGTGACATATTACCGCCAAGGCTTGATGAGCCGTCCTACGTTGCAAACGTAACCTTAGTAAAGGGCAAAATACAAGAGATAATAGATACCCTTTCCGACGCTTCTCTTTATACGGCGGGTGATAAAACAAGAGCCGAAATATATAAAAAATGCATCGAATATACGCTGGATAAAAAATAAGGCGAATCATAAGAAAACTATCATTGGAGAACTAAAATGCAAAATAAAGTTTACACCGTCGCTATAATCGGAGTTGGAGCCAGGGGCGGCAACGCATACGGAAAGCTAATCAACAAATGTCCCGAAAAGTATAAAATTACACATCTTTGCGATATGCGCGAGGATAGGCTTGAAATTTTTGGCGAGATGTTTTCCGTACCCGTAGAAAACAGATATACGGACGAGGGCGAATTTTTCAAGAAAAAAAGAGCGGACATAATACTCATTGCTACTCCCGACACCGAGCATATAAAGCATTGTCTTAAGGCGTTTGAGCTTGGATATGACGTTCTGTGCGAAAAACCATTGACCGACAAGGCAGGGGAGTGCGAAGCTCTTCTTGAAGCTCAGAAAAAATATGGGAACAAGGTTCTCGTGTGCCACGTGTTAAGATATGCGCCCGCATATCTTAAGGTCGCGGAAATAATCGACAGCGGCGCTATCGGACGTCTTGTGGCAATAAACTGGACCGAGCCTGTCGGTTATTGGCATCAGGCGCACAGCTATGTACGCGGTAATTGGCGAAACACCGAAATATCAGCGCCTATGATACTTGCAAAGTCCTGCCACGATTTAGACCTGATACAATTCTACGCTAAGTCGAGGTGCAAAAGTGTTTCGAGTATTGGAGATTTGACCTTCTTCAAGCCCGAAAACGCGCCCGAAGGCTCTGCGGACCGTTGTCAAAATTGCAAGCTGAAGGATTCCTGTCCTTACAGCGCTTACAGAATCTACATAGAGCGCTGGAGAGATGCGGGTTGTCCTAAAACCGAATGGCCATATAACGTCCTTGCTACCGAGCCTGTCACTGAGGATAAGATTATCTCCGCTATTGAGAGCGGTCCTTACGGCAGATGCGTATTCCGTTGCGACAACAACGTTGTCGATCACCAAACCGTTCAAATGCTGTTTGAAAACGGAATTACCGCAACTCTCCATATGAATGCGTTTAATCTTCACGGCGGCAGAAGAGTAGCTATGTTCGGAACTTACGGTGAAATTTTCCTGGATGAAAAAACGATTACCCTCAGCGTGTTCGGAAAGCCTACGGAAACGATTAAGGTTGACGTGCCTACCGATGAAGCGGATTACGCTCACGGCGGCGGAGACGCAAGATTGATTTCCGGTCTTTACGATATGATGGAAGGTAATTTGTCAATGGAAACCTCCCTCGAAGCCTCTGTTGAAAGCCACCTTATTGGCATAAAAGCAGAAGAATCAAGACTTTCAGGCGGAAAAACACTTTTGGTACACTAAAAGGATAAAGTTCTTCTTGTTTTGAAAATATGAAAAAACGCCGCCGATTTTTTCGGCGGTGTTTTGTTCTCTTTTCTGCAATACGCTAATAATTAAATTTTAAACCGACTTCTTTCCCTAAATTTTGCGTGTAGAATAAAGTATAATACTATCAAAAAGAATAAAAAACTACACTAAAAACCAAGAGAAAAACAATGAAAAAACCTTGCAAACGAACTGCAAAAAGTGTAGTTTTGTTGCAAGGTTTTTATCGTTCAAGTGTATGTTTTGTCTAGAGAAATAAAATAGCAACCCCGTAGGGGTTTTTGATATTAGCAAGCATAGCTCCAGGCTTCCCAGCCGAGCACAGAAAACGCGGGAGACCCGCACCCCTTATCCTAAACCGACTCAAAACAACAAAGGATATAAACAATAAGAGTTTAGATATCTAATTGATAACAAATTGATAACTTTTCGGCGTTCACTGGATATTCTCAAATCTCTGTGGTATTGTTGTGGTAAAAAGAAGGGACGGTGAATAAATGGCAAAAAGAAGACCCCAAGGTGACGGTACGATCAGAAAAAGAAGTGACGGAAGATGGGAAGGAAGAATCATCGTCGGACACAAGGATAACGGAAAGCCTATGTACAAGTCTGTGTTCGGCAAAACACAAAAAGCTACCCTAAAAGAGTTGCACAGACTTATAGATCTATACCGTGACGTTGAGCTTACCGAGGATTCCCAAATGACGCTCGGTGAGTGGATGGATAAATGGCTTGATGAGTATATGGTATTCAGTGTCAGAGAAAGTACACTGCAAGGATACAGAACGATGGTTAAGAATCAGGTAAAGAGGTTTTTAGGAGATAAACAGCTATCCTCTCTCACCACTGCAGATGTTCAAAAATTCTATAACAAGATAAAAAAGCATGGCAGAATTGAAACTGACCGTAACGGAACACATGAGTTGGCCGACAGTATGGTGCGTATGATCCACATGATGCTCCACGAAGCACTTGACGTTGCGGTAAGAGAAAGACTTATCCCAAGGAATCCTACAAACGGTACCACTATACCTAAAAATAACTATCCCGAAAAACAAATTCTCGATGATGCACAGTTAGAAATCTTCCTTGGTGCCATTAAGCAAGAGGAGCATTGGTATGACTTCTTCTATCTTGAAATTATGACAGGGCTGAGGCGAGGAGAAATCTGTGCTCTCAAATGGAGTGACGTAGATTTCGAAGAAAGTAAGCTAAAGGTACAACGGTCTGTATCCACGAAAAGAGGCGGAGGACTAAATATCGGTGAAACAAAAACAAGCACCGGAACACGTTGCATTATCCTGCCGCTGAGTGTCAGAGAAATGCTGATCAAACGAAAGCAAACAGCGATCAGCGAATGGATATTTCCCTCGTTCTTAAATCCAACCGAACCGATAAATCCCTCGTTAGCCTACACAAGGTTAAAAACAATACTTAAACGTGCCGAGCTTCCTCAAATAAGATTTCACGATCTCAGACATACCTTTGCAACTCATGCAATGAAGGGCGGCGTCGATGCGAAAACACTCTCGGGAATCCTCGGTCACGCAAATGCCTCATTCACGCTGGACACATACACCCACGTAACAAGCGATATGCAAAAGAAGGCATCGGCAGTAGTCGGCAACATAATGAAAAGTTTGATGATAAAGGAGTAAGCGGTGGCAAAGAAGAAAAACGGAAAAGGCAGTATATTCCTACGAAAAGACGGACGGTGGGAAGGCAGAATCGTAGTAGGCTATGCGGATAACGGCAACCCACGTACCAAAAACGTATTGGCGAAAACAAAGGAAGAATGTGAAGAAAAGCTTGAAGAGCTCAGAGGACGCTGCGGACGTGCAACCGATAGGATAAAACCGGATATGCCCTTCGGTAATTGGATAGACTTCTGGTACCAAAATTTCTCAAAGCCAAAGCTGAGAAAGTCAACGCAAGCAAATTATGAGAACAGGATATATAATCACATCATCCCCGAGATAGGTAACATTCCCTTGAACAGATTTACTCAGAACGATATGCAACAGTTCTACGTCAGAGTTAAGAAAAGCGGACGAAAAAGCTTTGTAGATAAATACGGAGAAGGCTTATCCGACAGAATGGTAAGAGTGTGTCACACAACCTGCAGAAGCGCACTTGAAAAAGCAGTAAAAGAAGGGCTTATATCAACAAATCCCTCATTAGGATGCAGACTTCCTCCAAAGAAAACAAAGGAAATGCAAGTGCTTACACAAGAGGAAATTCTCCGATTTCTTACAAGAGCCAAAGAGGAAGGCTACTACGAATTATTCTTACTTGAATTGACAACAGGAATGCGAAGAGGCGAAATACTCGGTCTTAAATGGCGTGATCTTAATGTTAAAACGGGAGAGCTACATATTTCAAGGCAAGTAACAAAAGCAGGCAACGACTGTGTCGTCACGGCACCAAAAACGAAATCCTCTATACGCACAATAATATTGCCTCCTGAAATGGTTGAGCTTCTCACGGAGCTTAAAAAGCAAACCAAAGGCGAGTGGATGTTTCCATCACCGATAAAAGAGGGAGAGCCAAGGCATCCAAACGCTGTTTACAAAAGATTCAGACTGATCCTCGAAAGATCTCATTGCAAAAATATAAGATTTCACGATCTGCGTCACACCTTTGCTACGATGGCTATAGAAAACGGTATGGACATCAAAACACTCTCGGCGATGATAGGTCATGTGAGTGCGGAAACAACATTAAATATATACAGCCATATAACCGACACAATGAGAAAGCAAGCAGCGGTAAAGATAGACCGAGAGATAGGCGGTACAGAGGCAGAAATGCCCGAAGAAGAGCCACCCAAGGTAAGTACCAAGCACCTCCTCAAAAGGCAACACAGACGGTTTTTGAGCCCTACACGCCGAAGATAAGAAAGAGCGGAACCGGATGCGTGTACAAGGTAAACGATAGCCTGTGGGAAGGAAGCTACTACCCACGAATGCCCGACGGGAAACGCAAGAAATTCAACATCTACGCAAAGACGAGAGAGGAATGCGAAAAAGCCCTCAAAAAGATGATAGAAGAAAAGAAAAAGGAGATTGCCAAGCTCAAAAAGAAGGCAAAGGAAGCAGAAAAAACGGCATAAAAGCAGGGGTGACTAAAACAGTCACCCCATAAAATATTTTTACCAGTGTAAACAAAGAAAACAGCTCCGTAAACTGTGATAAGATATGAGAGAAATTTGAGAAAAACTCGCAGATCTAAAAAAACATAAAAGCGGAAATCGCAGAAATGAAAAAGGCTACTAATGTCTAAATTAAAAATGGGGCGACTATGAAGGTCTCCTTTTAATATTTGGTATGCTGCAAAGAAAACGCGGAGTCATTAAAAACTTAATATAAATTTTCCATTATGTAATTCAGAACATCTTGCGTTTGTCCATGATTCTAATCCTTTTGCTTTTCTGTAGAGTATGTCTATATCAATCATATCAGAGGTGCTTGAAAAGGTTAAAGCACGTACTCCAGAGAAGAATTCAATATTAAGAGCATTGGTAATATCTTGAGCAGACAATTCGGGATTTGTTTGCTGATATATTTTTAACGGCTCGATACTATCGGTTACTGCAAGAATGTAAAGCAAGGGATTTTCATCATATGAAAGAGTCTGGAAGTTTTCTGTCAACAAATCTTCTAATTGATATTGTTCATATAAATTTCTTTTATTATCAGGTTGCTTCCAAATGTTATGAGAAAGAATACAATCTGCAATATAGGAAAAAATCTTCCATTGCTCAGAACAAAAATGTCTATTATGATAGATGAAGTCATTAAGCGGAACGTATGTGTTGCTATGCTCCAGTTTTGACAAATAAGCCATAATATAATTTTTCAGCATTCTATCATAGAATAAATAACCGCCCACAATACCATGATCAACGTGACCTAATTCGTTGATGCAATAGTTCATATATCGTGTTATAGTAGCACTTTTATAGCGAGTTTTCATAACAGGGTGCCCGTTATTAAACCTTAATCTTTGACCACCTTGAATGGTGTTGCTTTTTTGCGTCATTTCTCGAAGTAAAGCTCGTTCTATACTGGGTTGTCCAACGTGTTGAGAAGCAGGAAATGGATATGCGGAAAACGGGGAAAGATCTATCCCCAAGGATCTTTTTATTTGAGAAAAAGCCGCATATTCTCTTAAGGTGATAGTTCTGTTATAAGGCTCTGGAACAGGCGCATTGCGAGGAAACTGTATCGGAGCATTATCTCTTTCGGTGACACAGTATCCATAATCATGGTATAGAAATGTTAAAAACCACAAATATGAAAATGGATATCGATTAGGGCTTTCTATAGATAAGGTTCGTTCTCCATTAATACAATGTTCTATAAGCAAGCCAAGAAAGAATCCGGAAGCCGTATGAATTGCTCTTTCGTCTGGTAATTGAATATGATTATCATAATTGAAAGCAAGAACAGAAGCTTTTTGGCCATATCCAAAATATCGGTTAATAAAGCTATGTGCTGTTTCCGCATTTACCATAAAAGGAAGCGTTTTTTCTCCGCCTTGAAAGTATTCATTGATAAAAGTCTTTGAATTTCTTTCGTGCAAAATATTTGCAGTATCAATAGGCGTATGATAATAATTCCATTCAATATCGTTATTTCCCGATATTGTTTGATCAATAATTTCTGCGTATAGCATTGGCAGCCTCCTTGCTTTTTTGGGATACGAAAAAAAGAACAACCGCAAAGTAACCCTACTTTGCGGCTTTTGTGCGGTCAAAACCGCGATTTGTGGTACTCAAATGCCTTATGAATACCGAATTTGGTCGGAATGACAGGATTTGAACCTGCGACATCTTGCTCCCAAAGCAAGCGCGCTACCAACTGCGCTACATCCCGATTATTGAATTTTTGAGGTTTTTCCGTAAGTGGTCAAACCTGTGGTCAAACCGTTTTTTAGTGCGATTTTTTGAGAATAACGAGTGCCGAAAAAGTCAGTGTTTTCAAGGAATTTCGGCGTTTTTGAGATTTTCGGAAAGTGAAATCGGTGGCAAGCTCCCAAAGCACGCGCGCTACCAACTGCGCTACATCCCGAAAATATTAAGTTTTAGATAAGCTGAGCAGAAGGTCTGAATGACAGGATCCGGACTCGCCTGAGGGCTCGGTCACACTTTCGGTAAAACAACACTCGGTTGTATACATCCCGAAATTGCCTTAATATTATATCAAAATCAAACGCGTTTGTCAAGAGATAATACGTATTTTCTGAGGGATACAAGAAAAAAGATTTGGATAAAAATGATTTTTGATGAAAAAACTCTTGACTTGACACTCCGTGTGTGATATCATAAAATATATGTCGCGCGGGGCTTTTTATCTCGCCCACGACAATAGAGGAAGAAAAAATGGATATTAAGATCACTAAAACAAAAAATCCCGGCGTTATGCCCAAGGAGAGCGAGCTCGGCTTTGGAAGAGTTTTCTCGGATCACATGTTCGTTATGGACTGGGAAGAGGGCATTGGCTGGCATAATGAAAGAATAATACCTTTTGGTAATATATCGCTTCACCCCGCGTCAACGGTTCTTCACTATGGCGCGGAAATATTTGAGGGACTTAAGGCATACAGAACAGAGTCGGGCAGCATACAGCTTTTCAGACCCTTGGAAAATATAAAGCGTATGAATACCTCTGCGGAGCGTATGTGCTTACCGCAGTTAGACGAGGATATGGCGCTTGAAATTCTTGAAGCCTTCGTTAAGCTTGAGGAGAGATGGGTACCCTATTCCTTCGGAACGTCGCTTTATCTGCGTCCCTATATGTTCGGAAACGATGAGTCCCTTGGCGTTCATACGGTAAAGCGCGCTACTTATATGATAATAGCGTCCCCCAGCGGCTCTTATTATAAAGAGGGGATAAACCCCGTAAAAATAATGATTGAGAACGAGGATGTTCGTACCGTAAGAGGCGGTACTGGATATGCAAAGTGCGGCGGTAACTACGCGGCTTCCACCAGGGCGGGTGAGAGAGCGAGCAAGAAGGGATATTCCCAGGTCCTCTGGCTTGACGGTGTAGAGCGTAAGTATATCGAGGAGGTCGGCGCTATGAACGTTATGTTCAAGATAAACGGTGAAATCGTCACTCCTGCGCTTACAGGCTCTATTCTCCCAGGTATCACGAGAAAATCCTGCATCGAGGTTCTGAAAAGCTTTGGTTACAAGGTTTCCGAGCGTCTGCTCTCCGTTGATGAGCTTATTGGTGCGCTTAAGGAAGGTAAGCTCGAGGAGGCTTGGGGAACGGGTACAGCGGCTGTCGTTTCGCCTATCGGTAAGCTTATGTACGATGACGTTGAATATGATGTAAACGGCGGTAAAATAGGCGAGGTTACCCAGAAGCTTTACGATACTCTTACGGGTATTCAGTGGGGCAAGCTTGACGATAAGTTCGGCTGGGTATATAAGCTCTGATAGTATAGATACTGTAATTATAGAGGCAGAATGCAGATTTGCGTTCTGCTTCTGTTTTTTTGCCCAAAAATACAAATTGCGAAAAACAGCCATTTCATAGGAATATAAAAACAAGGCACACTATGAGAAAATCTAATATCAATATAACAAGGCGTAAGACACGTATTGATATACCTTTGTACATATTGCCCATAGACATTATGAAAAAGCACGCTTCATTTGAATAAAGTACAGAATTTTTTCGTTTATCGACTTAAAACGATTATTTTGCTTGACTTTTCTTTCTTGATGTTATAAAATATATAATATATATAAATGCCAATGCTATATCTTTGAAGCGTTGGTATTCCGCAAAAGGAGATCATTATGCAAGGCTACAAGAAGTATAAGAAACAGTTTTTCTCTCCCGAGGGAACAAGCCTCGATTGGATGAATAAGGAATATATTGACAAGGCACCCGCTTGGTGCAGCGTTGACCTGCGCGACGGTAACCAGGCTCTCATTATCCCTATGAGCCTAGATGAGAAACTAGAGTTCTTTAAGCTTCTTTGTAAGGTCGGCTTTAAGGAAATAGAGGTGGGCTTCCCCGCAGCGTCCGAAACGGAGTATGAGTTCTGTCGTAAGATAATAGACGAGGGCCTCATTCCCGACGACGTCACAATTCAGGTGCTTACTCAGTCAAGAGAGCACATCATAGCAAAAACCTTCGAGGCAATAAAGGGAGCAAAGCACGCCGTAGTCCATCTTTATAACTCCACCTCCGTTGCACAGCGCGAGCAGGTGTTTAAGAAATCAAAGCAGGAAATAATAGATATAGCAACCTTTGGTGCAAGGCTTTGCAATGAATATAAAGCAAAGGCAGACGGACATATCACCTTTGAGTATTCTCCGGAGAGCTTTACTGGTACCGAGCCAGAGTTTGCTCTTGAGATATGCAACGAGGTTCTGAAAATATGGAAGCCCACCCCGGACGACAAGGTGATAATCAATCTTCCCGTAACCGTTGCTCATTCTATGCCTCACGTTTATGCAAAGCAGGTTGAGTATATGCACAAAAATCTTCTTTACCGTGATAGCGTTGTTATTTCTCTCCACCCTCATAACGACAGAGGCTGTGCCGTTGCCGATAGTGAGATGGGACTTCTTGCCGGCGGTGATAGAATAGAAGGAACGCTTTTTGGTAACGGAGAGCGTACGGGTAACGTTGATATCGTTACTATGGCTCTTAATATGTATTCTCAGGGCGTTGACCCTGAGCTTGATTTCTCAAATCTTCCCGAGATAACGAAGATTTACGAGCGAGTGACGAGAATGCACGTTTATGAAAGGCAGCCGTATTCGGGTCAGCTCGTCTTTGCCGCCTTCTCAGGCTCGCATCAGGACGCTATCGCAAAGGGCATGAAATACAGAGAAGGCAAGGATATGGAGTGGACGGTTCCGTATCTTCCGATAGACCCCACCGACGTTGGCAGAGTTTACGAGGCAGACGTTATACGCATCAATTCCCAGTCGGGAAAGGGTGGTATTGGTTATATTATGGAAACGCAGTTTAACCTGAACCTTCCTCCCAAAATGCGCGAGAATTTCGGCTATCACGTAAAGAGTATTTCGGATCATGCTCATCGCGAGCTAGCTCCGAAGGAGGTTTACGACATCTTTATGCGCGATTACGTCAATATTTCATCTCCCGTGCAGATCGAGCGCGCAGTTTATACAGATATGTCCGACGGTGACATTATGGGTGTCATAAAAATCAACTATAACGGTGAGACTGTCGAGGTTACCTCAAAGGGTAACGGACGTCTTGACTGTGTGAGCAACGCTATAAAATCCGTCATAGGAATGAATTATACTCTTGAAACCTATACGCAGCACGCCCTTGAGGGTAAAACCACCTCGAAGGCTGCCTCTTACGTCAGCATTGCTATTGACGGCAAGGCCTATTTCGGTACGGGTATAGACAGTGACGTCAGCAACTCCTCGGTGAAGGCTCTCGTCAGTGCCGTCAACATAATGCTTAATAAGTAATTTAGGAGAACCATATATGAAATTAACAGGAGCAGAGATTCTTGTAAGGACGCTCATCGACGAGGGGACTACGGACGTTTTCGGTTACCCCGGCGGACAGGTTATTAACATCTACGATGCTCTTTACAAGTATAAAGATGAACTAAACCACGTTTTAACGGCTCACGAGCAGGGGGCGGCGCACGCCGCTGATGGCTACTCGAGAGCTACCGGTAAGGTTGGCGTTTGTATCGCAACCTCAGGTCCCGGCGCTACCAATCTCGTAACAGGTATCGCTACCGCAATGCTTGATTCTATTCCGATGGTTGCAATAACGGGAAACGTGCCTTGCAGTCTTATCGGTAAGGATAGCTTCCAGGAGATAGATATTACAGGTATCACCCTTCCTATCACCAAGCACAATTATTTTGTAAACAATATTGAGAGCCTTCAGGATACTATTCGCGAGGCCTTCGCTATTGCAAAGTCCGGCAGACCTGGTCCCGTCCTCGTTGATATTCCGAAGGACGTTCAGGTTGCGACCTACGACTACGAGCCGAAGGAGAAGATGCCAAAGTTCCCATTAAGGCTTGCCAAAGATTCCGAAATTGAGGCGGCAATCAAGCTTCTTAATGAAGCAAAGCGACCGTATATCTACATCGGCGGCGGTGCCGCAGGTCTTGGTATGGGTCAGGCAATAGTGGATTTTGCAAACAGGATAGACGCTTACATCGGCTGTACCTTTATGGGCCTTTCCTCCATTCCCACCGATTGCCCGAGATTCCTTGGTATGCAGGGAATGCACGGCCATTACGCATCGTCGATGGCGCAGAATGAGGCAGACCTCATACTCGGTATAGGCGTAAGATTTTCTGACAGAGCAACGGGTAATGTTAAAAAGTACGCTAAGAACTGTAAGATAATCCAGCTCGATCCCGATTTCTCCGAGATCAATAAGAACGTCAGTGTTGACGTCGGCATCGTTGGCGACGTTGAATACTCATTCAAAAAGATTATCACAGGCGTTCTGGACAAGAAAAATCCAGAGTGGGTTGATAGGGTAGAGAGCCTCAAGGCAGACGAAGCCCGCTTTGAAGAGGAGATTGCGAATAAGGCAAAGGCTCCCTTAACGCCCAAGATGATGCTTGATGTTATAAACGAAAATAAACCCGAGGGAACGGTTATCGTAACCGACGTTGGCCAGCATCAGATGTGGACGGCACAGTACGTTAAGTTTGACAGAACGAGAAGATTTGTTTCATCAGGCGGTCTTGGTACGATGGGCTTCGGACTCGGTGCAGCCATAGGCGCAAGAGTAGCGACCGGTGACCCCACCGTTCTTATAACCGGTGACGGCAGCTTTGGTATGAATCTCAACGAGCTTGCAACTGCCGTTTCGCACAAGATACCCCTCGTTATAGTTATAGCAGATAACGGTGTTCTCGGAATGGTTCGCCAGTGGCAGACACTCTTCTTTAATAAGCATTATTCAAATACCGTTCTGACTGACAGAAAGACCGATTTTGTTAAGCTTGCAGAGGCGTTTGGCGCTGTTGGTAAGAGAGTTTTCACCAAGGACGAGTTTGCCGATGCATTCCGTGAGGCGCTTAAGGTAACAGACGGTCCCGTTGTCATCGATGCTGTGATTGATAAGGACGAGTTCGTTCTTCCGATGCTTCCTCCGGGTGGCTCAATAGACGATATTATCGTAAATATAGACAAGGAGGGTAAGTGATGAATAAATTTGTAATTGCCGTATATGTTGAAAACAAATTCGGCGTTCTTACCCGAGTAACCAGCATGTTCACCCGTCGTGGCTTCAATATCGACGCCCTCACGGTTGGTGAAACCGAGTCCCCCGAGTATTCCCGTATTACAATATCTCTTTCGGGTGACGGTTATGCAAGAGAGCAGCTGATAAATCAGCTTCGTAAGCTCTTCAACGTACGTAAGGTTGAGGTTCTTGAGCCCGATTGCATAAAGCGCGAGCTTATGCTGATAAAGATAGAGAACAGACCCGAGCATCGCGCGGATATACATTATGCCGCAGATGCCTATCGCGCAAAGGTCGTTGACTATACTAACGACGGTATGTGCATTGAGGTAACAGGCGATCCTACGAAGATCGACGCCTTTATCGAAATTATGAAGCCCTACGGAATTATTGAGATGTGCCGTACGGGTATCGTAGCTCTCGAGAGGGGTAAGGAAACCCTTCTCGGTAAGGAAAACTAAAAAATATTTTTTGAACATACAAGGAGAACACAAACAATGACAAACAATGCAAAAATCTACTATCAGCAGGACTGCGATCTGCAGAAGCTTAACGGTAAGACCGTTGCTATCATCGGCTACGGCTCACAGGGTCACGCTCACGCCCTCAACCTCAAGGATTCGGGCGTAAACGTTATCGTTGGTCTTTACGAGGGCTCGAAGAGCTGGGCAAAGGCTGAGGCACAGGGCCTTAAGGTTATGACTGCTTATGACGCAGCCGCTGCCGCAGATCTCATTATGATACTTATTAACGATGAGAAGCAGGCAAAGCTCTATAAGGAGTCCATCGAGCCTAACCTTACCGAAGGCAAGACTCTCGCATTCGCACACGGCTTTAACATTCACTTCGGCTGCATCAAGCCTCCGAAGAACGTAAACGTTATTATGATCGCTCCTAAGGGCCCCGGACACACTGTTCGTTCCGAGTACCAGGTAGGTAAGGGCGTTCCTTGTCTTATTGCTGTTCACCAGGACGCAACAGGCGACGCTCTTGACATCGGTCTTGCATACGCTCTCGGTATCGGCGGCGCAAGAGCAGGTGTTCTTGAAACCACCTTTAGAACAGAAACAGAAACTGACCTCTTCGGTGAGCAGGCAGTTCTTTGCGGCGGTGTTTGTGCGCTTATGCAGGCAGGCTTTGAAACTCTTGTTGAGGCTGGCTACGACCCCAGAAACGCATACTTTGAGTGTATCCACGAGATGAAGCTCATCGTTGACCTCATCTATCAGTCGGGCTTTGAGGGTATGAGATACTCTATCTCCAATACAGCAGAGTACGGTGACTACATAACCGGTCCTAAGATCATCACCGATGATACAAAGAAGGCTATGAAGAAGATCCTCTCCGATATCCAGGACGGTACTTTTGCTAAGGACTTTCTTCTCGATATGTCCGATGCAGGCGCACAGGTTCACTTCAACGCAATGCGTAAGATTGCAGCAGAGCATCCCTCCGAGGTAGTCGGCAAGGATATCAGAAAGCTTTATAGCTGGGCTGACGAAGAGAAGTTCATCAACAATTGACGCTTTTTGCGCCATAGCGCTATATCTTACCGCTCGACGTAGGTAACTACGCCTTCGGGCGCGCTATAACGCTCTTGCATCAAAAATCGTCTAATTATTTCCTTCGATTTTTCAAATCACCAGTTCAAAAAAAGTTCTTGAAGAGGTATGGAGGAACTTCTCCGAAAGAAGTTCCTCCGAAAACAAAACTATGATTAAAGATACAATAGTAAACGGAGCGCACAACGCGCCTCACCGTTCTCTTTACAACGCTCTCGGACTCACAAAGGAGGAGCTTTCCCGTCCTCTTATCGGTATTGTCAGCTCGTATAACGAGATCGTTCCGGGACATATGAATCTTGATAAAATCACCGAGGCGGTTAAGCTCGGTGTTGCTATGGCGGGCGGAACTCCCATAGTATTTCCCGCAATTGCCGTATGTGACGGTATTGCAATGGGTCACGTGGGAATGAAATATTCTCTCGTAACCCGTGATCTTATCGCCGACTCTACCGAGGCTATGGTTATGGCACACGGCTTTGACGGTCTTGTTATGATTCCTAACTGTGATAAAAACGTGCCGGGGCTATTAATGGCAGCGGCGCGACTAAATATACCAACCGTCTTTGTCAGCGGCGGACCTATGCTTGCGGGCAGGGTAGGCGGAAAGAAAACCAGCCTTTCCTCTATGTTCGAGGCTGTCGGCGCTTACAAGGCGGGAAAAATTGATGAAGAAAAGCTCGACGAGTTCGAGTGCAAGGCTTGCCCCTCGTGCGGCTCTTGCTCGGGTATGTATACCGCCAACTCTATGAACTGTCTTACCGAGGTTCTCGGTATGGGACTTCGCGGCAACGGTACTATTCCTGCCGCATATTCCGCACGTATCCAGCTTGCAAAGCACGCGGGTATGCAGGTTATGGAGCTTGTTAAGAAGAATATCCGTCCCAGAGATATTATGACCGAGGCGGCTATCCGCAATGCTATAACTATGGATATGGCTCTCGGCTGTTCCACAAACTCCATGCTCCACCTTCCCGCAATTGCAAACGAGTGCGACGTAGAGTTTAATCTCGATATGGTCAACGAGATAAGCGAAAAGACACCTAACCTCTGTCACCTCGCTCCCGCAGGACCCACTTATATGGAGGACCTTAACGAAGCGGGCGGCGTGTGGGCTGTTATGACCGAGATAGATAAGCTTGGACTTCTCGACACCTCTTGTATGACCGTAACGGGCAAGACTCTTGGCGAAAATATTGCCGAGGCGAGAAATCTTGACACCGAGGTTATAAGAAGCGTTGATAATCCTTTCTCAAAGACTGGCGGTATCGCCGTTCTTCGCGGCAATCTTGCGCCCGACGGCTGTGTTGTAAAGCGTTCTGCTGTCGCTCCCGAAATGCTCGTTCATGAAGGACCGGCAAAGGTTTATGAGTCCGAGGAGGAGGCAATCGCCGCAATCTATGCGGGTAAGATTGTCAAGGGTGACGTTGTTGTTATCCGCTACGAAGGTCCTGCCGGCGGCCCCGGTATGCGCGAGATGCTCTCTCCCACCTCTGCTATTGCAGGTATGGGACTTGATAAGGACGTAGCGCTCATAACCGACGGACGCTTCTCCGGTGCAACGCGCGGTGCATCTATCGGACACTGCTCTCCCGAGGCTGTCAGCGGCGGTCCTATCGCTTATGTTAAGAACGGAGATATCATCTCCATAAACATTCCCGAATATAAAATTGAGCTTAAGGTCTCCGATGAGGAGCTAGCAAAGCGCAGAGCCGAGATGCCTATCAAGAAAAAGGAAAACATCACAGGCTACTTAAAGCGCTATGCCGCAATGGTTTCCTCTGCCGACAAGGGCGCAATTATCAATATTAAGTAATGATTTGAAAGGTGCTATATACAAATTATGTCAATGACAATGACTCAAAAGATACTCGCGCACCACGCAGGACTTGAAAAGGTGGAAGCAGGCGAGCTTATCCTTGTATCTCTTGATAGAGTACTTGGAAACGACATCACCTCTCCCGTTGCAATACGCGAGTTTAACAATATCGGCTGTGAGGGCGTCTACGATAAGGACAAGGTCACTATGGTTATGGACCACTTCGCACCGAATAAGGATATTAAGGCGGCAGTTCAGTGCAAGATGTGCCGCGACTTCTGTAACGAGAAGGAAGTAACCCACTTTTATGACGTTGGCAGAATGGGTATTGAGCACGCTCTTCTTCCCGAGAAGGGACTTGTAATTTCGGGCGACGTCGTTATCGGTGCAGACTCGCACACCTGTACCTACGGCGCTCTTGGTGCATTCTCGACAGGCGTAGGCTCTACCGATA
Source organism: Clostridia bacterium (assembly GCA_017463125.1). Taxonomy (GTDB): domain Bacteria; phylum Bacillota; class Clostridia; order Oscillospirales; family CAG-272; genus UBA1740. Next base: position 1,242 of record JAFTPV010000020.1, on the reverse strand, counting down.
TGGCCTGCGGCATGGCAACGGGAAAGGCGTGGTTCAAGGTTCCCTCAGCTATTAAGTTCGTCCTTACGGGTAAGCTTAATAAGTACGTTTCGGGTAAGGACGTTATATTACATATAATAGGTAAGATTGGCGTTGACGGCGCTCTTTATAAGTCTATGGAGTTCGTAGGCGAGGGCGTTAAGTCGCTTACTATCTACGACCGCCTTACTATTTCCAATATGGCAATCGAAGCAGGCGCAAAGAACGGTATCTTCCCCGTAGATGAAGAAACCCTTAATTATATTAAGGAAAGAACTGATAGAGAGCCTCTTATCTTCGAGGCTGATGAGGACGCAGAGTACGACGAGGTTTACGAAATCAATCTCTCTGACATCAAGTCCACCGTAGCGTTCCCTCATCTTCCCGAAAACACGCGAACCTTTGACGAGATAGACGATATTAAAATTGACCAGGTCGTTATCGGCTCTTGCACTAACGGTCAGTATAAGGATTTAGCCGAAGCTGCAGAGATAATTCGCGGCAGAAAGGTTGCGAAGAACGTTAGGGCAATAATAATCCCCGCAACCCAGGATATATACCTTAAGGCTATGGAGTCGGGAATTCTCCGCGATTTCATTGAGGCGGGTTGCGTTGTTTCAACGCCCACCTGTGGTCCTTGCCTTGGGGGTTATATGGGTATTCTCGCTGCAGGCGAGAGAGCAGTCGCTACGACAAACCGTAACTTTGTTGGACGCATGGGCGACGTGACTAGCGAGGTCTATCTTGCAAGCCCGGCAGTTGCGGCAGCCTCTGCAATAGCAGGCAAGATCGCAGACCCTGCGAAAATATGAAAGGGGAGATAAAATGAAATTTAACGGTAATGCAATCAAATACGGTGATAACGTTGATACGGACGTTATCATTCCCGCAAGATATCTTAATACTATCGACAAAAAAGAGCTTGCTTCTCATTGTATGGAGGACATCGATAAGGAGTTTGTAAAAAAGGTAAAGGTTGGTGACATTATGGTTGCCGGCTCGAACTTTGGCTGTGGTTCCTCACGTGAGCACGCTCCCATTGCGATAAAGGAGTCTGGTATCTCTCTCGTAATAGCAAAGAGCTTTGCCCGCATCTTCTACCGTAATTCCATAAATATCGGTCTTGCGATAGTGGAGTGTCCTGAAGCATCGGAAAATATAAAAGAAGGGGATAAAATCGAGACAGACCTTGATGACGGCGTGATTTACAACCTTACAACAGGT
>JAFTPV010000019.1 GCA_017463125.1 Clostridia bacterium | reverse complement strand
GCTACTGCCTCTGCTACCTTCTCGGCTACAACAGCCTCAAGCTCTGCGAGCTTCTCTGCCGCAAGGGCTGCTGCCTCTGCTGCCTTATCTGCTATCTCGGCAATTCTTTCTGCTATATCGCCTTCAAGCTCTGAAACAAGTGCATCGAGTGCCGCCTTAACGTCCTCTACTGCTCCATTAAGGTCTGCTACGGCGCCGTTCATTGCCGCCTTTGCTTCCTCTACGAGATTTGCAAGTGCGTCGTTAAGTGCGTTTACTTTTTCTACTACCTTTGCTATCTCTGCACAGATTTCTTCAAGCTCTGCGATAAGTGCCGCAATTTTTGCCTCTGCCTCAGCGATCTTTGCCTCGATTGCCGCAATTGCAGCATCAAGCTCTGCAATCATCGCCTCAATCTTTGCGATCTCACCCTCAAGCATCTCAATAAGAGCTGCCTCGGCTTCGTCTATTCCTTCTTCAACCTTTGCAAGAAGGTCTGCAAGCTGTGCACGCTTTTCTGCAAGTGCTGCTTCAAGAGCTGCCTTGGTTTCGTTTATCTTTGTTTCAAGCTCTGCTTTAAGCGCTACAAGCTCGCCCTCAAGCACCTTGATCTCTGCCTCTACGGCGTTCTTTATCTCTGCAAGGCCTGCTTCAACTGCTGCTGTAAGGCCCGTTGCTTCTGCATATACCTCTACGAGTGCCCATGCCTCGTCGCCGTACTCGGATACAAGGTACACAAGTCCTCCGAGGATTTCCTTGTGGTTATCAAGAAGGAACTTAACTATCTCCTCACCGTAGTTCTCGGCAACGTAGCCAAGCACCGCTACTATCTCTTCGCCGTACTCTGCTACGAGAGCTACTACGTAAGGACCGTACTCCTTAACGAACTCAATAACCTCTTCGGGATTGTTAAGAAGGTAGTTATATACCCACGCCGCTGCCTCGGGAGCGTATTTCTTCACTGCCTCGACGGTTGCATCGACGAGCGCGTCGTAAGCTACTCCGAGTTCCTCGGCAGCCTTCTCTGCTACGAGCTCGGCAAGAATCTTTGCCTCCTCTACTGCCGCCTCAAGCGCGGGAGCAAGAGCAAGCTCTACTGTATCAACGCCTGCTTGCTCAAGAAGAGCGAGAGCGTTTTCAAGATGTGTATAAAGATCGTCCTCAAGAGCGAGAACGGTATCTACAAGACCGTCAACGTCTGCTGCCGCATCTGCCTCGAGCACCGCCTTAAGCTCCTCGAGTGTTGCCACAACTGCCGCAAGCTCCGCGTTAAGAGCAGACTTAAACTCCTCGGTCATCTCAGTGCCCGATACGTCAGTTGTCTCAACTGCCGCGATTGCAGACTCAAGAGCCGCTACCGCCGCGTCAACGTAGCCGTTAGCGTCAGCGTATGTATAACCGTACGCGTATGCCTCGTCATAGTACTCGGTAATCAAGTAGATTGCATTTTCAATAGTCTTATCTGCGGGAGTATACTTGCCCTCGTAGGCCTTCACAACAGCATCGAACAGAACCTTGTGGCCGTCAACAGTGGGGTGGTTACCCAAGAAGTTACCTACATTCATACGGCAGTACTGATACATAACACTCTTGGTGTTGATGTTACCCAACAGAGCTTCCGCAACAACCTCACGCAGCGGCATGTTGGTGTTGCCTGCCTGCCAATCCAGGATAGCATCCTTTACATGGGCATATCCGGGCTTACGGATTTCATCCATATCACCGTAAACCAGAGCCAGACCTTCGATGGTAAGCGCGCCGTCCTTGCCCGCCTCAACGATAGCCTTTTCAAAGCCAAGGTACAGCTCGAAAGCATTGCCGTAAACACCGGTAGTGGTGTAACCGGCATCTTCGTACGCCTTAATATCATTCAGGTTGAACTTACCATCGCAGAAATCAGCATTGGGATCACCCAGTACTTCCTTACCCAGGTAGTCCAGAATACGCTCGTGCTGGTCGTCTATGGAGCCAAAGAAACGGTCACGAACAACCAGGTTTTCAGGTCTGTAAACCTCAGTGCTGTAGGTTTCATAGATCATATCAACATCTTCATTAGCTTCAGCGAAATACACGGGGTTGGTAACAATCTCATTTTCCTGCAGCTCAAGCACGCGACCTGCAAGATACATGTTACCGAGCTTGATGCACTCGTCCATGATGTCGCCCAGAGGGAGAAAGGAGCCGTCTTCCAGACGGATGGTCACACCCTTCATGCTTTCAACCATGCCCAGCAGGACGATCTCAGCATTGGGGTTCATCTTGTTGATTTGAGCCATGATGCCATCGAAGTTAACGATGTATGACATGGTGGTGTACAGCATACACTCAATAACACGATCACTGTTTTCCTTAGGAACGTCGGGAACGATGATCAGATCCTTCAGATTCTCCTGCAGGTTCAGAATGAATGCCTGCTGATCTTCGGTCAAAGAGCCGATTGCATAGTCCATATTGTACTTCAACTCATGGTCAGTAGCACCGACCAACAGCCACATGATACGGTTCAGCATGTGGTTACCGAAGTCACCGTTACCGATGCAGAGGGAGATGATGTCAGCATTCTTAACAGAATCCTGATACAGCTTAATGTATTCTGCAACAGCGTCATTGCTTGCGCCCAAAGAATTCCAACCGGGTGCCAGCCAATCGGGGAAGGACTTTTCCATACGAGCAGAGTCGGGACCCTGGTCAAAGGTATGGAAATCACCAAAATCCCAAATAGAACGCCAGTTTTCTACAACGCTCTTGCCGTTGCTCATCAGACAATCAGAACAACCGGTATGGGTTTCGTCATCGCACTCAACAAACGACCATTCTTCCATAGTGATGATCTCCATAGCGAGATCATGGTTGGGATCTTCAGGATTGATGGGGAATTCCAGGATCCAGCGCATCATGTCAGAAGTCATACCAGCCATCGCCAGCTGATCATGAGTAACTTCGTTACCGTTAGTCTTCAGCCACTCAGCAAACAGGTTGGGATAAGCGTCCCAAGCAATCTGACGGAATCCGTTAGCATCGCCCCAAATTGCATGAGTATGGTTGCACTCTTTCTCTGTGCATTCCACCATCTTGGAGCCATCCCAGTAATACTTGAACTCATAACCGTCCAGACCGTAGCCATTGGTCATAGAGTCGCCCAGGGAAACGTATGTAATTTTCTTCTTGCTCGATTCTTCTTCGCTTTGACGCGGGAGATTCTCTGCTGCCATGACCGTAGGAGCGAATACGCTGAAGATCATGAGGAATGCGAGAACCATAGCCCAAAGCGAGTTGAGATTAGTTCTAATAGTCCTTTTCATAATATTAGATACCTTTCTAAAATTAATATTTTATTATTTGAGTATTTTATAATATATCACACATTGCTTCGGTTGTCAAGATATTTTTATTGAAAATAATATAAATTTACAAAATTCGACTGCCGAGCATGAACACAGCGGCAGTCGAACAACGTTCATTTTTTCAGTTTTTTGACGAAGCGCTCCATTTTTTCAAGCGCCTCTGTAATGTGCTTTACCGAATATGCGTAGGATATTCTCGCAAAGCCCTCTCCACAATCACCAAAGGCGGTTCCGGGAACTATGGCACATTTTTCTTCATAAAGCAGCTTCTCGCAAAACTCCTCGGAGCTAAGGCCGTATCCGGAAATATCGGGATAGATATAAAAGGCGCCCTCGGGCATAAAAGAAGGAATGCCGATAGACTCAAGTCCCTCGTGGATAAAAATCCTTCGGCGATTATATTCCGCGCACATACGGGCAATGTCATCATCTCCGTTATTCATCGCCTCGATAGCGGCGAACTGCGACACGGTGGGCGCGCACATTATAGCGTACTGATGAAGCTTCAGCATTTCGGAAAGAAGGGGCGCCGGAGCGCAGAGATAACCAAGGCGCCAGCCCGTCATAGCATACGCTTTAGAAAATCCGGAGGCTACTATCGTTCTCTCCCACATTCCCTCGACGGAGGCTATTGATACGTGCTTATTTCCGTAGGTGAGCTCCGCGTATATCTCGTCGGAAAGGACGAGAATATTGGTATCACGCAAAACTGCGGCGAGAGCCTCCAGCTCTTCTTTTTTCAGTATTGCTCCTGTGGGATTGTTGGGATAGGGGAGAACGAGCAGCTTCGTTCTCGGTGTTATGGCAGCACGAAGCTCATCGGGAGTTAGCTTAAAGGAGTTTTCTGCCTTTGTGTTTATCGTAACCACGTTTGCTCCCGCCATTCTTGCCATAGGCTCGTAGCAGACAAAGGAGGGCATTGGTACAATGACCTCGTCACCCGGGTTTATCACCGCACGCATAGCAACGTCTATCGCCTCACTGCCTCCAACAGTGACGAAGATTTCGCTGTGAGCGTCGTACTCCAGATCGAATCGGCGCTTCATATAGGCGGAAATCGCGTCGCGCAGCTCGCGCAGTCCGGAATTAGAGGTATAGTAAGTCTTGCCCGACTCGAGCGACTCTATCGCTGCCTCTCTTACGTGCCAAGGCGTAACGAAATCGGGCTGACCGACCGTCAGAGCGGTGACGTCCTGCATTTTTGAAACAAGGCCAAAGAATTTACGTATTCCTGACGGCTTTGTTTCCATAAGTGTTTTTGAAATAAGTTTACTGTAATCCATCATATTATAATATTAAGGTTTCTCTAACATCTTTTTCGGGCTTTGCATAAATCACGCCCTCGTTCTTATAGGTTTTCAAAACGAAATGGGTCGCCGTTGCGGTAACTGACTCAATGGTAGCAAGCTTTCGCGCTACAAAGTACGCAACCTCCTTCATCGTCTTGCCCTCGAGCATAACGGTGAAGTCAAAGCCGCCGGACATCAAAAACAGCCCCTTCACCTCGGAATATTTTGAAATTTTATCCGCTATCTTGTCAAAGCCGTCATCACGCTGCGGCATAACCTTCACCTCAATGAGCGCCGTGACGTACTCACGGTCGGTCTTATCCCAGTCTATGACCGTACGCTTGCCGAGTATAACTCCGTCCGCCTCAAGCTCGGCTATCATTTTTTTTACATCGCCCTCTTCTTTGGAAAGCATCGCGGCTATTTCTTTCGCGGAAAGGGTCGCGTCCTCTTCCATAATTTTAAGTAATTTTTCCATCACTTACTCCTTTTTGTAAACTTTCATTGTCATATTTTTTGATTTTCGCTGGTTATTATGCTTCCGTCCGACGTCACCCAGATGACAAAAACATCGTCAAGAGTGGATATAAGAGCTTCGCCCTCCTCCATCGTCATATTGAAAAGGGCTGTGGATAGGGAGTCAGCAAGAGCCGAGTCCTCGGTTAGCACCGTTACCGATGAAAAGTGGTCAGCAGGCATTAGAGTATCCTTATCTATTATATGGTGATAATTCACGCCGCTAACAGTGTAATAACGCTCGTAGTTTCCCGAGGTCACAGCAGAAGAGTCGGCAATGTCAAAATAATAGATATACGGCTCTCCGCTCATATCGGGATTTTTCACCCCCGCTCGCCAAGAATCTCCGTTTGCCTTTGTACCTACGGCACGGATATTACCGCCGATGTCTAACACGTAGCCGCTTATCCCATCCGCCACCAGCATATCGGCGACGCACTCTGTGGCGTAGCCCTTCGCAATGGCGCCGACGTCAAGGGACATTTTGTCGTCAAGAAATTCTACTGTGTGATTTTCTTTATCAATCTTAATTTTCGTAATGTCACAGTGCTCTGCCGCCTCAGAAAGCAACGCCTCGGAAGGAACAGACACGCCCTCCTCACGATACTTATGCCAAATAGAGAGGACCGCTCCCATAGCGATATTGACCTCGCCGCCCGTCAGGGCATATATGTCTTTTGCATATTCGATAAACTCAATAAGCTCGGGCGAAACTGTCACAGGTCCATCCTTCGCAAGACGATTTACCTCACAAAGACTTACTACGTCCTCATATTCGTTATAGATATCAAAAAGCTTGTGATAATAATCAAAACGTGCAGAAATTTTATTAAAATTTGTATCAAACTCGGCTCTGCTTCTGCCGGAATAGTCCCTGATAACAGAGTAGGTATCAAACCAACTGTACGACTCCTCTGTATGAACCTCAATTTCCTCGTCCTCTTGCCAAAGGATACATACGGTAACTATTATCAGAAGCACAAGGCAAAGGGCGACGGCCGCCGCAAATTCTTTTTTTGTGATTTTACGCTTATCCATAGCCCCTCCCTGATTTTTGCAATTATTTTATCATATCTTAAGTCGCTTGTCAATAATCAATACATTTATATATGTAAATTTTTACGCTCACGCACTTATCACAGAGCATACAAAAAGCCCTCTTGTTCAGCGCAGGAGAGCATTTTGGCGTTTTGTATATATTTATTTACATTTTTCGGTAATTTTTCTTGATTTTTTGAAGTTTATCCGCAAGAAAAGTAAACAGAAGAGGAAAAAGGGTGGCGTTGCAGACTATTTGTATAATGTAAAACATCGCACCTCGGAGATAATATACGGTGAAGCGATACCAAAAATTATCAAAATACCCCGAGAAAAGCCCCACGTCTATCAAAGCGGAGAGAACTCCAAAAAACACCGTAAGCAAAATAGCCACAGCTGTAAGTATCCAGCGGTTTTTAACTCTCATTTTTCCGAGAATCCAAAATACCGAGGCTACAAGAGGCCAATATATAAAGTATAAAAGTACCCACGTGTTCACGCCGTATATAAGAGGCTCAATACAAACAAAAACAAGGGCCGCAAGGATTCCAAGGGAGCCAAAAACATACCCGTAAAGCGCTGTAAGCAGAGTTACGACCTCAACGTTTGGCAAAAAGGAGAGCGCAAGCTTTCCGCACTCGATGGTAGCAGCCGCAATACCAACGAGCGCGATTTTTTTAGCCGCGCCGCCCCATGCGGAGCGATTGTTCATATTAGTTTCCCCAGACTATAAGACCGATATAAATTACCGCATCGGCCTCAATATGCATATCGGCAGCGCCAACACCCGAGCTGGTGAGAGTTTTTCCATCATATTCTACCGTTTTTGCCCACTGCGTTACGTCAGCGTCCTCGGCAACAGAGGTGTATATGTAAATATACTCGCCCGTGTCTGCGTTATTTTCAAGCTCTCCGACGCTGTCAAGATAGCCTGCTGTGATAGCATAATCAAGCTTTCCCTCGGACTTAAGATAGTCGAGAACCGACACGAGCCCGTTTGTAACGTCAAGCTCAGCAAGATCGACCTCGTGGACGACCGTTTCATCGCCCGCAAGAACAAGAGTCATCTTGCCCGCATCGGCGGTATCGCCCTCGCCTTCGGGCATCTGGCACGCCGCAAGCGAAAGCATCATTATCAGCGCAAGAAGAAGCGCCAAGATCTTAAATTTTGTGTTAATCTTTTTTTTCATTTGTTTTTCGCCTTTCTTTTTTATTGTAGGCTAAAAACCAAAAAATCGCCCTGCAAAGCAGAGCGAAAAAATGCGCGAAAAAGAGTCCCACGCACCTTTTGGCCATTCCCCCTTTGCCCAAGGAATGCGCGCGCGAAAAGCTCCGCGCGTGTTCTAATCCAAAAAAGCCGTTTGACAGGCCTTCCGACTTTGGAGGCGGCTGCTCTCCGTTTACGGTAATGGCTGTTGCGGCGGATTTTCACCGCGCTTTCCCTGCTTGTACGGACCTTGTCCGCGTTGCAAACGGCTTGGGATACTTTATTTTACCACCTTTTTATAGCTTTGTCAATATATAAAAATAATTACATAATCATCTTGGATCAAAGGACTATTTTTTCTTGACCGTTCTCTTGGATTTTGCCTCGTTTGCCGTAGAAATATAAAGATTTATTGTCATCTCAAGTGTTTCTCGCAGCGCCGTACGCATTTTTTGCGGCATAGTTCTGGATTTGCGATATAGGTGCAGCAGGTGCAGCTCATCATCCGAGAGCTCGGAGGTATCTCTGCCGAGTGGCATATCCAAAAGCTCGCTGACCTTCACTCCGAAGCGCTCGGACAAAACGGGAAGCATTTTCATAAACGAAGATGAACGGGCGCGACGCCAGTTATTCACCGTTTTTTTCGGCAGAGCCATCGTGCGCTCAAAGGCGGCGTCGCTCTCAAACTCCGATTCTATAAGCGATAACACTCGCTCTCTTATCTCTTCGGTATTTTCTCTCTTCATTATTTATACTCCTTCAGTCTTTTCGGCGCGCCCTTATTCTTGTCGGAGGTGCGCTTTTTCTGTTTAATATGTGACCTTGGTGCATTCTTATAAAACGGTACGGCTGTATCCCTTTTGCCGCTATTTTCTTTTTTCTTGTCCGTGCTGAAGCCAAATCGCCCAACCCGCTCACCAAGAGTATAATATTCCCCGTGAGCGTAGGCTAAAAGGTCAGCGCTCTCGAAATGTATCTTTCCGTCCTCACTTATCAGCTCCTCCTTGCAGGAAACGCTGACGATGTCGGCTATAAATACGTCGTGCGAGCCCATAGACAAGACCTCGGTAACTCGGCACTCGAGAGCTATCGGACATTCGTCGATAGTAGGCGGCGCCACCTTCTCACTCTTCCTTTTAGTCAAGGAGCATTTCTCAAATTTATCTATTTTTGCGCCTGTGTATATACCAACGAAATCAACCGTCCTTGCCATATCCGCGCTCGCAAGATTTATGACAAACTCGCCCTGCTCCTTTAGTATTTTATAAGAATAGCGGCTGGGGCGCACGGATATATAAGTCCTCGGAGGCACGGTTGATAGTATTCCCGTCCAAGCCACCGTAAGCACATTTGCATTTTCAAGGCTGCCAACCGTTACCATAGCGGGAGGCAGAGGCGCTGTAAGGGCACCGGGTGATAGGCTTCGTCTTTTCATAAATATCTCCAATACGGTTACTTTCACATTTATTTTATAACATATTATTCGTAAAGTCAAGAATTTCTTCGCAATTTTGGCGAAACAGGCCGAAAAATCGCCAAAATTTTTATATTATATAATTTTTATTAACAATGCCTTAACAAAGATTTTGTATACTGTTGTTGTGAAATTCTATTTCCACATTTTTTCATAGGAGAAACATTATGGCAGGTACTACGAAACGAATAATCTCACTAATTCTTGCTTTATCACTTATATCAGGCTGCATTTTAACTTTCTCTTCTTGTCTTTATACTTACGACATTTTGACAGGACAAAATGAAGGAAAAAAGGACGATGGCGGTAACAACACGTCGAAGCCAGACAATCAGAATTCTCCGCAAAACAACACTTCAAGCGGTGCGACAGACCAAAATGATGACGAAACAGTAGAATACTATCCCGTAGATAATACCGAGGAACTTTCGGGGCTTGAGGGCGCTGCCAAAACGCTTCTCTCAACCGTCATAATCGACGCAAGATTTGATATTTACAACTCCTATCCATACGGCACTACCGAAACCACCGAGCATTCCTCATACGGCTCGGGCGTTATATATAAGCTGGATAAGGAGGCAGGTGACGCTTATATAATAACTAATTACCACGTTGTTTACAACTCTTCCTCTGCCACCTCCGACGGTATCAGCGACAAGATAGACCTCTATCTCTACGGGCAGCAGCTCTCGAGCTACGCCATCGAGGCGACCTACGTTGGCGGGTCTATGAATTACGACCTTGCGGTGCTTAAGGTTGAAGGAAGCGAGGTGCTTAAGAACAGCGCGGCGGTTGCAGCGGCTGTCGGCAATTCGGACGAGGTAGCCGTTTTTGACAAGGTTTACGCTGTAGGAAATCCGGAGGGACTCGGTATGAGTGCAACGGACGGTATGGTCAGCGTTGACAGCGAAACGCTTACTATGACAGGCGCTGACGGCAGAACAACGCTATCCCTTCGTGTAATGAGAGTATCTGCGGCAATAAATGAGGGTAACTCCGGCGGCGGCCTTTATGACACAGATGGCAACCTTATCGGTATAGTAAACGCGAAGAGAACGGGCTCTGATATTGATAATATTGCCTATGCCATTCCGATAAATCTGGCTAAAAACATCGCGGAAAACATAATATATAACTGCGACGGTGAAACTAAAACCTCGCTTTACAGATGTCTTTTGGGCGTTACTCTTACCGCCAAGGTCACAGGCGTTGTAGTTGACGGCGAGAATGACACCGTAACGAAGGTTGAGATCGTCGAGGTTGACTCGCTTACTGACGATTCCGTAATGGCAGGTCAGCTTAAGGCAGGAGATATTATAAACTCGATAACTCTCGACGGTGTCACCGTTAAGGTAACGAGAATACATCACGTTATCGACCTTATGATGCTGGCAAGAGTGGGCAGTCAGGTTACAATAAACGCCACACGCGACGGTGTAGCCTTTGACGCACAGATAACCGTGCCGGAAAGCGCGATTACCGAGTTCGAGTAAAATTCATATATACAAAGAGGCCGCGATTTGTTTGCGGTCTCTTTTTGTAATTTCTAAAAAATTTGCCAAAATCACAATATCTTGCGTTTTTCTATTGACAAAATCACAATATATGGTATAATATATGCACAACTTAAAAATCGTGCAAGGAGTAGCTAATGAAGATAATAAAGAGAAACGGCGCAGAAGCCGTATTTGACAACGAGAAAATATTTAACGCCGTTGCTAAAGCAAACGCGGCAATTGACCAGTCGGACAGAATAAGTGAAAAAGATATAAAAAGAATTACGGACAAGGTTACAAAAAAGTGTAACAAGCTCGGACGTGCCGTTAGCGTCGAAGAGGTGCAGGACATGGTCGAGCGTGAGATTATGGGAGCAGGAGCCTTCACTCTTGCAAAAACCTACATTACTTATAGATACACACGTGAGCTTGTGCGTAAGTCAAACACTACAGACGACAAGATAATGTCACTTATCGAGTGCAACAACGAGGAGGTAAAGCAGGAAAACTCCAACAAGAATCCCACCGTCAACAGCGTTCAGCGCGACTATATGGCTGGTGAGGTTTCCAAGGATATAACCAGACGTATACTCCTCCCCACAGATATTGTCAAAGCACACGAGGACGGTCTTATCCATTTCCACGATGCAGATTATTTTGCCCAGCATATGCACAACTGCGACCTCGTAAACCTTGAGGATATGCTCGAGAATGGCACCGTCATCAGCGGAACTATGATAGAAAAGCCCCACAGCTTCTCCACAGCCTGCAATATTGCAACGCAGATTATAGCACAGGTTGCCTCTAATCAATACGGAGGTCAGTCTATAAGCCTGACGCACCTTGCCCCGTTTGTAAAAATCAGCCGTGAGAAGATAAGACGCGCCGTCCGCGAGGAGCTTTCAGCCGTTGGAATCACCGACGAGCAGTCTATTTCCAGAATTGCGGAAAAGCGTCTTAGAGAAGAGATAAATCGCGGTGTTCAGTGTATACAGTATCAGGTAGTAACTCTGCTTACCACCAACGGACAGGCTCCCTTCATCACCGTGTTTATGTATCTTGGCGAGGCGAGAGATGAGGAAGAACGCGCAGACCTCGCCCTGATAATCGAAGAGGTTCTTGAGCAGCGTATAAAGGGAGTTAAAAACGAGGCGGGAGCGTGGATAACTCCTGCATTCCCCAAGCTCATTTACGTTCTCGAGGAGGACAACGTCCGCCCCGGTTCAAAGTACCACTATCTTACCAAGCTTGCGGCGAGGTGTACCGCAAAGCGCATGGTTCCCGACTATATCTCCGAGAAAATAATGCTTGAGAACAAAATAGACAAAAACGGCGAGGGACATTGCTATACCTGCATGGGTTGCCGCTCCTTCCTCACGCCTTACGTTGACGAGTGCGGAAAGCCCAAGTATTACGGCAGATTTAATCAGGGTGTCGTAACGGTGAACCTCGTTGACATCGGTTTGTCGGCCGAGGGAGATATGGAAAAGTTCTACAAGATATTCGACGAGCGAATGGAGCTTTGCCACAGGGCTCTGCGTGCAAGACACGAGAGGCTTCTCGGCACTCTCTCTGACGCAGCTCCTATCCTTTGGCAATACGGCGCGCTGACAAGACTCCCCAAGGGCGAAACCATCGACAAGTATCTCTACGGCGGCTACTCCACGCTTTCTCTCGGCTACGCGGGACTCTGGGAATGCGTTATGGCGCTTAATGGTAAAAAACTCACCGAGCCGGAGGGTGAGGAGCTTGGCATTGAGATAATGAAGCTGCTCAACAAATATACGGCAAAGTGGAAGGTCGAAGAGAACATTGATTACTCACTCTACGGCACGCCTCTTGAGTCAACAACATACAAGTTTGCAAAATGCCTGCAAAAGAGATTCGGCATAATTGAAGGCGTTACCGACAAGAACTATATCACAAATTCCTACCACGTACACGTGACAGAGCCAATCGACGCCTTTGACAAGCTCTCCCTTGAGGCAAAGTTCCAGGCGCTCTCGCCCGGAGGCGCAATCTCCTATGTCGAGGTTCCCGATATGCAGAACAACATTGACGCAGTTCTCGGAATTATGGAATATATCTACGACCATATAATGTACGCTGAGCTAAACACGAAGTCCGATTTCTGTCAGGTTTGCGGCTATGACGGCGAGATACTTATAGAGAAGGACGAGGACGGCAAGCTCGTATGGGAATGCCCGAACTGCCATAACCGCGACCAGTCGAAGATGAACGTGGCAAGACGCACCTGCGGCTATATCGGCACACAGTATTGGAACCAAGGAAGAACGCAGGAAATACAGGAAAGGGTGCTGCATCTGTAATTTGTCCAAACAGCTTTTTCGAGTAATTAAACGGCTCTAACATGAATAGAATGAATTATTAAAGAAACGGAGGATCTCAATATGTCAAAAAGATATTATGCTTGCGTATACGGAGGAGCATCTGAAAAAATTTCCGATTTGCATAAAAAGGAGATTGAAAAATTAGGAGCTATCATTCACGAAAGCGGCTTCTCTTTAGTTTACGGCGCGGGTGCAACCGGCTGTATGGGAGCGGTTGCGAGAGGAGTGAGAGATAGCGGCGGATATGTTATGGGAATATCGCCGGACTTTATCGGCGAGTTTGAAGAAATTTTTGATTGTGACAACACCGTTATAGTCGACACAATGAGTGAAAGAAAAACCATAATGGAAAAGCACGCAGATGTATTCATCGTTGCTCCCGGAGGTGTCGGAACAATGGACGAATTCTTCCAAGTCCTAACCCTAAAGTATCTGAAGCGCCTCACAGCCCCAATCGTTGTTCTGAACTTAAACGGCTTTTATGACAGTCTGCTAAAATTAATAGACGACTTGATTGAGCAGGGCGCGGTAATTAAGGAGATACATAACCTCTTTGACGTTGTGTGTGCCGTTGACGACGAAAGCCTGCTGAAAATGTTAAGCGATATAAAAGAAAATTAGTTTTATCCGTTAATTCTTTTGCATAAATTTGTAAACATACCCTAAACCCCGTTGACACTCTCATATTGTGGTGATAAAATAATTGCATAAGGTTTCAGATAAAAATTAAATCAAGGAATGGTTATAAATATGAGATTTAGCAGATGGGGACGCGCATTAAGAGAAGCGCTTGTTCGTTTTATGGCAGGAAGATACGGCGCTGACTCGTTTTATTACTTCTTGCTTGGCGTATATTTTGTGTTGCTCGTTATTAATCTTTTCGTAGGCTCGTACATTATTTATCTTTTAGAGCTTGCAGCATTGATTTATGCGGTTTTCAGAGCAATGTCAAGAAATATTTACAAAAGGCAGCGTGAAAATCAATGGTTCCTGCGTGTTTCCGAAAAGCCCAGAGGCTATTTCAAGTTGCTCTCAAACAAGTGGCGCGACAGAAGGACCCATGTTTACAAGAGGTGTCCGTCCTGTAAAAATAATTTGCGCTTGCCTAAGGTTTCAGGCAAGCACACGGTAGTATGCCCCTGTTGTAAGCACAGATTTGACGTTAAAATATAAATTTCATACAAAAACGGCTGGCCATAAAATCGGTCAGCCGAATTTTTTAATTCCAGTTGCTTATAAAGAATCTGTTACTCTCGGGTATTGCGAGAGGGTCTAATTCATAATACTTGTCACTGAACGTGGCTTCGCTCGCAAGTATCTCTACACTGTTTTGGAAAAGATATGTTGCCGCATCAGAATAAAAATCCGAGAAGAAGGGGTTTTCTTCATTTTTATACGCTCTGCTCTCGTTTTCGCATTTATAAAGGAAGCAGGTACCTACGGATATACTTATTTCTCTATACTCTCCGACCTCCATATCGATAGCCGCATCAACGAGCGCCGGGTGAACGTAATAGAAGTTTGCGGTCTGCTCCGCGCTCATATTGAAGTAATAACCGCTCTCCATCATAAGTGGGTCGGTGTCGCTCTTTTCCATAACGTAATCAAACATCGTTTCGGTAACTGCGCCGTCAAGTCCTGCCGCCTTGTTGGCTATTGCCTCACGCATCTCTTCTGCCAACGCCTCGCGCTCTGCCTTCTCCTCCTCGGTCAGATAGTGCTCTACCTCCTCGCCATCACCGTCGGTGTAAGTTATCTTCTCGTTACAAAGAAGAACCATCTTTACTCTAGAATAAGTGGCGAGATACTCTTTGCATTGTGCTACCGACTCTGCGCTCTGCGCTTTCAGATTTTCGCCCTGGTAGCCGTATACCGTTTTCATCGCGAGGCTTGCGCGAAGCGAGAGCTTCATTGCTTCGGCAAAATCCTCGTAGTCAAAGCCGAGCGCCGCAGCCTCTTCGTTAAACGCGTCCTTTGAGCCATAATAGGAAATAAAGCTATCGAGCCTCGTATCAAGGTACTCCTCGTCCTCCGACGTAAAGCTTGAAAGGTCGAGAAACAGTCTATTTGATGCCACGATACCCGCAAGATAATTCTTAAACGAGCTCTCATATAGCTCTCCGTGAGTTACCCCCTCGGCATATTCAGACTCCCAAAAGCTCACGCTGTCCTCCGCCTCCGAGATTCCGGCGCGCTTCAGCCCCGCTAAATGCAAGCTTTTATAATATGCTCCAAAGCATCTGACAACGCCCTCTTCCATAGTAACGCCGTCGAGCTTCACAAGTGCGTTTGCCTCGTTTATCATAATTATAATACCGAAAACAGAGCCAAACACTATGGCAAGCGACGCAAAAACGCAAACAAATATTAACAAAATTCTATTGCTTTTTGTTTTTTGCTGTGATTTCTTTTCAAGCACGCTTTTATTCTCCTTCCCCTATTCTTACCTCATAATAAAATCTCATTATATCCCCTATAAGCAAGGCGACCTCGCTCTGCACGCACCTGTAAATGACTCTGCTGCCATCAGGGGCAAAGCGCATGCCCTTATACTTTTCAAACACCACACTCCACGTAGACAGATCGGGTTTTTGAACGATAAACACGATGTTTGTCCCCTCAACCGTTATCTTGCTTATCCCGGAGGTCTCGCCTATTGCCTTAGCCGTCGCAACGGCAAGCAGACGGTGAACAGGTTTTGGAATATCTCCAAATCTATCAAGGAGCTCATCCATAACGTCCATCTCGTCCTCGGGGGAGGTGATGAGAGATATTTTTTTATACATCTCCATACGGTGCGCGCTTGTGGGGATATACGACTCGGGAATGTGCGCGTTTACCTTTATATCAACGAGAGTTTCAGCCTTTTTCTCAGGCTTCTCTCCCCGCTCCTCAAGCACCGCCTCGTTAAGAAGCTTGACGTATAGGTCGTAGCCGACGCTGTCGATATATCCGTGCTGCTCGGCTCCGAGAAGATTTCCCGCACCCCTTATCTCAAGGTCGCAGAGCGCTATCTTGAAGCCCGCGCCGAACTCGGCGTATTCCTTTATTGCGGAAAGCCTTTTTTCAGCAATCTCGGATAGCACCTTACCGGGTCTGTAAGTAAAGTAGGCGTACGCCTGTCTTTCACTCCTGCCGACGCGTCCGCGTATCTGATGAAGCTGGGAAAGCCCGAATCTATCTGCGTTTTCTATAATCAAGGTATTTGCCGCAGGGAGATCCACGCCGGTTTCAATTATCGTCGTGCAAACAAGTATATCAAGCTCCCCTCGTACAAGCATCTGCCATATATCCTCAAGCTCCTCTCGCTCCATCTGCCCATGAGCATATCCGACACGCGCCTCGGGCATGCGTCGCACAAGCTTATCTGCAACTAGGTCAATATCCTCTACCTTATTATATAAATATAGCACCTGCCCGCCTCTTGAAAGCTCACGGCCGATAGCGTCAAATATCAGCTCGTCCTCATGCTCGAGAACGTAGGTCTGCACGGGTCGTCTATCACCCGGCGCCTCGTCAAGCACCGATATATCGCTGATACCGTTCATAGCCATATTAAGAGTTCGAGGTATGGGAGTTGCGGTCAGAGTGAGAACGTCAACATTCTTTGAAAACTCCTTAAGCTTCTCCTTTTGGGCAACGCCGAAGCGCTGCTCCTCGTCTATTATCAAAAGTCCGAGGTCGCGGAACTCGAGCTGCTTTGAAAGTAGCTTGTGTGTTCCGATAAGAATATCGGTTTCGCCTCGCTTTACCTTTCTCAAAATCTCTGCCTGCTCCTTCGGCTTTTTGAAGCGGGTGAGCATCTCAACTGTTACGGGAAAGCCTCGCATACGTGAGATAGCCGTCTGATAATGCTGGAGAGCGAGAATAGTCGTCGGAACGAGGATTGCCACCTGCTTTCCGCCCATTATTGCCTTAAACGCCGCGCGTAGCGCAACCTCCGTCTTGCCGAAGCCAACGTCTCCGCAGAGAAGGCGGTTCATAGGTACGGCGCGTTGCATATCTGCCTTTATCTCCCTGATAGCCGCAGTCTGCGACGCGGTTTCCTCGTATTCAAAGGCGTCGGCAAAGGCGTATTCAAGCTCCGAGTCCTCGGGGAAGGCAAAGCCCGGCTTTCTCTGCCTCTCGGCGTAGAGAGCTATTAAATCCTTGGCAATATCCTTTGCCGCAGATTTTGCGCGAGCCTTCGTTTTATGCCAGTCGGCACCGCCCATCTTCGAGAGCTTTACCGTACCGTCCTTTTCTCTGTTTCCTATATATTTGCCTATCTGCTCAAGGCGGTCACAGGGGACGAAGAGCTTGTCTGTTCCCGCATATCTTATCGTTATATAATCCTTGGTAATGCCGTATGTTGTGACGGTCTGTATTCCCTCAAAAAGACCGATACCGTAATTTGCGTGAACCACGTAATCGCCGGGAGTAAGATCCGCGTAGCTGAGTATCCTTTTTGCTCCGCCCGCCTCGCGCATTATGCGTTGCCTTTTTCTGTTAGACATAACGGCGCGGCCCTCATCCTTTGCCATAGAGATGACGGCTATCCTCGGTGTTATAAGGTCAAAACCCTCGATAGAGCCTACGGTGACGAAAATACGCCCGCCCTCTGCCGAGAGAACGTCAAAATCCTCTTTATCGTATATCGGAATGGCGGCAATATCTGCCTCCGCCAAGGATGCGACAAGCGACTCGGCGCCCTGCTTATTTTCGGTAGCTATGACCGTCCTGTAAAGCGCTTTTCTGAAATTTATAAGATCCTCGTGGAGCATCGAGGGGTTTCCGCCGTAAGAAACGCACCTTCTGCACCTAAAGCCGAAAAGCCCCGACAGCTTCATCGAACCGATACCGCCCGCAAAGGGATTTTCGTGTACGGTGAGGCTTGAGGCAAGGAAATCAAGGTACTCGTCCTTACCGGCAGAATAGACTGCCGCCTCCTTTGTTACAAGCCCGTCGGATAGAAGCGTCTCACGCTCATCATTCAGCCTATTCAGATAATTTTCCAAATCCTCATTACAGCCGCTGGTTCCGACGGCGAAGGCAACACATCTCTTGTACGTAGAAAAATAGGACAAAAGATTTTCCCGACTGTCGTACACAAGTCCGAGATATTTATCTCTGAAATCAACCGAAAGCTCGCTCTCAAGCACCGCCTGCTCCTTTTTGAGCTTTTCTCTTGCGGTGTCGCTTTTTGCATTTTTTACAAGTGCTTTTACGGTATTCAGCATTCTCTCGCGGGCTTTTGGAGAAAGCATCACCTCGCAGGCGGGCAGCAACCGTACGGACTTACACACACCGAGAGTCCTTTGAGATATTGGGTCAAAATATACGAGCCTGTCTATCTCGTCACCGAAAAATTCTATTCTGACAGGGGACTCGCATTCGCCGTCAAAGAAATCAACTATACCGCCCCTTGCGGCAAACTGACCGCGCCCGTCAACAGTATCAACCCTCACAAACCCGAGAGTCACGAGTCTGTCAACAAGCTCCGAGGGAGCAAGCATATCGCCTGCCTCTATTGATACCGTAAGATTCAGAAGAAGCTCCTCCGGTACGGTATACGAAAGAGCGGCGGCAGGCGTCGTAACCACAGCGTCAACATCACCGGACGTTACCGCAGAGAGCACAGCCAGCCTCTCACGCTCGATGTCATGAGAGGCTCTTATATTATGAAAAACAAGCTCGCGCCGCTTATATCCAAGGGCGCGAATGCCCATACTGCAAAGGGAAGAACAAAGCCTCTCCCTCTCGGCCTCCGAGCCTACAAATACGACGGCAGGAGCAGAGGTCAGCGCCCGTTGCTCGATGATGCTCTCGGCAAGAAAGGCTATCTCCGCCCCGCCCGTAAGACCGTTTACCGCAATAGGCAGCGGTGTCTGTGCAGAATAGGCATCCTTCATCACGGTAAGGAAGCCCTTATATTCCCTATCCGCTCTGATAAGAGATGACAGTCTATTCATCCGTATTATCTACCAAACCTATTTTGAATACTTATTCATAGCGGCGTCTATATTACCGCCTATTATACCCTCGCAGGCCGACTTAATATCGTCAAATCTGTCCGATATGGCGGCAAGGTCGCACTCGGGGAATTTACCAAGCACCCAGTCAACGAGGTCGTAGTCCGGCGAAGGCTTTTTACCAACGCCTATCTTTATCCTCGGAAAATCCTCGGAGGACAGGTGCGCTATAACGCTCTTCAAGCCGTTGTGACCGCCTGCCGAGCCCTTGCGCCTTATGCGTATTACTCCCGGGTCAAAGCTTATCTCGTCGTGGAGTACTATCACCTGCTGGGGCGGTATTTTGTAAAAGGCAGTCGCCTCGCCGATAGCGACACCGGAATTGTTCATAAGAGTTGTGGGCTTCATCAGAAGAACGCGCTTGCCGAGAACCGTACCCTCAGCGACAGTAGAGTGAAATTTCACTCTGTCGATTTTGACGCCCCAGCACTCCGCTATATAATCTATCGCAAGGAAGCCTGCGTTGTGGCGGGTTCTCTCATATTGCTTGCCGATATTGCCGAGTCCTACGACGATGTGCGTTACCGGAACGGCAGAGCTTTCAGCGCTTTCAATTTTCTTAAAAAGGTCAAATATGTTAGCCATTATTTACATTTTTCTCTATTTTAATTTTGCATCAGACGTCCCAGAGCTTACCGACAGCATCGGAGGGCATTGAGAAATCACCTCTTGGAGAGAAGCCTACCTCAAAGACCTTAGGCCCATCGGGAAGGCAGGAGCGCTTAAACTGCTGGGAGAAGAAGCGACGCACAAAAACCTTAAGCCACGCTCTTACAGTCTGCTCGTCGTACTCATCCGCAAAGGCTCTTACAGCAAGGCGCAGTATCTTATCCGGAGAGAAGCCGTAACGCACGTGGTAATAGATGAAGAAATCGTGAAGCTCGTATGGGCCGACGATCCCCTCGGTGCACTGCGCGATCTCCCCGTCCTTGGGGGGCAGAAGCTCGGGGCTGACGGGGGTGTTAAGCACGTCGGTAAGAACCTCGGCGCACCTTCCGTTACCCTCTTTTTCAAACAGCTTTGCCGAATAGGCGACTATATGACGCATAAGCGTTTTCGGTATTCCCGCATTTACGCCGTACATAGACATGTGGTCGCCGTTGTAGGTTGCCCATCCTAGCGCCAGCTCGGAGAGGTCGCCTGTACCAACGACCAAGGCTCCCGACGCATTGGCAATATCCATAAGCACCTGGGTGCGCTCTCTTGCCTGCGCATTCTCGTAAACCACGCTATAATCATCGGGGTCGTGACCTATATCGGCAAAATGCTGATTTACCGCCGCCTTTATATCAACGCATCTTAAGGTCGCGCCCAGAGCCTCGGAGAGCTTTTCGGCATTGCCCTTGGTGCGCTTCGTAGTACCGAAGCAGGGCATCGTCACAGCTATAAGCTTATCTCTCCCGAGTCCTGCAATATCAACGGCTCTCGCCGCTACGAGAAGGGCAAGAGTTGAGTCAAGTCCTCCCGAAACACCAACGACAGCGCCCGTAGAATAGGAGCGCGTAAGCCTATTTGCCAAAGCGCGCGCCTGAATATTAAGGATAAGCTCGCACTGTCTGTCAAGCTCCTCTGAATTCTCGGGAATGAAGGGCGATTTTTTCACCTTGCGTGAAAGCTGTGTGTCCTCTACCCCGAGGCAGAAGCCCACCATTTCATAATCATAGCCTATAAGGCTTCCGCGCGACGTATCACGGCATCTTTCCGACGCTATTCTTTCAACGTCTATATCTGTATATATAAGAGTATCGCTATCAAAGGCCTCCGCCTCCTCAAGAACCTCGCCAAGCTCGCTTACAAGGCTCCTTGCGGCAAAGATACCATCCGTTCCGCTCTCGCCTTCACCAGACTCTGCCTTAACGATAGCCGTCAGCGTTGATGCGCTCAACGCCTTGATAAGAGTTCTCTGTCGCTCGGCTCTGCCGACGATCTCGGGCGCGGCGTGAGGATTGACGATAAGAGTCGCTCCTCCATCGGCAAGCGCTGCGGCGGGGGATATCGTTGCTCCGATCTCGTCGCCAACGCAGACACCGATATACAGATCCTCCACCGTATCAGCAGAGAGAATCACATCAGCGCCAAACAGCACGTTCTGTCCTGCTAACGTTATTTCAACGTTTTCTTCGGGGGCAGCGCCAAAATGCCTTGACTCACCTGCCCTAATTACAGTTTTCGGAAAGGCGGCAAGAATCTCGCCGCGAAAGACCGCCGCTACGGCATTATACAGCCTTGAAGATACTGATACAGGCAGACCGATGAAGCTGATAACGTCAAGCTCCGCCGTCATACATGCGAATTTCCCAAGAGCCTCCTCGGCGGCAGAAACGAGCGTTTTCTGATAAAACAGGTCACCCGCAGTTGCGCCCGTGATACAAAGCTCGGGGAAAACGAGCACCTTTATGCCCAGCTCCGCCGCGCGTCTTACCTCTTCAATACAAGCGGCAATATTATTTTCAACGTCGGCAACCCTGATTTTAGGCGAAACCGCGCCAACCTTTATAAAACCGTGCTTCATTTTCTATTTCCTTTCAGAAAAATCAGTCTTTAACCAATATCAGCTCTTTTGCATACGGGAGCTTTTCTATCTCATCGCAAAGGGTGTGCCACTCCGCCAGCTTGTGCGTCTTTCTCGCGTAATAAATATTGATAAGCACCTCGTAGTTCATCGTAACGGTACGCATCTGGTTAAAGGACGAGGGGAGGAGCTGTATCATATTGTGCCAATGCTGCTTTTCCTTCGTTTCAATAAATTTGAGTCTTTCAGATTCAAGATAAGCTATAACGCTATCAAGAACAGAGAGGCAATCCTCACTCATTCTGTCGCAGGAGAAATCCTCGCGTGAAAATTCCTTTGCCTGAATTTTATGCATCGTTGAGGTGGAGTTTGCAACAGTTCCGACCTTATAGGTATCAAACTCCTTCCACCAATAGAGCGGCGCCGTTATGTCCATAGACACCATTACCTGACGCAAAAACTTTCTGTGATCGGAGCCCGCCTTTGCAAGTCTTGAGGCAAGAGATATATCGTTCTCTCCAAGAACGTAGTTGCCGTCCTCGTCATAATAGGAATCTATTCTCGCCCAGCTATTAAGCGGATTGCGAGCGCCTCTTATGGCATTCTCAAAATTCATAACAGAAATTCGCTCTATCTTTATCATAACGTCCTCCGAAGATTTAATTCAAAATATTAACAATTTTTATTTTAACATATACGCGGGCGAATGTCAACTAAAAATATGTAAACGATTTTGTTTTAGAGAACGCATATTCTCACGCGAGATTTAACAGACAGGCGCCCTCGATTACTCCCCTCGGCTTATTTCTCTCCTGTAATATCTGACGTAGAACTCCATACGGAGCATCTCTTCATCAGGCAAGACGGATAAGCCGTTGAGATATTCCATCACATCACTCACCCCGTCAAGCACCTCTTTAGTAATATCAATTATAGGAAGCGACACCGTCACGAGCACACTCTCCGCCTCGGGTGCGTGCCGCACCTTTATATCTCCGCTCTCGTACTTAAAGAATCCGGTGCAAAAGCCTAAAACCTTATTTAAGCGCTCATCTGCATCATCAAGGGGTACAAAGTACTCGCGAGTCTTTTCTTGGCGCTCCTTAAGAATATCAAAAAACATTTCAGCGTCGCTTTTCTTCTTATCAAGTTCTTTTTTCATATTGCCTCCAATGATGTTTTATATTTGCGAAAATCATTTTATATCATTTTTAATCATTTGTCAATATTTAATTATACTTTTTGATATAATGTATTACATAATGATTTGAGGTAAGGAATATACGATTATGAAACCACTCAAGGAACAAATAAGCATAACAATTGACTCTGATGTTTTAGAAAAAGCAAGGGCGGAGTCCGAAAGGTGCGACCGCTCGTTATCTCAATTTATCAACATTATTTTGAAGGATTATCTCAATTCCGACGAAAAGCCGGAATCTCTAAAAAGCACCCTCGAAGGACGGTAATAAATTGCCAAGCTGCTTGTATCAGGCTGCTTGGCTTTTTGTTTTGTCAACTGTACAAAAATAATTGTAAATTTTCTAAAATACTATTTATTTTTGTTTTTATATATGGTATAATGATATAATCAGCGAAATATCGCCGAAAATCAGAAAACACAAAAAAGGCTATAAAATATGAGAAAAAACAATCAAAAAAAGACGTCCTGCCGTCTTAACAAGGTAGGCGGTCAAGCAGTGCTTGAGGGCGTTATGATGAAGGCGGGAGAGCGCACGGTTACCACCTGCCGAAAGAGCGACGGCTCGCTCGTTGTCACCGATGACAGCTTTAAGTCCGTAAGAAAGAAATACAAGCTACTCAACATTCCGATACTACGGGGTGTTGTCAACTTTGTTGAAATGATGATACTTTCCTTCAAGACTCTCGGAGCATCTGCCGACGCTCTCGGGCTCGAGGACGAGGAGCCGTCTAAATTTGAAAAATGGCTTGCAAACAAGCTCGGAGTCGGTATCACCGATTTTATTATGGTAATATCACTGATACTCGGTCTTGGACTGTCAGCGCTGCTGTTCGTACTCCTGCCGGGTTGGATTTCATACGGTATTGACTGGATACTCGGATTTTTCGGCGTATCGCTCGGTGTATGGTCGGCGGTTGTTGAGGGCGTTGCGAAGGTTGGAATATTCCTCTCCTATCTCTCGCTTGTATCCCTTATGCCCGACATCAAGCGCACCTTTATGTATCACGGAGCGGAGCACAAGTCCATCGCCTGCTTTGAGGCGGGTGACGAGCTTACGCCCGAAAATGCGGCAAAGCATAAGAGATTTCACCCCCGTTGCGGAACGAGCTATATGTTCTTTATGATACTGCTCGGTATCTTCGCGGGACTTATTATAAAGCAGCTTATACCCGGTCTTGACGTTTGGGCGTATTCCCTTATCAGAATACTTATTCTTCCTATTCTTATGGGTATAGGATACGAGGTAATAATGCTTGCCGGCAAGCACGATAATATAATTACTCGTGCTATCTCCGCACCGGGACTTTGGGTGCAGAGAATTACCACGAAGGAGCCGACTCTTGATATGCTTGAGGTAGCGATAACCTCTATCAAGTGTGCGCTTCGCGACGATTTCCCCGAATTTATGGAATTTTACAAAGAGCGCGCATGGGAGCCTAAAGAAATTCAAGATGAAGAGCCCGTAGAGGACGGCAACTTGGCGTCCCGCTCCGATGAGGAAGCTCCGAGCGAAAAGGCAGAAGAAAATGACGCTGAATGAGGCGTCAAGAATCCTCTCCGAGGCGGGTATAGACTCCCCAAAGGACGAGGCGAGGATAATATTCCATAAACTTGGCGGTATTCCCTATCACGAGCTTGTCGGGTCGCGTATAGACTCTGACAAAGAAGAAGTAAAAGCAGCGCTGGAGCGTCGCTGCGCCCGCGAGCCTCTTGCCTACATTATAGGCGAGGTAGATTTTTACCGTGAGAGCTATCTTGTTACGCCCGATTGCCTTATTCCCCGCTCCGATACGGAAATCCTCGTTGATTTCGCGGTGAATAATATACCGCGCGGGACGGCATTTGTTGACCTATGTACAGGCTCGGGGTGCATTGCGCTCTCCGTGCTTAACAACACCGAGGGCACGCGCGCAAAAGCGGTGGATATTTCCGAGGGCGCAATAAGCGTGGCGAAACGAAACGCCGACAGACTCGGACTTTCCGACAGAATAGAGTTTTTGACTTTGGACGCGCTGACGGCTCCCGTGACTGACAGGGTGTACGCGGTGCTGTCAAACCCGCCATACGTTTCGGAGCAGTCGTATATGACCCTTGAGCCCGAAATTTACAAGGAGCCAAGCGGAGCATTCCTCGGCGGCGCCGACGGAGGAGATTTTTACCGCAGGCTGACTCCGATGTACCGTGACGTTATAGATCCCGAGGGCTTTATCGCCTTCGAGATAGGCTACGACCAGGGCGAGCTGCTCCATGATATAGCAAAAAAATGCGATATGAGCTGCAAGATAATACGCGACCTCGGGGGACGGGACAGGGTTGCGGTCTTAAAGCGGTTAAATTAACCTAAAAATTCACCGACTCATATATTATGACGAGGTGATTTTATGAATAATGCTGAAACGAAAACCAACGTTGCTCTCATCTTCGGCGGACGGGGACAGGAGCATAACATCTCGGTTAAAAGCGCAAAATTTATCTATCCGTTAATTGACAGAGATCTGTTCCGCGTCTATCCCGTGCTTATAAGCAAAACGGGCAGGTGGCTCCTTTGCGGCGAATGCGACCTTCTTCCAAAGCGAGAGGTCTACCCCGCGATTACAAGGTGCGGCGGGGCGCTTGTTGCAAAAGACGAGCTTATACCTATCGGGTGCGCCTTTCCCGTTCTTCACGGTGACTTCGGCGAGGACGGAACCGTTACGGGCGCTCTTGAGTCCGCCGGTATAAAGTACGTTGGCCCGGGAGTAAGAGCGGGGGCGATTACCTCCGACAAAATATATACAAAGATAGTTGCCGAGCACCTCGGTATACCTACGGCAAAATGGGTGTGCGGAAAGGGCGAGGCAACGAGCGAGCTTATTGACACGGTGCGGGAGCGCGCGGAGGCTGCCTTCGGGTATCCGATGTTTATTAAGCCATCAAGGCTTGGCAGCTCTATCGGTGCGTCGGTAGCTCGTTCAAGACGTGATTTTGCTACGTCTTATAAAAAGGCGGCAGAGCTATGCGACGGCGTGGTTATAGTAGAAGAGCTTGTGGATATTGATTTCGAGCTCGAATGTGCGTATTTTGGCACAAAAAGCAAACAAATATTTACAAACCCCGGACAAATAAAATCAGGCTCCGACTTTTACGACTACGAGAGCAAATACGTTCTTAACACAGCATCCGTATCCGCCGAGGGCGTGAGCCGCGATATAGCGGAAAGGATAAATGGCTATGCAAGAAGGCTTTGTGGCTTTCTTGAGATACGGCATCTATCGCGCTTTGATTTCTTCTTAACAAAATCGAAGGACATACTTTTCAACGAGATAAATACGATACCGGGATTCACCGAAATAAGCCTTTACCCAAAGCTTATCTCCCTTGCGGGAATATCTGGGCGAGAGCTTGTAAATACGCTGATAACGGATGCACTATCTAATTGATTGGTATATTCGACAGCGGTGCCGGAGGACTTGCCGCCTCTGCTGAGGTAAGACGCCTCTTTGAAAGAGAGGATATTATCTTCCTCGCCGACAGAGAAAACGCGCCCTACGGCACAAAAACAGAGGATGAGCTTCTCCCTCTCGTAAAAAATGACATAAGACGGCTTTGCGAGTTGGGGGCTGAAAAAATACTTATTGCCTGTTGCACGGCGTCAACGGTTTTCCCTCTTTTGACAGAGGACGAGCAACGCGTTTGCCTGCCGATAATTCCGCCAACCGTCGAGGCTGTCGGCAATTCCTTACGCACGGCGGTCATTGCCACCGAAAGAACGGTAAGCTCACACGCGTTTCAAGACTCTTTGCGCCGTCTTTATCCGAAAATCAAGGTAAGTGAGATAAGGGCGCAAGAGCTGGTTTCACTCGTTGAATACGGGCGCAGGACGCGAAACCTTGCGGCAATTTGTCGTAGTGAAGCAGACGAATTATCAGAGAAAATTAAAAGAACGGGAGCGGATACTCTTATTCTCGGGTGCACGCATTTTGCGCATCTTGAAGCCGAGTTCCGCATAAGGCTTCCCGACATTAAGATAATAAATTCGGCAAGAGAGGGCGCCCTGGCGCTGAAAAAAAGCCTCTTGCCAAGGGATAAGGGGCGCGCTACGGTGCGCTACATTTAGAAAAAGGAAGGACGAAAAAATGGCAAAATACAGAAGAGGCAGGATAAACGACGCGGTTGCCGAGGAGCTGGCGATAGCTATCAGAGACGTGAGAGAGCCAAAGGTTATCAACAACTTTGTCAGCATCACACGCGCAGAGGTAGCCCCCGACCTGCGAGTTGCTACAGTATATTTCTCCTGTATGGGAGATTCGGCAGAGGCCGCCGAGGGCTTGAAGAAATGTACGGGTATGCTCCGCCATCACCTCGCGGCAACGCTGAATCTGAGAATTACTCCCGACCTTCGATTTGTCAAGGACGGCTCGATAGAGCACGGAGCAAGAATAGCAAAAGCGCTCGAGTCTATAAAGAAGGCGGAAAACAAAGAGGTGGACGATGAGTGATTACAAGGCTCTGACGCTCACCGAATGCGCTGACAGACTGCTCAAGATAGAGCGTCCCTTGGTCGTGATGCACACGCGGCCCGACGGCGACACGGTTGGCTCCGGTTGCGCCCTTTGCGAGCTGCTCACGCTCCTGGGTAAAAAGGTTTATTACACCTGTCAGGACGAAATAAGCGAGAGGCTCGCCTTTCTAACCAAGGGTTTTGTCAGGACCGATGATTTTACAGGTCTTGAGGCAATAACTATTGACGTTGCCTCCCCTGCCCAAGCGGGAAAAATATTTGAAAAGCTGAATATAGTTCTCTCAATAGATCACCACGCGGTAAACACTCCGTTTTGCGATCACTACACGGTCGGCGGATTATCCAGCGCGGGAGAGGCGCTTTGGGGAATTGCGAAAGAGCTTGAAGCGCGCGGGTTTATACAAATGACGAAGAAAATGGCCGCACTGCTTTACGCCTCAATAAGCTCCGACACGGGTGGATTTATATTCTCCTCCGCAACTCCGAAAACCTATACTGTAGCGGCAGAGCTTATGGGCTACGGCATCGATCACGCGGAAATAAACAGGGGTCTTTTCCACTCAAAGCCCATAGAGCAGCTTAAGGCAGAGGGTCTCGTTTGCTCGGAGATAAAAACGGCAAGTGACGGCAGGATAGCCTACGCCGTTATTACGAAGAAGATGCGCGATGACGCCGGGCTTCTCTTTGAGCATTTTGAATGTGCTATCGATGTTGTAAGGACACTTATGGGTATACAGCTAGCCTTCGTTATAAAGGAAACTAATGACGGAAAATATAAGGCATCTCTTCGCTCAACCGGCAGCGACGTTGCCTCGGTTGCGGCAAAGCACGGCGGAGGCGGTCACGTAAGAGCGGCGGGCTGTACTGTTGAGGCCTCCTCTTGTAAAGAAGCGGCAGAAATACTGCTTGCCGATATGGATAATCTATTATGGAAATAAGACGGGCAGTAGCGGATGATGCAAGCGCCATCTGCGAGATGGAGGAGCGCTATTTTAGCGACTCTTGGGACAAAAAGGACGTGTTTTCTTACATTTGCTCCGAGGGCGGAATGTGCTTTGTTGCGTTGGAGAACGGCAGGGTAATCGCCTACGTTATAGGAAGAATGATAGCCCCCGAGGGCGAGATATACCGCGTTGCCGTTGATGAAAAATACAGGCAGCGCGGCATCGGATACCGCCTTTTATCCTTTATGCTAAAGACCGAGAGAGGCAGAGGACTTGAAACCGTATTCCTTGAGGTCAGGCGTAATAATGCCGCCGCCATAGCACTCTACCGCGCTCACGGCTTCAAGGATGCGGGAATCAGAAAAAATTATTACCAAAACCCCACCGACGACGCACTTATAATGTTGTACGGAAACTGTCAATATTGACAATATAACTTTACATTTTATCCGTTTTGGAGATGAAAATGAACATTTTGGCATTTGAAAGCTCGTGTGATGAAACGAGCGCCGCAGTCGTTACGCACAACGGCTGTGAGTTCAGTATAAAATCGAATATTATAGCCTCACAGATAGAAACCCACAGGCTTTACGGCGGGGTCGTTCCCGAGATAGCAAGCCGAGCTCACACAGAGGTAATCTCTGCTATAACCTACGAGGCGCTGGAAACCGCAGGACTCAAGATTTCGGACATAGACCTTATTGCCGTTACGGCAAACCCCGGACTTATAGGGGCGCTTCTCGTCGGTGTGAATTTTGCCAAGGCTTTAGCGGCGGCAAACGGAATACCTCTCGTGGCGGTAGATCACATAAAAGGGCATATTGCGGCGTCGTATCTTTTGAAAGAGGGCCCGAAGCCACCGTTTCTCGCTCTTGCGGTATCGGGAGGGCACACGGCGATATACAAAGCCGAAAGCTACACGGACTTTCGAATTATCGGAACAACGAGGGATGACGCTATCGGAGAGTCATTTGATAAAATAGGCAGAATGATAGGAATTCCGTATCCTGCGGGGCGCGGCTTTGACGAGCTGTCAAGAGAAGGCTTTATCAAGGCTACCTCGAACGGTACAAGCTTCTACTCAAAATATAAAAAGAGCGATGCCTATCGGAACAAGGATATGACTCTTCCCTCCCCTGCGCTCTCGGACGGAACTCTCGATTTTTCATTCTCGGGTCTGAAAACCGCCGCTATAAATCTGCTTCATAGATATGAGCAGGCAGGGCGCGAGGTTGACAAGGCACTCTTTGCCGCAAGGTATACCTACGAGGCGGTTGAGGCGGTTGCGAAAAAGATATCCGCAGCTCTCAAAGAAAACCCAGGACTTGACCTCGTGGTTGCGGGCGGAGTTGCGGCAAACTCTCATTTAAGAGGCAGACTTGCCGAGGTCGTGGACAAGGCGGGAGTAGGGCTCTTTATCCCCCCTATATCGCTGTGCGGCGACAACGCCGCGATGATAGCCGCAGAGGGCTACTATGAATATAAAAAGGGTGCTGTTGCGACCTCATCGCTCAATGCCAGCGCTCTGGACTCGATAGAGGCATAACGGAAAATGTTTGCCTTAAAAATAAAGGCAAGCATTACGAAAGGATTTTTATGGAAAGTATAGATAAAATACACGGTACGTTTGAGAGAAGGCTGGCGGAGCAGAAGAACGTTGTTCCTCCCGCTGTAATAAAGCGTCTGCCCAGATACCACAGATACCTCGGAGATCTTCTGGCGGAGGGCAAGCTCCGTATTTCATCTGCGGAGCTCTCTGAAATAATGAACGTTACAGCCTCGCAGATACGCCAGGACTTAAACTGCTTTGGCGGCTTCGGTCAGCAGGGCTACGGCTATAATATTAAATACCTGCACGCAAAGATAAGCGAGCTTCTCGGCGTTACGGAGGGATACAGCGCAGTAATCGTGGGCGCGGGAAACCTCGGCAGAGCTCTGGCAGCAACCCGTATGTTCGGCAGGCGAGGAGTTACGAGGCTGGCGCTCTTTGACGTTGATGAAAGTATAATTGGAACCGAAATTTACGGAATACCCGTATACTCGGTTGATGACCTTTACGATTTCTGCAAAAATAACAGGGTCGATATAGGAGTGCTCACGGTTCCTAAAGAGGCGGCGTACGCTGTTGCAAAGACTATGGTCGAGGCAGGCGTTATGGGAATATGGAATTTCGCTAATATGGAGCTTAAGCTGAACTCAAAAGAGGTAATCGTTGAGAATATACACCTCGGCGACTCGCTTATGACTCTTTGCTACGAGCTTAAGAGCAGAACCGAGGTATCCGAGAAGAAGCCGCACTCGGAGGCTGATGATGAATAAATACATATTGAAGGGCTCGGTGTCGGTGACGGGGTGCGCGGCATTCTCCGACGCGTCCGCCGACGAGCTGCGAATTCTTTTAACCCTAATAGACAAGGCTCCCGCCTCGCTTGACGAGGAGCAGATAAGGTCCATCTCCGGGGCCTCCGCATCAAGAGTGCGAGCATCTCTCGCACTTTGGGAATCAGAGGGGATTATCGAAAGAGTCGCAGGCGGTATAACGGAGCTTTCAGAGGAGTTTGACGAGGTCGTGCGCCAGGGCGAGATAGACGAGGAGAATGCGGCAAGCGTTGCTCGTAGCATCCGCGAAAACGAGCTTCACGAAATGCTGGATATATGCGCGAAGATGATGGGCAAGCCCACCCTGTCCACAACGGAGGTTAAAAACATTACAGCACTTGTTTCTCAGTATTCCTTGACGCCCGAGTTTGTGGTTGTACTCGGAACCTACCTCTCCGAGCACGGAAAGCTCACGGCAGTCAGATTGAGAGATCGGGCTATCTCCCTTGTGGATAAAGGGATAGACACAGCAGAGGCTCTTGACATATATATCAAGAAAAAGGAAAGTGAAACCGCCGCCGAGATAGAGTTTAAGCGAATTATCGGCTCGTTCTCAAGAGAAAGCTCGGACGCGGAACGAGAGCTGTTTCGCAAATGGGACGAGGAGTTTGGCTACTCCACCGCCATCGTCAAGGAAGCGTACAGCATTTCAACCCTCAACACAGGCAAGCTTTCCCTAAAGTATATGGACAAGGTTCTGACGAATTGGCACAACGCCGGCTGCACAACCCTTGAGGAATGCAGAGCGCGCTCGGCGGCAGACGGTGCTGCCACACAGGGCGAAAAGGGGCAAAAGCGTTCAAGGCCTAAAACCGAAGCGGAGAAGCCAAGGTACGGCAATTTTGACGTAGAGGACGCTTTCCAAAAGGCTCTTGCGCGCAGCTTCGAGGGACTTGACGATGAAGATTGATTTTGAAAGGATGGTTTTTTATGTATAATTACGAAAACTATTCTCGGGTAAAGTACGAGATAGAGCGCCGCAGAAACGAGGCGGAGAGAGATGCCGACGTGCGTGCCGAGGAGATGAGAATGAAATCCCCCGAGATAAGAGCCATCGACGAAGAGCTTAGTAAAACGGGGCGTCTGCTCTTTAAGGCGGCGCTCTGCGGTGATGACGTTACACCGATAAAGGAAAGAAACGTGGAGCTAAACCGCCGCCGCCGCGAGCTTATAGTGAGCCTCGGATATCCCGAGGATTACACCGACGTGCACCATTTCTGCAAGGAGTGCTCTGACACGGGCTACGTAAACGGAGGCAGGGTTTGCCGCTGTCTTAAGGAGGAGCTGATAAAGGCCACGATAGCCTCCTCGGGTATGGGAAATCTGATTGAAAAGCAGTCCTTCGATAATTTCCTTGTAGATATATACAAAAACGACCACAAGGTTTACGAGCATATGCAAAGGGTCGTTCAAATGGCAAAAAAATACGTCAAGAATTTTGCTGAAAAGAAAGAAAACCTACTGCTTATTGGCACTACGGGAACGGGAAAAACTCATATCTCCACCGCTATTGCAAAGGAGATAATCAAGCAGGGGTACGACGTCGTATACGACAGTATTCAGAATATCATCTCGGATTTTGAAACGGATAAATTCAAGAGCGGATACTCCGGGGGTGAGCCGAGGTCGGATAAATATCTGGAGTGCGATCTTCTGATAGTGGACGATCTGGGTACGGAGTTCAACACGCCCTTCTCCCTCTCCTGCATATATAATCTTATAAACACAAGGCAAAACAAGGGGCTGCCGACGATAATTTCAACAAACCTCTCGGCAAAGGAAATCTCCCAAAAATACGAGGACAGAATATACTCTCGCATTATGGGCGTAGATTACAGGCCACTCCATTTTATAGGCGATGACAGAAGGATAAACAACATTTGATTTTTCTATAAAGAATAGAAATCCTCTTCTTTTTATGTATTATACCTTAGACAATTGGGTATTTTGCACAAAAGCGAGAGCTAAAATTTCACGACAATGCGGTTTTTTCAAAGTTAAATATTTTTTTCTCTTTTTTACTATTGACTTTGAATTTTATTTAATGTAAAATAAATATACTAAAAATTATCGAAAGGCAGATATTACTTATGAAAAAGCTTTTGATATCTTTAACAGCGCTTGCGCTGTCGTTATTAGTCTTTACATCCTGCGATCTCTTCGCACAGGAGAAAGAGGAGTGCAAGCATGAAAACACAGTGACCATAAAGGCCACTCAGGCAACGTGTACTGAGCCCGCATACAGAGAGGGAACGAAGTGCGCGGATTGCGGCTACATATTCAAAGCGCCTGTTGCAACGGGTACTGCACTAGGCCACGTTGAAAAGCAAATTCAGGGTCTTACCGTTACCTGTACGACCGACGGCAAAACTCCGAGTGCAATGTGTGAACGTTGCGGTGAAATGGTTGTAAAAGCAGAAATCATTACTAAGCTTGGTCACAAATATATCGCTGCTCCCACAGTTCTTCCCACCTGTACGGAAGCAGGATATGAAGGCGGAGAAATCTGCGAATACTGCCATAACTATAATCCTGACGAAAGCAAGAAGCCCAAAATAACCCCTCCTCTTGGTCATGATATTGAAACAACTCAAAAGGCAGAGGCGGCAACGTGTAAGACAACAGGAAAGACCACAGGATATAAGTGCAACCGCGAAGGTTGCGGCTACGTTTCAGAATCCGTAGAAACTGCAATCGATCCTACTAATCACGTCAATACCCAAGTCACTACGAAGGCTAAAGAACCCACGTGTACCGAGGCTGGTTGCACCGCAGGTATTTGGTGCAAAGATTGCGAAACACAAGTTGCTACATCTGAAGAGATTCCTGCTTTAGACCATCAGATGGGCGAGTGGGTCGCTGTTGAAGGTACTACAAGCTGTGAAGAAAAGGCGGAATGCACGAGAGATGGCTGTGATTATGAAGTCTCCCGTAATAATCATAATTATGAGCCGAATGAAGAAGCAGGTGCTAATATTTGCTCAGAATGTGGAGCAAATCAGCCGACCGACAGTTCTACCGGCAACGGTGAAGATGTAGATAACGGCACGGTTGAATCCGGCGCAACCACCTAAGAAAATTTAAGCGTGCGATTTTTCATCGCACGCTTTTTATATGTAAAAGGACTGCCTTTTGACAGTCCTTTGCTTTTATGCGTTTGCGGTTGCAACAACGTTAACGCCTGTTCCCGAAACGTTCTCGATTATAACGTCGCCAATCTTTAGGTCGCTTCTCGCTACGGTGGAGTTTATTTCCTTCATAACCTCGAATATAAGCTCCTTCGGAATGGTGCTTTCGGTTTTAACCGCGAGGACTCTGCCATCGGAGAGCCTGACGGTTGATGTAACGGTGCGCCTCGGGTGAGTACATTCGTCCTGCGCGTAAGCCGCGCCTCTTTTACAGGCGTTGCCCGAAACCGATACGACCTTGCCGCCATCACCGAGCGCAATCTCCATATCGCATCCGCGAGGACATACGATGCAGGTGAGCTTTCTGATTTTTCCCATTTCAGACTATCCTCCTATTCTACGGAAATGCTTATAGAGCCGCTATCTATCGACTCAATCATCTCTTTTGTCAACGTGACGGTTTCCATCTCGGCAGGCGCGAGCTTTTGCTTCTTCTTTTTAAGAAGGACACGCTCCCCCTCCCTTACAACAACAGAAACGTCGCGCATTACGGAGCCAACGCGGAAATAGAGCTTCGTGTCCTCCGCCTCGCTTATCAGCTTCGGCACGGTGTATCTGACTTTTCCGTCTACGTCTACACGTATTTCATTTGTGC
The DNA here is from genome assembly GCA_017463125.1 of Clostridia bacterium. Taxonomy (GTDB): domain Bacteria; phylum Bacillota; class Clostridia; order Oscillospirales; family CAG-272; genus UBA1740. The sequence goes on along the minus strand of JAFTPV010000019.1, from coordinate 128,806 downwards.
GAAGCTTTTCGCCCCTGATATATTTTACAGCAGCACGTCCCGCGATCTCCGCTTCCTCGGAAACATAATCAACGAGGTCGTGAACGTGCAAAACGTTTCCGCACGCAAATATTCCCTCTACGTCACATTCTCTTGAGCCATCTACAACGGCGCCTCCCGTCACTCTGTCAAGAGTGATTCCCGCCTTTTTCGTAAGCTCATTCTCGGGGATAAGTCCGCAGGAGAGGAGAAGAGTATCGCAAGGGATAAGCTCCTCCGTTTCCTTTATCGGACGGCGGTTTTCGTCAACCTTGGCAATAACTACGCCTGTTACTCTGTCCTTACCCTTGATATCAACGACGGTGTGCGAAAGCTTCAGAGGGATGTTAAAATCATTAAGACACTGCTCTATATTTCTGGCAAGACCGCCGGAATACGGCATCAGCTCACAAACGGCGTGAACCTTAGCGCCCTCGAGAGTCATTCTCCTCGCCATAATAAGTCCGATATCACCAGAGCCAAGTATAACGACGTCCTTGCCGGGCATATAGCCTTTCATATTAACGAATTTTTGCGCTGTGCCGGCAGTATAAATTCCGGCGGGTCTTGTTCCCGCTATATTAAGAGCGCCCTTTGGCCGCTCACGGCAACCCATTGCAAGAATGATAGCCTTTGCATCAATTGTGAAAATACCGCGCTCGGCGCTCATCGCCGTCACACGTCTGTTTTTATCAATATCAACGACGGTCGTTCCTGTCAAAAAGGGTATCCCGAGATCAACAACCTCTTTTTCATACCTATAAGCATACTCGGGTCCCGTCAGCTCCTCGCCGAATCTGTGCAAACCAAAACCGTTGTGAATACACTGACGCAAAATTCCTCCGAGGGCCTCGTCACGCTCAAGTATAAGTATATCTTCAAGACCGCTCTTGCGGGCGGCAACAGCCGCAGCCATTCCCGCAGGGCCTCCGCCTATTATAACTAAATCAACGTTCATTTTCAAAAACCGTTCCTTTCCCGAAAATTAATCTCCGGACTTGGTTTTTCCGATATTTATATAGGACTTACCGCCAAGCTTCGTTACCTCTTCATAATCTATACCAAGCTCCTCGGCAAGTATCTCAACTATGGAAGGAGTACAGAAGCCGCCCTGGCATCTTCCCATTGTAGCTCTGGTTCTGCGCTTCACGCCGTCAATATCTCTTGGCGGCGGGTTTGTTCTGATAGCCTCTCTTATCTCACCCTCAGTTACCAGCTCGCAGCGGCAGATAACTCTTGCATACTCGGGGTGCTCCTTTATTATTTCGTTCTTTTCTTCATTTGTAAGAGAAGAAAAATAATGGGTCGGACGGCGCTCTGAAATATAGCTCTGCTTTTCCGAAAGTGTAATACCCATATCGTAAAGCATCCCTTCAACGTACTCTGCAATAGCGGGAGCAGAGGTAAGACCCGGGCTCTCGATTCCCGCAACATTTACAAAATTATCGGTCGGTGAATTTATGATGAAATCACCCGTGCTTCCGACGGAGCGAAGGCCTGTAAATGAGGTTATAACCTTACCGAAATCAACGCCCGAAACCTGCTCGGCGGCGCTTGCTCTTATTTTCGCAATACCCTCGGCTGTCGTCTTAACGTCACTTTTATCATCAATATCCTCTGCCGTAGGACCGAGAAGAAGGTTGCCGTCAACGGTCGGAGAAACAAGAATACCCTTGCCCATTTTTGAGGGGCAGCGGAAAACGGTGTGGGATATAAGTCTTCCGCACTCCTTATCAAGAAGCATATATTCGCCTCTCCTTGCGTGAACCGTGAAGCTCTCGTCACCAACAAGAGCCGCAATATCGTCCGAGTGAACTCCGGCAGCGTTTATAACGCATTTTGCCAAAACGCTCTCGCCCGTACCCGAAATCACACGGTAGCCTTCACCCTCTCGCTCTATTTTCACAACGTCAAAGTCGAGCTTAAGCGCCGCACCGTTATCCATAGCAAGCCCGACAGCCGCCATACAAAGCTCGTAGGGGCAAACGATGGCGCCCGTTTTCGCAAGAAGAGCGCAGGTAACGCTATCACCAATATTCTTTTCTATCTTCAGTATTTGCTCTCTGTCCAAAAGCTCAAGACCGGTGACCCCGTTTTTCTCGCCCCTTGCCTTAAGCTCTTTCAGCGTTTCTCTGTCCTCATCGGAAAATCCGACGACAAGCGAGCCGTTTCTCTTGTATTTTACCCCAAGTCTTTTACAGGTCTCTTCCATCATCTGAGAGCCTCGCACGTTAAGGCGAGCCTTAAGCGTTCCTTCTTTGGCGTCAAAGCCGGCGTGAACTATCGCGCTGTTTGCCCTTGTTGCGCCCAAGGCAACGTCGCCGCCCTTATCAACGATAGTAAGCGACAGCTCGTATTTTGAGAGTCTTTCGGCAATCATTCCGCCGACAACTCCCGCACCGATTATACAAACATCAACCATAAATATCAGCTCTCCTTTTTGGCACGTCTAACCGAAAATAAATCTTTATATATTATTTTAACATATTATAAATGAAAAAGCAATATCCCGAATTCTTTTTGACTTAATATTGACAAAAAAACAATCATTTATAATTAATATTGACAAAAGCAATCATTTATAATTAATATTGACAAAAGCAATCATTTATAATATTTTATTTAACTCTTAATTAATATTGTTTTTCAAAAGGAAACAAAAAACATCTGCCCGCAAAGTGAGCAGATGTTTTTTGCACATTTACAAACTTTAGTTTACAAAATCAAGGGCTTAGACCTTTTCAACGGAAATCGTAACCTTCTCACCGTTGATGTTCCATTCCTTTGAGTTTGCAAGAGTATTACCGACCGTAAGAGCAACACCCAGCGTTTCGTCCATTATTTCCTCGGCGTTGCGCTCCGCTATGGCGGCGATAACGTCGTTGCCCGAGAACGAAATCTTAATATTATCCATAACCTCAAAGCCCGAGTCCTTACGCATAGTCTGAATCTTCGAGATTATCTCACGGACGTTACCCTCCTCGATAAGCTCGGGGGTAAGATTCTTATCAATAACGACGGTGACGCCTCTGTCACCGAGGGACTCAAAGCCCTCCTTCTTCGTCATCTCTATAAGCAGGTCTGCCTCTTCCAGCGCTATCTCGTCGCCGTTCACCGTGAACTTAATAACGCCGTTTGCCTTAAGCTCTGCCATAGCGGCATTACCGTCAAGGGCAGCAAGGGTGTTCTTGATACCTCCGAGGTACTTACCGTACTTGGGGCCGACGGTGCGGAGCTGGGGCTTGAAGGTGTAGGTTGTGAAATCGGACACGTCGCTGGTAAATTCAACGCTCTTAACGTTAAGCTCCTCTGCGATAACCGCGATAAAGGATTCATCGGGAGTCTTATCCGCGCTGACATACATCTTGGCAACGGGCTGGCGATTCTTGATAGCCGCAGCGTTACGGCAAGCACGTCCTAAAACGACGATGTCAACAACCTCATCCATGTTCTCCTCAAGTGCTGCGTCTATCATAGACTCGTCTGCCGCAGGGTAATCGCAAAGATGAACCGACTCGGGAGCAGACTTATCAACAGAGCAAACGAGGTTTCTGTAAATATCCTCTGCCATGAAGGGAATCATGGGAGCTGCCGCCTTCGCAACAGTTACCAGCGCGGTGTAAAGAGTCAGATAAGCGTTTATCTTATCGGTAGGCATATCCTTGACCCAGAAGCGCTCACGTGAGCGTCTTACGTACCAGTTTGAAAGACCGTCAACGAAATCGTCAAGGACTCTCGTTGCCTCGGTTATCTTATAATTTTCAAGATAGTCGTCAACCTTTGCTACGGCAGTATTGAGCTTCGAGAGCACCCACTTATCCATAACCGAGAGGGTGGACTTATCAAGATCGTATTTCGTGGGGTCAAAGCCGTCAATATTAGCGTAAAGAACGTAGAACGCATAGGTGTTCCAAAGAGTACCCATAAACTTGCGCTGTCCCTCAACGACCGCGTCGCCAAAGAAGCGGTTGGGAAGCCAGGGGGCAGAGTTGGAGTAGAAGTACCAACGGATAGCATCTGCACCGTACTGCTCGAGAGCCTCGAAGGGATCAACTGCATTGCCCTTGGATTTAGACATCTTCTGTCCGTCCTTATCAAGCACGTGGCCGAGAACGAGAACGTTCTTATAAGGAGCCTTGTCAAAGATGAGAGTAGATATCGCCATCAGAGAATAGAACCAGCCGCGAGTCTGGTCAACGCCCTCGGAGATGAAGTTTGCCGGGAACTGCGACTCGAAAATCTCCTTGTTTTCAAAGGGATAGTGCCACTGTGCAAAGGGCATCGAGCCGGAGTCGAACCAGCAGTCTATAACCTCAGGAACGCGCTTCATCTCTCCCTGACACTCGGGACAGATGAGAGTCACCTCGTCAATGAAGGGTCTGTGAAGCTCAATATTCTCGGGACAATTCTTCGACATCTTCTTCAGCTCCTCGATAGAGCCGATAGAGTGGCGGTGACCGCACTCACACTCCCAAATGTTAAGGGGAGTTCCCCAATATCTGTTACGGGAGAGTCCCCAGTCCTGAACGTTCTCGAGCCAGTCGCCGAATCTTCCCTTACCGATATTCTCGGGAATCCAGTTTACAGTATTATTGTTTCTTATAAGATTATCGCGAACCTTGGTCATCTCGATAAACCAGGTATCTCTTGCGTAATAGATAAGAGGAGTATTACATCTCCAGCAGTGAGGATAATCGTGCTCAAATTTAGGAGCCGAGAAGAGCTTGCCCTCTTTATCAAGGTCAACGAGAATGGGTGCGTCAGCCTTTTTAACGAAAAGACCCGCATAAGGAGTTTCCTTGGTCATCTCGCCCTTGCCGTCAACGAACTGAACGAAGGGAAGGTCGTATCTCTTACCAACCTTGGAGTCGTCCTCACCAAAGGCGGGAGCAATATGAACGATACCCGTACCGTCGGACATAGTTACGTAGTTGTCGGCAGTAACGTAGTGAGCCTTTTTCTTCTGTTTCTTTGCAGCCTCAGCGGTACAAGCCCACAGAGCCTCGTATTCTCTGCCCTCGAGGTCAATACCTTTCATTTCCTCGAGTATCTCGTAGGCGGGTGCCCCCTCTTCTCTCTCAAGTCCGCCAAGAACCGAGTCAAGAAGTGCCTTTGCCATATAGTAAGTGTAACCGTCTGCCGCCTTTACCTTACAGTAAGTGTCAGAGGGGTTTACGCAAAGCGCGACGTTTGAAGGAAGGGTCCAGGGTGTCGTTGTCCAGGCGAGGAAATAAGCATCCTCACCGATGCACTTGAACCTTACAACAGCGGAGCGCTCCTTAACGGTCTTATAGCCCTGTGCAACCTCGTGGCTGGATAAGGGAGTGCCGCAGCGGGGGCAGTAAGGAACGATCTTAAAGCCCTTGTAAAGAAGGCCCTTATCCCAAATCTGCTTAAGAGCCCACCACTCCGACTCAATAAAGTCGTTAGTATAAGTGACGTAGGGGTTATCCATATCAGCCCAAAAGCCGACGGTTCCGGAAAAGTCCTCCCACATCTCCTTATAATTCCATACCGATTCCTTGCAATGAGCGATAAAGGGCTCAAGGCCGTAAGCCTCAATCTGATCCTTGCCGTCAATTCCGAGCTTCTTCTCAACCTCAAGCTCAACGGGAAGGCCGTGAGTATCCCAGCCCGCCTTACGAAGCACGCGTCTGCCCTTCATGGTATGGTATCTCGGAATCATATCCTTAATAACACGGGTCAAAACGTGTCCTATATGGGGCTTTCCGTTTGCTGTGGGGGGGCCGTCGTAGAAGGTAAAGTTCTCGCCTCCCTCTCGCATATCAACGCTCTTTTCAAAAATTTTGTTTGCTTCCCAGAACTTTCTGGTAGCCTTTTCTCTCTCAACAAAGTTCAGGTTTGTTGAGACCTTTTCGTAAATTTCCATAGTTTTTATCTCCAACCGTTATTTATTACAATAAAAAAGCCGCCTCCAACACGGAAACGGACATAATACCACCTATTTCACGCATCAACCAATACGCGCTCCGATTACGCTGAGCCTGCGGCATGCCTTACTGTATTGGGGCACACGGCTCGGGAGTGATCTTCACAAAAGATACTAACTGTCGGCTCGCACCAAACGCCGACTCTCTTTAAGCCTTCTCTTCGCTACTCTCTCCGTCATAGCCTTTTAGAATATTATAATATAAATTTTTACAATTGTCAATAGTTAATCAAAAAAATGAATTCGCTTGTTTTAATTACGGACCTTCTTGGAATATTGGTAATAAAAAACAACCGATTTTCCTTGTTTTCGGGGAAAATATCAATTCAGAGCAGTTATTATTATCCTTTAATAGCTAAATACCGCAAATAGATTGACATTTATTTCTAAAAATGATAAAATTGATGTGGAAATGCATTATTCTTATTATTAAGGAGGAAAATTATGAAATTAAAGCTTTTTATATGCATAGCCCTATTCTCAATTTTATGCTTTGCCTCCTGTGAGATTGCCCCGGGTGCAAGCAGCAATTCCGGGGAGAACACCAACAACGGCGGTGATTCGGATATAGAAAATCAATACTTCAGCGTCACCTTTGACACCGGAGTTGCAAACGTTACCATAGAGCCGCAAAGCATTAAATATATGGATAGGGTAAGAAAGCCGTCACTGCCTCAGGTTGACGGATACAGGCTGCTTGGTTGGCGTGAGAGCAATGCAGAGGACGGCGAGCTATGGAGCTTTGCGAGAAAAATTACCGAAAACAAGCACTTCATTGCCGTTTGGGAAAAGGAAGCTGAAAACCTCATATACGGCAAATATTCCTATCTTTATTTCGTACATAACGGCGATGCCGCCGACAAAGCTATCGCAGAGGAGATTATGGATTCGGTAAGTGCCGAGGCATCCGCTATTTCAAGCATCATACAGGACGAGAGTAAAGAGAAGATGTACCACGAGATAGTAATCGGAAAAACCGACCGTGATATATCGGCAAAGGCCTACTCGGAGCTTGAAAAAATCACGGCGGAGAACGCTTTATCTTTCCTTATATACTCTGACGGTACCTCTTTAGCTCTGGCATACTCCGATTGCGAGTCGGAAACCTCACGAGAGCTGCTCTTGAAATATTTTCTTGATAATTGCGTAAAGAGCGAGCTTATATTGACACCCGGCGTTGTTTATAATAAGTCAATCTACGTTACGGAATATTATGAGGCCTATGATGCAGAAAAGCGCGCTTCCGAGTGGAAAAAGTTGTCAGAGCATCTTACAGAGCGCATAGGAGCGCAGAACGCCGAGAAATTTGTTTCTGCTCTTAAGGAGCTCTACTCGCTCTATACGCCGGAGATGACGAAATGGTATGCATATCTATACGAGCCCGCGATAGGCGGTTACTATTACTCAAACAGCGCAAGAGATAACGACACCGTCACGTATAATGGCGTAACCTATCCCCTGCTCCCCGACGTAGAGAGCACTAACCAAGCCTTGAATTTCATTATTTCCTCTGGAATGGCAGACAACTACGCAAAGGAGCTTCCCGATTTTATGGGCGAGCAGATAATATCCTTCGTCAGATCCCTCCAGGATCCTAACGGCTATTTCTATCACCCCCAATGGCCAAAGGAGCTGACAGACTCCCATACGTCAAGACGTTCTCGCGACCTTGGCTGGTCAGAAAATATCCTCAAAAAGTTCGGTGTTTTGCCTCTATATGACACCCCAGGCACAATGAAGGGGCAAAACAGCACGTCAGCCGCACTTACCCTTCCGTTAAGGCAATCTGCGGTTTATGCGGTGTCGTGCGTAATTCCCACTACCGTAAACACTAATATCACCGATAAAGCAAGCTTTGTCGCGTATCTTGAAAACTTTGAAACAAACGAGAAGCGTAATATCTATAACCACTCGTACAGTATAGGTAACGAGCTGACCTCCCAAACCTCCGAGATTTTGAAAAGAGACGAGGGGCTTCGGGCGGACGGTGAGGATTACAGCCTGATGTCGATTCTTATAGAGTGGCTGAACAAGCATCAGAATGAGGAAACGGGACACTGGCACCACACAGCCAACTACTACGGAGTAAACGGCCTGCTTAAAATCTCAGGGATTTACAACTCGGCAAAGGCACCTATGCCAAATGCTGCGGCAGCGGCTCGCTCTGCCATAGACGCTATAACCTCGGACGAGACTATGGGCGCCGTCGTTGACCTATACAACACGTGGTACTCTATCGGCAATATAGTCACTAACCTGAGAAATTACGGAACAGAGGCAGACGAGGCGGTGGCTGACGGTATCGTAAACGAGCTTTTGCTCTCCGCACCCGATGCAATCCTGAAATCAAAAGAAAAAATTTCCGTCTTCCAGAAGGCTGACGGCTCGTTCTCCTACACTCCGACACATTCTTCCAGCACCTCGCAGGGACTGCCTGTTGCAATTTCCGGCTCAAACGAGGGTGACGTGAACGCTACGGGAATTTCATCAACCGGCCTTATCGGAAATATAATGAAGGCGTTGGAGCTTACGGGCTACAAGCCTAGCCTATTCGGAAAAACCGAATTCCGAGAATACGTAAAGATAATTGAAGAAAAGAACCTCGAGTTAAAGAAGAAACAGCCTCAGCATCTTTCCTCTTACGACCTAATAGACTTTGAGGAAGCCTCCCCGTCTGATAGAGTCAGCTCAAATCTTGTATCTGACGGTGCAGAGGTCGAAATTGTAAAGGACGCGGAAAACACAACGCTCGTTTTCACAACCACGTCCGGCGCAAACGATAGCCTGTATATCGCGCCTCAGCTTAAAGAAGACTATAATGCCGTAATGTTCTTTGCTGATATTGCAGTAGGCGGCATATCCGGCAGCAGCACCGTTTATCAAATAATGTTCGGCGACTCCGACGGCAAGCGGGCTTATATGATGGCTATCGGTTATAAAAACGGATATATAACCGTATCCGACGTGTCCAGCACCTCTGACGCTACTACGAGAAGAGAGCAGCTTATGGCAGACGGCATTGCAGCGGATACAAAATTCAACCTAGGCGTTGAATATTATGCCCTCGACGGCGGAGGTGTCAGAGTAAAGGTGTTTATCGACAAAAAGCTCGTCTATGTCAGCGATAATTACTACAACTCTCATAAAAACGATGCTCCCGACACCACCAAGATAGATAAAATGCGATTCTATTCGCTTAATTCTGCCGAAGCAACGCTGACGGTTGATAACGTCGTGTTTGCCCAAGATAATATCGAATACAACGAACTTCCTTTGGGGGCAAAATGAAAAACGAACACAAGCTCGATATAGAAAAAATCAAATCCGCGATAAAAGGTCTTGGCGCCGCTACACCGAAAATATTTTATTACAGCGAAACCGACTCAACAAATACCAGAGCAAAGGAATATGCAAGGTCCCACGTTGCCGAAAGAGCGCCCACCATATTTATAGCGGATTCTCAAACGGCGGGCAGAGGCAGACTCGGTAAAAGCTTTCACTCCGCATCCGGCGCAGGAATATATATTTCACTACTGCTCTACCCCGATAAAAAAGGCTCTGCCATAACGAAATTTACGCCCTTTGCGGCAGTGATGCTCTCCGAGTGCGTGGAAGAGCTGACCGATATTTCTCCAAGTATAAAGTGGGTAAACGACCTGTATGCAAGCGACAAAAAGCTCGCCGGGATTTTAGTTGAGGGCGAGATGGATTCCGAGGGTAATATCGCCTATTTAGTGTGTGGTTTGGGAATAAATATTTACAAAACAGCATTTCCAAACGAAATTTCCGATATTGCGATCTCCATAGAGGAGGCGTCGGGAAAGAAAATCTCAAGAGAAGAATTCACGGCAAGGCTTACCCAAAAAATCATTGACGGCGTCAAAAATTTTGACTCTAATGAGGTTTTCGCGGCTTACGCCTCGCGCCTTAATACCATAGGAAAACAAGTTAAGGTAATAAAGCCTAACGAAAGTTATGACGCTACTGTAAAGGCCCTAGCTCCCGACTATTCGCTCATCATTGAAACCAAGGACGGCAAGGAAGAGCATCTCTTCACCGGCGAGGTTAGCATTAAGGGGAAATAATTGACAAAAAGAGCAAGCAGTAATAGCTTGCTCTTTTTATATTAAAGCAGTCTGATGCCTGCCGCTTTGCAGCCTTCGATTGTTGCCTTATCCCAGATGCTCGACTGCACCTCGCCAATATGAGCCGATCCCATCATCAGCATACAGAGTCGTGATTGACCTATACCGCCGCCGATCGTGAGGGGCAACTCGCCCGCGAGAAGTGCTTTGTGGAAAGGCAGATTTCTTCTATCGTCACAGCCGCGCTCGGTGAGCTGCTTATCAAGAGATTTTTCATCAACTCTGATACCCATAGACGATATCTCAAAGGAATGTCCGAGAACCTCGTTATAGAAAAGGATATCTCCGTTCAGCTCCCAGTCGTCGTAGTCGGGGGCTCTGCCGTCGTGGGGCTTGCCGCTCTTAAGCTTGCCGCCTATCTGCATAAGAAGCACCGTTCCGTGCTCACGAGTGATCGCGTCCTCGCGCTGCTTCGGGGTAAGCTCTGGGTACATATCCTCAAGCTCCGAGGTGGTGATAGCAAAAAGTTCTCTTTTAAGCTTAACCTTGAGCTGCGGAAAATCCACACGCAGAAGCTCGCTTGTGTCGCAGATGACGTTGACGATTTTTTGCGCTATTTCCTTAAGATAATCGAGGCTTCTGTCCTCTCTCGTTATTATCTTTTCCCAGTCCCACTGGTCTACGTATATGGAGTGAATATTGTCAAGCTCCTCATCGCGACGGATAGCGTTCATATCGGTGTAAAGACCGTTGCCGACGTAAAAGCGGTATTCCTTCAACGCCTGCCTCTTCCACTTCGCAAGCGAGTGAACGACCTGACCTACCTCGTCCGCATCGGGAATATCAAAGCTGACAGGGCGCTCCGTGCCATTCAGATTATCGTTAAGTCCCGAGCTCTCGGTAACGAAGAGGGGCGCTGATACGCGCTTAAGATGCAGGGCCGACGCAAGACGCGCCTGAAACGTCTGCTTTATAAAGGATATAGCCTTCTGCGTATCGTATACGTCTAGGACGGGTGTGTAATTTTCGGGAATGAAGAGTTTGCTCATTTTTGCTTTTCCTTATTATTAAAGTGGAATTTCGTGCCCCGAGAGACACGAAATTCTTTGTTTTTATTGTTTTACCAAACACCGAGTGAGGCACTTAAATCGGAGAGACAGATTTAGGTGAGATGGGGCGTTCTTCTCCCCGAAGCTGTAGTGACCTACTGCGAGCGGGAGAAAACGGCACATATCGCCAAATATGACCTTCGATTTTTATTTTCTTAACGTGACGTCGTGGTATCCACCCTCAACTATCGATGTCGCCGAAACAAGCGTCATCTTCGCCTTCTGCTGAAGCTCCTCGATAGTGATAGCGCCGCAGTTGCACATCGTGGACTTTACTTTGTAGAGAGATTTCTCAACGTTATCGTGAAGAGGTCCTGCGTATGTTACGTACGAGTCAACGCCTTCCTCGAAGGAGAGCTTTGCCTTACCGCCGAGGTCGTAGCGCTGCCAATTGCGCGCACGGTTTGAGCCCTCGCCCCAGTACTCCTTAACGTACTGACCGTTTACCATAGTCTTGGGTGTGGGGGACTCGTCAAATCTTGCGAAATATCTGCCGAGCATCATAAAGTCTGCGCCCATTGCAAGAGCAAGGGTCATGTGATAATCGTGAACTATGCCTCCGTCGGAGCAGATAGGAATATATATACCGGTTTCCTTATAGTATTCGTCACGGGCAGCCGCAACCTCAATTACAGCACTTGCCTGACCGCGTCCGATACCCTTGGTTTCTCTGGTGATACAGATAGAGCCGCCGCCGATACCGATTTTAATAAAGTCTGCACCTGCTTCTGCAAGGAAGCGGAAGCCCTCGCGGTCAACGATGTTACCCGCACCGATCTTAACGCTGTCGCCGTACTTCTCTCTTACGAAGTCGATAGTTTTCTTCTGCCAGATGGTGTAACCCTCGGAGGAGTCGATGCAGAGAACGTCAGCGCCTGCCTCGACGAGAGCAGGAACGCGCTGCTCATAGTCGCGCGAGTTAATGCCCGCACCTACTACGTAGCTCTTGTTATCATCAAGAAGCTCTTGGGGATTTTCTTTATGCTGTGAGTAGTCCTTACGGAATACGAAATACTTAAGGTTGCCGTCCTTATCAACTATGGGAAGAGAGTTGAGCTTATTATCCCAGATAATGTCGTTTGCTTCCTTAAGAGTCGTGCCCTCGGGAGCGGTAATAAGCTTCGAGAGAGGGGTCATAAAGGAAGAAACCTTCTCGTCTGTTGACATTCTGGAAACTCTGTAATCTCTGCCGGTAACGATACCGAGAAGCTTTCCCGTAGCGGTTCCGTCATGGGTTACTGCCATAGTGTTGTGGTCGTTTTTCTCAACAAGCTCCAAAACGTCTGCAAGAGTGTTGTCGGGGGTGAGGTTTGAGTCACTTACAACAAAGCCTGCCTTATATCCCTTAACTCTTGCGACCATTGCCGCCTCGTCCTCTATTGTCTGGTTACCGTAGATGAAAGAGATACCGCCCTCTTTAGCAAGAGCTATTGCCATTCTGTCATCGGAAACAGACTGCATAATAGCAGAAACAAGGGGGATGTTGAGCATAAGGGGACACTCCTCTTCACCCTTTCTGTACTTAACAAGAGGGGTACGAAGAGATACGTTTGCAGGGATACATCTCTCGTCGGTATATCCGGGTATGAGAAGATACTCGCTGAAGGTATGAGAGGGTTCGTTGAAATAAGTAGCCATTTTTATTCCTCACTTCTTTTATTTTTAACAGTTAAAATATTATTATTCTTTTAATTAGCATATATTTTAACACAAGTAAGCCGACTTGTCAATATATTTCGACCTAAAAATAGTTTTTATTTATAGTTTTCAAGCACCTTTGCCGAAACGATGGTTATAGCGTCATCGTCGGAAACGAAGCCGTAGCTATCAGAGTCACACTGCAAAAGAGCCTCTGCAATAGCGTCAACCACGTCCATTCCCTCTACCACGTGACCAAATGCAGCGTAGCCGCCGTCAAGAGAATACGTCGCGCTGTCGTGCAGAGTGATAAAGAACTGGGAGGTTGCAGAATTTGGGTCATTCGTTCTCGCCATAGATATAACGCCGCGAGTATGGGAAATCGGATTGTCATAGCCGTTTGATGCAAACTCGCCCTTTATCCCTGTGAGATTTGCACTAGCGTCCTTGCCGCCTTGAATTACGAAATTCGCCTGTGCTCTGAATATCGTGAGTCCGTCGTAAAATCCGTCATCAACAAGGTCGATAAAGTTCTTTGCCGTTTCAGGAGCGGCCTCACCGTCCACCTCTATGACTATCTTGCCGTAATCACCGAAGTCCATTTCAACATAGCTGATTTTAGGTATAGACGATATTACGAAGGCGGCAATAATAGCGCCAAGCAACACTACGGCAACAACCAAACAGCTTATCCATATTATTCTATTTTTTCTTACGTCCGGGTCGGCATTCCTTACATTCACAGGAGCCGTTCCCTTATAATTGGAATTTTTTCTCTTTTTGGACATTTTGCACCTCTTTTTGTAAACTTTAGTTATTATTTATATGCTTTTGGATATAAAAATCTCTATGGCGGTATATCCTGATACTCCGCCGAACTTCGAGCCTGCGTCCACTCTTGCAAGCTCATTCGTTATATCGGCAAGCCGCTTTGCCGAGTAACGCTTTGCCGCAGCAGCGTGTATTTTTACTTTATAAGGATTCATCTTAAGGAGCGACTCTATATCCGAAAGATTTTTTCCCTCCTCAAGAAGCATCGCTACGCTCAGCAGCTCGTCGTACGTCCTTGCCACCATTCCCATAACGGCACCTGGGTCAACTCGCCTTATTTTCAGCTCTTCGAGAGCGGCGTACGCCTTCTGCTTATTTCTCTCGGTTATGGCATTTGAGAGTGCAAAGGTTTCTGACTCCGGAGTTGATGCAGACACCTCGTTCACGTCATCGACAGTTACGTAATCGCGTCCTCTTGCAAGAGCCAGAGCCGTAAGCTTCTCCACCTCAGTGTAAAGCACGTTCATTGAATGTCCCGAGCGAAATACCAACGCTCTGACCGTATCCAGAGTCACGCTCACGCCCCTTGCGTCAAAATGCTTCTTCAACCACGAATAGAGCTGGTTATCTGTAGATTTTTCAAAGCGCAAAAGGTTCAGACGCTTTCCAAACCTGCTTACGAATTTAGACGGCTTCTTCTGTGTTCCGAAATCAAGCTTTTCTCCCTCCGAGGTAAAGGCTATAATGCTATACGGATAATCCTCTGCCTCTTCGATAAGAGCCTCAAGCAAGGAAAGCTCCTTTTCTCCCATAGAGTCAAAATCAGCGTGGCGCCATTCCACAAGCTTATAGTCGCTCATCATCGGCGGCGCCTTTATTGCCTCGGATATAGCGGAGAAATCAACCTCATCACCGTCAAATACGGGATTATTAAAAACTGCAAACGCGGGTTCTATATTGAGAGCCGAGCGCAAGGAGGAAAGATAATGCCGTATCAGATATTCCTCCTCGCCCGCGAAGATATATATCCCCTCGAGCTTTCCGTCCTTTAATCTTGATTTGAATTCGTTGATATCCATATCTTCATTCTCGCGGACCTTTCCGCTCCGCCTATCTTCATATTATAATATAGATCAATAGTGCCGCCGTCGTTATCAAGAGCTGCTCTTATCCTTTTCGTGATCACCTCAGCATCAAAGGTGTAAGGCGAAATTTTATAAACGGATGAGTCACAGTACCCTTCCTTAAATACCATAAGGCTCTCTATCGAGCCGTATCTTTTGACAGTAACAGTGCCGCCGTCGTATTTTATTTCGGTTGTAACCTGACTGTCACCGTTTTTTTCAGCATAGGTTACAAGATAAACGCCACCGTCATATATATGCAAATAGCCGACACATTTTGATTCCGTGCGTTCTGCCTCTCCTGCCGCTAACCCAGAAGAATCGAGATCTTCAATAACGGAGGTAACCTTGATGGAAGCCTCTTTTATAACCACGTTTACACCTCATTCCTTTTGTGAAAAAAGACAAAAACGGAAGGATAACAACCGTTTTTGTCAATAAAATCATTTTTTAGTCTTTTTCTTCATAGAGTATTCACTGATGGGATTGACATACTCTCTCCAGTTAAAGCTTCCTGCCTCCAGCGCCTGCACTAAAACCTCGGCAGTAGCAATATTTGTCGCGAGAGGAATGTTATAAACATCGCAAAGGCGCAGAAGATTAAGCTCTGACTCATACTGCGTCTTGGCGGGGTCCGTGCTCCTGAAGCAGAAGACGAGGTCTATCTCGTTGTATGACACTCTTGCAGTAATCTGCTCTGTGCCTCCGGCGCTGCCGGGAAGAAAGGTTTCTATATCAAGACCTGTCGCGTCGGAAATATACTTACCTGTGGTGTGCGTTGCGCAAAGGTGATGGCGGGACAAAATATTACAATATGCGATACAGAACTGAGCCATAAGCTCTTTTTTATTGTCGTCGGCGATGATTGCGATATACATGGTTTGACCATTCCTCCTTTTAACGCATAAAATTCAAACTAATTATATCACGGGTCGGTTTGTTTGTCAATCAAAATATTTATAATTTGATTAATTTGTTTTATTTTCTCAAAAAAAGTAACAAAAAAATCTTGTTTTCCTATTGTAAAATGACGAAAGATGTTGTATAATTATGCTTGCGAAAACAATAAGCCTTGTTTTTTAGTTTCTCTATCTGGAAGGAAATTTAACAATGAAAGAATTTAAGAAGATCGGCGTGCTCACCTCCGGCGGTGACGCTCCCGGTATGAATGCGGCTGTAAGAGCCGTAACGCGCACAGCGCTGGCGCGCGGTGTCGAGGTTATGGGTATCTCTCGCGGATATTCGGGACTTATCGACGGAGATATTCGTCCTCTTGGTCTTCGCGACGTTTCAAATATAGTTAATAAGGGCGGAACGTTCCTTTACTCCGACCGTTGCCTTGAGTTTAAGACTCCCGAGGGTATGGCGAAAGCCGTTGCAACCTGTCGTGAGCTTGGAATCGACGGTATCGTTGCTATCGGCGGCGACGGAACCTTCAGAGGTGCTACAGACCTCACCGCTCACGGCGTTCCCTGCATAGGAATCCCCGCAACAATCGACAACGATATTACCTCTACCGATACTACGATCGGCTTTGACACCGCTATGAACACGGTTATCGAGCTTGTCGACAAGCTCCGCGACACCTGCGAGTCGCACGCCAGATGTAACGTAGTTGAGGTTATGGGAAGAGGTGCCGGCGACATCGCTCTACATACAGCTATCGCCTCGGGCGCCTCTGCCGTCGTAGTACCCGAATTCCCCCACGACGATGACTCTATCTGTAAAAGAATAAAGAAGGCAAGAGAGATTGGCAAGCGTAACTTTATCGTTATCGTTTCCGAGGGCGTAGGCAGCGACTACGGTCCCGCTCTCACAAAGAAGATTGAGACCGAGGCCGGCGTTGAAACCAAGTTTGCGCGCCTTGCTCATATCGTAAGAGGCGGAAATCCCACCCTTGCTGACCGCGTTATTGCTTCAAAAATGGGTGTTTATGCAGTTGAGGCACTTCTCAGAGGCGAGTCCAACCTCGTTGTTTGCGAGAAGCGCGGTGAGATTGGTACGGTTGACATCAACTATGCCTTGAAGCTCGACAGAATGTATAAGGGCACCCTTAAGGACGGCGACCTTGACCCCTTCACCGAGGATCAGATCCAGTCCATGAAGGACGAAATCGAAGAAAGAAAGCAGGGACTTCTTGCTCTCTACACAGTTGAGAACAAAATCAATCTTTAATAACATTGTAATACCGGGGCTGCCTCAAATAAAAGCTTGAGGCAGCCTTACTGTTTGGTACTGTCACGTTTATTTGTCTTGCCGAAATTAAATTTATCTTGACTTAAAAGGTTTGATGTGATATACTCTTAATATCTTTTTTCGCATTAATGAGAACGACATGACAAGCGAACAGATTCAGTATTTAATTTCAATGGTAGTCTATATGTCTATTGTAATAGGCATCGGAGTTTACTATTACAAGAGGGCTAATCAAAGTTCCGAAAATTACTTTCTTGGCGGACGCTCCTTCGGCCCTTGGGTAACGGCAATGAGCGCCGAGGCATCTGATATGTCGGGGTGGCTGCTTATGGGACTTCCCGGAGTTGCGTATTGGTGCGGTCTTGCCGACGCTACATGGACGGCTATCGGTCTTGCGGTAGGTACTTACTTCAACTGGCTTATAGTTTCAAAAAGGCTTCGCCGTTACAGCGTAAGAGCAAACAATTCTATAACCCTTCCCGAATTTTTCTCTAACCGTTTTCGCGAGGGTAATAACAGAGTGATAATGACCATATCCGCTATATTCATTCTTGTATTCTTTACGGTTTATGCGTCAAGCTGTCTTGTAACCTGCGGGAAGCTGTTTTCAACTCTCTTCGGCGCACCGTACTGGGCTATGATACTCGTTGGCGCGCTCTTCGTTGTTGCATATACTATCATCGGCGGTTTCCTTGCAGAAAGCGCATCCGACTTTATGCAGAGTATTGTTATGATAGGTGCGCTGACTATAATAGTTGGTGTCAGTATCTTTCACGCGGGCGGTTTCGGCTCGGTGATAGAAAACGCCGCGTCTATTCCCGGCTTCCTTGATTTCTTCGGAATTGCAAACCCGGGCGTAAACGAGGCTGGCGATGCCGTCGTTTGGGGCGAGGCGCAACCGTACGGCGCGCTCTCCATCTTCTCTATGCTGGCTTGGGGTCTTGGCTACTTTGGTATGCCCCAGGTGCTTCTTCGCTTTATGGCTATCCGTAAGGAAGAAAAGCTTAAAACGTCAAGACGTATAGCTATGGTTTGGGTCGTTATCTCTCTTGCGGTTGCGGTATTTATAGGCATCGTGGGTAGACAGCTCTTCCCGAATGAATTTCTCTCCAATGCAGCGGCAGAGGGCATATTTATAAAGCTTTCTACAAGCTTTCTTCCTCCGCTGATTGCAGGTCTTGTTATGGCGGGCATTCTTGCAGCTACAATTTCCTCCTCGGATTCCTACCTTCTTATCGCGGCGTCCTCAGTTTCAAAAAATATTTTCCAAGGACTTATAAAGAAAGATGCCACCGACAAGCAGGTTATGTGGGTTTCAAGAATCACTCTCATTTCCATCGCTATCATTGCCGCGCTTATTGCCCTTGACGAAAATAGCATTATCTTCAAGATAGTTTCATTTGCCTGGGCAGGCTTTGGTGCGACCTTCGGCCCTCTTATACTCTTCTCTCTTTTCTGGAAGAGAACCACGAGAGCCGGTGCTATCGCAGGTATGCTCGGCGGCGCGGGAATGGTATTTCTTTGGAAGCTGGTTATTGCCAGGGCAGGCGGAGTATTTGCCATCTATGAGCTTCTCCCGGCGTTCATCTTCTCTTCCCTTCTTATTTTTGTAGTTTCTCTTCTTACGAAGAAGCCCTCTGCCGAAATTGAAGAGGACTTTGATGCGGTAAAGAACGGAACTGTATAACTTATAAAAATACGTATACAGTCCAAAACACGATAAACCTTTAATTTAAAAGACCGACGCGCTTTTGCGTGTCGGTCTTTTTTCAGCCTTCCATAAGACTTTCAAAGCACTCATATCCCTCCGAGGACTCGAACCTTATTCCGAGGATTTTAATGAACCGGGAATAGTCGTAGTCATAGGTGGATAGAGGCCTGCCGTAAGCGTTATCGGTCTGGGCGGCAACGAGAATATCCTCGCCGTCAAAGCCAACGACAAGCAACGTGTGATAATAGCCCTCGTCGTTTCTGGCAAGCTGTATAACGTCACCGATCTCCAGCTCATCATCGCTGGCTACTCTGCCATAAGGTCCGACGTCGGCGTTTTCTATTATAAAATTGTAAAAGAATTCAACTCCCGTCCAAGAGGGCGATCTATCGTCAAGCGAAATAAAATACCAACCAAACGTCGGCTTATAATTCATCACACAGCCGCCGGCGTATATGCACTGTGACACGAAATTCGTACAGTTTCCGCCAATACCGGCAAAGTTTCCGAATCTTGAATTTTGAGAAAAGGCGTATTTTCTAGCATACGCGACAGCGTTCTCTCTTATATAAGGTTTTGTTGCAAGCATAATTTTCTCTTAACACTTTCTATGCATATTATACAGTAATATTTTACGCTGAAAGTTTATATTTTGTGAAAAAAATATCTTGCATTTTAGTGTCTTTCGGTGTATAATAAATTTGTTAATTTATTTTACAAAATTCGGAGGAATTTTTATGGACTCTAATAAAAGACCGGAAACAATGCAGCGCATTACCACAAAGGCTCTGGCTGACGCTTTTATTGCCGAGCAGGTTGCCGAAATCAGAAAGACCGTTGGTGACAAGAAGGTGCTTCTAGCGCTTTCGGGCGGCGTCGACTCCTCTGTTGTTGCGGCTCTTCTTATAAAAGCAATCGGAAAGCAGCTTGTCTGCGTGCACGTAAATCACGGCCTGATGCGTAAGGGCGAGAGCGAGGCTGTCGTAGACATTTTCGGTAAGACTCTTGATGCAAATCTTGTATATATTGACGCAACCGACCGTTTCCTTGATCTTTTGGCAGGTGTGTCCGACCCCGAGAGAAAGAGAAAGATCATCGGAAAAGAATTTATAGAAGTTTTTGCCGATGAGGCAAGAAAGCTTGATGACATCACCTATCTTGCACAGGGTACTATCTATCCCGATATTCTTGAGTCAATTAAGCAAGCAGAGGGTAAAAAGGCGGTTAAATCCCACCACAACGTTGGCGGTCTGCCCGAGGACCTTAAGTTTGAGCTCGTTGAGCCTGTAAAGCTTCTCTATAAGGACGAGGTAAGAGTCGTTGGCGAGGCTCTCGGTCTTCCTCACGCTATGGTTTACCGTCAGCCCTTCCCCGGCCCCGGACTCGGTGTTCGTTGCCTTGGTGCTATCACGAGGGACAGGCTTGCAGCACTCCGCGAGGCTGACGCAATCCTCAGAGATGAGTTTGACAAGTGCGGTCTTGCCGAGAAGGTCTGGCAGTACTTTGTCGTTATCCCCGACGTCAAGAGCGTTGGCGTAAAGGACGACTCCAGATACGAGGGCTGGCCCGCGATTATCCGCGCCGTAAACACCAAGGACGCTATGACCGCCTCTATCGAGGAAATTCCCTACGCAGTTCTTCACAAGATCGTAAGCAGAATTACAAACGAGGTTGAGGGCATCAACAGAGTCCTCTACGACCTCACGCCCAAACCCACCGGTACAATCGAATGGGAGTGACATGAATCTAACCGCCGCAGTTTTTCTGCGGCGGTTTTTTGTATAATCACAGGTCGGTATGAAATACTCTTCAAAAGAAAAAAGCTCCTTTATAATCGTTATGCCGTTACAATAATCAAATAAAGTCCTTCATAAGTAATCAAAATGCAATTATACTATCAGTAGTATAATCACAATGGGGGATCGCATGAAAAAGATTATTGGTCAGCGAATAAGCGAGTACAGAAAGAAAAAGGGATTGACGCAAGAGGAGCTTTCCGAGATAATTGAAATAAGCCCTCATTATATGTCCGCTTTGGAGCGCGGGGTATATAATATAAAAATCGAAACCTTAGTAAAAATCTTCAACGCTCTTGATTGCTCTGCTGATGAAATTTTCTGTGACGTTGTAAAGAGGTCTTGCGTTGTCAAGTCCGGTGAGCTTTCTGAAAAGGTTAAAGAGCTGCCTCTCGAGGAGCAAAACAAAATATTCAACGTTGTTGAAACGATGATTAAAAATGTAAAAGCATAATAAATTCTATAATATTACAAAATCTGTGTTAAAAGCACAGATTTTTTATTTTTCTCCACATTGTAACAAAATTCGACAAGGAAAAAGTTTATAATAATCGTAATGCGATTACATATTGCAAATATCGTTACAAACGGGAGGACTATTATGGAAATTATAACAAGGAAGATAGATAAGCTCGGACGAATAGTTTTGCCAATTGATTTTAGAAAAAATCTAGGACTTATGGTCGGAGCAGACGTTGTTATGTGCATAGAAAACGGAGTTATCACTATTAAAAAAAGCGATGTGCTCTGTAAAATATGCAACTCAGGGCGTTCTGTTTCAAAGTCAATATGCATCTGTAACAGCTGCATACAAAAAATCAAGAAAATGAACCACGCAACTGATGAATCTACACTCGCGGTTCAATAAAAATAGAGGCGGGGTACTTATCCCCACCTCTGATTATACTATTCACATTACCGATATAAAATCCTCTACGACGTCGGGAAGATGAATAAGAGAAAGGCGCCCCTTATTGCAAAGACGAACAAGCCCTTTTACCTTTTCGTACTCGCCTGACATATCATTATATACCTGTACCACAGTCTGATTTCCCCTCTCTTTTGTAACTGCGGCAATTCCGTAGCCGACTCTCTCTGTTTCATTGTCAGAATAAGTGTTTTTTGTCATTATGTACTTGATTTTCATTATAGTGATTCCTTCCAAAGTTTTAGTCAAAAAGATTAAATAAAAACGGGTACGCAACAGTTAAGCGCACCCATATCTATTTCAAGCGCGCCGGCGATTTTCAGCACAGTGGATAGCTTTGGATCACTGTCGCCAAATTCAATACCGTGAAGCGCGTTTTCGCTCATATCTACCGTGTCTGCAAGAGTCTTAAGAGTCATGCCCCTGCGCTCTCTCTTCTCTCGCATAATTCGACCAAAATGCCTTGTTTCCATCATAATGTCACCTCCTTCCTTAAAAAGTTTAGGAGATTTACTATGATATGTTAAGGAACTGCACTTGTATTATGTAAACAAACTGTAAACAACCTTGCTAAATTGACTGTATCGATATAAAAAACTAACACAAAAAAATCCCTCTCGCCACTTTCTCCAAAGAAAAACTGCCCCATGCTCCATAAGGCAGACGGGGCAGCCGTTCTTAACGGTATTTTTTGAGATGACAAACGAAAGAGTTGTTTCGGCTGTATTAATACGAGTCCTCTTGAGTATCCGTTATAACGTCAACCTCGCCGCTTGTGCCGTAGAATTCAAGAGTGTAGTTTGCTCTGTATGTTCCGGAGCCGCTAAGGCTAAACGACTGATAGAAGAAACCTGCACGTTCGGTCGAGGTTGCAGTCCACTCATGCTCGGTGGTCCAGAAGAAGAACAGGAACTGCTTCTCAATCTTAACAGTTACCTTCGCCTCGGTAAACACGCCATCCCTTCCTGTGTAATCAACGCTGAAATGCGCTGTGCCGTTACTCTCTATTGAGAACGCAACAGTCGCGTTGTTTGAATTTGAAAGATAGGGAGTGATTCCCTCCGCAGATGCCGGGAATGCCGATGCCACAAGCATTGACATAACCATAACTACGGCTAATAATAATGTAATTCTTTTTTTCATTTTTCGTCCTTTTCTTATTTAATTTTTGTGTTCTTTAGAAATAGTTCCTTCATTTTGCCATCTCTATATACTAATACCAAAAAAATGACAAAATTCTTCAAAAAAAATTAAAAAAGTTGCAGATTTTTTATTTCTGCAACCATTTTATAAGCCTTCCCTCGAAAGCCTTCCCCAGCGAAGCGTTTTGGGGAAGGGGGACCACGATAGTGGTGGATGAGGTACGAAAATCAAAAAACAACCTCATCCGTCTTTTGCTACGCAAAATCCACCTTCCCCAACACGCTTCGCTGGGGAAGGCTTGGTAAAAACGAATTACTCTTTATGTGCCATTCCGTCAATTATTTTCTTTATTTCAACCTGACTTAATTCTTGCTCTACTAGAATTTCAAAGCAATATTTATCATAATTCCATTTATAGCTATAATCATAATTACCTATTTTACAATACACTTCTACTCCATTATTTTCCATTAAATAAGAATAGCCGAGTTCTATATCTGTATAAAAGCTACTAGACATTTTGGTTTGTAAAAACTTTAACAGCTTATCGCTTGAATTTTTCCAAACGTATGAATGTAAATTAGGCGACGAATGTTCTTTCACATACTCATACCCCTCCGGAACATAGGTGAGCGTGTAAATTTCCTCGATAAATTTAGAACCGCTTTCATCATCCTCGTTTCTAACCAAGATATATTCATTGAACCACTCTTCTACGTATGGACCAAGCACTTTGCCAATGATTGCACAACCAGCCAGCGCAACAACCGCCGCGATAAGACCGGCAACAATATATTTCTTAACGTTATTAACCTTCTTTTCGGGATTCTTTATATCCGCACCTATAAGACGGCTCATTTTCTTACGGAAACTTTCGGAGTATTGGCCGTCAATATTGCTTTCGCTTACCGTTTTTTCAAAACGCTTTTCCAAATTTTCTGCCATTATCTTGTAAAGAAGTTCTTTTTCTAAATCATAGTTTCTCTCAGCCATTGATTACGCCACCCCTTTCCATAGTTTCAACCCTCTCCATCAAGAGCTTTCTTGCTCGGTTAATTCTTGTGTATACCGTTTTTACGGGAAGGCCTATAATTTTTGATACTTCAGCGGGCGTATGCTTTGCATACAGCATTAAAACAGAAACGTATTTTTCGTCAAGGAAATCGGCGGCCTTTTCTACAAGGGCACAGCGCTCCATTAAACAAAGTCGGTCAAAAAATTCTTCCTCCGTCACGCCGGCTATTCCGCAATCCTCGTCAAAGCTCTGAATTTTGTTAATATCCTCGAGCATATTTTTTACTTGGTTTGCAACCGTTGCGCGAAGATAGTTTTTTATCTCCTTCGGACTCTTTGAAAAATCTAACTTTTTGTACTTGATGATCCTTTCATAAGCGCTATGAACTGCGTCATATCCGTCATGGTAAAAATTTTGGTCCCCCATGTCGCGCAGCTTTGTTCTCGCGTATACAAGCATGTCTTCAACATACTCGCAGTAGAGCCAAGTTACATTTTCTTTTTCTTCTTCGCTTGCTAGTGATAATAGATATAAAAGCATTGTTTCCTCCTAAAATAAAAAATTCTTAAGAAGATTATAATGACTTAATTGACAAAAAGCAAGTGTTTGTGACAAAAAAACAGAAAATATACTCGACAAAGTCCTCGTTATTCAAAAAGTAAGCCTTACATCTCCTTATTGACAACGGGCTCTGTGAGTGGTATAATTGATGTATAATTTCTAAAGAAGGAACACGATAATGAAAAGAACACTTGCGGTTTTTGTATGTATAATTCTGATATGTGCGTCGCTTTTTAGCTGTACGGATACATCGGAAGATGAATTTAATATGGGTTATTTCGGAGAATACGGCTTTACATACGACGGCTACAATTACGCGGCTGTTAAATTCAAGGCGGGGGTTGAATATTCCTTTGCAACAGATGATTTCACAATGAAAAAGGGCGAGGACGTATATAACGCCACAGGCTTTATCACAAGAACCCGCACCACCACCGCTATAATTAACGGTGTGGAAAAGGATGTTTCACTCTGCACCGTTAGCGACCACACCTTTGTTAAGGAAAAAACGCAGGTAACCCTCAGAGTCGTATTTGACGAAAGCGTTACAGACGAGTGCGTTATATTCTACAAGGGTACAGCACTTGAAGAAAATCCTAATTTTGATTAAGGCCTTGTGATATGAGTATTTTTAAGATTGCTTTAATAACCTTTTCCGCCATTTCTGCAATAACGTTCCTCGCATACGCTCTCGATAAGCTGAAAGCAAAATTAAAATGGTGGCGTATATCCGAGAAGGCTCTGCTCCTGCTCTCATTCTTCGGCGGCGGGGTCGGAGGATATTTAGCAATGAACCTCTTCCGTCACAAGACTACTCGCAAGAAATTTCACCTTATTAATATCCTCGGCATTATCTGGCAGGTAGGGCTTCTTATCTTCCTCGTAATAAATGAAATATAATAAAAAGGGCGCGGTGACAATTATCACTACGCCTTTTCGTTTTTAAGAAAACAATTCTGTTGACAGGTATCTCGAGCCGGTGTCGGGAAGCAGTACGACGACGGTTTTACCCTCGTTTTCGGGATCTTTTGCCTGCTCGACTGCCGCGTGCAAGGCAGCTCCGGACGATATTCCCACGAGCAGCCCCTCAAGCCTTGCGATAAGGCGGACTGCGGAATACGCCTCCTCCGTGCTGACCGTTACGACCTCGTCGTAAATCTCGGTATCAAGCGCTCCGGGCACGAAGCCCGCGCCAATGCCCTGTAGCTTGTGCGCTCCGGGCTTACCACCCGAAAGCACCGGTGAATCAGCGGGCTCTATGGCAACGATTTTTACCTTCTGATTTTTTTCCTTCAAGTATTTTCCGACACCCGAGATGGTTCCGCCCGTGCCCACGCCCGCAATGAAAATATCGCACTCACCGTCGGTATCCTCGTATATCTCGGGGCCTGTGGTTTTATAGTGCGCGGCGGGGTTTGCCGGGTTTGAAAATTGGTCGGGAATGAAGCTGTTCGGTATTTCTGCCGCAAGCTCTTCTGCCCTCTCGATAGCGCCCTTCATTCCAAGCGCCCCGTCAGTCAGCACAAGCTCCGCTCCGTACGCACGCATAAGACGTCTGCGCTCCTCGGACATACTGTCGGGCATAACTATTATCACCCTGTATCCAAGAGATGTGCCGACTGCCGCAAGCCCTATTCCCGTGTTTCCGCTGGTTGGCTCGATTATTACCGACCCCTCTTTAAGCGCTCCGCGCTCTTGCGCGTCAATTATCATTTCGAGCGCTGCCCTATCCTTTGCTGACCCGGTGGGGTTAAATAGCTCCGCCTTAATAAGCAGGCGCGCCGAAAGTCCCAGCTCTCTTTCAATATTTTTAACCTCAACGAGAGGCGTTTTTCCAACAAGGTCGGCAACCGACGAATAAATTTTTGCCATTTTCTGCTCCGTTTTCCTTTTTTTATAAGTATACTATTTTAATAGATTATTGTCAAGTGGAATGAAAAATATTTGGCTTGACTTTTAAGTAATTTTGTTGTACAATTGTATGGAATAAAATCAGACCGGAGAAAAGAAATGAAAGAAAAGCAAAATATTTTCACTCACCCCTTGTTTATAACCCTGGCGGCGCTTCTGTGCTGTGCCCTGTGGGGCAGCGCCACCCCCGCAATAAAGACGGGCTCGCCTCTCTTGATCCCACAAAATCACGTTCCCTCAACCATACTCTTTGCGGGAATACGCTTTACCGCTGCAGGAATTATCACGGTGCTTATATACAGCCTTGCAAGGCGCAAATTCCTCGTTCCTAAAAAGGAAAATATCCCTCGTATACTGACCGTCAGCGCGTTTCAGACGGTTATCCAGTACATATTCTTCTACATTGGTCTTGCCAACACCACCGGCGTTAAGGGCACTATCGCAAGCGGCTCCTCCGCCTTCTTTACGGTGCTGATCGCAAGCCTGATTTTCAAATTTGAAAAGCTAACGCCTAAAAAAATAATCGCCTGCATTCTCGGCTTTGCGGGAATTGTTGTGGTAAACCTTAACGGCCTGACCTTTAATATGAATTTTGTCGGCGACGGCTTCGTTATCATCTCAACGGTATCCTACGCCCTCTCCACAATGTTTATGAAAAAATTCTCGAAATACGAGGACCCCGTTGTCATCAGCGGTTATCAGTTTATTGCGGGCGGTGCCTTTATGTGCATTGTAGGGCTGCTCTTCGGCGGCAGCATCAGCTTTGCCGACACGACGGGCGTTATTATCCTCGTCTACCTATCCTTCCTCTCCGCAGTCGCTTACGCGCTCTGGGGAATTCTCCTAAAGTACAACAGCGCATCAAGAGTTTCTATCTTCAGCTTCACGACCCCCGTATTCGGCGTACTCCTCTCCTCTATCTTCCTCACCGAAGCATCGGGAGTTGAACCGCTTAATCTCGTCGTAACTCTGCTCCTCGTTTCAGGCGGAATTTTGATGCTGAATTACCAAAAACCTAAAGCCGACGAGCTAAAAATCGAAGAAAGCAAATAATAGTTTACAAATATATGCATATTTTCTCCCCCTGTGCCATAGGGGGAGATTTTTATTTTACACCCCGTCACTCATTCCGACGAAATAATCTGCCGTCACGTTGTAAAATCTGCAAAGCTTAATCATATCGTCAATTTTAAGCTCCGCTCTACCCTCTTCGATATGACTGTATCCCTGCTGCGACTTGTTGATAACCGCGCCAACCTCGCGCTGCGTCAAATCCCTGTCCTCCCTCAAATTTCGCATCCTCATCCTGTAATTCATGATAAACCTCCTATTATGTTTTATTATATAGTATAGAAAGTTTATCATACTCAAAAATTGAGTATTGACATTTACTCAATAATTGAGTATAATATACCTAAGGCTATGCCACAACAAACATTCGGAGGTTTATCTAATGAAAAAACGACTATTAGCAATTCTTTTCGCGCTTTGTCTTGTTTTCACTCTTGTTGCCTGTGACGCGGCACAAGACGTCATTACGGGCAACAGCGCAACGGGACTCCCCGCGCCGACGGGAGTCAGAATTGAGGGCGGGTACGTTACGTGGAATCCCGTCGAGTACGCGACGAAATACACCATCAGCATTGATGGAAAAGAGTATTTCTGCGACGAGAATAAGTACCCCGCCTCTAGCATTAAAGACGGCGAGCATATTATAAAGGCCAAGGCTAACGGCGACGGTATTCGCTACTCAACCTCGCCCTACTCCGAGGAGCTTAAGGTCAACCTCATCGAAGGTGCCATTGCAAGCAGCGGCTATTATTCGCAGTTTGACGAGCTGACAATGCAGGAGTCCTTCCTCGGCTACGGCTTTGACGTTATAAATTCATCTGTATTTTACGACAAAACAGTAAAGACCTCATCTCCCATATTTAAGACTGACGAGTTAATGAATCTAAGGCTTCTCAAAGTTGACTCTAAGAGCAATTATATTAGCGAGGTTCAAAGCGAAAGCATTGACACCTTTATGGAAGAGTGGAATGCAGGACTCAACGTAAACGTTTCGTGGGGCAAGAAGAAAGTTGGCGGTAGTGTTAGCGTCAGTACCAACTTTTCCGGCGGAAGCGAAACGGCAAAATCGAAATATTTCCACGTCATGACGTTTAATAATCAGAAATTCTACATAGTCATGCAGGGTACTACTGATCAGTACCGCGCTATGTTGTCCGAAGGATTTGAAAAAGATCTTTATTCGGACATGTCTCCTGCGGAACTTTTCAATAAATATGGAACTCATTTTATCACAGGTGCGGTAATGGGCGGAAAAATAAACTCTTATTATCTTTATACCAGTGAAGAAGAAACAGATTTCTTTGATATGAGTGCCAAGGTGTCAACAAGTGTTCGTGCATGGAGTGCGAAAACCGATGTTTCTGTTGAAACAGGATATAGGCAAGAGGCGGAAAGCAAAAGAATATATATCAAAAACACTCTAGAGGTTCTCGGTGGCGGTGATTTTGCAATGCTTGCCGATACTGATATCGGCGCAATGTATGGAGATTGGCAAAAATCACTCGAAGATCATTCATCACTTATTGGAATAAAAGATTCCGGTTCGCTTTGGCCGATTTGGGATCTTATCGATCCCGAAAAGGATACCAGCACCGATTATATATGGGTAGATGAAGATGGTGTTGAGCAAAAGGGATCAAGAGCCGAACAGCTCCAAGGCTACTTTATGAAATACGGTATAGAAAACTATAACATTCTTGCTCAAAATGCGGGAATCCCCGAAATCAAGCAACCCACCAGTATAGATTCCGTTCTTGTTAACGGAAGGGAGGCTGTGAACGGAGAGTATGAGGTTTTTGCCGGAACGGAAAACCGGGTAACATTTACCGTTTCGCCTGATGATGCTATAGGATATACCAAAAGCATCCGTCTTAGCACCCCCAACGATTATGTAACCATAAGTGACGATAACACCGAGCTTATCATAGATGCTACTATTCCCAATAACACAGTTCTCAGTGTTGTTGTATCAGCAGGAGATATCAAGAAAACCATCACGGTAAGGGTATCAAAAACCTATAGTGTAGAATTTGAAACCAACCTTGACGGTGTTGAAATAGAAGATCCCATAAGATATCGCGAGCTTCGCTATGGCAGACAAATAAGCTCGCCAAAGCTCTTAAACGTTCCATATGAATATGTATTCTTAGGATGGTACAAGGATCCTTATTTCATCACAGAGTATAACTTTGGTTCCGATCCTATTACCGATAATATTATTTTATACGCAAAATGGGAGGAATATAAACCGGAGATTAAATTTATTACGAATATCGACGGCTATACTATCGACCCCGTTTACGTAAATTACGGAGATATCTACACCCCAAGCTTTACTCCGAGCTATGCGGGATATAAATTTGAGGCGTATTGTGTGGATGCGGATCTGACAAGCGGCTTTAACTTTGAAAAGCCTGTAACCACCGACATTACTATCTACCTAAAATGGAGCCCTGTAACTTATACAATAACCTTCGTTGCCGACGGCAAGGTTGTCGGTACGGACAATTTTACAGTTGAGGATAAAAATATAACTATCCCTGCCGTACCTGAAAAGACAGGCTTCTATGGTACGTGGGAGAGCTATACTCTTGGTACAGATAGCATTACTGTAAATGCAGTATATTCAGAAAAACCTATTTATACCCTTACCTTCCTTGACGGCACAAACACAA
The DNA here is from genome assembly GCA_017463125.1 of Clostridia bacterium. Taxonomy (GTDB): domain Bacteria; phylum Bacillota; class Clostridia; order Oscillospirales; family CAG-272; genus UBA1740. The sequence goes on along the minus strand of JAFTPV010000019.1, from coordinate 99,104 downwards.
TAGCTATATTGACCTTTAACGAAGACAATATGAGTAGTATCACAGAGCCTACACCCCCGACAAAAAAGGGATACTACAGCGCGTGGGAATCCTATACGCTCTCGCCCGTTGACACGATAGTAAACGTAGTTTATACTCCGAAGCCAACGTACACGGCAACGTTCTATGCAGACGGTGACATTGTTAAGGCAATTTCCTTTAACGAAGATACTATTGACACCGTTGTAGCTCCGGCGGTTCCTGAAAAAACAGGATATACAGCAGCGTGGGAGGATTACACCATAATAGCTTCCAACATATCTATCCACGCGGTTTACACGCTTAATGTATATACCATAACATATATGACGAACGGCGCGGTTTATGATACGGACATCTATAATGTGGAAGAGCCGTTTGTTATGCCTAAATTGTACGACAATAACATTTATTCTGAATTTAATTACCATCTTGGTTGGTGCTATGATATAGAGTGTACTCAAGAGTTCGACGAGGACATAACTCAAAATCCGAGAAACTTAACTCTATACGCAAAGTGGTTAACAATATCAGGTGACAGGCTCTTGGATACGAGTGTATTTACAGACGGTGAGATGGACTATATAATATATGGAGATGACGATCATGTAGACTTAAAAGTTTCCCCGTCCTCTTCGGAAAATAAATTACCCACTAAGTATGAAATTGATATACATTCATACGATACCATAAACAAATATCATATCGGAGGCATAGAACAACCAAACAACAACGAGGCGAATACTGTTTATTATGAAATTTGCTACGCGAAGATTCCTGTCGGATATTACCTGTTGTTCGGACATAATCCTTCCGGCGAAGGTGCTAAATTCGAGGGCATCACCCCTATGCAAGGCACCGGAGAGTGGCAATGGTACATTTTCAAATACACAGCGGGTTCGGAGGCTAATTATGGCACATTGGGTTATGTGGCAATACACGAAACAGGCGATTATGCAAAAGATGCTGATTGGTCAATAGGATATTTCGATATCATAAAACCTTAAACCAAAAATTCTTTTAGAAATATTTTCGTTTTAATCGAGCAACATTTTCAAAAGGCGCTTGCGGAGAAATCCGCAAGCGCCTTCTTTTGTATATTTTGGTTTGCATTTTAAGTGTATTTTTGCAAAAGTTAGGGCTTTTATTTTGTTTTTCCCTGCGAGAGATAGATAAGAAGGACGCTGATATCGGCGGGGTTGACACCGCTGATACGCGAGGCTTGACCGACGCTTTGCGGCTTTATTTTTTCAAGCTTTTCGGCTGCTTCAAGGCGCAGACCGAGTATATCCTTATAGGAAATATTATCGGGGAGCTTCTTTTCCTCAAGCTTTTTTTGGCGCTCAACCTCGGCAAGCTCGCGCTTGATATAGCCCTCGTATTTCACCTGCACCTCGGCGGTGACCCTGACGCCTTTTGGAAGCTCAGGGCGCGAGGGGTCTATCGAGGCGAGTGCGTTATAGCTTATTTCGGGGCGTCGGAGAAGCTCCGCAAGCTTTATTCCCGTAGTGATTTCGGTTGAGCCGCACTCGCGAAGAAGTGCGTTCACCGCATCTGTCGGCGCTACTGTGGTTTTTTCAAGCCTTGCGACTTCTTTTTCTATCATTGCCTTTTTTGTAAGGAATTTTTCGTATCTTTCATCGTCAACAAGTCCGACGCTGTGACCTATTTCGGTAAGACGGAGGTCGGCATTATCCTGTCGGAGTAGAAGTCTGTATTCGCTTCTCGAGGTCATCATACGGTAAGGCTCTGCCGTACCCTTTGTCACAAGGTCGTCAATCAAGACGCCGATATAAGACGAGGAGCGCGAGAGTATCATCGGCTCTCTGCCCTGCTCTGCAAGAGCTGCGTTTATTCCCGCAACGAGTCCCTGCGCCGCTGCTTCCTCATATCCCGACGTGCCATTGAACTGTCCCGCGCCGTAAAGTCCCTTGACAGCCTTAAATTCAAGAGTCGGGAGCATTTCGGTGGGGTCGGCACAGTCGTATTCAATAGCGTAAGCATAGCGCATGATTTCCGCTTTTTCAAAGCCGTCGAGGCTATGGAGCATCTCATACTGCACATCGGTTGGCATTGAGGTAGAAAAGCCCTGGATGTACATCTCGTCAGTATCAAGACCACAAGGCTCAACGAAGAGCTGGTGGCGCTCCTTGTCTGCAAAACGCACGAGCTTTGTTTCAATCGACGGACAGTATCTCGGTCCTTCGCCCGTAATATTTCCCGAATACATTGCCGAGCGCGAGAGGTTGTCAAGTATCACCTTGTGCGTATTTTTATTAGTATATACCACGTGGCAGGGCACAGCATTTGTATCTGCGCCCGTCCTCTCGGGTGAGCGAACCGAATAGGGCGTCGGCTCCTCCTCACCTGCCTGAATTTCAAGGGAATCAAGGTCGATAGAGCGCCTATGCACTCTTGCGGGTGTTCCTGTCTTAAAGCGCTGGAGAGTTATGCCGAGTTTTCTTAAAGAATCGGAAAGTCCCTTTGCCGCAGTCATTCCGTCGGGGCCTGCGGAATATACCTTATCCCCTACGAAAATCTGGCTCTCGAGGAAGGTTCCGCTCGCTATTATTACGCGCGATGCGCACCACACCTCGCCAAGATGCGTAACGACTCCGCTGACATAACCATCCTCGGTGAGCAGTTCGGTTATCTCCGCCTGCACAAGCCGCAGCTTAGGCTCTTCTTCGATAGTCTTTTTCATCAGAGTCTTATAAAGTGCTCTGTCTGCCTGAACGCGCTTAGAATGAACGGCAGCGCCCTTGCCGAGATTAAGCGTTCTCGACTGTATGGTAGCGCGGTCTGCCGCGTATCCCATCTCACCGCCTAAAGCATCTATTTCAAAGACGAGATGCCCCTTTGCACTTCCGCCGATAGAGGGGTTGCAGGGCATATTTCCCACTGCGTCAAGATTCATTGTAAATAGCACCGTATCAATGCCCATTCTTGCCGAAGCAAGCGCAGCTTCAATGCCTGCGTGGCCTGCGCCGATTACTGCAATTTGTGTTTTAAGCTCCATTTTTATAGCCTTTTGTAAAGTTTAATTAGCATTATGATGTGAAAATCAGAATTTCACCGACTCGACAGAAGTAACCCTGCCGTTCGATATATCAACGGTAAATATAGCTCCGTCTGCTGTGGTAGCGCCAAGGGCGGCAACGAATTTTTTAGGCAGTCTTGTTCTCATGCGCTCAACGACGCACGCGGCATCCATTCCAATAACACCGCCCGACTCACCGCACATTCCGACGTCGGTAATGTATCCCGTACCGCCAGGTAAAATCTGTAAATCGGCAGTTTTAACATGGGTGTGAGTACCGAAAATCACGTTGATTTTTCCGTCGTAGCCGTAGCCTATCGCCAGCTTCTCACCCGTCGCCTCGGCATGAATATCAAGTATAGAAACGTCGTATTTTCCTTCTTCTTCCCTTAACACTATGTCGATAAATCCGAATGGATTATCAAGAGTAGGCTCGATATGCACGTTACCCATTGCGGAAATTACAAGAACACGATAGCCGTTACAGTCTAAAACCGTGTAGCCTCTGCCGGGGGCGCTGTCGCCAAAATTTATAGGTCTTAAAATTTCTCTCGTTTCGTCAAGATAGGTATAAATGGACTTATTCTGCATCGTGTGATTTCCACCCGTTATGCAGTCAGCGCCGGCGCGCAAAAGCTCTACCGCCCCATCGGGAGAAATCCCCGTAATGAACGAAGCGTTCTCTCCGTTCACAACGCAAAAGTCGATTTGGTGTGTCTTTCTGAATTTCCAGAGATTTTTTTTGAGATGTTCAAGCCCCGCAGGACTTGTTACGTCACCTATTGCAAGTATTTTCAAATTTTTCTCTTTTCTATCCCATAGGGGAATTTTTAGACTGTGAAGATAAGAAAGGACTGTCACGCTAAACCGCAACAGTCCAAGCTTTACGCAAAAGCGCGTTTTTTATTTTCAAAATTATTTAGCGTACTCAACCGTTCTGGATTCTCTGATAACGCTGACCTTAATCTGACCGGGATAGTCAAGCTCGTTTTCGATCTTCTTGGCAATATCGCGGGCAAGAATCTTCATCTTGTCGTCGCTTACCTGCTCGGGCTTAACCATAATACGAACCTCACGGCCCGCCTGAATTGCAAATGTTTTTTCAACACCGGCAAAGTCACCCGCAACCTCCTCGAGCTTCTGCAAGCGCTTGATGTAGTTTTCAACATCCTCGCGGCGTGCTCCGGGACGTGCCGCACTTATAGCATCGGCAGCCTGAACGATGAAATCAAGAGCCGACTGAGGTTCAACGTCATTGTGGTGCGCCTCGATTGCGTGGATAATATCCTTATGCTCACGGTACTTTGTAGCAATCTCAACACCAAGCTGAACGTGCGAGCCGTCAACCTCGGCAGTTATTGCCTTACCTATATCGTGAAGAAGTCCCGCGCGTCTTGCGGCAGTTGCGTCAACGCCCATTTCCTCCGCCATAACGCCCGAAAGCATAGAAACCTCGATAGAGTGGCGAAGAGCGTTCTGACCGTAAGAGGTACGGTACTTCATACGGCCAAGGAGCTTGATAAGCTCGGGGTGAAGGCCGTGAACACCAGTTTCAAATATTGCCTTTTCACCTGCCTGCTTGATGCTGATGTCAACGTCGCGGCGTGCCTTCTCTACCATCTCCTCAATTCTTGCAGGATGGATTCTGCCGTCACTGACAAGCTTTTCAAGCGCGAGCCTTGCAATCTCACGTCTTACAGGATCAAAGCCGGATACCGTTATTACGTCCGGAGTGTCATCAATAATAAGTTCAACTCCGGTAAGATTTTCGATAGTACGAATGTTTCTGCCTTCACGACCGATGATTCTTCCCTTCATCTCATCGCTGGGGATAGGAACAACAGAAATAGCAACCTCACTTACGTGCTCGGATGCAAATCGCTGAATTGCAAGAGAGAGAATATCGCGAGCCCTGGTATCAGCCTCATCCTTGAATTTCTCCTCGTATTCGGCAATTTTAATTGCCGTTTCGTGCTGCATCTCGCTGTCAAGCTTTGCCACAAGCTCTGCCTTGGCATCCTCACGGGAAAGTCCTGCAATCTTCTCAAGCATTGCAAGCTGACCTTCAAGAGTTTTCTGAATCTCCTCCTTGATTTTATCTGCCTCCTGGCTTTTAGCCGCAAGAGCCTCCTCCTTTTTCTCAAGGGACTCAAGCTTTGCGTCAAGAGCCTCCTCCTTCTGAGTAACTCTGCGCTCAAGCCTTGACACCTCTTTGCGTCTTTCCTTTACGTCAAAATCGGCTTCTTTTTTAAGCTGAAAAATTTCTTCCTTTGCGGAAATAATAGATTCTTTTTTTGCACTTTCTGCATTTTTGATAGCATCTTCAAGTATCTTCTTTGCCTGCTGCTCCGCAGACCCAAGCTTCTTCTCGGCTGTGATTCTGCGAATCATAAATCCTACGAGGAAACCGGCGGCAAGAGCGACAGCTATTAAAGCAATTGCAAGTATAAGATCCATTTTACACCTCCTTCTGATTACTTTTTGGGGTAATCTATCTGTTTACAAATATTATGTTTTTTAGCACGACTGTCAAAGGGGAAGCCACGAGCAAGCGCGCATGGACAATCATACATATATATTATATAACATTATTTACATAAAGTCAAGAATTTTTTTCTTGCCGCTTCGGCAGATGCTACATAGTGTGACTTGCTTTTTTCAAAAAAGAGCTGTAAATTGTGTATTTTCTTTTTCAAAGATGAAAAATTTATGCCCATTTTGAGAAAATCGAGTGCATTTGGAACCTTTTGTTTACATTTTTGCATCCTTTTACCGCTGCACCAATAAAAATGCTGTTTGCGTAAAGTCCATTGCATTTTCTACAAGATTTTATATTTCGCTGAGTATGCTATCTTGTAAATGGTTGGATTTCATTTTATCCTATGTTTTCAGCCATATACACGTCTATATTCATTATTGCCTACTTAACCATACGGCTAATCGTCTGTTTTACCGCAAAAGCTACGGCTATGAAAATCGCAGGCGAATATATTCCGGGGAGCATAATATAATTATAATGTAGGAAACTACCGCCCCGCATTTGTCGGGGCGGTTTTGAAATAATACGGCATCTTGCTACTATTTCGGGATTGTTTTTAGCACTTAAGTAACCTTTCGGCTAAATATTAACAAAAAATTCATAAAAAAATATACCTAAACCCTTGACTTTACCTTCAAAAAAGGGTATATTATATATGCAAACGTTAGCACTCTTGCGCTTTAAGTGCTAAAATTTTAAGAAAGAGGTACACTTACTTGGATGATTCGAGATTAACTCCGCGAAAGATGCAAATTCTGAAAGCAATAGTTGACGCTCACATAGCAGGCGGCGAGCCTGTAGGTTCCAAGTATCTGTCGCAGGACGTTCACATTTCCTGCTCGCCCGCTACTATCAGAAACGAGATGGCGGAGCTTGAAGAAATGGGCTACCTTCTTCAGCCCCACACCTCCGCAGGAAGAGTTCCTTCAGAGCTCGGTTATAAATATTACGTAAACACTTTGGTAAATCATTACACCAGCACGAAGTCGGAAATAGACGAGATAAACGAGATGCTCCGCTATAAATTAACGGAAATGGATGAAATTCTTTCCGAGATGTCAAGATTTGCCGCGTCATTTACCGACTATACAGGTATTGCTTTCAAATCGGGATACGGTAAGGTCAGGATAACTCAATTTAAGAGCGTGCTTCTGTCGCCGAAGGATTTTCTTCTTGTTATGACCTTTGAGGGCGATATAGTTAAGACAAAGACTATACACCTAACCTTTGCATTAAATGAGGATATTCTCCGTCGCTTTACCGAAGCGTCTAATATGTATCTCGTTAATCTTACCAGTGACGCCATCACAATGCCGATAATCGTAAGGCTCGAGGCGCTTATGGGCTCGGCGGGAGCTATGGTGCATCCGACTATCAAGGTAATTTACGAAACTATGAACGAGCTTGACTCTGCCGACGTCAAGCTTGACGGATTGACAAATCTTTTACAGTACCCGGAGTATTCTGACGTTTCAAGCTTCAGGAGTCTGCTCGGCGTTCTGGAAGAGAAGGATAAGCTCATTGACGTTATCTCATCTCAAACTACCTCAACCGACGGTATTCACGTGTATATTGGAACGGATAATGAATCCGACAGTATGAAAAACACGACGCTTATTTTTAAGAACGTAAATATCGGAGGTAAGCAGCTCTCTGTCGGAGTCATCGGACCCAAGCGTATGAATTATTCAAAAGTTATCGATATGCTGAATAAGCTCGCCGGCGGTCTTGATAAGATTTTTTCCGACGATGCTCTGCCGCCGGGAAATAACGACATTGATTAAAAAACCGAAAGGATTATATAATGAAAAAAGAAGAAAAGAAGACAACCGAGGAAGAGGTAACCGAAGAGGTGAAGGAGCCGACAGTCGAGGAGCTTTCAGCGCAAATCGAGGCTCTTCGCAAGGAAGCCGCAGAAAAGGATGATAAATATCTCAGAATGGCTGCCGAGTACGACAATTTCAGACGTCGCTCAAGAGAAGAAAAGGACGCCATTTACGAAACCGCCGTTGCAGACACGGTTGCGGCACTCTTACCGATAATCGACAATCTCGAGCGTGCGGCACTCTACGAGGACGGAGAAAAGGTTAAAGAAGGGCTTGTAATGACTGCAAAAGCCGCTATATCCGTCTTTGAAAAAATGGGAGTTGAGGACTTCGGCAAGTGCGGTGAGACCTTTGACCCCAATATGCACAACGCGGTTATGCACGTTGACGACGAGAATTTCGGCGAGAGCGAGATAGTTGAGGTCTTGCAGAAGGGTTATAAAAAAGGCAAGCGCATCATACGCTTCGCTATGGTAAAAAGCGCAAACTAAGCACATAATTAAATTATTAAAAACACATCTATATATTTGGAGGAAAAATTATTATGGGAAAAATTATTGGTATTGACCTTGGTACGACCAACTCGTGCGTAGCAGTATTCGAGGGTGGCGAGCCTATCGTTATCACAAACCCCGAGGGTGCTAGAACTACTCCTTCGGTAGTAGCATTCACCAAAACGGGCGAAAGACTCGTTGGTCAGGTTGCAAAGCGTCAGGCGGTTACAAACCCCGACAAGACGGTTATCTCTATCAAGAGAGATATGGGTACTGACACAAAGGTATCTATCGACGGTAAGAATTACACTCCCCAGGAAATTTCGGCTATGATTCTTCAGAAGCTGAAGGCAGACGCAGAGGCATATCTCGGAACTACCGTTACCGACGCGGTAATCACTGTTCCCGCATACTTCACCGACGCACAGCGTCAAGCAACCAAGGACGCAGGTAAGATTGCAGGCCTTGAGGTTAAGAGAATTATCAACGAGCCTACCGCAGCGGCACTCGCTTACGGTATGGATAAGGAAGAGTCCCAGAAGATTATGGTATTCGACCTTGGCGGCGGTACATTCGACGTTTCTCTTCTCGATATCTCCGACGGAGTATTCGAGGTTCTTGCAACAGCGGGTAACAACCGTCTTGGCGGCGATGACTTTGACGAGAGAATCGTAAACTGGATGGCAGACGAATTTGCAAAGGAGAACGGCGGCATCGACCTCAGAAAAGACAAGATGGCAGCACAGCGTCTTAAGGACGCAGCCGAGAAGGCAAAGATAGAGCTCTCCGGCGTTATGTCCTCTAACATCTCCCTTCCCTTCATCACCGCAGACGCGACAGGCCCCAAGCACTTCGAGGCAACACTTACAAGAGCAAAGTTCGACGAGCTTACCCACGATCTCGTTGAGGCTACTATGGTTCCTACTAAAAAGGTTCTTTCCGACTCCGGACTTTCCGCGAGCCAGGTTTCAAAGGTTCTTCTTGTTGGTGGTTCAACCAGAATCCCCGCAGTTCAGGAGGCTGTTAAGAAGTTTATGGGCAAGGATCCCTTCAAGGGCATTAACCCCGATGAGTGCGTTGCTATCGGCGCAGCAATTCAGGGCGGCGTTCTCGGCGGTGACGTAAAGGACGTTCTTCTCCTTGACGTTACTCCCCTTTCTCTCGGCATCGAGACTCTCGGCGGTGTATTCAACAAGATTATCGACCGTAACACAACTATTCCCGTAAAGAAGAGCCAGGTTTATTCTACCGCTGCTGACGGTCAGACCTCTGTTGAAATTCACGTTCTTCAGGGTGAGCGTGAGATGGCAGCAGGAAACTCCACACTCGGCAGATTCATTCTAGACGGTATTCCTGCAGCGCCCAGAGGAGTTCCTCAGATCGAGGTCACCTTCGACATTGACGCAAACGGTATCGTAAACGTTACCGCACAGGATAAGGGCACCGGTAAGGAGCAGCACATAACTATCACCTCCTCTACAAATATGTCCAAGGAGGATATTGAGAAGGCTGTTCACGAGGCTGAGAAGTTTGCCGAGGAGGATAAAAAGCAGAAGGAAGCCGTAGAGGTTAAAAACCAGGCTGAAAACGCTATTTTCCAGACCGAGAAGGCTATGTCAGACCTTGGCGACAAGATTACCGACAGCGATAAAGCTCCCGTAAACGACGCTATCGCAAAGCTTAAGGAAACCATAAATTCGGGCAACACCGATGCAATAAAGGCAGATACCGAGGCACTTCAGAAGGCGTTCTACCCCATTGCCGAGAAAATCTACAAGGATCAGGCGGCACAGCAGGGTCAGGCAAACGCTGACGGCGGCGCGCAGGGTGCTGATGGCAACTATTACGACGCAGGTTTTGAGGATAAGACAAACGGTTAAACAAAAAACGTAGGGCGGCTCCAAGGGGCTCGCCCTACTAGCCGACTTTAAGGAAAATACACCAAACCCTATTTTACTTTTTGAAACAAATCACAAAATTAGCAAAAGGTATTCACTATGGCAGAAAACAAAAGAGATTATTACGAGGTCCTCGGAGTGCAAAAGGGCGCGGGAGAGGACGAGATAAAAAAAGCATACCGTTCTCTTGCAAAAAAATACCACCCCGATATGAACCCAGGCGATAAGGAAGCCGAAGTCAAATTCAAGGAGGTAAACGAGGCGTACGCCGTGCTTTCCGACGCTGACAAGCGTGCAAAATACGACCGATTCGGCCACGCAGCCTTTGATCCAAGCTCGGGCGGAGGCTACGGAGGCTTTAGCGGATTTGGCGACTTCGGCGGTGCGGATTTTGATTTCGGTGATATATTCTCATCCTTCTTCGGCGGTGGCGGCGGTGCCTCATCTCGCTCAAGACAGAATATGCCCATAGACGGTGACGACGTTGGCGCGAGAATTACCATTTCCTTTGACGAGGCAGCCTTTGGTACAAAAAAAGAGGTAAACTTTGCCAGAATAGAAACCTGTCCCGACTGTGCGGGCAAGGGTGCTGAAAAGGCCGAGGATATCGAAACCTGCTCTGCATGTCGCGGTACGGGAAGAGTTACGGTAAAGCAGCAGACGATGCTCGGTTATATGCAGACGCAGAGACCGTGTCAAAGCTGTCGCGGCACGGGTAAGATTATCAAGACACCGTGTAAAAACTGTAACGGCAAGGGCCGCATCAAGATAAATAAGAAGCTGGAAGTCAACATTCCCGCAGGAATCGACGACAGACAGAATATAGTTCTTCGCGGTCAAGGCTCTGCCGGTGTCAACGGAGGCGCAAACGGCGACCTTATCATCGAGATAAGAGTCAAGGAGGACAAGATCTTCGAGCGAAACGGCAACAACCTCTACTGTGAGGTGCCGATAACCTTTGCAGAGGCGGCACTCGGCGCCGATATAGATGTCCCGGTCCTTGGTGGAGGAAGCGAGAAATACAGAATCCCCGAGGGAACTCAATCGGGCACCACATTCACCCTGCGCGGTAAGGGTATTCCCGATATAAACACGAAGCGCAAGGGCGACCTTATTATCACCGTTGCGATAGAAACTCCAAAAAATCTCAACTCCGAGCAAAAAAAGCTTCTCAATGCATTTGCAGAATCTCTCGGCGAGTCAAACGGAGCAAAGCGTGAAAACTTCTTCAAAAAGCTTTTTGGTAAATAATTATTTACAAAATGGCATATACCGCAAAAAATTAAGCGTGGAGCCGCATTTGCGACGCCACGCTTTTTCCATTATAATTATTATCTGAAATCAAGAACTGATTTACCATGGTCTGATGAAATCCTCATTCAAAAATCTGGCAAGAGCCTCGAGGTAAAAATAGTCGGCGTACGGCGCACACTCACCTACCGCAAGGGTTTGAGGCTTTCCGTGAGTAACGCTGTGAATAAGTCCGTCGTATTCAATGCCGATATCCGTCGTGCACTCGTCAATAAGAGCCTCCATTATCTGTGCCGCAGCACTCTCGTAAACGGTGCGCTGTGCCGAGCCCTCGGGAAGCTGCTCTGCCATATCCAGCATTCCGCAAACGGCTATTGCCGCAGCAGAGCTGTCGCGAGGCTCGGAGCCCGAAATAAAGGTGTAATCCCAATACGGAATAAGATCATCGGGCAAATGGTTAAGCATATAGTAGGTAATGTCGCGCTGGGCATTCATTATCGCCGTATCCTTGGTGTAGGAATGAGCAATAGAGAAGCCGTAAATTCCCCACGAGTGACCGCGCGACCAACAGGACTCGTCAGAGTATCCCTGCCACGTCAGGCCATAGAGTGGCTGTGCGGTTTCGGGATCAAACTGATAATGGTGATATGTAGAGCCGTCGTCGCGGACGATGAGGTCAACGGTAGTAAGATTGTGATCATGAGCGGCATTGAAATAATCAGAATTGCCAAGAGCTTCTCCCGACCAGAAAAGCAGAGATGCGTTCATAAGCGAGTCTATCATAGTGCGGCAGCCCGAGCCGTTTTCCCAGCTTCTATGAGATCTGATTATGAATTTCCCCTCTTTGCTATAACTCGTACCGTAGTAATATTCCACAGCCTTGAGAGCGGCCTCACGCGCTGATTCATTACCAAAAACCTTATACGCTCCGACACAGGAAGGCATAAAGACAAAACCAACGTCGTGATCGTCTAGTCCCACTTTTTTGTTCACTCGTTCAACGTAAGTATCTATGTGAGATTCCACGATCGTTTTGAACCTGGAGTCACCCGTTAGCTGATACGCCATAAGATAAGTGCCGGTATACATTCCACATACCCAGTTACTGTTTGCACTTGACGTATATTTATAATCGGTTGACGCCGTGCCAAGAAAACCTGTGCCGTTTTGGGTTACGAAGGCCTTGAGCTTTTCTATTGCCGCCTCTGCCGCTCCCTCGAGCTTTTCTCGATCTATCGTGTATGCCTGCTTAAAGCGCTCGGGTACATCTATATCAGCCATATCCTGAAGATATTCTTCCGGTTGTCCGTTTTCCCCGCCAGACGTTTCCGATAGATCACACGAAGTAAACAGAGGTGCAAAACAAAAAATCAAACACAGAGTGAACGCAATAATTCTTTTACTCATAACTGTAATCCCTTCAAATATAAATTTAATTTTATAAAATCAGTACTTCAAGCACCGTATTTCGTTATGCCGATATCTGCAAGATAATCATCAACAGAAAATCTCCCCGCCTCAAAGGATCTTCCGTTAAAGCAGACCTCCGAATAAGATGCGTTGCTGGGGAACGGTAGCTTTGGCGCGATATCTTCAGGTGCAATCCCTAAAACCTTAGCAAAGAAAGAGCGTATTACCGCCGCGTGCGCTGCAATAAGCACCGTTTTGCCCTCGTTCTCCTCGGAAATCCTTGCAACTTCGGCATAAAATCTCTCGCCTGCCTCAACTGTACTTTCACCCCCGGGAAAACGAAAGGTTCCATAAGCACCAAGCCAATCCTTCTCATACATATCCGCATGCTTTTCTAAAATATCCGCTACACTCTTCCCTTCCCAAGCACCGAGATATATCTCACGAAGCTGAAGTGATTTTTGTACCGCAAGTCCGCGCATTTTAGCATGAGGAATCGCAGTATTGTAAGCACGGAGAAGATCGCTTGAATATATCGCATCAACCTTCTCATTCTTCAAGGCTTCGGCACACGCCTCAGCCTGCCTGTAACCAAGCTCCGATAAATCAAGGTCTGTATGTCCAAGAAGCATGCGTCGTGCATTACCAAGGCTCTCGCCATGACGCACCAAAATTATTTTTGTTTTTTCCATATACACCGCCATTTTTAAGTGCTTTTGCAAATAATAGTTGTCAAAATACGCGATTTAGCATAATTTTGCCTTGTTATCAATGAATCCAACGGATGACAAATGTTCGTTTTCAGAATAGCTTTTTGGGATAAATATTCCATCTTCATAATCGACGCGGCTAACCGAAGCGTTTGAAGCAAAAGGGATCCTGCGTCCAAGCTCCATAGGAGAGATGCGGCATATCTTACCCCAAAAGGCACGTATAACAGCAGCGTGAGATGCAACGAGTATTCGACGTCCAGAATTTTCAAGTGCGATCGTCTCTAAAGCCTTATAAAAACGCTCTCCGCACTCCACAGTACTTTCTCCATCGGCAAAAGCGAAAAAACCAAAGTCCGTAGTCCAATAACGAGAAAAAGCTTCTCCTCTCCGCTTTGTGACAAGACGTATGTCTGCCCCCTCCATAATACCAATATTAATCTCACGCAGCCCCTTCGATGCTATAACGTCAAGCCCGCGCATCTTGGCGTGAGGAATGGCGGTATTATAAGCTCTCACGAGGTCGCTCGAATAAATCGCGTCTATTTTTTCCGAAGCAAGATAATCCGCTGTGACTTGCGCCTGCTCGTATCCACGTTCAGTCAAATCCACATCGGTCTGTCCGGCAAAAATTCTATTTTTGTTACCGCAGCTTTCGCCATGCCTTATCAAAAATATCTCCGTTTTCACAACAACAAACTCCGAGCAGTAAAATATTTGCTTCTAAAGATAATAAGGCTTGAGCGTAGTAAATAATTCATCACCTTTAGAAAACACTAGAAACTAAAATTATTATACTATAAAAACGACTTTTTTTCAATAGAAAACATTAATTATTTTATATAAATGGTACCTGTTTTTCTATTAAGCTATTCAGGCCAATGACTTTGAAATCAAAGCGGCGTTGTGTGCGAATATTCGTATTTTTTACGATTTTAATTAAAAATTTGCGGAAATTCTTAAAATTTAGTAAAAACTATCCAAAAATCACCCGAGTAACATTTTTTGCTTAAATCGCATTACCTAAACTCAATTATTCACACATAAAAACAATCTAAACTAAAATAATATTACAGAGGGTTCGTAAAAAGTAAAAATTTATCTTGCAAACACAAACATCAGTTTAATTGAAGTAATTTCACGTTTTAGGATAAATAAAAGACAAATGCAACTAAAAATTAATTAGATTTCACTCTTCGTATAATAATAGTATCAAATTTTCATTATGAATTAACAATAAACTTGTTTGTTACAAGGAATGGTTGAAAATTAACGCGTTTTCTTCCCTTCCCCGTTATCTTACTATTATCTTCCACGTTACGTAAGACAACTTATAAATCATTGTATTGTTTAAGAGTTTAATTTACTTCATTTTTGACGTTAAAAGCATAATTTCAATTATTATATTGATAAAAAGATAATTTGAAGGCCGTGCATCGCAAAATGGGTCTAAATTCCTTGGTGCCGTCTTGTTTTCGTTTTTAACCAGCAAATGTTTCACGTGAAACATTTATAATTGCCTTGCGCTTATGTTGCTACCTCTTTTCTTTCAATATGTTATAAAAACAACTATGATCCCGAGCTTATACCGTATGTTTCACGTGAAACACAATTTGCGTGTTTGTTTGCAATGTTTCACGTGAAACATATAATTTGTATTTTACTTTTATGGTGTTATGCCGTGTTTTTCTGATTGCTTATTAAAACCATACCAAAATACTCAGTCTTCGGCGTTCAACGCCTTTTGTGATCGAATATTTGTTAACTTTTATTCATAATCTAACTATTCCCTCAAATCATGTTGACTTTTTGTCCCGAATTATGTATAATATATATGTAAAATGATATCTTACTGCAAAGTTCTTTTGAATGCCAAAAGATCGCAACAAAAAAACAACAATTTAATTAAGAAACACCTAAAAATCGGAGGATATATGGCAAAAGTCGTATCATTTTCTAACCAAAAGGGCGGGGTAGGCAAAACCACGTCCTGCGTTAATATTGCAGCGCAAATAGCCAAAAAAGGCAAAAAAGTACTGATGATCGATATGGACCCCCAAGGAAATGCCACAAGTGGACTTGGTATCTCAAAATCAAAGATGAAAAATACCACCTACGATGTCATCATTGGCAGATGCGATATCAAAGACGCTATAATTTCAAGTAATTTCAAAAATCTGTCCGTTGTTCCGGCAAATATCGACCTCGCAGGAGCAGAACTAGAGCTTTATGAGCTGGAAGAGGACGCAAATTTCACAAAAATAGCCCTCGATTCAATAAAAGATAGCTTTGATTACATATTTATTGACTGCCCGCCCTCGCTCGGCATGCTCACCGTAAAGGCACTTTCTATTTCAGACGGCGTTGTAATACCGATGCAATGCGAATTTTATTCACTTGAAGGTATGTCTCAGCTATTAAATACGGTCAAAAAGATAAGAAGTCTCTATAACCCTTCCTTGCAAATTGTAGGTATACTTCTGACAATGTACAACGGTAGACTTACATTAACCGGTCAGGTGGTCGCTGAGCTGAAAAAATATTATGCGGATAAGCTATTTAAGGTGCCTATTTCACGCACAGTACGTATTTCTGAGGCTCCCGGCTACGGAGAACCAATTTGCTACCACGACCCTTACGGAAAAGGCTCTCTCGAATATGCCGCAGTCGCAAAAGAGCTTATGTTAAGAATATAAATGGAAATATTTTCCATTCGGCATCTGCACTATTTTTCGGTTGTCCCCCACCTCACACAACTAATTCGACAGTTTTCGATATGAAATCTCCACTTTTATTAATTAATATTAAAAATCAACATTATATCGCTTTCGGGTCACTCAAAAACTTTAACAAAGTCAATATTATTAATCGCGTGGGGATTTAACAGTCGTTTTTCCACATGGTTTTACGGTTATGTGGGGAATATATTCCTAATTAACTCATTTTTACAACAAATTTATTTCTATAATGTCTTATAAACATTCAAAAACAGGAGAAATTATTATGGCAAAAAAGAACAGCGGTCTTGGCAGAGGCTTGGACGCAATATTTTTAGATAATTCAATTGACGAAGAAAAAGAGCAGGGCGAAGGAAAAATTTCCACCATAAAGCTCTCACTTATTGACCCCAAAAGCGATCAGCCCAGAAAATATTTTGACAAAGAGTCGCTCGAGCAGCTCGCAAACTCAATTTTGGAAAACGGACTTCTTCAACCGATTTTGGTAAGGGAATACGGTGACAGCCGTTATCAGATTATTGCGGGAGAACGACGCTTCAGAGCCTCAAAGCTCGCAGGGTTATCAGAGATACCCGCTATCGTTCTTGACAAAGATGATAGAAAAACCGCAGAAATAGCCCTTATTGAAAACGTACAGCGCGAGGATCTTAACCCCATAGAAGAGGCGATGGGTTATAAGGCTCTGGCCGACGATTACGGAATGACACAAGAGGAGCTTTCGGAAAAAGTAGGGAAGAGCCGAAGCGCTATTGCCAATTCGTTGCGTCTACTCGATCTCCCTGATGAAATCATCACCCTCGTAGCATCGAAGGAGCTCAGCGCAGGCCACGCCAGAACACTTCTCGGCGTAAAGGATCGCGACGATATGATTCTTCTTGCACAGCATGTTGTTGAAAACGACATTTCTGTTCGCGTTCTCGAGGAAGAGGTAAAGCGTATAAACAAACCCAAAAGGGAAGAGCCCGAGGAAGAGGTGCTTCCTGTAGTTGACTATTTCCGTGAGCTTGAAATAAAAATACAGTCGCACCTCGGCCGTAAAGTAAAAATCGACGGTAAGGGTAGAAAAAAATCAATAACTCTTACCTATGAGGACAACGAGGATCTCGACGAAATACTCAAGCTTCTCTGCGGAGAAGATTTCTTGGAACAAATATAATTAAAT
The DNA here is from genome assembly GCA_017463125.1 of Clostridia bacterium. Classification (GTDB taxonomy): domain Bacteria; phylum Bacillota; class Clostridia; order Oscillospirales; family CAG-272; genus UBA1740. The sequence continues at coordinate 82,018 of JAFTPV010000019.1, read as the reverse complement.
AATTATTTACATTTTGTCATTTACAGGTTTATTCTCTGAGAGTATAATAAAATAAAAAAGGAAACTCAAATGTACTCTTTTTACAAAAAATATTTTTTAATCAATCTAAAAGACTATCCAAATCTTAATCTTGATTTGGAAATAAACGTTCTCCTCTTCTATTTTCTCATAGGTATATTAGTATCTACGGTCATTATAAATTACAGACGCCAAAAGATGCAGTCACTGTTAAGACAGCTTGTACGGCACGAGGCCACCGATGAGCAGCGTGCAAGGTCTCTTCGAGAAATAAAATTTGATACTAAGGTTATACGTTATCTTCTATCACGCGAGGGTCAGCTCACCAAGATGGTATCGCACGTCGGTGAAAAGAAATATACCTACGAGGAATACATTGCTCTTACAAAATCAAAGAGCCTTAAGGAAGAAAAAATAAACTTTGATGTAGCCCGCTTCTACATAAAACCTGACGGTCTTGACAGAGCAAAGAGAATAATTGAATCAGGCAACTATTCATTGCTTAACACCTTGCTTTTGTGCCTTTTGGTAGTTGCTATATATATTTGTATAGCGCTCCTCATGCCAGCAATACTGTCGTTTTTCAACAATTTGCTTGGATAATACAAAAAACAAAAATCCGTGTTAAAAACACGGATTTTTTACTTAAATGACAATAAATATTTACTTTTTATTCAGATACTGTTGCTATATAAAATATATTATCTTTCACTTTTATTTTTTTTACATCACTTCTTATGGATAGCAAAAGAGTTTTGTTCTGTGATTTGTTAAAACAAAATCCCTTTCCGCATTTTATCGCCGCCTCATAAAGACACCACTTGCAAGTAAAGTCCTCTGAGTAATTCGCCTTAAAGAGAAAAATATCATCGCTTACTCGTGAGTTTATATCGGTTATTTTGCCGAAGGTAAGAGTGCTATTTTCAGAAAATTCAGAAAAGAAATAAGAAACATTGAGTCTCATATAATTAAAATCTATTTCTGAAAAATATCTCTTTTCTAATCTTTTGGCCTTTTCGGGAAGAACTCCGGCCTCAACGTCAACACCTATATGTAACTCATCTCTTATAGAAAACGCGACAATATCCGAAGAATGTGAAATGCTGATATTATACGGGCTATCCTTAAGGCACGGCTTTTTATTATTTTCTATCCAGATAAAATCCGGATCTATTCCAATAATTTTTTTTGTCGCCTCGGCTGCAAGAAGATATGCAGCCATTCGTTCTCTCTTTAGCCTCTCGGATTTGGTTGAAAGAATCCTTTCCATAACCTCATCCGAAAGGCGAATAACTCCGTTTTTACCGTACTCACAAACGCCAACACCCATCTCTTTAAGATTTTCTTGCTCTTTTAGAGAAATATTTATATCAAGCTTTCTAAAATCAGCTATAAAGGTGTATGTCATATATCCATAATAACAGAGAGTATCATCGGTTTTCTCTTTGTTTCCTTAAATATGAATTTTGCCATATCGTCACGAACAACGCTCTTAATATAAGCCCAATCGCCCCTGCTGTTCTTCATTGCTCTCTCGAGAGATTCCTCGGCAATGCGGCGTGCACTTCTCATAAGCTCCTCCGATTCCTTTACGTAAACAAAACCGCGAGAAACTATATCAGGTCCGGAAACTATTTGCTTTCCAACAGAATCGATAGTAGCAACCACAACCACAAGTCCGTCCTCCGCCAGATGCTTTCTGTCACGCAAGACAACGCTTCCTATATCTCCGACACCGGAGCCGTCGACAAGAACCTTTCCGGCAGGGACCGTACCGTTAAATCGCGCGCCCTTTCTGTCTATCTCAAGAACCTTACCAATCTCTGATATGAAAATGTTATCTGGCTTTATTCCCATAAACTCGGCAATATCCTTGTTTGCATAAAGGTGACGGTATTCACCGTGTATTGGCATAAAGTATTTAGGCTTTGTAAGTGCCATCATAAGCTTTATTTCATCACGGCAGGCGTGCCCTGAAACATGAACGTCCTCGGTTGAATCGTTCACTACCTTAACTCCGTTTTTAACAAGAGCGTTTATAATTTTTCCAACAAGCTTTTCATTTCCCGGAATCGCGCTGGAGCTGAGTACAACGACGTCGTTTGAATTTATCTTGACTCTGTCGTGCTCGTCAAATGCTATACGATAGAGAGCAGACATCGGCTCACCTTGGCTGCCCGTTGTTATAAGAGTTATATCCTCCGGCTTGTATCTTTTTATATCGTTTACGTCAATCAGAACCCCGTCGGGAAGATCCATATACCCAAGCTCTGCGGCAGCTCCTATAATATTCACCATGCTGCGACCGAGAACGGCAACCTTGCGGTTATGATTTGCGCTGGCATTTATTATTTGCTGCACTCTGTGAACATTTGAAGAGAATGTGGCAATTATAAGACGCCTGTTTTCATACTGGGCAAAAATTCGCTCAAGAGATGAGCCTACTGTTCGTTCAGAAGGTGTAAATCCCGAGCGTTCAGCATTAGTGGATTCACAAAGGAGAAGGGTAACACCCGCCTTTCCTATTTCACCAATTCTGGTTATGTCCATCATTTTGCCATCGATAGGGGAAACGTCAAGCTTAAAATCTCCTGTATGGAAAACTATTCCAACCGGTGTTTTTATAGATATAGCGCAGGCGTCAGCTATAGAATGGTTTACGTGTATAAACTCCGCCTTGAAAACACCAAGGTTTATTACGTCACCTGCCTCAACGGTATAAAGCTCCGGCTCAAACGGAGGAGGATTTTCATCAAGCTTGCCTTCAATTATACCCAGTGCCAGCCTCGTTCCGTATATCGGAACATTAATTTGTGAAAGAACGTACGGGACTCCACCGATGTGGTCCTCGTGTCCGTGTGTTATAAGTATCCCTCGTATTTTATGAGCATTTTTTATAAGATATGATATGTCCGGAATTACAAGGTCAACTCCCAGCATATCTTCATCTGGAAAGCCCATTCCCGCATCTATAACTATAATATCATCGCCGTATTCAAGAACAGTCATATTTTTACCTATTTCTTGAAGACCCCCAAGGGACATTACACGAAGTTTATGTCCAAGTAGCGATTTATTCTTTTCATTGTTATTTTTCATTATATTATTATTTATATTATTTCCTAACTTAAAATTTGTACTGCTCTTTTTCAGAAAACAGTTAAAACTATTACAAATACAACTACCGAAACGAGAATCCCTATCATAAAGGGATATAAAAAATCCGAAAGCGCCGTTTTTTTCTTTCTCGGCTCTTTTTTTATACTTTCCTCAATGATCCTGTTTGCCTCCAGGATCATATCCGAGCGCTTTGCATTCTCTCCCGTTGATCCTACTACAAAATAAGCTTCATCAAAAAGATTGCTACCGGTATGCTTTATATAAATTACTTTTTTTTGATAACCCCGCATAGAAAAAAGTCCGCCCTTCTTTTTTTGAATTATTAACATCTAAAATATATTTTATTCAAGTGTTATAAATATTAAAGAAGGGCGGAAAAACTATTACTTTTATAGATTTATGTAAATAAATGTTTTCTTTTTTATCTCTTTGTGAAGAATCTGCCGAAGAATCCTGTCTTCTTTTCCTCTTCTTCCTTCACTTCTGCCTTAGGTGCTTCATTAGGCTGAGATTTTACAACTATATTGAAGGAATCGTTTTCTTCTTTTTTAGGCTCCTTTTCTGTCTTAGGTTCTTCCTTCACGGGAGCAGCCTTTGCCTGAGGCTCCTTTATTTCAGTCTTTTCAACATTCTTTTCTATTCTTTCCTTTGCTTCCTTTGAAATTCTCTTTCTCTTCTTCTTTTCAGGAACGGGAATATCAAAGTTATCGTCAAGAAGGTCGTCTATCGAAATAGAGAAGAGTGTCTTTATCTCGAGGAGCTTTGGAACCTCGGGATATGACTGACCGCACTCCCATTTGTAAACAGCCTGTCTTGAAACGCCTACGGCACTTGCGAACTCATCCTGTGTGAGTCCTCTTGTCTTTCTGAGTATTACGAGTTTTTCCTTGAATGTCATGGTAAATCCTCCTTGCCGCCTTTTTCGGCGGTTTTTTCTTTTTTTTATTTTTATTTTATCATATCTTCATATATGTCGGTATATTCGTTATATACCACATACGTTGGGGTACTTAAGCGCCAGCCGTAAGTCTCCTCTATAAGCTTTATTTCAATAACAAAATCACGCACGGCACCGTCCGCTCTTGTTGCCCTGACTACCGATGAAACTATTACGTATTCTCCTTCCGAGCCTTTAACAGAAAGCTCTCCTATATACTCGTATTTATTTTTTAGAGTATATTCATACTTACTGTTTACAAGTATTATAGATTTCTTTAACTGTGGGTCATCGGTTTCCTTTTCATCCTCAAAATATCTGGCGTAAGACAGAGTAACTCCTTCATCTACGATAGGGTTGAAAATGTCCGAGCTGTTAATCGTTTTTATATAAGAATCGGAAAAAACAGCTTCGATTTTTTCGGTTAAGTCTTTCATATCAGCTATTCCGTATTTACTTAAAGACTCTTCCGTTGCTTCTTTATAAATTCCTATACCGCTCTCCTCATCATAAGATAATCCATCGCCGTAAAGAATTTCATTAAGAGAAATAGATTTTTCTATAAGCTCGCGTGCTTCAAGAAGAACCTCTTGTTCATCATATTCTCTGTTTTTTACCGTACTTTCTGTGCAGGAAAAGAGGGAAAGGGAAAGCAAAAGAGTAAGAAGGAAAATAATTATCCTATCAGCCTTCATTAAAAGCTCTCCTCTTCCGAATCAAGCTCGGCTCTTTCGGGTTTAGTTGTTTTATTATCCTCAACCTGATTTTCTATTTCCTTATCAACAGCAGAGCTTTCAGCCTCAATCTCCTCTTGCTTTTCAAGCCTTGCAACATTGTTTATCACAGAGCCCTCCGCAAGCCTCATTATAATAACGCCTGCAGCAGTTCTTGAATAAATGTTAATACCGGAAACAGAGGTTCTTATAATAGTTCCTTCATTTGTTATAAGCATTATATCATCATCTTCAGAAACCGTTATAATAGATGCAAGCTTACCTGTCTTTTCATTTATCTTATGGCAGGCAACACCTCTTCCGCCTCTATGCTTCATCTCACGGAAATCAGAGAAATCGGTTCTCTTACCCATACCGTTCTCGGTAATAGTAAGAAGTGTCTTTGTTTCATCAACAACGCAAACACCGACGACAGTATCGTCACCGGCAAGAGTAATACCTCTTACACCTCTTGCGCCGCGTCCCATAGACCTTACATTCTCTTCATCAAATCTTACGGCAAGACCGTTTCTCGTTGCAAGGATAAGACTCTCCTCACCCTTTGTATGCCTTACGAAGATAAGCTCGTCATCTTCATCAAGATTTATAGCTATCTTACCGCCGCGTCTCTGATATTCAAACTCGGAAAGAAGGGTTCTCTTTATAACACCCATCTTCGTTACCATTGTGAGATATTCACCCTCGGTAAACTCGGTGATAGGAATTATAGCCGTTACGTACTCACCCTCACCAAGCTCAATAATATTGACAAGGTTAGTACCCTTTGCCGTTCTTGAAGCCTCGGGGATTCTATATGCCTTCTTTGCATAAACTCTTCCCTTGTTAGTGAAGAACATAAGATGAGAATGGCTGTTTGCTACTATAACGTCCTCAACGAAGTCGTCTTCCTTCGTAGTCATACCTATTATACCCTTACCGCCTCTGTTCTGCGCAGAATATGTATCTGCTCTCTGGCGCTTGATATAACCGGTATGGCTTACCGTAATAACGCATGTGTGACGCTCGATAAGATCCTCAAGATCTATTTCCTCAGTAGCCTCTGTAAGCTCGGACTTTCTCTCATCTCCGTACTTTTTCTTAATTTCCTCAAGCTCGGATTTGAGTATACCCTTAAGCTTTTCTTCATCTGCAAGAATTGACTTAAGCTCATCAACTATTACCGCAAGCTTTGCGAGTCTATCCTCAACCTTCTGTCTTTCAAGTCCGGAAAGCTTACCGAGAGTCATCTCGACGATAGCCTGTGCCTGAACGTCCGAAAGACCAAATCTTTCCATTAAGGCTTCCTTTGCAAGAGGGATTGATTCACTCGCCTTTATTATCTTGATTATCTCGTCGATATTATCGGTTGCAATCTTGTAGCCCTCGAGAATATGCATTTCACGAAGAGCTTTATCAAGATCAAATTTAGTTCTTTTTTCTATTACTTCCTTCTGGAAACCTATGTATTTGTCAAGTATACTTGGCAAATTAAGCGTTTTCGGCTCTCCGTTATCAATTACAAGCATATTAACGGAGCAGGTATCCTGAAGCTGTGTATACTTATATAACTGATTAAGAATAACCTCAGCGTTTGCATCGCGTCTGTATTCAACAACGATTCTCATACCGCCTCTGCCCGACTCATCGCGAAGAGCAGTTATACCGTCTATCTTCTTTTCCTTAACGAGATTTGCCATACTCTCGATAAGCATGGACTTATTTACCATATAAGGAATTTCGGTAAAGATTATTCTTCTGTGCTCGTCCTCGATATTTGCTCTAGCTCTTATGTAGACGCGGCCCTTACCTGTTTCGTAAGCCTCTCTTATTCCTCTTGAGCCATAGATTATAGCTGCAGTTGGAAAATCTGGACCCTTTATAAACATCATAAGGTCATCAACCGAACACTCGGGATTATCAATTCTGTAAATAGTTCCGTCTATAACCTCTGTAAGATTATGAGGGGGAATGTTGGTAGCCATACCTACGGCAATACCGACAGATCCATTTACAAGAAGATTAGGGAATCTTGAGGGTAGAACTGTGGGTTCATCTCTCGTATTATCAAAGTTTCTCGTCATCGGAACCACATTTTTTTCAATATCTGTCATCATGTGGTTGGCAATTCTTGACATTCTTGCCTCTGTATAACGATATGCGGCAGCACCGTCACCGTCAACGTTACCGAAGTTTCCGTGTCCTTCTACAAGGGGATAGCGGAGTGAGAAATCCTGCGCCATTCTTACCATCGTTCCGTATACGGCACTGTCACCGTGAGGATGATATCTACCGAGAACGTTACCTACGGTTGTCGCTGACTTTCTAAATGGCTTGTCATGAGTAAGATTATCCTCGTACATAGCGTACATAATTCTTCTCTGACCGGGCTTCATACCATCCCTTACGTCAGGTAATGCTCTTGAGGTAATGACACTCATTGAATACTCAATAAAGGACGTTCTTACCTCCTTTTCCATATCCCTGTCAACAATTTTTTGAGAAGGAAATTCTATATCCGTACTTTTATATGTATGCTCCATTTTATAGCTTTCCTTTCATTAAATGTCGAGATTTTCAACAAATTTAGCATTTTTAGTTATAAATTCACGCCTTGGCTCAACCATATCTCCCATAAGAACCGAGAATATTTCGTCGCAGGCTATTGCGTCATCTATCGTTACCTTAAGAAGAGTTCTGGTTTCTGGGTCCATTGTAGTTTCCCAGAGCTGCTCGGGGTCCATTTCTCCAAGACCTTTATATCTCTCGGACTCAACACCCTTTCCCCCAAGCTCCTCTATACATCTGTCACGCTCCTCGTCGGAGAATGCATATTTAAGCTGCTTTCCCTTATGTACCTTATAAAGCGGGGGCTGTGCAAGGTAAATATGGCCCTGTTCTATAAGAGGACGCATGTGACGGAAGAAGAAGGTAAGAAGAAGAACTCTTATATGTGAGCCGTCAACGTCGGCATCCGCCATAATTACTATTTTACCATACCTTAATTTGTTTATATCAAAGTCCTCTCCTATACCGCAACCGAGAGCCTGTATAATAGGAATAAGCGAAGTATTTGCATAAACCTTATCAAGTCTTGATTTTTCTACGTTAAGAACCTTTCCTCGAAGGGGAAGTATTGCTTGAAAGCGGCTGTCACGGCAGTTCTTTGCAGAGCCTCCTGCTGAATCTCCCTCTACGAGATAAACCTCTGTAAGCCTTGCATCTCTTTCGTTACAGTCAGCAAGCTTACCGGGAAGGGTAGAAACCTCAAGAACGTTTTTACGTCTTGTAAGCTCTCTTGCTCGTCTTGCTGCCTCTCTTGCTCTGTTTGCCGCCATAGCCTTTTCTATTATCATCTTTGCAGAGGCGGGATTTTCTTCAAAATACTCCTCGAGCTTTTTGTCAACAATAGAATCAACGAGAGTTCTTATTTCACTGTTACCGAGCTTTGCCTTGGTCTGTGACTCAAACTGTGCGTCTGTAAGCTTTACAGAAATGATAGCAACAAGACCCTCTCTTACGTCCTCACCGGAAAGACCCTTATCATCCCCTTTTATAACGCCGGATTTTCTTGCATAATTATTTATAGCCCTTGTTAAAGCAGTTTTGAATCCTGTTTCGTGAGTTCCTCCCTCTATTGTAGACATATTGTTTGCAAACGAAATGATAGTTTCATTATAGCTATCATTATATTGCATAGCAACCTCTGCAATAGATGAATCCTTCTCACCCTTCATATAAATAACGTCGGGGTGAACGGGAGTTCCGCGCTTCTCATTATTAAGATATTCTACGAAGGAAATTATACCGCCCTCGTAATGAAGAACCTCTTCTCTCTCCTGTCCTATTCTCTTATCCGCAAGTATAATTTTTACACCTGCGTTAAGGAAGGATTGCTCTCTCATTCTCGTAAGAAGAATATCATAGTCAAAGACTGTTTCTTCAAATATATCGGGGTCGGGCTTAAATCTGACGTAAACACCGTGATTTTCACAATCACCACAGCACTTAAACGGTCTTGTAACAGCTCCTCTTTCAAATCTCTCGCTGTATTTTTTACCGTCACGGCAGTTCTCAACCTCAAGCCACTCTGAAAGAGCGTTTACTACCGATGCTCCGACACCGTGCAGACCTCCGGCTATTTTATAACCCTCTCCGCCGAATTTTCCGCCTGCGTGAAGAACTGTATAAATAACCTCAAGAGTAGGAAGTCCGAGCTTTTCATTCATTCCGGAGGGTATTCCTCGGCCGTCGTCCTGAACCGAAATACTGTTATCCTCATTTATAGTAACTGTTATACAGCTGCAATATCCCGCAAGTGCCTCGTCAATAGAGTTATCTACTATCTCATACACAAGATGATGAAGTCCTCTGATAGAAGTAGTACCTATGTACATACCGGGTCGTTTTCTTACGGCCTCAAGACCTTCAAGAACCTGTATTTGACTGTCGTCATAACCGTTCTTCATAGCTTCCTTTTCCATCATTTTGTTTTGCCTTTCTTATATTTTTTTATCTTCATACATATTTTCATCCATTCTTATTTTAAGTCCTGCGGATGAAATTCTTGATAATTTAACCTTTATCTTTTTATTCTCTTCAACGAGAACGAAGGATCTAGGAAGATCAAAGTCATCATATTCTAAAAGACCTTCTCTTTCCTTTTTATTTATAAAATCCTTACCTATCTTTGATATAGTTGCACTGTCAAGATCAAATATTCCTATTATATTTTTCTTTAGAACACTTTTTCCGTTTCCAATATGTAAAAACATTTTTACCTCTTTATAACAAATCTTCCGCCCTCAACGTCTATCTCTCTGTCAGTAAAGCCTTTACATTCATCGCCGGAGCAGGAGCTTATTATAAATTGCTTATTTTTTGATCCCTCAAGAACGTATCTTCTTCTGTCATTATCAAGCTCGGATAAAACGTCGTCAAGAAGAAATACTGGATATTCTCCGCATAATTCCTTAATAACCTCACCCTCTCCAAGCTTGAGAGAAAGAACTATTGATCTTTGCTGTCCCTGTGAAGCAAAAAGTCTTGCTTCCTTACCGTTCAAAATCAATTTTACGTCATCTCTGTGAGGACCGAATAGAGTAACTCCTGCCGCTATTTCACGGTCTATAGAGCTTCTTAAAATTCTTTTATATTCTTCCTTTATTATATTTCTTTCTTCATCTTCTATTAAAATATCCGAATCAAGAGAAATAAAAAGCTCTTCTCTTCCGCCTGAAATATCAATTATTATTTTTTTAGAGTATACCTCGAGCTTTTTCAGATATTCTTTTCTTATTAAATATATAAAAGAAGCATATTCTGAAAGAGATTCAGACCACGACTCAATTTCCGCCCTGTCTACAAAAAAGCCTTTATTAATAAGCTTAAGAAGAGCATTTCTGTTTTCAAGAGCCTTTTTATAATCTGAATAATATTTCATATAGCTGCCATAGCATTGGGAGGCGGCTATATTCAAAAACTCACGTCTTTTATCAGGTCCGTCCTTTACAAGACCGAGATCGTCGGGATAGAAGAGAACAGCCTTAAAGCTACCTATCATTTCGGTAACCCTTTTTATTTTATATCCGTTCTTTTTTCTTTGTCTTTCTCTTCCATAAAGAGAATATTCAAGAGAGCCTTCTCCTTTAAAATCCTCGTATTCTATACCTATATTAAAGCCCTCTTCTCCAAATTTTATAAGATCGGAGTCCTCTCTTGCTCTGAATGACCTTCCTCTTGAAAAAATATAAATAGACTCTATTATATTAGTTTTTCCTTGCGCATTTTTTCCTAAAAGAAGATTAACACCGGGAGAAAAATCTATTTCACATTCACTTATGTTTCTGAAATTTTTAGCCCTTATTTTTTTTATTATCATTTCTGATCATTCATTCTTACAGGAAGAATCATATAGAAATATGAGAATTCATCATCCTTTTCATAAGGCTCAATGGTAATTGCCTGGTTAGGACTTTTTAGGGTAATTTTTATATTTTCACCCTCCGCAACCTTTATACTGTTAATAAGATAACGGCAGTTAAAGCCTATTTCTATATCGTTACCCTCGTGTACACAGTCTAATTCATCAAATACCTTTCCGTTTATAGAGGATGAGGTTATACCCATAAACTGATCTTCAAGAGAAAGTTTAACGTAGCTTCTTCCGCTTCCCTTTATTTTTTCCTCTGCAACAATATTTGCTCTCTCAAGTCCGTCAAGCATTCTCTCTCTGTCAACTGTTACGAAAATATCGTTTTCTTTAGGAATAATTCGCTCGTAATCTATGTATTCGGAATCAATAGTTCTTGTAAAGAATAAAGTGCTGCCCTTTTCAACTATTGCATGCTTTCTTGAAATATAGAAAGTTACGTCCTCCTCGTCCCCTTCAGCAAGATTTTTTGAAAGCTCTCCGAGGGCGTGACCGGGAATAATAAATGAAAAATCAACAGAAGAGGAATTAATGGAATTAATATCGCATTTCATAGAGCAACGAGAAAGAGTGTAGCTGTCACATGAAACAACCTCTATATTACCTTCCTTGATTTTGAAGAAAGCTCCGCAAAGCATAGGTCTGTTATCAAGCTCTGCTATCGAGTGAGACACCTTTCCTATCATCATTCTGATCTTTTCAGATGAAATAAGAAATCCCTTTTCACTCGTAAGCTCGGGAAGGTTAGGGAAGTCCTCTCCCTTCATAGCAAACATGGAGAAAGAAGCCTTTCCGCAAGAGATAGTACAGTTAAGCTTATCATTTACCTCAACCGTAATGTCGTCCTCAGGAAGAACTCTGATAGTTTGGTAAAGTCTTTGAGCGTTTATTATAAAACGCCCCTCTCTTTCAACCGAAACGGCCTCTATATAAGACCTTACTCCCTTATTCATATCGTATGTAGTTATTCTTATCGTAGAATTATCAATAGTTTCAACAAGAACACCCTCTATTGAGGTTATAGTATTTTTGTTAGATACCGTTCCCATTGCGGGAGCAAGCTTATTTAAGAATGCGGATTTCTGAACTGTAAATTTCATTTTACTGTTTCCTTTCTTTTTTATGAAACGCTCTTTTTGATTAGAGAAAATGAATATATTATAGGTAGGTGTAGTTGTAATAGGGGATGTTTATAATGTGGAAAAAGTTGAAATTTCTTTATATTCCAATGGTTTTATAAAATTATTTTTCCACATTTTTAATTATTTTGAGCTGTGGATTGATTTTTACAGTTTATAAACATATTTATAAACATCTTTTCCACAGTCTTTTTATAAACATATAAACATAAAAATGTGGAAAACCTTATAGACCCTTTATTTCCTTTATAAGAGAATTAAGATCCTCTTCATAATTTTTAACCGTTCTTATATTTATATCAACCTTATTTATAGATGATATAATAGTGGAGTGATCTCTTGAGAAAATTTTTCCTATTGCAGGAAGAGAGAGATCGGTAAGCTTTCTTGTTATGTAAATAGAGAGATGTCTTGCATTTACTATATTTTCCGTTTTCTTTTTGGATTTTATATCCTCAACTGAAACACCGTATTTAAGACTGACGGCTGAAAGTATTCTCTCTATCATAGCATTAGTGGGAATATTACCGGGATCTACTATTGAAATAATTTGTTCAATTGATTCCTTTGAAACGTCAGCGCCGGTTAATGAAACGATAGCGTAAAGCTTTTTTATAACTCCCTCAATTTGCCTTATATTATTATTAAGCCTCTCTGCCATATAATCGACAAGCTCTGATGAAAGGGTTATTCCTAAAGTTTCAGATTTTTTTCTTATAATAGCAGTTCTTAACTCAAATGAAGGGGGCTGTACGTCTGCTATAAGACCTCCTTCAAACCTCGTTCTTAATCTATCTGTAAGAGGGTTTATCTCTCTTGGAGGTCTGTCAGATGCCAAAATTATCTGTTTTCCTGCCTCGTAAAGAGTAGAGAAGGTGTGGAAAAATTCCTCCTGTGTAGATTCCTTTCCGGCAATGAACTGAATATCATCTATAAGAAGAACGTCAGCCGAGCGGTATTTATCCTTAAATGGAGCCGTTTGTCTATTTCCTATAGCTTCGATAAGTTCGTTCATAAATGACTCACAGGTCTTATAAACTATCTTAAGCTCGGGTCTGTTTTTCTTAATATGGTGCATTATAGCGTAGAGCAAATGAGTTTTTCCAAGTCCTGAATGTCCGTGAATGAAGAGAGGGTTCTGATCCTCGCAAGGATATTTAGCAACTGCCATACAGGCAGCCTTTGCAAACTTATTTGATTCACCCTCAACGAAATTATCGAAGGTATACTCATCAAGTATTGTTCTTTTTTCTGTAGTATCCTTAAGAATACTCTGAATATCCTTTTCTCTCTTTATATTTTCTTCCTTTTTACTCTCATTTTCCTCACGTGGAATTTCGCTGTAGCTGTATTTAGGAAAATCATCCTCATCGTCAAGAGAAATAATATCAATATTAATAGGGAAGCCCACAGTTTCCTCAAGAGAGTCCTTCAAAACCTGAAGGTATCTTGTCGAAAGAATTTTTTTTCTTAATTTAGTAGGAGTTGAAAAAACAACGCAGTCCTCTGTAAATGAAGTTATATTAAGATCTCCAAACCATAGGTCAAAGGATGTTTTAGCTGCGCCGGTTTTTTCTTTAAGCTTTTCTTTAAGAGGCTCCAAAATACTGGAAAAATCGTCCATAAAAGGCTCTCCCTTCTCGAAAAAATGAAAATACATATTTATATATGTTATATTATAACATATAAAATTAAAAAAATCAAGAAGAAAGATAAAAAATTGCAAAAGATAGTTTACATCAAAAACAAAATAATAGTTTACATTCTTTTTTGCTTTGTTTTGAAAATAAATGAGAAAATAAGGCCTAAAAAAAGAGCCAGAGTTATACCGGCAGAAGATGCTGTAAGTCCGCCTGACAAGGCACCTAAAATACCTTCTTTATCAACAGCTTCCTTTACCCCTTTTGCAATATTTGCTCCAAATCCTAAAAGCGGGGTAGCCACGCCTCTTCCAAATATTTCATATAAAGGATCATAAAGTCCTATACCGTATACCAAAACTCCGAGTGAAACAAAAAAGACTAGTATTCTTGCGGGTGTGAGCTTTGTTTTGTCTATTAGTATCTGTGCTAAAAGAGATAAAAAACCGCCGCCGACAAAGGCTAAAAGAACCTTATATATTATACTTTCCATTTATATATCCTCTATATATTCAAGTTTAATTAACGGAGCTATACCGTAAATACTTTCTCCTTGAAGAAGACTTGAAGGACTCATAAGAGCTCCGGTTGATAAAAAGAGTATTTTTTTAATTTTTCCTTCTTCAAGCATAGGGAGAAAATGAGAAGCTAAAACCGATGCGCTCGTGCCGCAGCCTGAGGCTCCGCTGTGAACGTCCTTTTTTTCGGAGTCGTAGAGAATCAGACCGCAGTCGCGGTGTATGGTTTCAAACCCGAAAACCTCGTTTTTAAGAATATCGTAAAGAATATCAGAGCCAACCCTTCCAAGATCTCCCGTTATTATATAATCAAATTCATCGGATTTTTCTCCTGACTCTTCAAAATATGATTTTATAGTGTCTGCGGCAGCAAATGCCATAGCTGCACCCATATTGCTTCCATCAGAGGTAACTCCGTCAATAATCCTGCCGGGCATATAAGAAGAAATCCTTACTTTTCCTCTATCTCCTAGGATGAAGGATCCTGCAGCGGTTGAGGTCCACTGGGCAGAGGGAGAACGCTGTCCACCGTATTCTATCGGGGTTCTAAACTGCCTTTCCGCAGCAGAGTTGTGTGAGGTGGTAACGGCAGCACCGTATTTTATATCCGGATTAGAATTCATAAAGGAGGAGAGTATCATTAAGGATTCCGTGCAGGTTGAGCATGCGCCGTAAACTCCTATATAAGGAATTCCAAAGCTCGCGAGTCCAAGCGAGGTAGCAACGCACTGGTTTTGAAGATCTCCTGCTACTATAATGTCTATATCAGTGTGCGAAAGACCGGATTTAGTAAAGCTTGTGTTTAGGCAAATTCTTCCCATTTCTCCCTCTGCAAGCTCCCACGTTTTTTGACCGAATTTTCCTGAATTATCTATAATGTCAAAATTTTTACCGAGAGGACCAATACCTTCCTCGTATCCTCCCACAGCGGAGAAAGAAACAAATCTTATATCTCTTTTAAGTTCGGTAATTCTTTTCATTATTCACCCCATAAAAAGCGTATATAAATAATAGATAATGCCGTACACGACGCCTGACGATATACCGAAAAGTATAACGGGACCCGCGACGGTGAAAATTTTTGCTCCTACACCGAGAACGAAGCCCTCGCTTTTTGAGTCAAGAGCCTCTGAAACGACAGCGTTTGAAAAACCCGTAACGGGGAGAAGAGTTCCTGCTCCGGCAACCCTTGCAATTTTATCAAATATTCCAAATCCCGTGAGAGCCGCAGCAAGAAAGATAAGAATAAGAGTAACAATCGTTTGTGATGTTTTCTCATCAAAAAATTCACTCGCTATAATAAAAATAACCTCACCAAGCGCGCAAATAAGACCGCCTATTAAAAAAGCAAAAAACATATTTTTAACTATTGGGGATTTTGGTGAATGTTTTTTAATAAGCCTCTTTTTCTCATTAATATCCATAAAAAACCTCGCTTTTTACTTTGTTTTGCTTTCAAAGTCGTGCTTTTTGCGTCTTATAAAAAGATTTAAGAAAACCTTTGGCTCAAAAGGTATTAGGGGATAAAGATAATGCCGCTTTCCCGTAACGGTCTTATTGGTAGCAACGAGAATACAGAAGATGGCAAGTCCTAGTCCGAATCCCCATATTCCGAGAAAATATACTAGGAAAAGAATAATAACTCTCATAAACTTAAATGCGTAACCGAGCTCGTGATTTTGCTGTGCAAAATTTGCAATAGCAACAAACGCCATATAAAGTATAACGTCACCGCACAGCCACCCAACGTCAACGGCAAAGTCACCGAGAATAAGAGCTCCGACAACGGACAGAGAATTAGAAAGAATGTCGGGAGTATTCATTGAAGCTATTTTTAGACCGTCTATAGCAATCTCTACTAAAAAAAGCTGCATTATTATAGGTATTGCACCGGGATTGTCGGGAACCAAAAAAAGAAGCTCGCTCGGAAGAATATAAGAATATTCAATTGACAGATACCAAAGAGGAGTTATAACGACGGATAAAAGAAGAATAAAGGTTCTTACTAGTCTTAAATAGGTTCCTGTAAGGGGAGGAAAGCAAAAATCGTCCGTTTCCTCAAGATAGCTGAAAATTGAGGTTGGTAATATCATAGCCTGCGGTGAGGTATCGCATAGAACTATTATATTTCCTTCAAGAACCTGTGCCGCCGCAGTGTCAGGTCTTTCGGTCGTTCTTATTTTTGGAAAAGGGTTAAACCACCCAGAGCGAACTAATGATTCGGCAAGACTCTGAAATCCTAGAGTTAGAGTTTTTGGCTTTGCTTCGTTTATTTTTTTTCTCACGCTCTCGAGAAGCTCCTCGTCACAAATTCCCTTCATATAACATATAACGATATCCGTTGCAGACGAGCCACCTATATTCGTATATTCCATAACAAGACGCGGATCTCTTATTCTCCGTCTTATAAGAGCGGTATTAATAACCAGCGTTTCAACAAAGCCGTCCCTCGCTCCCTGCATAACCTTGTCCGTTTCCGGTTCTTGAGTAGGTCTTGCGGGGTAGGTTCTCAGGTCTAAAAGAATACATTCGTTGCCGAATCTTTCGGTAAGTATTGCCGTTTGACCGGAAAGAATAGCTCTTATAATTTCATTTTTATCAAAGGTGCGCGCAACCTCAACGTACGGCAGCTTTTTTTCAAGCTCCTCTGCTGTTTGCGGCTTTTTCAGAGAGAGGAGATATTGCATTATCCTTAACATTTCGCCGTCCTTAACAAAGCCGTCAATATAGAAAAAGCACATATCCGAATCCGCTACGGTAAGATGTCTTTCTATAAGGTCAAAGTTTTCCTTTATATTAAGGATATTTCTTAGGTCCTCTACGTTTTCTGTGTAGATATAGCTTAACGGGTTCGCGTTTTTTTCTCCCATTATTTTATCCTCGTTTAATTTTGCATATATTATTGTCAGGTGTTGGAAAAATATGCAAAATAAAAATAAAAAAGCCGTCCTTTATAGATATGGACGGCTTTCATTAAAGAGTCGAAAGTATTAAAAATCCTAAAATAGTGGAAATTGTTCCGGTAAGAGCGCCGGTAACGACGTCCCTTATAAAATGAATTCCCAAAAGGACTCTGAAGGTGCATAAAGCTAAACCTAAAATTAGTAATGGTATAAAAAGAATGGGGTAAAAGAAGGACACAGCCAACGAAACGGCAAAAAACGAATGAGCGTGACGTGAGGGAAATGAAAGTCCCTCTCTTTTCTTCGGCTTTATTTCGTAAAAATCATATATTTCATAAGGTCTTTTTTTATTTAATAGTTTTCTTATAATGCTTACAGCTATAAAAGGAATTCCAAGTATAATAGCAAGCTTTATCAGAGAAAAAGGAGAAATGAAAAACGCTTTTACAAAAATAACAGCCGCAGCCACTACCGATAAGGCAGAAATAAAGTGAGAAATGAAAAGAAGCGTATTAAAAAGCCTCTTATTTTCATAAACAGTTTTTAATATATTTTCCATTTTATATCTCTCTTTTTTTATTTCGTTACCATTATACCATAAAAAGTGATATAAGTAAAGATTTTTAAGTAAAATTAAAATAAGCCGTATCGAATTTGTTGACAAAGCAATTTGGTTATGGTATTATTATGTGGTGTAAAAATTAAAGAGGATAGCGATATGAAAAGCGTAGATAATGATATTTTAAGTCTTGGCCTTACCGACGAAGAGGTATGTGAGGCAAGAAGACTCGGTAATGTAAATTTTGTAAAGGAAAGGTCGGGCAAGAGCTACCTTGAGATAATAGGTGAAAATCTTTTTACCTTCTTTAACCTTGTGTGGACCGTCGTTGCGATAATCCTTATAGCAACAGGAAGCTTTACCAACACTACCTTTTTATTTATAGTAATTCCTAATGTTCTTATAGCGGTCGTCCAGGAAATAAGGGCAAAGATAACGGTTGAGAAGCTCTCTGTTTCCACAGAGCCGTATGCCGAGGTGGTAAGAGGCGGCATGCTCGTAAAAATAAAGGCCTCCGAGATAGTTCTCGGTGATGTTATAAAGCTCGAGATGGGTATGCAGGTACAGGCGGATTCCGTTGTGGTATCTGGCTTTGCCGAGCTTAACGAGAGTATGCTTACAGGCGAGTCAAACGCTATTGCGAAAAAAGAGGGTGACTCTCTCCTTGCGGGCAGCTTTCTTGTCAGCGGAGCGGTTTTTGCTAAAGCCGTAAGGGTAGGCAAAGACAACTATGTTCATAAGCTAGAGAGTGCGGCAAAGGGATTTAAGGCTCCATCATCAAATCTTTTCCGCGACCTTAACCGCCTTATAAAATATATAGGTATATTCATAATACCGATGGCGGCGGCAATGGCAGTTACAAATTATTACGATACCGGCTTTGACTTTATCGAAACGGTGGAAAAGACCTCGGGCTCTATTATAGGAATGATTCCCGCAGGTGTTTATCTTCTTATAACCGTTACTTTGACTCTCAGCGTTATAAAGCTTGCAAAAAAAAGAACTCTCGTTCAGGATATGTATTCGATTGAAATGCTCGCCTCGGCAGATGTTCTTTGCCTTGACAAAACGGGTACCATAACCGACGGTACGATGTACGTCACCTGCGTTGAGTCCCTTGACGGCTCCGACGAGGGCGAGATAGGCAGAATGATATCCCTGATTGAAGGGGCGGAGCAGAGTATAAACAATACGTCCCGTGCCCTTATAGAAAGGTTCGGCAGAGAGGACTCGACTGTAAAGGAGCGTATTCCCTTCTCGTCGGAGAGAAAATATTCGGCGGTTGAGATAGAAGGGGTAGGGTGCTATGCGATAGGAGCCGCAGGATTTGTACCTTGCGAAATATCCGGTGAGGCAGAAGAAAAAATAAACGAGCGCGCATCTCTTGGCGAGAGAGTGCTTGTACTTGCAAAGCTCGACTCTATTAATTCATCGGGAGTTGCTGTCGCGTTGGTAGCAATTTGTGACAGAATACGTAAAAATGCAAATGAAACTATACATAATTTCCAAAAACAAGGCGTTACAGTAAAGATAATTTCGGGTGATAATGCAAAAACCGTATCGTCTATTGCGAAAAGAGTCGGAGTCATAGGAGCCGAAAATTATATCTCCTGTGATTCGCTTTCCGACGAAGAGCTTGTCTCGTCAGCAGATAAATATTCGGTATTCGGAAGGGTTACTCCGGAGCAAAAGGTTCTTCTTATAAAGGCGCTGAAGAAGGCGGGACACACGGTTGCTATGACGGGTGATGGCGTAAATGATACTCTTGCATTGAAGGAGTCAAACTGTGCCATAGCTATGGCAGAGGGCAGTGACGTAGCAAAGGGCGTGTCGGATATAGTTCTTTTGGATTCGGATTTTGCGGCTTTGCCCGATGTTGTAAGAGAAGGACGAAGGTGTATAAACAACGTGCGCTCGTCGGCATCTCTCTTCCTTATGAAAACGGTATTCGTTATAGGACTTTCAATCTTTGCAATATTTGCTCCCGGAGTTACCTATCCCTTTGAACCAAAGCAGTTTATGCTGCTTGAGATGTTTGTCATAGGAATATCCTCCGTGCTTTTGGCTCTAGAGCCGAATAACGAGAGAATAAAGGGCTCCTTCCTCAAGAACATTTTAATAAAAAGTGTACCCAGCGCTATAGTAATGTATCTGCCTGTTCTCCTGATACTTATACTTGGTACGCTCGGTGTGGGAATATCTGTCGAGTGCCGTAATTCAGTGGCTATGATAGTGGTTACGGTTGTGGGATATATCAATCTTTTGTCCCTTTGCCGTCCCTATACTCGCTTCCGCCTTGGCGTCTGCATATTCATTGGTGTTGCTATTTTGGTAACAGCCCCATTGAGCGTTTTAGTAGGCAGTCTTTTGCCGATATTGACACCGGATATGCTTGGATTCCTACCTGCGTTTGAAAACCCGATGTTCCTTGTTGGTATGCTCGGTATAGGAATATCTCTTTCGCTCTTGCTGGAGCTGTTCAGAAAAAATATAGAGAGATTTGTTTCTTTGTTGGCAGAAAAAATAGAAAATAGAAAGAAAAATAAGATATAAAGTAAATAAATATTTACATTCGTATAAAAAGAGCCGTTTTTTACAGAATTGGCTCTTTTTTATTTTTATGATGAAGAATAATTTGTGACAAATTTTTTATAAAAGTTGAAATTTATTAAAAATTATGATATACTACTGATATAGTATTATTTTTAAGAAGGAAAAAATAAAGAAATATATGATAAAAGCTCGCAGGGTAATCGAAAGACGCGATCTGCCGCCCCCTCCTAGAATGGACGCCGGTCAGACTTGTGAAGAATACATCAAAAAGCTACGCGCACTTGGATACAGAACTCCCGGCGTAAGAATGATAAAAACTCCGGAGCAGATAGAGGGCTGTAGGGAAGCGGGCAGGATAAACTCGCTTGTGCTTGATGCGGTTGAAAAAAACATCGAGATTGGTATGACTACCGCTGATGTTGACGATATAGTAGTGAAGGCAACGAAGGAATACGGCGGGATTGCCGCATGCCTTGGATTTGAGGGATTTCCTCGCTCGGTCTGTACGTCAAGAAATAACGTCGTGTGTCACGGCATACCCTCAAAGAAGGAGCGTCTTTCCGATGGGGATATACTGAACGTGGACTGCACCACCATATACGGTGGATATTACGGTGATGCATCCAGAATGTTTACCTTTGGAGAAATTTCACACGAGGCAGGCAGACTTGTCAAAACCACAAGAGAGGCTGTGGAGCTTGCCGTCGGCGCTATTCGCCCGTACGAGTCGCACCTTGGCGACATAGGATATTATATAAACCGCCACGCAAGGCAGGCGGGATACAGCGTTGTCAGGGAAATCGGAGGACACGGCGTGGGTCTTGCAATGCACGAGGACCCTTACGTATGTCACGTTGGCTCTCTCGGCTCGGGAATGCTACTTCTTCCCGGAATGATATTCACGATAGAACCGATGATAAATCAGAGAAGCTCGAGAGTTTATGTTGACGAGCACGATGGCTGGACCGTTTATACCTCTGACGGAGGGCTTTCCGCACAGATAGAGTACGAAATACTTATAAAAGAGGACGGCGTTGAGATTCTTTCAAAATAATTTGTAAAAACAGGAGATACGTATGATAAGACGTGAGATAAAAAGCTTTACTATGGATTGCGACGGTGTTAAGGGCTATCCCGTTACTGCTCCGTTTACGCTCTATTCCGCGCTGAACGACCTCGGCCGTGTGAGAAGCGTTGAGAGGGGGCTTGGAGAGTGTAACGTCGAGGCACTCAAGTTTTATACCACGATGGATGCGGACGAGTCCTGCTTCAATGGCAGATACACGTATCTTCGTCTGTCGGGTGTGGAGGTTCCCTGCGAGGTGTATCTTAACAAGGTGCGCCTTGGTGTCGTTGATTCTGAGAAGCGCACGCATCTTTTAAGTACGGACGGTGTTCTTCAGATGGGAGAAAACCTTATTGAGCTGGAGTTTACTCATCCCGACTGGAACGCAGGCCTTTCGCACAGTATAGAATTTTTGAAATTCAACAATGCTATAATAGATGAAATAAAGGTTACGGAAAAAAGAGAGGACGGTGCCGTTTCACTAGAGGTAGAGCTTGAAACCGTCGGAAGCATGGAGCACGTTAGAGCCGTTGCGACTCTTATTTCCGGAACCGGTCAGATTTACTACGGTGGATTTAATAAGGGAAAAGCCTCTATAACCGTACGCGATCCTTTGTACTGGTGGCCGGGAACGCTCGGTGTTCATAATATATATAAGCTTAACGTAAATCTCTACGGAGATATGGAAATAGAGGACACCAAGGAAATAAGAATAGGACTCAGGACTCTCGTAACCTCTAAAAATGCAGATGGCTCGCTTCTTGAGGCAAACGGTGTACCCTTCGTCCCTATGGGCGCAGTATTCGTTCCCGAAAAGACCTATATTCCTGATGAAAAAAGACGCAGGACCGCAGCCTTCGTCACCTCGGCGGCTATGGCAGGCTTCAATGCTCTTTTGATAAGGGCGGGCAGCCGTATTCCGGATGACGATTTCTTTGATTTGTGTGACGTACACGGTATCGTCGTAATATGTGAATTTACTAATATGGACGAAACTGCCGTTGATACAGTTGCGCGTCTTTCGTATCATCCATCCTTTGCTCCGATAGACATTATCGGCTGCTCTGATAACATAGAGAACATTGCGGAGCGGCTTGCAAAGGTTGCACCTCGGGTTGAGTTTTCTCTTCTTGATGAAGCTCCGGGGTACGTAGGTGAAATCTCTATCCCCGTTGACAAAACTACGTGTGCGGTTATAGGAGAAGGGGAGCGTAATCCCTTCTCTGACGTTATGGAAAATTACAGCGGAGGCAGATGTCGCGAGATGGCAGCAAAGGTTGCATCAAGGTATCTCTTCCCGTATAACTCCTCGGATTTTGCTTATCTTACGAGGCTGTATCAGGCAGAGAGATGCAAGGAAGAAATCCTCTCGCGCAGAATGGCGTTTGGTGCATCGGGACGTGCAATATTCTCGTCAATCAGCGCAGACTCGCTTATATGCGATTCATCTCTTGACCATAGAGTGAGATGGAAGGCGTTGCATTATTATGCGTCAAAATTTTTCTCTGACGTTGCTCTCTCTCTTGACGTATCCGGTACGGACGTCAGCTTCTCAATAACTAACGCCAGAAAGAGCGCCGTTTACGGAACCTTGGAATACAGAATAATTGATTCCTCAAACCTTGTTATATATAAAAATACTGAGGAGGTTGAGGTAAGCGAGCATTCGTCAAAGCACCTCTTTACCCGCAGCTTTGAAGAGCATATTGCATCGCACGAAAACGACAGATACATAGAATACGTTTTTACCGAAGGAACAGGACTTTTGGCAAAGGGCGCGTCTCTCTTTACGAGGGAGTCAAGCTTCAAGCTTAAGGCGCCGAATATCAAGGCCGATATTTTCGGCTCCGAAAAGCGTTTTAGCATAACCCTGTCTGCCGACGCGTTTGCCAAGGGGGTTGAGCTTGATTTCGGCGATATAGACGTCGTTTTATCCGACAACTACTTTGACATAACCTCACCCGCACCGATAAAGGTATCCTGTACTGTTTCCGGCACTCCAGAAACGGCACAAAGGTTGACCGAGGCGCTCAAGATAAGATCGCTTTACGACGTGGGAAGGTGAAAATAAAAAAGCCTGGTGCAAAAGACTTTTATTTTGCATTAGGCTTTTATTTTTGTAAAACTTATTATTCTCCGATTTGGTCAAAGGCGGCTTTGACCTCGGCGTAAGACTCGGCTCCGTTTATCAATCCGCGAAGCCTTGCCGCACCGTGAAAGGCCTTGACATATAGAGCGATTTGCTTTCTTGCCTCGGTCACAGCGGCACGCTCGCCCTTGTCATCTATCGCTATACGAAGTTGGCGCAAAGCCGTATCTATCCTATCGTTCAGAGAGGGAGGGGAGTAGCTGTCTCCCTCTATGCGTGAGATTATCTCCGAAAATATAAAGGGGTTTCCGACAGCACCTCGGCCGACGGCGATACCGTCCGCCCCTGTTTCTCGAAGCATTTCTACAGCCTCGTCGGCATCGGTTATATCTCCATTGGCAAAAACGGGTATTTGTAAACTTTGCTTTACTTTTTTAATAATGTTTTTGTCTGCTTTGCCGCCGTACATCTGAACTCTGGTGCGTCCGTGAATACAAACGGCACACGCTCCGCCAGCCTCTGCAGCAAGTGAGCACTCCACAGCGTTTATATTATTATCGTCAATTCCGGCACGCAGCTTAACTGTTACGGGTACCGTTACGGCTTCCTTAACGGCACGCACTATTTTTTCTATAAGCTCGGGGCTTTTCATAAGTGCGGAGCCCTCTCCGTTTGAGAAAATCTTGTTTACCGGGCAACCCATATTTATATCAATAGCCGCCGGCATAACCAAGCTGGATTTTATCAGTCTTGACGCCGCCTCTGCCATAATTTCCGGCTCCGAGCCGAAGATCTGTATGGCAACAGGACCCTCGTCGGTCTGTATTTTAGCAAGCGTGAAGGTTTTTTTATCATTATAAACGACGGCCTTGGCACTGACCATCTCGGTTACGGAGTATTCTGCTCCTGCCTCGTGGCAGACAAGGCGCATGGCTCTGTCGGTGTATCCCGCCATAGGCGCAAGCATAACGCCGTGCTTTAACTCAAGATTTCCTATCCTCACGCTTTGCTCCCTTCTTGGTTCGTTTCATACATTTTATCATAAAATGCTCCTCTTTTCAAGATAAAATATTGATATGGGCGTTTTTTCTATTGAAATCGGGTAAAAATTATGTTAAAATATTTTCAAAAGAACGAAGGGAGAACGAAATGAGCGAAAGAATATGGACGCAAAAGCAGCTTGCGGCAATTGAAACGCGTGACAGAACTCTGCTTGTTTCTGCGGCGGCAGGCTCGGGAAAGACCGCAACGCTTACCGAGAGAATAATACGCTCGCTTATGGATGAGGAAAACCCCGTGTCCGTTGACTCTCTTCTCGTTGTTACGTTTACCAAAGCGGCGGCCTCTGAGCTTAGAGCGAAGATTTCTGCGGCGCTCTCCGACGCGGTAGAGAAAAACCCCGACAACAAGTCCCTTGCGCGTCAGCTTTTTCTTTTGCCGGAGGCGAAGATAAAGACGATAGACTCCTTCTGTGCCGACGTTTTGCGTCAAAATGCCGACAGCGTTGGAGTTCCTTTTAACTACCGTATTGCAGACGTTGCGGAATGTCAGCTTATCAGCCGCTCGATTCTTGAGGCTATGATAGAGGCGGTATATTCCGCACAGGCTCCCGAGATAGCGACTCCCGAGGAATTTGAGGCTCTTGCCGACTGCCTTACGGATTCCAAGCGTGCAGAAGAATTATACGAGGTTTTTGCCTTCGTTTACGAGAGATGTGAGAGCTCTATTGGCGGTATAGAAACTGTAAGGGAGCTCGTTGAAAAATTCAATCCCGAAAAATTTACCTCGGTAGAGAAAGCAGAGCACGGTGCGTATCTTCTCGGGCTTACTAAAGATACGCTTTCTCATTACGCATCCTTGGCAAATGACTATTATCATAAGATTTTTGGTGACGGAACGGAGAAATTTAAGGCTGTCGTTCTCTCCGATTTCGAGCGTCTTGACGCCGTATCGAAGAAGGTACGCTATTGCGATATGAGAGATGCTATGATGAATCTCTCGTTTGACAGAAAGCCCACGATACGCGGTGATAAGCCTGTGGCAGCAGAGCATTATTCCGAAATCCGCGACGCTATGAAGGACGATATAAAAAAGCTTCTTTCATATTATACTTATACGGAGCAGCAGTGGCGCGAGCTTTACTCGGGTCTTTATTCCAGACTTACGGTGCTGTATAGATTTCTCGCTCGGTTTGATGAGCTTTTTGTAAAAGAAAAGCTTCGCAGAGGTGCTCTTTCGTACGCAGACGTTGAGCGATTTTGCTATCTTTGTCTTGTCAAGGACGGGGAGCGCACCGACGTTGCAAAAAATCTTGAGCGCTCCTTTGACGCCGTGTATATAGACGAATATCAAGACGTAAACAGCCTGCAAAACAGTATATTCGAGGCCATATCCCGAGATGATAATCGCTTTATGGTCGGTGATATAAAGCAGAGTATTTACGGATTCCGCTCCGCAAGGCCGGAGATATTTGCCGAGATGAAGAGGCGCTATCCCTCGCTTGACGCTTCCGCAAAGCAGAGTGCCGCATCGATATTTATGTCCAACAATTTCAGATGCGACAGGGGCGTTGTCGATTTCGTAAATTCGGTATTTGATAAAGCCTTCGCTCTGACAGCGGGTTCGATAGGATACGTAGACGAGGACAGGCTGATATATTCAAAGCTCGGGCGCTCCGATTACAAGTACCCCGAGGTATGTATGCTGAATAAGACGGCAGATGACGAGGACGCTGATACGGCACCCGATGTGGTTGCACGGAAGATAGAGGAGCTTCTTTCCGTCGGAACCCTTAACGACGGACGCCCTATTACGCCGTCGGATATTGCAATAATTATGAGAAACGCCAGCGGAAAGGATCATCTTTACGCCGAGGCTCTCTCAAAGAGAGGTATACCCGTAAGAATATCGGGAGCAAAAAATTTCTTTCTCTCCTCGGAGATACTTCTGACTCTGTGCCTACTTAATTCAATAGATAACCCAAGACGCGATATATATCTGGCAGGTCTTATGTGCTCGCCTCTTTATTCATTTACGGCAAACGAACTGTATATTATCAGAAAAGAGGGCGTGGGCGAGGCTCTTTACGACGCGCTTGTCGACTATTGCCGTAAAAACGGCGGCTTTAATAAGGGAAGAGATTTCCTTTACGCTTTGGATAAATATAGGCAAATAGCGGAAGGTGTCAGCGCCGCAGAGCTATTATACAGGCTTTATAATGAAACGGGACTTCTTGCACTTGCCGCAAGAGACGGCGGTAAGGATAATCTTATGCTCCTATATGACTATGCACGAGAGTTTGAAGCAGGGGAGTTCCAAGGCCTTTATAACTTTATCCATTTCATCAATAGCCTTATAGATAAGCGAACTACCTTTGACGATAACAGAGAGGCGGATAATACCGACGCGGTCAACGTAGTAACCTGTCACGGCTCAAAGGGACTTGAATATCCGGTTGTTTTCCTCGTTGATGCAGGTGCAAAAATAAGGAATCACGATTCAAAAAAACGCTTGGTGTACAGTGAGGATTTCGGTATTGCCATTCGTTTGAGGACGCCGTCGGGTCTTGCTGTTGTGAACAATCCCATTTTCGATCTTGTAAATCACTTTAATTTTTCAAAGGCGTTTGAAGAGGAGCTGCGCGTTTTGTACGTTGCCATCACCCGTGCAAGAGAGCATCTGTATACTGTTGGCGTATGCCCCGTTATCGATAGGGAAAAATATCTTGATTCTCTTGAAATTTACAGAGAGTGTCTTGACGAATATTCTATAAAGCAGCTCTCGTCATATCTTGAAATAATGCTTGTCACCTCTGGCGTATCACCTCTTGGGGCAGAAGATTTTGTAGGACGAAGACCAGAAGAGAAAAGTAAAGATGAAGCCTGTGACACGGAGCTTGGTTTTATAGAAGAGAGTATTGGTGAAAACGAGCTCGAAGAACTATTTTTGCAAAGATTTATTTACAAATATCCTAAAAAGTACCTGACGGAGCTGCCTAAAAAGATGTCTGTTTCCAGAATGTCGCCGACGGTTCTTGACGGAGCGGACGGGGAGGAGCATATTCTCTTTGATGAGCCGGACGGGCGCTCGCATATCCCCGCATTTATCAGCGGAGGCGTCGAGGATGAGAGCGCAAAGCGCGGTATTGCGACTCACTATTTTATGCAGTTCTGCGACCTTGAAAATCTTGCCGTGCGGGGTGCTGAGGCAGAGCTTTGCCGCCTAATAGACCTTCGTTATATATCGAAGGAGGACGGTGAGAGAGTGAGAATTTCCGAGCTTGAGCTTTTCAGAAAATCGAGGCTGTTCTCGGAAATGAGAGGTGCTGCGGCACTTTATCGCGAGCTTCGATTTAACGTAAAGCTCCCTGCAAATCTCTTTACGGAAAGCGATGAGCGCCGCGAGGCCTATTCCGGTAAAGACGTTCTCGTGCAGGGCGTAATTGACTGTATTATAGAGTATGAGGACGGCTCGCTCGGCGTATTTGACTATAAGACGGACAGACTGTCAAGGGAGATGCTGGCTGATAAAAAGCTAGCCGCTGAATTCCTTACGGAAAAGCATAGAGCGCAGCTTACATATTACGCTCATGCCGTAGAGCGCATTTTTGGCAAAAAGCCGACGAGGGTTGAGGTTTATTCTCTGCCTCTCGGCGATACCGTCTGCGTGATCTAATTGTTAAATTTTTTCATACAACAAAAAGCCCCTTGATTAGACACGGAAAATGCTGTAAAATAAAAGAGAAGGACGAAAGCTTGAAAGGAGATTACCGTGAGGCAATTAAAGCTTAATCAAGAATTTCTTGCCGCTTATATAGGAATGGACAAGATCTGTGCCGAAAAGCTTGGTATAGCTACCGGTGGAGTTACCGAATATATTAATAAGCTCACGAACACGAGATTTGCTCCGAGGCGCGACGAGGTTTTGCCGAGGCTTGTGCGATATCGCAGTATACGCAATCGCATTGCCCACGAGGTTGGCGCTATGGCTTCGCTTTCCGAGATATCGAGAGAGGACATTAAGTGGATAAGGGCATTTGCTAAGGATGTAGCGGACAAGTCTGATCCTATATCGGTCTATC
The DNA here is from genome assembly GCA_017463125.1 of Clostridia bacterium. Lineage (GTDB taxonomy): Bacteria > Bacillota > Clostridia > Oscillospirales > CAG-272 > UBA1740. The sequence goes on along the minus strand of JAFTPV010000019.1, from coordinate 53,754 downwards.
TCAAAAACGCGGGACGTTACGTAAGAGGACGAGTGCTTCTTCGCTCGTTTTCTATCGGAGCCGTGACAGTTATTGCCATTCTTCTTATAATTTTCATAATATTGTTGCTTAAATAGAAAAAATGCGCTCGCAGAAGTTGTCTGCGGGCGCATTTTAGATGACTATCTCTTTTCGTAAAGTCTGCTATGGCAGACCGAGCGTATTTTTTTTATAAGACTTTCGGTCCTGTAATTCTTTTTTAATCTCCATTGCCAATTACCCTCGGCAACGGATGGAACGTTCATTCTACCCTCTGCGTTTTCAAGCTCCAGATAATCCTGCATTGGAACTATGGCGAGGTCGGCGATGCTGTTCATTATGAGAGCGATAGCGTCGTATGTGCGGCTGCGCCCCTTGATATGCGGGCATTCCTTATCAAAGCGGGCCTTAACCTCGTCGCTCATTTCCTTTATCCTGCTCTTTGTGCAGTCTGAGTCGTGGGATCCTGTGTAAACAACGCAGCTTTTCGTTGTGAAATTCCTCGGCAGGTATTCGCTCTCATCAGAGGAAAATGCGAACTGCAAAACCTTCATTCCTGGAATACCGGTTGAGGCAAGAAGCTCGCGCACGTCGTCGGTTATGAAGCCTAAATCCTCTGCAATTATCTTTGCCTTGGGGAAGGTTACGGTTATCGCGCGAAAAAGCTCAACTCCCGGGCCGACTATCCACTCGCCTCGCTTCGCGTTGACGTCACCGTAGGGGATTGAGTAAAATGAGGCAAAGCCTCGGAAATGGTCTATTCTTAAAATGTCGTATAGCTCAAGGGCGGCGCCGACGCGCCTTTTCCACCAAGAAAACCCGTCCTCTCGCATATATTCCCATCTGTAAAGAGGGTTACCCCATAGCTGACCGTCCTCGCAGAAGCTGTCGGGAGGGCAGCCCGCAACCGACGTTGGCATAAGGTCTGCATCAAGGAGAAATTGCTCTGGTGCGCTCCATACGTCAACGCTGTCGTGTGCTACGTAGATTGGCATATCGCCTATTATCAATATACCCTTTTTGTTTGCGTAGCTCTTAATCTTTTTCCACTGTGAGAAAAATTCAAACTGTAAAAAGCGCCAAAAATCGCACTCATCATCGTATTTTTCCTTTATTGCTCTTGCGCTTTTTATGTATTTATGCTCGTCGCTCCAAGTGAACCAGGGGGCAAAACCGTACGACACCTTAAGCACCATAAAAAGCGCGTAATCATCGAGCCACGAGGCGTTCTTCTTTACAAAGGACTTAAATTCCTTCGTTTTTTCAAAGCGGCAGTAGGCTTTTCGTAAAATGTCGTATCTGGTTTCAAAAAGTTTACCGTAGTCAACCTTTACCGACGAGTCGAGAGCCTCTTTTAGCTCTTCTTTTGAAAGAAGGCCGTCGGAATATAGAGTGTCAAGATCGATATAATAAGGATTTCCTGCCCATGATGCGGGAGATTGGTAAGGGCTGTCGCCGTAGGAGGTAGGGTTCAGGGGCAGAACCTGCCAGCATTTCTGACCCGTAAGAGATAGAAAATCTATAAAATTATATGCCTCCTTGCCAAAGGAGCCGATGCCGTATTTTGACGGCAGACAGCTTGTTGGCAGAAGTATACCAGATTTATGTGTAAAGCCGAAATTTCTGTTCATTTTTTGACCGTAGCTTTCCTTTTTATATGTGGCTTTATTATATCACCCGACGGGAGCATTGTCAATTGCAATTTGTTAAAAATCAAAAATAGTGTAGATTTTTCTCATAATCTGTAAGTGTGTACAAGCAAAAATCGGGCAAAAATGCTTGACTTGTATTTATTTTATGTGCTATAATAACCATATTATTTTATGCAACTTACCCGAGCAGAAATTACGATACGCTATGTCACGCTACAGATTGGAGAATATTATGAAAATTACCGATTTACTTAAAGACGAGACTCTCTCTATTTCCTTTGAGGTATTCCCTCCGAAAACCGAGAGCGGCTACGAGAGCGTGAAGCACGCGACGGAGGAGATAGCGAGGCTTCACCCTTCCTTTATGAGCGTTACCTACGGTGCAGGAGGCGGTACTAGCAAATACACCCTTGATATCGCAAAGAATATAAAGGAGCGGTACGGTGTTCCGAGTATTGCACACCTCACCTGCGTTTCTTCAACAAAGCAGACGGTAAGAGATAGAATAAACGATATAAAAGAGGCGGGCATACAGAATGTTATGGCACTGCGCGGAGATATTCCGAAGGATCTTTGCGACGCTGACAGGTCGGAGTGGGATTACCGTCACGCCTCGGAGCTTGTAGCAGAGCTTAAGGCTGCGGGTGCTGACCTTTGTATCGGCGGAGCGTGCTATCCCGAGATACATCCCGAGAGCCTTGACAGGCGCGAGGACATCAAATTCTTAAAGGAAAAGGTTGATGCGGGATGCGACTTTTTAACCACACAAATGTTCTTTGACAACAATCTTTTGTATAGTTTTCTTTACAAAATACGAGAATTTGGTATAACGGTACCCGTGATTCCCGGCGTTATGCCTATAACAAATGCAAATCAAGTCGATAGGGCAAAGACCCTGTCGGGATCCTTTATGCCGGAGAGGTTTAAGAGCATCGTGGACAAGTTCGGCTCCGACCCCGATGCTATGAAGCAGGCGGGAATAGCCTATGCAACAGACCAAATAATAGACCTATACGCAAATGGTATTACCCACGTTCACGTATATTCGATGAATAAGCCCGACGTTGCCGAGAGGATAATGAATAACCTTTCGGACATTTTAGGCAAATGACGGGCGTGTCGGTAACGAGTGTCGAGCTTCCCGAGGTTTGTGTATCCGAGGTTATGCGATACGCGGGGTACAGGAGCGCCGACGAGTGCGCGGAGAGGGAAATTATGTCGTGCATTGAGGAGGCGTCAGACATATTTTCAAGCCGAGTCGCTTATGCCGAGCTTGACGTGCGAATAGATGGTGAAATATGTGATTTCGGGCTGTTTTCGGTAAAGTCGGCGGCTCTTGCAAAAAATCTCAAGGGCTCTCGGCAAGCCGTAGTCTTTGCCGCGACGGCGGGAGTAGGGATAGACCGCCTTATTACAAGGTATTCAAGGCTATCTCCTTCGAGATCGGTTCTCTTTCAGGCTATCGGCACGGAGCGGGTAGAGGCGCTATGCGACGCGTTTTGTAACGAATACGCGAGAGATAGGGGAGTTGCCCTTAAGCACCGCTTCAGCCCCGGGTACGCCGACTTATCATTAGATACACAGCGAGAAATCTTTAAGATTTTGGATTGTAAAAGAAAGATTGGTGTCAGTCTTAACGAGAGCCTTCTGATGTCGCCGTCAAAATCGGTTACGGCGTTTGTCGGGATAAAATGAAAAGGAAAAATATGGATTTCAGAGAATTTTTGAAAAGCAATACGGTCTATCTTGACGGCGGAATGGGAACACTGCTCCAGAAAAGAGGACTTTTACCCGGTGAGCTTCCCGAGAGGCGAGGCGTGACTCACCCGGAGGACGTAATAGAGATACACAGAGAGTATTTTCAGGCAGGATCCAATGTGGTTTCAACAAACACCTTTGGTGCTAACTCGTTGAAACTTGACGATGAAGAGCTTGAAATTATAATAAAGGCGGCGGTGGATAACGCAAGGATAGCGAGGGACACCTCGGGAACGGACGGCGAGAAATTCATTGCTCTTGATATAGGCCCTACGGGCAGAATGTTATCGCCTCTCGGCGACCTTGATTTCGAGGAGGCTGTTGAAGTTTTTGCTAAAACCGTAAGGCTTGGAGTTAAATACGGAGTAGATTTAATCATAATCGAAACTATGAACGACTCTTATGAAACAAAGGCGGCACTCCTTGCCGCAAAGGAGAACTCGAGCCTTCCCGTAATCGTGACGAATGCCTACGGCGAGGACGGCAAGCTTATGACAGGCGCGACTCCTGCCGCAATGGTGGCAATGCTGGAGGGTATGGGCGCTGACGCCATTGGAGCAAACTGTTCTCTTGGCCCAAAGCAGCTTACAGGTGTCATAAGAGAGCTTTTGCGCTCGGCATCGGTTCCTGTAGTATTGAAGCCAAACGCGGGGCTTCCTCGATACGAGAACGGCGAAACGGTGTTTGACGTGACTCCCGAGGAGTTTTCCTCTGATATTTCTGCCTTAATGACGGAGGGTGTCAGGGTTGTCGGCGGCTGTTGCGGAACAACTCCCGAATATATCAGCGCACTTGTCAGAGAAACGAAAAATATTAAGCCCGCACCTCTTTCCGATAAAAATATGACGGTTGTATCCTCTTATACTCACGCGGTAGCCTTTGGCGAGAAGCCTGTGCTTATCGGTGAGAGGATAAACCCCACCGGCAAAAAACGCTTTAAGCAGGCGCTGCTGGAAAAGGATATCGACTATATTCTTACCGAGGCGGTAAATCAGGAGGAGCGCGGCGCGCACGTTCTGGACGTGAACGTTGGACTTCCCGAGATAGACGAGAGGGAGATGCTCACCCTTTGTATAAAGGAGCTGCAAGCGGTAACCGCCCTGCCTCTGCAAATTGATACATCAAGCCCTGTTGCAATGGAGTCTGCCCTTCGCCGCTATAACGGTAAGGCTATGGTGAATTCTGTGAACGGAAAGGCCGAGAGCATGGCGGCGGTGTTCCCGCTTGTCAAAAAGTACGGTGGCGTCGTGGTTGCCCTGACTCTTGATGAGGGGGGCATACCCTCTACCGCAGAGGGCAGAGTAAAGATCGCGCGAAAAATACTACGCGAGGCGGAGCGCTACGGTATTTCCAAAAAGGATATAATCTTTGACACCCTGGCTATGACCATAAGCGCCGATACGGGTGCCGCAAGAGTAACTCTTGACGCTCTCGAGCGCATATCGCGCGAGCTCGGCTGCAAGACCTCTCTCGGAGTATCAAACGTTTCCTTCGGCCTGCCGAATAGGGATACGGTCAACAGCACCTTCTTCGCATTAGCTCTTGACAGAGGGCTGTCCTGTGCCATTATGAATCCTTATTCAGCCGAGATGATGAAGGTCTATTATGCGTATAAAGCTCTCTCGGGACTTGACGAAATGTGTGCCGAGTATATCGAAAGCGCGCCTGAATTTACAGTCAGCGAGCCTACTGTACCCGCGAGCGCAGGCGGTGTGGCACAGGACTTTTCTTCGGAGCTGCAAAGAGCGATAATAAAGGGCTTTAAGGAGAAGGCTGCAGAGATAACCGCCGAGCTGCTCAAGCAGGTAAAGCCTCTCGATATTGTAAACGGCGAGATAATTCCCGCTCTGAATACCGTTGGTGTCGGTTTTGAGAAAAAGACCGTATACCTTCCCCAACTGCTGACGAGCGCCGAGGCGGCGAAATCTGCCTTCGAGTGTATAAAGTCGTTTATGGCAAAAGACGGTGAGAGTGACGTTAAGATTGGCTCGGTCGTCATAGCAACGGTTCACGGTGACATTCACGATATAGGTAAAAATATAGTGAAGCTCCTGCTCGAAAATTACGGCTTTAAGGTCACTGATCTTGGCAAGGACGTACCGCCCGAAAAGGTGGCAGAAGCAGTCAAGAATGAAAAGGCGCAGCTTCTCGGTCTTTCGGCTCTTATGACAACTACCGTTCCCGCTATGGAAAAAACGATAGAGCTTGTCAGAAGCACATCTCACGATTGCAAGATAGTGGTCGGCGGAGCCGTGCTCACCGAAGAGTACGCGAAAATGATCGGTGCGGACAAATACGCCGCCGACGCTATGGAAACCGTAAGGTACGCGGAGAGCGTGTGTAAGTAAAAAAGAAAAATAAAGAACGGTTGTGATTACTTTGAAGGTAAAAACAACCGTTCTTTATTTTTATGATAAAGGACGTCCAAAGCTGTCCTTGAAGCCTCCTGTAAGAATACAGATAAGGTCGTAAATAGTACCGAGCATGAATACTCCGTAGGTGAAGAGGTGTAAGATTCCTGTTCCCACCTTACCGACGTACATTCTGTGTAGTCCTCCAAGTCCGAAGAATCCTAAGCAGCAAAGTATAAGCGCAACCATTTTGCTTTTTTGTGAGGCTGCAATACCTGAGGAAGCAGCGATATTGTTGGTGTTGGTATTAACGCTATCGTTGCTGTTTGTTATGTTGATGACAGGCTGTGCTCCTGAGCTTTTTGCATCGTCGATAACGTTGCCGATGTCATCCTTGCAATAGAATTTTCCCTTAACCTCAATTAAACAGTCCTTGCAAAAAGGTTTGCCGCAGTAGACGCACATACCGTCTGCTTCAATCTCGGGGTGATTCGTACATTTCATTTTAAGTTTTCCTCCAAAAGTTATTATTTTTTAGTATTTTCTTCGTTTGTTTCTTCCAGGAATGCTTTCACCTTATAAAACAGCGACCTGGACGTAATGAGCAGAGCGATGATCATTATAAAGGCGGTCGCAAGTCCGCCAAAAATAAACACGGGGATCATGTTTGCGATGTTTAGATTACTAAAATCAAACATTGATACCTCTACAGAGCCAACCAGAAAGGCGATGACGAGAGTCATAGCTATACAAATAAAAGCTAAGACTATTAGTAACATAATTTGCCAAAATGCTGATTTGTTTTTCATAATTTCTCCTCTTGATTTATTTAGATATCGACAAAATATATCTAATGTATACATTATATACTCTAAATGTCTATTTGTCAAGTATTTTTTTAATATATAATTGAAACATTATATAATGTAGAGGTGCGTTATGGAGCTTAGGATTTTAGATATACTTAAGGAAAAAGGAAAAACAAAATATTGGCTGTATATACAGCTCGGTTTGAGCTATCAGAATTTTAACAAGATAGTAAACAATCAAACAAAGGGAATAAAATTCGATACATTGAAGAATATTTGTGATATATTGGAATGTACCCCGAATGATTTGTTTTATGAGTATCACTAAAAAAGGGTTCTGCCAAATGAGGCAGAACCCTTAAAAAACCAAAGCCCCGAAGGATAACCTTCGGGGTAGCGAAGCGGCACGAGCGTGTTAGAAAAGCGTCAATGACGGTTTTCCCGCGAGTGTGACCGAGCCGCAGCGAGAAGTCTGGAGCGACCCCGGGTATTCGCAAGGCGAAGATACCCGCACTCGTTGCTTACAAGCAAGCTTGCAGCATCTTCGTGGGGTATGCGAACCGGATTTCGTAGCACTGCGTTTGCGAAAACCCGCTCGCAAAGCGAGAGTAGCAGCTCCAGACAACCCCAAAAACAAAAAAAATCCCCGCTTCTGTTCGCGAGGAGCCTTAAAAAACCAAAGCCCCGAAGGATAACCTTCGGGGTTGTCTGGAGCTGCTACCCGGATTCGGACCGGGGACCTCATCCTTACCAAGGATGTGCTCTACCAGCTGAGCCATAGCAGCAATTCACACAAGGATATTTCCTCGTGACGCAGATTATTATAACAAATATTTTTACATTTGTCAATACATTTTTGAAAAATAAACAATTATTTGTTATTTTCTTGTCTGTCATTTGCTCTTTTTCTATTGATTTTTAATAAAAATTGTGATATGATAAAATATCATATTTATTTAGAGGTGAAAAGATGAAAAAGATAATCGCATTTGCTGTAATCTTAAGCTGTATGTGCCTTGTTTTTTGCTCCTGTGCGTTTTTCCAAAAGCCAGAAGACGATGACACTCGAAACGGTGACATAGACGATACAGAAAACAACGACACTGAGCAGACCACTCCCGGCCCTGACGTTGATAAGGCGGAAAGCTACACCGTTACGTATAATGTAAACGGCGGAGTAATGCCGGAGGGCGCGCAGACAACCGTTACTGTCGAGGGCGGAAAGCCGATCTCGCTCCCAATACCCACAAGAGAGGGGCACACGTTTTTAGGCTGGTATACCGGTGAGAGCGTTGTTGACGGATTATTCACTTCCGCAAATGCTGTCTTCTCCAACCTCAACCTTATCGCTCGTTGGAGGGCGGATAGGTTCATCGTTACCTTTGTCGATCATAACGGAGATACACTTGATGTTCAAACAGTAAATTGGGGCGAGTCCGCGACAGCGCCCGATACGGTAATATTCCTTAATGGAAAAAAGCTTGTTTTCTCCGAGTGGGATAAGGATTTCTCTGTTGTTTGCGAGAATATGACGGTCAAGGCAATATATGTTGCTAATAACCATACGCTGACCTTCTCTTCCGATATAGCGGAGCAGCCAAACGATATTGTTTTATCGTATGGCGATATTGCCGACGAGCCGAATATTCTTATTCCCGATGGCTATACCTTCTGCGGATGGTATTTGGACGATGAATTTTCAGAAAGATATTACTTCAATTACCCTCTGAACGAAAGCACGACTCTTTACGCGAATTTCTATCCTAACACGAATGGCGAATATTCTTTGATAACGACCGCACAGGATCTGGAAAATATACAAAATAACCCAACAGGTAAATATTTATTTACAAATAATATCGATTTTGAGGGTGGAGTGTGGACTCCTGTTTCTGATTTTTCAGGCCAGATTGACGGAAACGGATTTAAGATAATTAATATGACCATTTCTGTCAATGAGGCAAACGGCGGATTCATTCTTAACAACACAGGTACGATAAAGGACCTTTCCTTTGAGAATATAACCTTCGGGGTAAGCTCTACTCAAAAAAATGATAATTACGGTGTGATATGCGCGAATAACTCCGGCCTTGTTTCAAACTGCCACCTGATAAGCGGTAGCATAAGCGTTGCGAATAGCTATACCTGGAACGACTACAGCGATGATTCCACTGATTCGGTTAAGATCGGAGCGATAGTCGGACAAAATGCGGGTACTGTTGAATACTGTAGTAACACTGTTGACGTTAGCGCTACCGTAACCGCATACAATGATAATAAAAGCACGCTTTACCGTCACGTATACGTTGGCGGAATAGTCGGATACAATGACGGTGACGGAAAAGTTTTCGCAACCGTTAATAAGGGTAAGATAAGCCTCTATGTCAGTGTTGACAGATGGAGTACTAACAGCACAAGCTGCAATGTTGAAGCGCGCATAGGCGGTGCCATCGGAGAAAACCGAGGTGTTATAAGCGAGAGCGCAAGCGCCGGTGACATAGAGTACGCAGGTAACGTTATCAGCGGAAACATCTATTCCCGTGTCGGTGGATTTGCCGGACGCAGCAGCGGCGAGATTAAGGATTGCTACGCTTCGGGTAACATTGTGAGAACGGGCAGCTCCTCGACCGCGTATATCGGAGGATTTATCGGAATTAATAACAACATTATATCCAACTGCTACTCTACCGGTAACGTAAACGATAACGCATCCGGGGCGGCTAACGGAGTAGGCGGTTTTGCGGGCCTTAATGAAACTTCTGACTTGAGTACCACGAACTCTATTTCCAAGTGCTTCTGTACCGGAAACGTTGTTATGCAGGCTACAGCCAATAATTACGGCTTCTTTGTCGGTAAAATAAGCAACGCAAATCATTTCGGCTGCTATTATCTTGATTCGGCTACGATTACCTCGGGCGAAGAAGCCCTAAATCCCGAGTCATCCGTATCTCAGTCTATTTCTTCGGAAGAATTATTAAATGTTACCTTCCTTGCTAAAGACCTTTACTTTGACAACGGAATCTGGACGCTTGCTGACGGAGCGCTGCCGGTCTTAAAGGCTTTGGAAAATTAAAGTAAAGCAAAGAAATAAACATACAGAAAAAGAGGACGAGGCTTACCGCCAAGTCCTCTTTTATAACATTCAATAGACTTAAATCAAAAAATAATTATAAAAACTATTGACAAACTAATTTTTTTTTGCTAGAATATATAGGCGCAAGTTTGGAGCATTAGCTCAGTTGGTTAGAGCTACCGGCTCATAACCGGTCGGTCCAAGGTTCGAGTCCTTGATGCTCCACCAAGCAAAACGCCACCCGAATGGGTGGCTTTTTGTTTTGCTTGGTGGAGCATCAAGCTAATGCAGAGCCTTGTTGCACGGAGTGCAAAAGGTTCGCATTCTCGGCGCAGAGCGCGTAGAGCTTGCTCTTAAGCGGCAAGCCGAAGAATATTGACGCAAAGCGGCAAAATCCTTGATAAACGCCACCCGAATGGGTGGCTTTTTGTTTTGCTTGGTGGAGCTCAAGCTAATAAAGAGTCTTGTTGCATGAAGTGCAAAAGGTTCTTGCACCTAAATTTCGATTAAATTATTTATAATATAAATAAAAAATTGCTAACCTCTTGATTTTTGAAAATTCTGTGGTACAATCTTTATGTTTGAATTTTCACGAAAGGTTATCTTTTATTTTAATCGCAAATATCATTATGAAAAGCAAAAACCAATATCTTAATTATTTTGTAAACCTCGTTTTTCCTGCATGCGTTTTCGGAGTGGCGGGCGGAGGAGCAACTGCTGTCATCGTTCTTATATATAAGCTTTTGGCGAAATACGTTATTGGCGCATCTGAGGCGGTATATCACTTGCTTGGTATGTATCCATACATTATACCTCTTGCGTTAGGCGTTTTGTTTTTGATTTGTGTGGCGTTGTCCATGATTTATAAAAAGGCACCCGATCTTGCAGGAGGCGGAATCCCAAATTCTATAGGCATTTTGCGCGGGGTGTTTTCGTTTCATTGGTTAAGGAGCCTTATCGGAACGATAGCGTTATCTCTTGTGACGTTCTTTACAGGTGCTCCTTTAGGAAATGAGGGACCATCGGTACAGATTGGTACAGCTATCGGAAAGGGACTGTCAAAGCCTATTTCAAAAAAACACGGCGTATGGAGCAGATATTCTATGTCCGGAGGCGCATCGGCAGGCTTTGCTGTCGCTACGGGAGCGCCCGTGTCGGGAATGATGTTCGTTCTTGAGGAGGCTCACCAGAGAATAAGTCCTATGCTACTGATAGTTTCGGCGGTGTCGGTTTCCTCGGCGGCTCTTGTGGTAGAGCTGTTATCTCCCGTACTTGACGTGAGCGCGGCGCTTTTTCCTGCACTTGCACAGCTGACACTATCTGTAAAGGATTTGTGGTTACCGGTTATCATCGGGTGCGCTGTTGGCTTGTTCTCGGTTCTCTTTCTACGTTATTACCGTATTATAAGCGCCTTCTTCCGCAAAAGACTTAAAAAAATCGGTCATAGATACAAGATTTTTGCGGTTTTAGCTCTGACGCTAGCGGTCGGTGTGATATCTCCTGATTTTATCTCTACCGGACACGAGCTGATAATCTCGCTCTTTGAGGGCGGGGGCGCCGTTTATATGATTTTTCTCTTACTTCTCGTAAGATCTACGCTTACGTTGTCTGCAAATACAGCCGGCATGACGGGCGGTATATTTATTCCGCTTCTCAGTATTGGAGCGCTGTTTTCTGCTCTTATTGCTAAGGGGCTTATAGCGTTCGGACTTTCGGGAGAATACTTCACCGTTATTCTGACGCTAGGAATAGTCGCCTGTATTTCGGGAATGATGAATATGCCCTTGACGGCAATAATCTTTTCGGTTGAGGCATTGTCACTTGGCGAAAATATACTCTACGTAATAATTAGCGCGGCGGTTGCTTTTATAATAGTAGAGCTCTTTAAGGCAAAGTCGATAAACGACAGCGTTATAGACAATAAGATTGAAAAGCTGTATCCCAGCAGTGAAAAAACCGTTATTGATACTCACGTTACGGTAAGAGAAGGCTCCTTTGCTATAGGTAAGCAGGTGCGTGACGTTTTCTGGCCGGCAAATCTCTTCGTCCTCTCCGTAAAACGGGCGGGGCAGGAATACTCCGAGATCGATGAGCACGGAGGCATAGTTTTGGCAGAGGGAGATATTCTGCACATAAGATATTCAACTTATAATAATGAAATCACCGAGCAGGAGCTTAACTCTATTATTGGTGGTGAAAAATAAAAATAACAAAACGGCTTACTCTGTGTATTACACACCGGGCAAGCCGCTTTATTTTTTATTTCTCGATTATAAACTGCTCGTCGTCCTTGAGGTCTACGACGGTACAGTCATTCATATACGTACATTCGGGCAGGACTATCATTGCAACCAGCTCATCGGCATTTGCGGGAAGTGGAGCGAGATGCCAGATGCACGCGTTCATTTTTATCAGCGTGTTTTTGGGAACTAGAAAGGCTTTAGTATACTCGGGAACGGGCTTGCCTGCTGACGCAGGCGCTACGTGGAGTATCATATCGTCATTCAGAGGCATTATGATCTCGGGTGTTGTCGTGTGATATTCAACCTGTGTTATTTTCATAACCTCGGGGCGCCTTACAGTTATTGGTGAGAAGGAGACGCAGCCGTCGTGATACGCGGTAAGCCTGTCGGGGTAGAAGCTGTGTAGCTCGCCCTTCAGAGCATATCCCTCGGGCGCGTCCATCTTGTAGTAGTCGCCGAATGGGGAGAAGGCATCTTTTGTAAGAGGCTGTACTTTAATTTTTCTCATGGTTTTTATTCCTTTCGTTAATTTTAGACCGTTATTTGTAAACTAATATTTGCTTTTTGCTTGTTGCGGCGGTTTTTCTGTTCTTTAATAAGGTTGGAGTACCAATATCCCGAGTCCTTTACTATACGCTTCTGGGTTGCATAATCTACGTAGACTAGACCGAATCTTGCGGTATATCCCTTCGTCCATTCAAAGTTATCCGTGAATGACCAATAGAAATACGCGTCAATGTCCACGCCGCAGTCTGCCGCCTTCCGAAGCGCGCTGACGTACCTTGTGATAAAATCTATCCTTGCCGGGTCATGAACTCCTCCGTCAAGAGAAACCCAGTCCGTATCTGCCATACCGTTTTCGCTTATCACTATGGGTAGTCGGTATCTTTCGTAGAGAAATCTTGGACCCCAACAGAGCGCTTCGGGGGTAACGGGCCAGCCAATTGCCGTTTGAGCGTATCCTGCCTCTCTTTTGAAAAACTTATAGGCTCCGTCCTCTGCCGCCTCAACTGCGTGGCCGTTATAGATGTTTTGCGCATAGAAATCTATCGGCTGGGATATAAGGCGCATATCCTCCTCGGTTATCTTTGGAAGATAGTCGCGGTAAAGACGCAGACCGTCCTCGGGATATTTACCTAAAATAACAGGGTCGCTCCACCATGAAACGTTCCACATCGCCCCGCCGTTTATTTCCGGACAGGCAAAAAACGCGCGCCTTGCAGCCTCGATATCCTCAGGAGTATCGTTTTTGGGATAGCTTGCGGAGCAGGTAGGAGCATAGCCTATTTTTATTTGCTGCTTTGCCGCCTTACGCATAGCTATAACGGCGGCACCGTGAGCCTTCATAACGTTGTGCGCAATTTGCAAAACCTGGTCGAATGGCAGCTTAAGACCCGGGGCATGTATTCCTTGCTCGTAGCCTTGTCCGATGAAGCATTGAGGCTCGTTAAAGGTTATGAAATATTTTACTCTGTCGGAATACAGGGATACTACTTTTTCTGCGTATTTTGCAAACCAAAGTATACATTCTTGGTTTAACCAGCCGCCTTTGTCGAATAATGCCGTAGGATAATCCCAATGAAAAAGCGTCACGTACGGCTCAATGCCGTTCTTAAGAAGCTCGTCGATAAGGTCGGAGTAAAATTTCACTCCCTCGGGGTTAAGCTCACCGGCACCGTCCGGAATCAGACGCGACCAGCTTATAGAAAAGCGGTATGCCTTGATACCGAGGCTTGCCATAAGCGCAACGTCCTCCTTGTACCTGTGATAATGGTCGCATGCCACGTCACCCGTATGCCCGTGTAAAATATTGCCGGGAGTGTGCGAATATCTGTCCCACACGCTCTCGCCTCTTCCCCCCTCGTTATACGCACCTTCAATCTGATAGGCTGCCGAGGCAACTCCGAACACAAAATCTTTTTTGAATGCCACGATAATATTTTCCTATTATCTGTCGTTTTTGAAATATTGGTAAAGGTAGCAGGTGAGCATACCGTTATATAGCTTACGCACCTTGTCTGCTTTTTTGCCGTAGTAGCGTTCAAAGGCGGGGTGAGAGGTGATGACGTAAACCTGCCAGGGTGAGAGCGAGCGGAAATGCTCTCCTATTTCTCGATACAAAGCCTCTGCTTCTCTTTTTGTTCCGAGCCTTTCGCCGTACGGTGGGTTGGTTACTACGGTGCCGCGTCTGCCCTCGGCGGATATTTTTCTCGCGTCTGACAGAAATACCTTTACGGTATCGGAAACTCCTGCGAGCGCAGCATTCTTTTCGGCAAGAGCAACGGCGGCGGGGTCAATATCCGAGGCAAAAACCTTAAAGTCAGACACGCTCTCGCCTTCAAGAGCCTCTTCTCTCGCTCTTTTCCATATTGCCTTGTCAATAAAGTCAAATTCCTCTGCGGCAAATGAGCGTGTTTTTCCAGGTGCGATGTTATTCATCATCATTGCCGCCTCAATAGCGATTGTTCCGCTTCCGCACATCGGGTCCCAGAGGAGAACGTTCTCTCTCGGGCGAGAAATTTTAGCGATAGCGGCGGCAAGCGTTTCTCTTATCGGTGCGCCGAGGGCGTCCTTTCTGTAACCGCGCTTGTGCAGGGCGGTGCCGGAGGTGTCTATCATCAAAGTTGCTTCATCGTTCAGAATGAAAAATTCTATCTGATATTTCGTGCCCACCTCGGAGAACTGCTCGATGCCGTATTCGGCGCTCATAGAGCGCACGACCGCCTTTTTTACGATAGCCTGACAGTCGGGAATTGAGTGAAGAGCCGATTTTATTGCGTGTCCTTTAACGGGAAACGCGTCGTCCCTGCCGATAAAATCTGACCAAGGCAAAGCTCTTGTACCCTCAAAAAGCTCCTCAAAGCTCTCTGCGTGAAATGAGCCGAGCTTGATAAACACCCGCTCCGCGAAGCGCAAAAATATATTAGACAGTGCGACCGCCTCCTCGTCACCAAGGAACGTTACTCTGCCGTCTATCGTTGATATTCTCTCGTAGCCGAGAGCCTCTATCTCCTCGCCGAGAAGCTTCTCCAGGCCGAAAAGACAGGTTGCAACAAGCTCAAGCTTCATATTTTTCTCCAAAGACAATTATTTAACTCATTATATCATCTTGCCAACATTTCGTCAAGATTAAATTTCAATCTCACTTACAAATCTCACTTGTGAAAAAATTTTGCAGCGGACGGGTACTATATAGCCTTACCAAGAACCGAAACGCGCACAAAAATGTAAAAAAATGCCATTATCTAAATATTTCAAAGAAAAAATTAAAATATCGGATGAATTTGAGAAATATCTTTGATTTATTGACTATGGTAAAAAAGGAGAATTTTTTCGTCAATATTAACGAAAGATATTTATATTACTTGAAAGTAATATTTTTCTTTGTTATAATCAAGGCGTAAACCCAAATGAAAGGATAAAAGTTATGAAAAACACAAAAATTTCAAGAGTCATAGCAATGGTCTTAGCTATGGTTTTAGTTGTGTGCTCGGCGGCTATGGTTTACGCGTCTGCCACCGAGACTGCTCCTGCCGGTGAGGTTACCGACAAAATTCAGGTGGTTTCTAAAAACGCAAATTATCAGGCGAGAACCGAGCTGATGTACGCCGTTACGGTTGACACTGAGGCCTTGCTGATGGATAGAAACGACACGGTTTATATGCTTTTCTGGAACTCCGAGCAGACGGGGGAGGACGCATATACCTTTGGGACTGCTAACTACCGTGTTTACAGTAAGGATACTGAAGAGGTAGGACATTACGGTGAATGCTACGTCTTTTCCTCTGACGGAATCAACGCCTGCGATATTTCAAAGCCGCTGTATGCGCGCCCTGCGGTTAAGTACATAGACATCGTTGACGGAAACATCGAGGTCAGATACGTTTACGGCGAGCTTATCGAGTACAGCATTGCGGATTATGCGGAAGAGATGCTGGCAAAGAGCGACATAACCGAGGCGCAGAGAAACCTTTATACAGATCTTTTGACTTACGGTGCCGAGGCAAGAAAGCTTGCCGACAGGCTTCTCGGTAATTAAGGAGGTGTGACGATGAAAAGAAATATTAAGCTTTTAGTTCTCCTTCTTTCGCTTGTAACAGTTGTTTCGCTCGCCCTTGCGGTAAACGCTTCTGCGGCAAATCCCGAGGTGAAGATTGCCTACAAGAACGTAGCGTATACCGAGGCACCGCAGCTTGTGCTTTATGTTGACGCAGAGAACGTCGGCGCGGGTCAGTCGGTTAAGGTTATGTTCTACGACGAGGCGCCCGAGAGCGTTACATACGACGCGGCAACTGCAAAGGCTCCCGTCGGTAAGATAGAATTCGCCGGCAAGGAGTACGATGCTGTTTACTCCGACCCCTGCGCTCCTGCGGAGATGAGAGTTGACGTTTATGCCGTTGCGCTGATCGTGGATTCTGACGGAAATATTGCCGCGCAGAGTGACGTGCTGAAATATAACGTGTTTGAGTACGCGATGGACAGATTTTCTATGTCCCCAACTGCCGACCAGACAGCACTCTATAAAGCGCTTCTGAATTTCGGCGCCTCGGTGCAGGAAATCTTCTATACTGATGAAACGATAGAGAAGGTTGGCGGCTGGACCGATGCTTATTACGGCATAAAGCTGCAACACGTTACTAACGGCGAGGTTTTTAATGCTACAACTTTCTATTCCCGCGAGGTCGGCAGTATTTCGACAGTTGCGCCTGCGGCATCGGGTGAATATTCCTTTGCCGCCTTTGAGAACCTTGACGGAACTCCTGTAACAGGCGGTTATATGACCCCATCGGGTGAGGTCGTTGACGTTACGGGTAAGGAGGTGTCGTCCTCTTGGAGATACCGTAAGCTTTCAGCAGACTCTGTCGGTTATACTACATATAATATGATATATACCGATGAGGCAAAGACGTATACCTTTGACGAAGGAACTACGATAAAATCGCAGCTTTCCCTCGCAGGACATGTCGCTGACGGATTCCTTTGCTTTGACGCTCCGGAGACGACAGGCAACAGAATACACGTTTATAACGACGGCGGTCAAATGGCAATAAAGGTGACAGAGGGCAAGGATAACTGGGGTTGTATTGCTCTGCCGGCGTATAAAAGTGCGGATAATGTCGGGGCGGTCGGAACCAAATATATTATGGAATTCGACTTTATGTATGCGGATGCTCCCAAGAGCCATAATTATTCTCATTTTGGTATGATAGCGGCATCCTCTCCCGCAGCATCCTCGTCCGGTAAGCTTTTTGCTAACTTAGGTATTACTCCTTCCGAGAGCACAGTTGCCTTTTCTTCTTTATTTAATAATTACGAGGGCTCGACTCTCAACCTTGGACAGTGGTACAACATCCGTTTCGAGTACGAGGTGACGAGTGCTGACGAGGAAGCGTATGCCGGCAATATAAGCTATTACGTTGACGGTATTAAAATTGCAACCGTTCCTACCGGGATGACAAATAAATTAAACAACGCTTTTGGCGCTATTTACTTTGAGATAAAGGGTCAGGGCTTTGAGTACAAATTCGATAATATCTACACCTCTACCATTCCTCATATTGAGGAAGAGATAGGTGACGGCGGAGAGGAATACGACACCTACTACGATATGTACGTTGGCGGTATTCTCGACGAATATACTACCATAGTCTACGATATGAACGAAACGTCTGACCCCTCCGAGATAGTCACGCTCGTATCGGATAATGCGGAAGGCTCCTACTCGCGTATAGAGAACGGCGCTCTCGTCATTGGCGCAGGCGGTACCTCGGCGGAGGCGAAAATAGCGGCAAACCTTGATAAGATAACGGCAGGCTCCACGATAATCATCGAGTTTGATTATAAGCTGACAGGACACGGCGAGTACACGAATCCTACCCCCGCAAACCATCAGCTCTTCACTCTCGGTCTTTTATCGGACGGAGCAGACGATGCCTTTGAAAAGTCTTATTTCTATAAGTCGTCTGACGGCTCATATACAAGCTTTAACCCTGCCAACGCAGGCTTTAACACCAAGGCTCTTGTGGCTGGCGAGTGGTATAATCTCCGTATAGAGATAAAGACTACAAAAACCGATATGACCGTGAGCTACTACGTTGACGGCAATCTTCTCGACAGCTTCGTTAAGACGGAGATTCCTACCGATATTGATAATATCACTCTGACAATGCTCTCTAACGTTGCAAGCCAGGAGCATATCCTCGACGATATAATCGTCGTTGCGAGCATTCCCGAGGTAGAAGAGGATGACAACACCGGCTCGGGAGATAACACAGGCTCTGGCGGCAGCACGGGCGGTGATAGCTCTGATGATGAACCTGTAACTCCCGTTGATCCCTATAAAACATATCTTGACTTTGAGTCGGTTACCGACGTAATTTCGCTTCTTGACAAATCCATAGGCTCAACGTCTGCCGCTCACGCTAACAAGTCAATAGGCTGGTATATCCACACCAATTACGTATTCGCCGATGGTGCTACGAGTACCACAGGTCTTACGCAAAAATCCGGTGTTAATACTACTGATACCTTTGCGTATATGGACGTTATTACCGCTACTCAAAAGGACGGCACAGAGGGCGAGGTTCTTATCAGCGGAACGCAGGGTGCTCTCGGTCAATCCTCGGGCGGCTGGAAGATAGACACTAATTTTGCAAAGAGTATGAAATCGGTTGTCGGTACGGTTTACACCGTAGAGATGGACTTTAAGTACGAGATTGACAGCGTTGTCGCTACGGACATCGTTCTTGCCTACTTTGGTATGAATGGCGTAGTTGGAGGTATTACCGACGCAGGAAATTCGGATGAGAACTTTGCTCAGTTCAATCTATGCATACCTAAGGACGGCGACGGAAGCAAGCTGGGCATAGGCAGCTCGACATCCGAGGCTACTATAAACGAATCTACTTGGTATACCATTCGTGTTGAGTATACGGTTATTGCTCTTGACGATGCATCAACCACCACAAGCGAGGCGCTAGGCGAGGTAAAGGTATACATAGATAATACTCTTTCCGCGACCTATACCTCTACAAATGCTTACAATGCTGCATTTGAGGCACTCTATTTAGAGATGAGAGGTCCCAATAGAGCTGTACAGGGTCAGCGCTATTGGATAGATAATCTTACAATGAGCGCAAAGGCTCCCGCGACAGATGGCGATTCGGAGAGCTTTACCGACGGAAGAGGTACCGGAGTTTACTACAATAAGTATATAAATGAAGAAATAACCGGCGCGAACTACTATGATTTCGCTTATCCTTCAAATACGACTATGTTCTCTTCTAAAAAATGGAATATTGCCTTTAACAACAAAACGGCAGATACCGTTACGGATATTGTTATTTCTGACAAAGGCATAGTTAACGTCACGACTGAAGGATATAGCTATTATGCTATTACCTCTTCTGCTACTACGGCTGCGGGAGAAACTTGGGTAGGCGAGTTTGACTATATGTACAATGGTTGTGATGCCCAAGGAACCGTTGGTTATCTCAAGGTTTATGCAGGTGATACGTATAAAGACGATGTTTACTATGCGTATGCGTACGTTACTGTAGTGGATTCAGAAACTGTCAAGATTGGTGGTAAGGAGTTAGCGAAGGGCGTCTGGTACAATATCCGTATTGAGTTGACCGACAAGACCGGCAAGCTGTATATAGATGATACGGAAGTAGCAAACGGACTTTTGGTTAGAGGAACTGCTTCTGATACGGGATATGCATCACCTCTTCATATATGGTTCGAGCAGGGAAATACCGTAAAGGATAGTAGCGGCAACGCTATTACTTACACGTATAGTTACAGCATTGACAACGTTCTCTATGACAACATCTCCGTAAATACTTATAACTCCTATTATGACGCTTACACCAAGGGAGGAGAGTATCAGGATGCAGTCGTTTACGACTTTGATACCGACACAACTCTTGCGAAGGGCGAGGAGCTTCTTAACACCACTACGGCAACTATCGGAACGAGTGACCAGTACGGTTACATCAATGTAACAAACAATGCGGCACTTCTCGGTTATAGCGCGGCTACGACTACTAATAACACAAAGTATCAAGCAGATTTTAAGATTGGCTTAAGTGCTGTGGTAGGGCAGACCTACATCGTTGAATACGATCTCACCTTCGGCGGAAGCCAGTGGAATACGGGCGCGCAGGGAGTATGTCACGCGCTGCTTGATATGAACACTATTGCCGGAACCTCCACTGTGTCTTCTATGGGCGGTAACCGTGTAAACGGTGACGGCAATGGCGACGGAACAAACGACGGCTACGGAGCATACTCAAATGCGGTAGTAAACGGTGCTCAGGTAAGCGGACTTACATTCCAGAAGGACCAGACCTACAAGATTCGCGTTGAGATAACCGTTGTAGATGAAACGACCGTTTCGATAAGTTACTTCGTTGACGACGCAAACGTGACCAGCGTAGAGAGCAAAACGATAGGCTCGGGTGCTACTACTCTTGATTACCTTCGTTTTAACGTTTACGCTTGTGCAAATCAGACTTGGACTATTGACAATATGTTATTTGCAGTCGTAACTCTCGATTAATCACAAAATTCCAAAACCCGATTAGTTTACTAATCAAAAAACAAGGCTCCGATTCGTCGGAGCCTTACTTTTAATTATTGACTTTAGGTTATATTTGATATATAATTATTGTAAAAAGATTTTGAAGGC
Organism: Clostridia bacterium; assembly: GCA_017463125.1. Taxonomy (GTDB): domain Bacteria; phylum Bacillota; class Clostridia; order Oscillospirales; family CAG-272; genus UBA1740. The sequence continues at coordinate 33,158 of JAFTPV010000019.1, read as the reverse complement.
GGGTGACTTTAATGCGTGAAGAAAATATAAGAACTGCTATGGTGCTTGGCGAGGGGGCTGTTTCGCGTCTTGCGGGTTCAAGGGTTGCCGTTTTCGGCATCGGGGGAGTTGGCGGCTACTGCGCCGAGGCGCTTGCGAGAGCGGGCGTGGGCGAGCTGCACCTTATTGACTCAGACAAAGTTTCACTCTCCAATATCAACCGCCAGATAATAGCTCTTCACAGTACCGTTGGCAGATATAAGACCGAGGCAATGAGGGAGAGAATACTTGATATAAATCCGGAGGCAAAGGTCGTCGTATACAACACCTTCTTCGATGAAGAGAATGCGCGCATTTTTGATTTTTCGTCATACGACTACGTGGTTGACGCCATAGACAGTCTGAAATCCAAGGTCTTGCTTATCAAGCTTGCGATGGCTGCGGGCTGTGAGATAATTTCCGCTATGGGAGCGGGCAATAAGTTTGACCCAACGCGCTTTGAGGTTGCCGATATTTCAAAGACATCGGTCTGCCCATTGGCAAGAGCCGTGCGGCTTGCGCTGCGTAAGGAAGGAATCACAAGCCTTAAGGTCGTTTATTCAAAGGAGCTTCCGACGGGCAACCGTGCAGACGCAGATGCGGAGAAGTGCGACGGCAAGCGAGCGCCCGGAAGCCTCTCCTTTGTTCCGCCTGTAATGGGACTGATTATCGCAGGAGAGGTCATAAAGGATATTTGTAAATAATAATTTGCTTTTTAGAGGTAAAAACACGCACCGTGTTGCCGTATAGGCGGGTGCGTGTCTTTTAATATTATTTTGTGCTTTCGCATTTTTTAGCACAAGCTAGCTTGTAAATCTCTTCTGCGGCAAATCGAATCTTTGTAACTACGTCGCCATTCACCTCGGGGAAGCAATAGAAGAGATGCTCGTTATTACCTATTGAAACCATATCTCCGATTTGGTAGAAATAGAAGTCGGAGTTTACCGTATGGGAGCAGAGTGGCTTTTGCTCATAGTGGAGATTACCGTCACAGCCGGTAAGTATAAATCCGCCCTCTCCGTGACGGAGCCTACCCTTGCCGACCCGGTAGAATTTGTGGTCTGTTACGGTCATCAGTATATCAACGGGGACGTCTAGGGCGTATTCACCGCGTGCAACCTCTTCTTTAACACACTCTCTTTGCCAATCGTACCAGTCGGTGATGCGCTCAAATTCGGTATCGCCCTCTACTGCGGAAAGTCTGCCGTATTCGTCAAGGTAGTAGCTCTTGCCGCACTTTGAACAGGTTATGTGTTCGCCCTTGCCAACCATATTACCCTCGGCTTTACAGGAAGGACATTTGTAGAGAATTCTGTTCAGACAATCTGCCCTAAATGGCTCGGAAATCTTAACTTTATTGCTTTCTTGCCAACTAAAGTTGTCAAAACTAAACTCTTTAAGAATCAAATCTTGAATTTCCTCGGCGGCCATAGCCGCAACCTCTTCTGCAGAAAGCAGATATTTTACGTCGGCGGTAACCTTGACCTTTCGTTTTTGGAGATTGTTGTAAAGTGGATCGTAAGCGTATGCGCCGTATGTGGTTATAGTAACGAGCGGAACTCCCATCATCTTAACCATCTTGCCGAGCGTATCCGGCAGGGGCATACATCTTCCGTCAAAGGAGTAGCCTGCCTCGGGGAACATTACCACCGAGCTTTTCAGCTTACGCAGAGCGTGCATCATATCGCGTACGAGATTTGTGTCCATGACGAACTTGTTCGTCGAAATACATCCGATCTGTCTCATCAGCCAATTCTTACCGATAAAGGCATCGGTCGTTGCTACAATATTAAAAGGACGGGGATAAAGCACTGTCGGCACTATCTCGAGATCGAGAAAGCATGAGTGATTCATCAAGAACAGCGCAGGCTCGTTTTTCTTCAATTTTTCCATTCCGATACGGCGGCACTTAAAGTGTGTCGCGATAATATCGGGCAGGGAAACGAGCTTTAAGAGTGTTCTGAAAAATATGTTCGGTTTTATCGGTCTTTTGTGCTTTTCTCTGGGTATTGCCACGACCTCTTCATAGCTTTTTTCGGTTACTTTGATTTTCATAAGGGGTTTTTAGCCTTTCTCTTTGATGCTCTAAAGTGAAATCGAAATACACAATCATTTTAACACAAAATACAAACATTTGCAACACTTTCTTAAAACTTTTTGCTAAAAGCGACATAAACCGTCTTTTTTTGCTTGATTTTAGACATAGGATATTGTATAATAAAGAAAGAAAATTCAGATTGGAGAAGGCTATGCTATCAAGGATATACAGCTCTGGAGTTTTGGGAATAGACGGCTTTGAGGTGACGGTTGAGTGCAGTGCTTGGGACAGAGTGCCGAAGCTTGAGCTCGTCGGTCTTCCCGACGCGGCGGTGAAGGAAGCAAAAAACCGTGTCAGATCTGCCTGCGAAAACAGCGGATTTATGTTCCCACCTCTTGACATAATGATAAATCTTGCTCCCGCAGACGTGAAAAAGGAAGGCTCCGCCTTTGACCTTGCTATAATATGTGCGATACTCCAATGCGATAGGATAATACCGTCAGGCTTCGACTTTTCCGACAAGTGCCTTATCGGTGAGCTCTCGCTCTCGGGTGAGGTCAGGGCGGTCGGTGGTATTCTGCCGATGGCGGTTTCTGCAAAGAAATGCGGCAGACGAGAGATTTTCGTTCCGTTTGATAATGCGGGCGAGGCGGCTGTCGTTGACGGAATAGATGTTTACGGCGTTAAAAACCTTAGGCAACTTATAAATCATATTAAGGGGATAGAAAAAATAGAGCCTATACGTTTTGATCCATCGAGATTTGACCTGTCAAACAAAGCGTGCAGCGTTGATTTTGCCGATGTAAGAGGTCAGTACAAGGCAAAGCGTGCTCTTGAGATAGCGGCGGCAGGCGGCCATAACGTGCTTATGATAGGTCCTCCCGGTGCCGGAAAATCGATGCTGGCAAAGCGCCTTTCCACCATTCTTCCCGATATGACCTTTGACGAGGCTGTTGAAACCACAAAAATACATTCCGTTACGGGCAGCCTAAAGACAAATCTAGTGACCGAAAGGCCCTTCCGTTCTCCTCATCACTCCGTCAGCGTTGCCGGTCTTGTGGGAGGAGGAACGATTCCGCGTCCGGGCGAAATATCTCTTTCAAATAACGGCATACTCTTCCTTGACGAGCTTCCCGAGTTTTCAAAATCGGTGACCGAGTCCCTGCGTCAGCCGCTCGAGGACGGCGAGGTTACAGTCACTCGCGCCGCCGCGAAGATAACCTATCCCGCATCCTTTATGCTGGTTTGCGCGATGAATCCTTGTCGGTGCGGCTACTTTGGCGACCCGTCAAGACAGTGCACCTGTACGCCCGCCTCGATTGCAAAATATCTTGAGCGCGTCAGCGGTCCGCTTCTTGACAGAATTGATATTGAAATAGAGCTGCCGTCGGTTTCTTATAACGAAATTTCAGGTAAAACACAACCCGGTGAGCCGTCGGCAAAAATACGTGAGCGTGTAAACCGCGCCCGTAAATTTGCGGATTCGCGTCTTGCCTCCGGCGGTGACAGAGCAGGCGTTCTCAACGCCCGTATGACCACCGATATGCTGCGTAAATACTGTACTCCCGACGAAGAGGGGCAGCACCTGATGCGCGAGGCATTTGAAACCCTTGGGCTTTCCGCACGCGGTCATGACAGAGTTTTAAGAGTAGCTCGCACCATAGCAGACCTTGACGGTAGCGAGCAAATAAATGCAGACCATATATCTGAGGCGATAATGTATAGGACACTCGACCGCAAATACTGGCGCAGGTAATCTGACGGAAATATTTTGGTATATACCGCCGTTTTCGCCCAAGCTCGCAGTAGGTTTCTACAGCTTCGGGGCGAAAACAACGCTCTATCCTCAAAATCTTCCTCGTCAGATATGACTTTGCGAATTGCAGCAGAGTTTTCGGTATCGACGCGAGAATCTTTGCACTTCATCAAACATCTACAATACCGCAAAAAACGAAAGGGGCAAAAATGAAAAGAAAAAATAAACTTCCGGAGCTTCTTGCCCCTGCGGGTAATTTCGAGTGCCTTGTTGCCGCAGTTTCTGCGGGTGCTGACGCCGTTTACGTTGGCGGAAAGCGCTTTGGCGCAAGAGCTTATGCTAAAAATTTTGACCTTGACGAGCTAAAAAGAGCCGTTGCCTATTGCCATATTCATAACGTCAAGCTCTACGTAACCGTAAATACTCTCATTGAGGATATCGAAATGCGGGAGGTCGTGGAATATGCGGCAGAGCTTTACCGCATTGGTATTGATGCTCTGATAGCGGCAGATCTTGGGGCAATAAGAGAAATACGAAAATACGTTCCGGACCTTGAGATTCACGCATCGACGCAGATGTCCGTGCATAACACCGACGGTGCCGACGAGGCGTATAGGCTCGGGTGCAGCCGCGTCGTTTTGGCGAGAGAGCTGTCCCTTTCGGATATTTCTCTTGTTACCGAGAGGTGCAAGAGTGAGGTAGAGGTGTTTTTACACGGGGCGCTTTGCGTTTGTTATTCTGGACAGTGCCTCTTCTCGTCAATGGTTGGCGGCAGGAGCGGAAACAGGGGCGAGTGCGCCCAGCCGTGCAGGCTTCCGTATAATAACGGAAAATATCCCTTGTCCTTAAAGGACTTGTCTCTTGCGGGCCACGTGCGCGAGCTTATCAGCTGCGGGGTTGCTTCTCTAAAAATAGAAGGACGTATGAAATCGGCAGGATACGTTTATACGGTAACGAAAATATACAGGCGCCTTCTTGATGAAGGGCGTGACGCTACTGCCGAGGAAATGAACGAGCTTCGCCGCGCCTTCTCTCGCGGAGGATTTACCGACGGCTACCTGACGGGTAAAATAAAGTCGGGCATGACCGGCGTCAGAGCCGATGCGGATAAAGAGGAGAGCCGCGCTATATCAGAAATAGAATTTCTGCCGAACAAAGTCAAGGCTCGTGCAAAGGTATTAATAAAAAGAGGAGAGCCGTCCGAGATGACGCTGGTCGCGGAGAACGGCCGCGAGGCTCGTGCCGTCGGTCCTGTTCCAAACGACGCGATACACTCACCCCTTACCTCCGACGAGGTTAAGGCAAGGCTCTCGAAGATGGGTAACACATTCATATCACTTAGCGCTGACGCTATAGACCTTGTGCTTGACGAGGGGCTGAATCTTTCGCCCGGTGCGCTGAACGCCTTAAGGCGCGAGGCTGCGGCGGCACTTGAGGGGGCTGCAGAGCGTGAGCTTGATCTTTTTGAATATGCTCTTCCGGAAAAGAGGCCGATAAGGACGCAGGGATTTGACACGGCGGTATTTCTCGGAGATTGCGAAATACCTGATAAGTCGGACGTGCAGTACCCATTTCGCGCGGGTTTTGCCTCGGTATTCAGAGCTGATTTACCCGACACCGTGAACGGCATATATATTCCCCCTATAATTACCGAGGGAGAGCTACAGGCGCTTTTTGGTGCGCTTGACAGAGTGGATATAGAGAAAAGGCCGTATGCTCTGGTATCGAATCTCGGACATATAGCTATTGCGAAAAAATACGGCTTCAAGATTGTTATTGATTTCAGACTTAACGTGACGAACAGAGCAGCGGCAAAGGCGCTCTTGGAGCTTGGCGCCGAGCATATAATTTTATCGCCGGAGCTTACGCTTCCGAAGTGCCGTGATATAGGCGGAGGCGTTATCGTTTACGGCCGTATTCCCTTGATGATAACAGAGCGCTGCTTTATCTGTGAAAATTACGGTTGCTCCAAGTGCTCGTCGGCATCACTCGTTGACAGAAAGGGTGAAAAATTCCCGATAGTCAGAGAATATCAGCACAGAAACCTGATACTAAATTCTGCTATTACCTATATGGGCGACAGGCAGGGAGAGCTGGCAAAGAGCTCTGTCGGCTCGCGTCACTTTATTTTCTCAACCGAGAGGTCGGGGGAGATAAAGAAAAATCTTTCTGACTTTGTTGCCGCAAAGCCGTTAAAAAACATGACTGTACGGCGCGTTGGCAGGCGCAAGAGCGAGGGTTAATATGAAGCTTGTTATTCCTGAATATTACGAGCGCTTTGCCTGCAAGGGCGGGATGTGTACCGACAACTGCTGTATCGGGTGGGAGATAGATATTGACCCCGTTACTCTTAAAAAATATGAAATTGCAGACGCTGATATGAGAGGTCGGCTCTCCGACGGTATCTGCAAAGACGGTGACTCCGCTCATTTCAAGCTTGACAAGGGGAGATGCCCGTTTTTGAACAAGGAAAACCTTTGTGATATTATAATAAAGCTGGGAGAAACAAGCCTTTGTGATATTTGCCGTGAGCACCCGAGATATTACCTCGCTCTTGACGATACGGTTTACTCGGGGGTAGGATTGTGCTGTGAGGCGGCGGCAGAGCTGATACTTACCGCAAAGGCTCCCCCGGAGTATGTGATGCGCGACGGCTTTGACGGAGAGTTCGAGGAGTGTGACGGCGAGCTTCGGCAGATAGTCTTTGAGGCTAAAGACAGAATACTTAAAAAAACCGCCTCTTCTCTTTCCGTCAGCGCGCTTCTGTCAGAGGCTTATAGAATTGTAAAAGAAGCCCAGATGCGTATTGACGGTGATTTTTACGAGGAGATAAGCGAAGCGGTGCCGTCCGATATTTGCGGCGAGCTGATTTCATTCTTCTCCGCTGTTGAATATAGGCGAGCAGAGCTTTTACACATGATAACTGGGGCGCTGCGCGGAAAAAAGCGCAGTCTTGGAGATGTGGCGGTATCGTATCTGAAGAATATCTTCGTTTACTTTATTGATAGGTATTTGCCGCAGGCTGCGTGTGACGGAGATATAGTAGCAAAATTTGCCATACCCGCCCTGTCGGTTGCCGTGATTGCGGCGATCTTTGCGGAGGAGGAGAGCTTGACGCTTGCGAGGGCTGTGGATATCTCAAAGAGCTATTCCTCGGAAATAGAGTATAACGAGGAAAATATCGCTTTAATAGAAGAGTCGGCAAGGTGCGGTCTTTTACATAATGCGCTTGTCTTAATTTCAGAATATTCATAAACATTTTGTCACAGAATATAATATTTTTCCCTAAAGTGTTGATTATTTGAAAAAAATGTGCTAAAATGTAATAAAAATGGGATTGAATATTTGTGGTGTCGCCGCAAGGCAACAGAATGGAGACTTGTATGAACGAAGAATTCAAAAACGAAAACGAAGCGCAGGAAAAAGAGTACGCTTTCAAGGCGATAATGAACGGCAAGCAGAACAGTCGAGTGTGGTCGGTCGTGTCCCTGGCCGTCGGTATAATCTCCATTGTTTTTTCTTATTTCTCCTGGTTTGCTCTGATATGCGGGCTTGTTGCGGTTGCTCTGGCCGTTTTCTCAAGAATAAATCTTGGTTACTTTGACGGCTTTGCGCTAGCCGGTCTTATAACGGGAATATTCGGTATCGTGTTCGGCCTTGCCGGTATTATCGCATACCATGTTCTCGAAGCGACGGGAAGCTATGACCGCTTTATTAGCGAGCTTGGCAAAATTTTCGGCTAAAACAATTTTGATACACTTAAAAAACATTGTGATTTATCTGTGGCAGGCTTATGCTTGCCACTTTATTTTTTCTTAAAAATGGAATTTCGTAAATTGAAGTTTACAAAAACGGTGCGTTTTTACACAAAACGGCTGGTTTTCCAATAAAAAATTGAAAGATGTTTTTGGGTTGATATTGATTTTGTATGGCGGTTATGTTAGAATGCTTTTTGGTGTCTCTTTTGCAACAAAAAACGGCTCCGCCTTGTTAAAATGTTGTCAATCATATTTTGCTCGTTCCGATTGACAGTGAACGATTTTTATAGTATAATATTCTAAATTGGTAAAAATTCAAAAATTAAAAGAGAGGTAGTAGTATGCTGAGTTTTAAGTTAGGAAAGACTCACGTTCCTCACAGAAAAAATACGGCGGGTATGCAGGCTGTAAGAATGAGTGCGCCGAATTCGGTTCTCATTCCCATGTCGCAGCATATCGGCGCACCGGCTGTCGTTACGGTAAAACCGGGTGATAAGGTATACGTAGGTACTCTTATCGGCGAAGCCCAAGGGTACGTTAGCTCGCCCGTACATTCCTCCGTATCCGGGGTTGTTAAGAAAATAGAAAGATTTTTGCAGTCGAGTGGAAGAAAGTGTGACGCTGTTCTGATTGAGTCGGACGGTGAGATGACCATCGACCCCGCTATTGCTCCGCCGAAGGTTACGAATTTTGACGAGTTTTCTGCGGCTGTAAGAGCCTCGGGACTTGTCGGTCTTGGCGGCGCGGGATTTCCCACAGCGGTAAAGCTCGACGCAGAGAAAAAAGGCGTTGTAAGGAAGATAATCATCAACGGAGCCGAGTGCGAACCTTATATCACGAGTGACACTCGCACAATGCTTGACGATACCGACTATATCGTAAAGGGCATCGCCTTGCTTGAAAATTATCTTTCCGCCGAGGAGATAGTCTTCGGCATTGAGAAAAACAAAAAGGAATGTATTGAAAAGCTTCGTGAGGTATTTAGCACAGACTCCAAGGTGAGAGTTGACGTTATGCCCGACACATATCCGCAGGGAGCGGAGAAGATACTAATTTACAATACGACTGGCCTTGTAGTTCCTGAGGGCGCTCTTCCCGCAGACGTCGGCTGTGTTGTAATGAACGTTACCTCCCTTGCCTTCTTGGCAAAGTATATGGAAACGGGTGTTCCGCTTGTGGAAAAGTGTCTGACAGTAGACGGCTCTGCTATAAAGAACCCTATGAATGTTATCGCTCCTATCGGCACGTCTGTCGAGGAGATAATCAGTTTTACCGGCGGTTATTCCGAGGAGGCGGGAAAGGTTCTTTACGGCGGTCCTATGATGGGTGTTTCAATGTATTCGACCTCCGACCCGATCTTCAAGAATACAAACGCCATAGTCGCTATGAACAAGAGGGACGCGGCACCGAAGATGCAGCGCGCGTGTATCCATTGCGGCAGATGCGTCAGCGCTTGTCCTATGGGACTTAATCCCACGCTTTTTGCAAAAAGCATGAAGGTTGAGGACTCCGCAGAGCGTCTTGACAGGCTTACGGAGGCGAAGATAAACCTCTGTATCGAGTGCGGTTGCTGCTCGTTTGTATGCCCCTCGTCCCGTCCTCTTGTTGAAACAAATCGACTTGCCAAGGCAGACGTAAGAAATCTGTCGGCAAAGAAATGATGAAGGAGATTAAAAAATGAATAAGTTAATAGTTTCTTCCTCTCCTCATATAAAATCGAAGGACTCGACCTCGCGCATAATGCTTGATGTGCTTATAGCATTGCTTCCGATAACCGTAGCGGGCGCTATCATATTCGGGCTCGAGGCTCTGCTCGTGGTTGGCATTTGCGTGGTTAGCTCTGTCCTTTCCGAATTTGTGTTCAATATTATTGTAAAAAAGGAACAGACCGTAGGCGATTTTTCTGCCGCTGTAACCGGTCTTATCCTTGCACTTAACCTGCCTGCCAGAGCTGACGCTTGGTGGCAGTGTATTATCGGCTCCGTGTTTGCTATAATTGTTGTTAAGTGTCTTTTCGGTGGTCTTGGCTGCAACTTTGCAAACCCTGCGGCAACAGCCAGAGTATTTTTGCTTATCAGCTTTACCGGAGCTCTCGGTGGCGGAAACGCACCGCTTTACTCATCAAGCCCCGAGCTCGTATCGGGCGCGACACCTCTTGAGGTTCTTACCTCGGGCGGCGAGATGCCTTCGATAACCGATATGCTTCTAGGTCTTCGCGGCGGTGCTATCGGAGAAACCTGTATAGTAGCTATACTTATCGGCTTTATTTATTTGGTTGTAAGACGGGTAATTCACTTTGAAACACCCCTTGTCTTTATAGCAACCGTGTTTGTTCTTTCACTTATAGTAGACAACAGCTTCTACATTGCAACGTATCAGATACTTTCCGGCGGTCTTATCTTTGCCGCAGTATTTATGGTAACAGACTATGTATCAACTCCTATTACCAGAAGCGGAAAAATGATTTTCGCGGTTGGTTGCGGTCTTATAACCTTCCTTATCAGATATTACGGTAATTATCCCGAAGGCGTGTCCTTCTCGATACTGCTTATGAATATTCTTTCTCCTTATATTGAAAAATTGACGTCAAAGCGTCCCTTAGGAGGTAAGAAGGCATGAGTGAAAAGCTATTGAAAAAAGAAAATATTAAGCCCATAGTGGTGCTTTCTGTAATATGCCTCGTTGTTGCGGCGCTTCTTGGCGGAGTAAATCTCTTGACGGCTGACGTGATAAAGGCGGCAGAGGAGCAGAAGGTATACGATTCTCTCAGAGAGGTTCTTGACGGTACGTTTGCTCCCGCCGAGATACCCGAGGGTGCTCCCGAATCTGTAACCGCGCTCTATAAGGTGACTGACGGCGACGCTGATGTTGGCCACGTCGTTACCCTTAAGGTAAAGGGCTATGCCGGTGACATTCTTATGACCGTTGGTGTAGATGCTGACGGCAAGGTAACGAAGGCGGTAATAACCGCACAGTCGGAAACTCACGGAAAGGCTGGAATGGCAAATTATACCGATAATTATGCCGGTGTCAGCTCGGATACCGTTTCTGATGTTGAGCTCTTCACGGGAGCAACCGTTTCATCAACGGCGATAAAGGGCGCGGTAATTGATGCGCTTAATACTGTAACCGGCGGCAGTATTTCTTCTCCCGATAATGGCGGAGAAGAGGCTCTTCCCAAGACAGACGAGGAGATAAAGGCTGTCTGCGAGGGTATGGTCGAGGGTGATATAACCCTTACCGATCTCGCGCCCGACGGCGCTCCCGACACTCTTAAAAGAGCTTACGATGCCGGTGATAGCGGTTATTTTCTCTATATAGTAGTTCCGGGTCAGTACGTACCCGTAGCTACCGAGGCTGTCGTTCATATTAATAACGACGGCGAGATAATAAAGGTAAATCTTCTTCAGTGGGTAGTCGGTCACGACGTTACCTCCGGCGATTTTGCAGACGGCTTTATCGGTGCGAACAAGGATACAGCAGGTGAAGTTGAGCTTGTAACCGGCGCAATCGGAACATCGGGAGATTTTCGCGATGCAGTAAAAGCAGCTCTCGTTTATTTCGTAGAGGAGTACGAGCTTGGTGAAGCTCTCCCAAAGACAGATGATGAAATCAAGGCAATAGCCTCCGAGATGGCAGGCAAGGCTCTGATTCTTTCGGACTTTGCCGTTAGCAGTGCTCCCGAAACTCTTAAGCGAGTTTACAGTGCGGGGGATGACGGCTATTTCCTCTATATCGTGGTTCCCGGCGCTTATGTTCCCGTTGCCACAGAGGCTATCGTTCATCTTAATACCGATTGCGAGGTAGTGACGGTAAATCTTCTCCAATGGGTAGTCGGTCACGGTGTTGAGCCCGGTGACTTTGCCGACGGCTTTGCCGGTACTAATAAGGATACCGTAGGCGACGTTGAGCTTGTAACCGGTGCAACCGGAACATCGGGAGATTTCCGTGACGCCCTCGAGGCTGCGGTTATAACCGTTGCAGACGGCGATGCCGCCAAAGAAAGACTTCTATTAAAGAAAATCGAGGCTCTCGTTCCGAATGCTGAAGGCTTTGATACCGTAGAGCTTGCGGCAGACGCTCCCGCGTCCCTGAAAAAGCTTTACAAGGTTGTCGGATACGATGGATACGTTGCTTATATTATCACCTCTACTAAATACGTTGACGTTGAAACAGAAAGTATAGTTTATATCAACTCAAACGGTAAGGTTGGAAACATTCAGCTCCTTACCTGGACGGTAGGTCACGGCGTCGAGCCTGGGGACTTCGCCTCTACATTAATTGGAAAGGATGCAGAGGAGCTTGGCGATGTTGAGCTTGTGACTAGCGCAACGGTGACTGCCGGCAACCTTCGTGATGCCATAGTAGATGCCATAGGCGTAATCCCTGTGGATCATACACCTCTTATCGTCGGTATAGCTGTTTTGGTGCTCTCTTTGGCTTGCACCATCGCTATAATAATTATTAAAAGGAGGAAAAACAGATGACAAGTAATAAAAAGCTCTGGATATTCCTCAAGGGTCTTATAGCAGAAAACCCGGTTCTTGTGCTTGTGCTCGGAACCTGTCCCACCCTTGCCCAGACGGGCAGCGTTATCGCGGCGCTCAGTATGGGTATTGCGGCAACGGCGGTTCTCGTTTGCTCAAACGTTGTTATTTCAGCTCTTCGTAAAATTATTCCCGACACGGTAAGAATCCCCTGTTACATCGTTGTTATAGCAGGCTTCGTAACCGTAGTTCAGCTCTTAATGCAGGCGTATCTTCCCGACCTTTACGATATGATGGGCGTATATCTTGCTCTCATTGTTGTAAACTGTATCATTCTCGGCAGAGCGGAGATGTTTGCAAGAAAGAATAATATAATTGACTCTGCACTTGACGGACTCGGTATGGGTGTCGGCTTCCTTATCGCCCTTCTCGCAATGGCTGTAATACGCGAGGTGCTTGGCGCTGGAACCTTTGCCGGCATTGAAATACCGTTTATGGCGGATTACAAGATTCCGATTCTGACGATGGCGCCTGGTGGCTTCCTTGTTTTTGGTATTCTTATTGCCGTAGTAAATAAGATAGGTCCTAAAAAGGGCGAGGAAAAGCGCAAGAATTTCTCCTGCGAGGGCTGCCCCTCCGCAACCCTTTGCGGAAAGGTTTCATGTGCTGAAAACACGGAGCTTGTCGTTAATGTAAAGGAAGAGGAGGTAGAGGATAATGGAAATTAAATATCTTTTATATATCCTTTTGACAGGTATTTTCGTAAACAACTACGTTTTGCAGAAATTCCTCGGTATATGTCCTTTCCTCGGTGTTTCAAAAAAGCTTAATCAGGCCGTCGGTATGGGTGTGGCGGTAACCTTCGTTATGATGTGTGCAACGGCGGTTACCTGGCCGATACAGACCTTTGTTCTTGAGCCATACGGCCTAGGGTATCTTCAGACGATAGCGTTTATTCTTGTAATTGCGGCGCTTGTTCAGTTTGTTGAGATAGTTCTTAAGAGATTTATACCCGCGCTTCATAAGTCGCTTGGCGTATATCTCCCTCTTATAACCACGAACTGCGCGGTTCTCGGCGTTGCTATCAACAATATTACAGACGGCTTTAACTTCGTTGAATCTATGTTCTCATCTCTTGGCGTAGGTCTTGGTTTCTTGCTTGCTATGATACTCTTCGCAGGCGTCAGATCCCGCATTGAGAACTGCCCCGCACCGAAGGCTGTCCAGGGCTTGCCCGTTACTCTTATCGCGGCGGCGATAGTTTCGCTGGCATTCTTCGGCTTCAGCGGAGTTATAGAGAACCTTCTTGGAATTTAACGTAATTTAGGAGGAAAGATCATATTATGGGAATTGAAATATTAGTACCTGTATTGGTGCTTGTTGTAATTGCTCTTATATGCGCCGTTCTGCTGACTCTTTCTTCCGTTCTCTTTGGTGTCAAGGAGGATGAGAGAATGGCGGCGGTGCGCGACTGCCTCCCGGGTGCTAACTGCGGCGCGTGCGGCTTCTCCGGCTGTGACGGGTATGCCAAGGCTCTCGCTGACGGCGTGACCGATAACCCCAGCCTTTGTATTCCAGGTGGCGACGGCGTTGCAAAGGAGGTTGGTGAGATAATGGGACTTTCTGCCGGCGACGTTGTTGAGAAGGTAGCGTACGTTGCCTGTAACGGCTCCTGCGCTCCCGAGGAGCGTAAGTACGAGTACGTAGGTCCCAAGACCTGTGTTGCGGCAAATATGAGTTATTCAGGTGACAGAGCCTGTACCTTTGCCTGTCTCGGCTACGGCGACTGTATGAAGGTATGTCCGAGAGATGCTATATGTATCAATCCGGAGAAGAATATTGCAGAGATCGACCCGAGAAAGTGTATAGGTTGCGGTCTTTGTGTTAAAACTTGTCCTAACGGCATTATACATCTTATTAACGATACGTCAAGAGTTGTGGTAAAGTGTAACAACCATAACAAAGGCGCAGATGTAAGAAAGGTCTGCCAGAACGGCTGTATAGCCTGTGGCAAGTGTGTTAAGGTTTGCCCCGAAGGCGCCATAACCCTAGTAGACAACATAGCAACCATAGATTATTCAAAATGTACAGGTTGTGGCACCTGCCACGATTCTTGTCCCGTTCACTGCATTCATATAGGTAATTTCATCTGCGGTGCTCACTTTGAGTAAGCTGTGATTTTTGGCTATAATTGCCGTTTTCCGACTAACTCGCAATAGATACCTATTGCTTCGGTCAGAAGAACGACAATTCTATCTCAAAAATCAAGAGCTTCCTCAGATATGCGCGAGTTTAAGCTGTCATATTGGGCTATAATTGCCGTTTTCCGACTAACTCGCAATAGATACCTATTGCTTCGGTCAGAAGAACGACAGTTCTATCTCAAAAATCAAGAGCTTCCTCTTGGAAATTTGCAAAGAAAAAATCAATATAAAAACGGAAAGGAAAAAGCGTATGGAGGAGAAGCTTTTCGGTGATAAAAAAATAGTTGCCGACATTATTCTCGCTATTACGCTTTGCGCGGTAGCCCTTTTCGTTTTTTTACTTTTTCAACTTACGGGTGAGAACGGTGCATCTGTCAGAGTATCAGTGGACGGGCAGTCTGTTGCCGAGTATTCTCTTGCGATTGACGGTGAGTATTCGCTGAACGGAGGAACGAATATTCTTGTAATAGAGGACGGTGAGGCATATATGAAGGAGGCCGATTGCCCAAAGCAGCTATGCGTCAAGCAGGGCAGGGTGAGCAAGGTCGGCGAGAGCATCGTCTGCCTTGAAAACCGTGTTAGCGTAACCGTTGTAGGTGACGGGGAAATTTTGGAGGTGCGCTGATGAACGTAAAGAAAATGACTACACTCTCTCTTATAATTTCCGTCGCTATGATACTCTCGTATATCGAGTCGCTGATTCCCGCCTTCGTGGCGGTGCCGGGCGTTAAGGTCGGACTTTCAAATATAGCAACCGTATTTGCCCTCTATACTCTCGGGGCGCCTTATGCAATAGGGGTGTCACTTGTTCGCGTTCTTCTATCGTCCTTACTCTTTGGCACTGTTGCTTCCTTGATTTACAGTCTATCAGGCGCTCTCTTTGCTCTTGTCGTTATGATAACCTTAAAGCATATAAATCTCTTCTCGGAGATAGGCGTCAGCATCGCGGGCGGGGTTATGCATAATGTAGGACAGGTCGTCGCAGCGGCGCTGGTTATGAGTACGGGAGCAATAGCGTATTATATCCCTCCTCTTATCGTCTGGGGAATTATCGCAGGCATTGCCATCGGTATCGTTTCCGGATTACTTATTAATAGACTCAAGGGTAAAATAGGCAGGATAAAATGATAATAGTTTTGTAAATAATATTTTATTTGACAATCCGCTAAATATATGGTAAAATAAATTATAGTTTATATAACTCTCCTAAAGAAAGGACTTTGTTTTTATGAAGCTTAATTACAAAAGAACCATTCTCGTGGGGTTTGCGTTTTTCCTGATCAGCGCATTCTGGCAGGCTTATGACGCGATAGTTCCCCTTATTTTGACGAACCATTTTGGCCTTCCCCAGACCGTATCCGGAGCGGTTATGTCGATAGACAACGTGCTTGCGGTATTTATGCTACCGATTTTCGGAGCTCTTTCGGACAAGGTTAATACGAAATGGGGCAAACGCACGCCCTTCGTTTTCTGCGGTACTATCGCTGCCGTTATAGCCTTCATATCCCTTACGTTTATTGACAATTATCAGCTTGCTCTCATATCTGCCGACGGTGTTCCCACTCTTGCGGCGACCGACGCTACGGCGGCAGCAGAGCTTGCGCTTGAGATGACCTTGGCAAATCCCCTGCCTCTCGTTGGCTTCATAGCCACCCTGCTCGTAGTGCTGGTTGCTATGGCGACTTTCCGTTCTCCCGCCGTAGCGCTTATGCCTGATGTAACCTTGAAGCCCCTGCGTTCCAAGGGAAATGCGATAATCAACCTTATGGGAACTGCGGGCGGTATTCTCGTACTCGTTCTCGGTATGGTATTCGCAACCTCAAAAAACAAGTTTATGGAATATACTCCTTACGTTATCGCTGTTTGCGCTATAATGCTTACAGGACTTGTTATCTTTATCATTACGGTTAAGGAGAAGAAATGGGCAGATGAGATGGAGAGTGAAACTCAAAGGCTCGGTCTCGAGGAGCCACTGGTGGCAGATGAGTCCGGCAGTACGAGAAAGCTCTCAAAGCCAGAACTTAAGTCTCTGCTTCTCATTCTAGCTTCGGTTGCTCTCTGGTACATCGGTTACAACTCCATAACCAGTAAGTATTCCGTTTATGCAACAAACGTGCTTGGCTTTGATTTTAACTTTACCTTAATAGTGGCACAGGCGGCGGCAATAGTTTCTTATATTCCCGTTGGTATTGTGGCATCGAAGCTCGGAAGAAGAAAAACAATTCTAGCAGGTATTTCAATGCTTGCGGCAGCCTTCCTTATCGGTAATTTCATCACTCCCGAAACTCCCTCTGTCGTTATGTATCCCGTCTTTGCTCTTGCGGGCATTGGCTGGGCCACGATAAACGTAAACTCCTTCCCGATGGTCGTCGAGCTTGCAAGAGGCGGCGAGGTTGGAAAGTATACCGGATATTATTATACGGCTTCTATGGCGGCGCAGATCGTTGCTCCCATTCTCTCCGGGTTCCTCTACGACCTTGTTGATAAGATAATCGTGGGTCAGGGTATGCGCATTATGTTCTTCGCCTTCGGAACGGTGTTCGTTGCACTTTCCTTTGTAACAATGTTCTTTGTAAAGCATGGTGACGCAAAGCCTGAAAAGGAAATCCCTGCAGTAGATTTAGACTGATTTTGTAAATGAAAGTTTTCAAATTGTGAGGTTTGTATGCTAGGAGCACTATTGATTTTGATTTTCATAGCGGCAATAATCTTTGGTATATATCTGCTTCTTATATATCCCATAAGAAACGATAGGATAAACGGCTTTATAAGCAATCGCTTTGCTCACAGAGGTCTTCACTCGGCGGGCGTACCCGAGAATTCTATGGCGGCTTTCAAGGCGGCGGTTGATCACGGCTTCGGCATTGAGCTTGATGTAAGGCTCTCAAAGGACGGCGAGCTTATGGTATTTCACGATGATGACCTTGAGCGCGTTGTAGGCTCTCGCGGGTCTGTTATAGATTTTACGGCAGACGAGCTTGCGGACATGAGCCTTATGGGTACGGGCGAGGGCATACCCCGCTTTGCCGACGTTCTCAAAATGGTTGACGGCAGGGTTCCACTTCTCGTTGAGATAAAGGAGATGCCAAATGATTCCTCGGTGTCGGTTGCGGCGGCTAATATGCTTAAGGAATATAAGGGACCGTACATCATCGAGTCCTTTAATCCCCTTTCTCTTATGCGTGTAGCAAGGATACTGCCAAAGGTTCCGAGAGGAATTCTTTCCCAGCGTTACTTGAATTATCCCCAGTACCGCGCGCCTCTTTATCTTGCGCTTCAGGCGCTTCTTCTCAACAGGCTTTGCAAGCCTACCTTCGTCGCTTATCACCATCAGCACGCATCTTCAATTTCCTTAAAGCTTGCAAGGCTTCTTGGCGCAACGACGTACGCATGGACGGTTCGTTCTCCCGAGGAGGAGTCGGTCGCCTTTGCAAACGGCTTTGACAGCGTGATTTTTGAAGGATACGTGCCCAAAAAATAATTAAACAAGAAAAAGTAAGCTCCCTTCGAGTTTTTCGAGGGGAGCTTTTACGTATATGAAGATTATAAAATATCCTTTTTATTATACTGTACATAGGCAGCTACAATACCTGCTGTAAGGAAAACAACTCCGACGGCAAGATATCCGAGATTTAATTCACCACTACTTACAATATCGGCGCTGTCCGTATAGCCAAACGGGGTGATATATTTCAAGAACTCGAGATCCTCAGTGAGATTTGCTATAATATTGACAAAATAAGTCACGATAGCAAGACCAAGCCCTATTCCAAGACCTCCGCGACGGATAAAAGCGGAAATGCCGAAGGTGATGCAGAGTATCTCAAGCTGCATAATAAAGTATGCAAGGAAGATAAGAGCCAGCTTTCCCGCATCGACCTCAACGTCAACGAGCGCGATGCTTATGGCTGTAACTGCGATAACTGCGATGTTGAGTATAACTACCTGTGCCAGTGCTGCTATGAGCTTTTCGGTAACTGCCCTCGTTCTTGTGACTGGGTGGGTGAGAAGGAACTCTGCCGTATGCTCCTTTTCCTCCTTTGCCAGCATTGATACGCCCGTAATAGCGGCAAAGAGCACACCGCCGATACCGAGAACGTTTCCGCATTCAATGCCGAAGTAGCCGATAAACTCACCAAAATTCAACTGATCCATACCAAAAGCCGAGGAAAACGCGCCCATTTCAGAAAACATATCTCCGATTTCACTCATCTGTCCTGACATCTCCGGATAAATAAATACGCAAACCCCCAGCATAAATGAAATCGCCGCGCTCCAGATTATCAAGGAGAGCCTCGAAGATCTTAATTCATGTAAAAATATTGTCATTTTTCAGCCTCCTCACATATAGTAGTGCATAAATATTTCGTCAAGGTCGGGGTCGGAGATATTTATGTCTGAAAAATCAAGCGTGCAGAGTCTTTTCAGTAACGCCTTCTCATCACCGCTGTAAAGGAAGGATATGTTCTCGTCCTCCGTCACAATATCTTTTGACCCCTCTATTTCGGGGAGGACTGAAATACCCTTAAGGCTCACGCGCTTTACCCCCGTGTGACCAAGGCGCTCAATACTGTCCGTAACGATTATCCGCCCCTCTCTGATAACAGCGGCGTGCTTGCAATATCTGCTTACCTCCGAGAGAATATGAGAAGAGAGAAAGATTGTCGCTCCCTCGTCGTTACGCTCTTTTAAGATTGAGTAAAACTCTCTTTGCATAAGAGGATCGAGGCCGCTTGTAGGCTCGTCGAGAATATAGAGTGCGGGTTTATGCTGAAGTGCACAAACTATTCCGACCTTTTTTCTGTTGCCGAGAGATAGCTCGTCGATCCGTCTATCTGTGTCAAGCTCTAGTCTATCGGCGAGCTTTTTTGCTTCATCGGTACAATTAACTCCGCGTAACCTTGCCGAGAGGGAGAGCATATCTTTCACCTTCATTCCGTTATAGAAGGCCGTTTCTGAAGGAAGATAGCCAATCTCACGAAGAAGCTCTGTTTTGTTTTCTAAAACCTCTCTGCCTAATATTTCGGCTCTGCCGCTTGTGGCTGCGATGAGGCCGAGGAGGGTGCGTATAGTGGTTGATTTACCAGCGCCGTTAGGGCCGATGAAGCCGAAGAAATCCCCCGACTCAACGGCAAGGTCAACGTTCTCTATTCCTCTCGATTTACCGTAAAATTTCGTTAGCGCCTCGGTTTTTATTGCGTACATATTATTCACCAAGCCTTTCTGAAATTTCGTTGTAAATTGCAATTGTCTGCTCGGAGCTCTCACCGTTTATAACTATAAATCTGTCATCTACCTTTATAATAACGGCGGCAGAGCAGGATGTGTAGGCGTAACAGGTATATCCGCCAAGCTCGTCGCACTTGAAGCTACCGGCAGAAAGCTTGGGTGTGCCGAAGCCGAATAGGCGCGTGCCGTAGTCAAAGTCCTCGCGGTATTCAATCTCGTCTATTTCCGAGTAGCTTATTTCGCTCTTGCCCCAATAGCTTGTGCTGACCGTGAAGGAGTCATCACTATATGAAACACTGACATCGCCTGTGAAAATAAGGAATACGCACAACAGGAGAATTAAGAGCGTAAATACAATTCCCCCGACGGCTGCAGCGCGGCTTCCGTTAGAAGCAAAGAGGCGCGGCTTTGGCTCGGCAAGCCCGGCCTTTACCTTCTTTTGATAATAGAAGTATGCGTATACCGCGGGAACTGCTCCTAAAGTTATAGCGCAAAGCACCACGGCGAAAAGACATAACATTGTCGGTAAAAACACGAATGACAGCGACAGAAGTCCGCCGAAGAACCATAGCTTGCCGGCCAGCCTGTGAGTTACATTCCAGGTTTCTTCATCAGCAAGAGTATGTGCGGTTTTTATGCCTATTGTATTGTTTTGTTTACATTTTGGCATATAATTTCCAACCAAAGCAAACGTTAAAGACAAGACGGGAACTATTACCAGTTGTACGGAGAGCTGCGCTCCCAGCGCGATAGCATACATAATTCCGTTAGTCACAATAGAGATGGCGGGAATTATCCAAAGCACCATTCCCATAACCTTTTTGTTTTGATTTTTATTTTTAGTGTCCTTTGAGGTTACAAGCACGCAGAGCCATTGGAGCGCTAAAAGTATCAGAGGTACGAGAAAAACAGCCATAGCCTTACCCATGTATCCGTCGGGAGTGCCGTCAGGTCCCCAATGAGAAACCATAGTATCGGGAAGGTCATTCCATAGAACTATACCGAAGAGTGAAGGTAGCAATATCAGAACTGAGGAAATTATAAGTGCGGTTTTGTTATTTTTAATCATTTTGGTTACCTTTCTTAAATATTGTAGTTTAGCCCTTAAGCTGACTGATCCACAGCATAACGTCCTCAAGCACCGAGGTGTTAAGCTCGTAGAAAATAAATTTACCCTCGCGCGTGTCGCGTATCAGGTCGGCATCCTTAAGCACCGACAGATGCCTTGATATAGATGCTCCCGTTACGTCAAAGTGCTCGCAAATTTCACCGGCAGACATTCTTCCGGCTCGCAAAATGTTAAGAATTTCGCGCCTTATGGGGTCGGCAAGAGCTCGCATGGTTTCATTGATAGCCAAAAAGCCACCTCCTTTAACATTTAACCTAATTGTTAAATATAGTATAACACAGAAATTTCACCGTGTCAATAGGGAAAGAAAAAATCCGCGAAAATTTTTCGCGGATTTTTGTGTATCTGACTATTTTACATCTAAATATTTATCAAGAAGAGCGTTAAATTCTGCTTCGTCAAAGTAACACCATTCCTTTGTGAGAATCATCTCGAGTGAAAAATTGGCGCTTAAAATGGAAGAATCAAGATTTCCTATGGAGGTTATGATTTCCTCTGTTCCGTCAGCGTATGTAAACTTAATAGCGCGAAGTCCTTCGGGCAGACCGGAAAGAATATTGGCGCTCGGGTTTATACCGGCAGAGCATTCAAGCTTCTCAAAATCAGCAATAAATGCGTCGATATCGGTTATGGACTGTGTTCTCGTAAGTGTGGCAGAGCCTGATGTGACGTCGCTTACCTCTGCTATATCGATAGCGGTGATGGTATCTACCGATGAAGCATAGGTGTAGTTCTCAAGAGGGCGCGGTGTGGTTATGTGGACGTATACTGCGACGGCGAGGGCTCCAAGCATAGCCGCAAGGACAATTATAAGTAAAACTACCGTAGCTAAAAATCTTTTCACCGTTGTTTTCCTTCCTTATTATAAATTATTCGGACTACGTGATGAACATATTATAGCACAAAAATAGCGGTGTGTCAAGAAAAGCGAGGCTTCAAATGCTCCGCCTCGCTTAAAGTGTATGAAATTATCTCTGGATTCTTCCCGAGCCGTCGCCGCCCGCGAGCTTTTCAACCTCTGCAAGAGTAACCATATTATAGTCACCCTCGATAGAGTGCTTAAGAGCAGATGCCGCAACTGCGAACTCAACAGCAGCTTGTGTATTCTTACCGGAAAGGAGCGAGTAGATAAGACCGCCGCCGAAGGAGTCACCGCCGCCGACTCTGTCGATAATGTGGAGATCGTACTTCTTGGAGAAGCAGTACTCGTCAGCCTTTACGTTATAGAGCATTGCGGACCAGCCGTTATCGAATGCTGAGTGGCTCTCACGGAGAGTGATAGCAACGTACTCGAAATTAAACTTGTCAGCAAGCTGCTTTGCAACAGACTTGTAGCCCTCGTGGTTAAGCTTACCGCCGTAGATGTCGGTAGCCTCGGCCTCGATACCGAACACGTCCTTTGCGTCCTCCTCGTTGGAGATGCAGACGTCAACGTACTGGCAAAGATCGGTCATAGCCTCTCTTGCCTGATCGCGTGTCCAGAGCTTACCTCTATAGTTAAGGTCGCAGGAAATCTTAACGCCCTTTGCCTTAGCAGCCTTGCAGGCGTCACGGCAGATCTCAACAACATTTGCACCAAGCGCGGGAGTGATTCCGGTGAAGTGGAACCAATCTACACCCTCAAAGATAGAATCCCAGTCGAAGTCCTCGCGGGAAGCCTTTGCGATAGCGGAGTTTGCTCTGTCATAGATACATACGGAGCCTCTCTGTGAAGCGCCCTTCTCGTTGAAGTAGATACCAACTCTGTCGCCGCCACGAGTGATTTTAGTGGTGTCAACGCCGTATCTGCGAAGGCTGTTTACAGCCGCCTGACCGATAGCGTGCGCGGGAAGCTTGGTAACGTAGGTTGCGTCCATGCCGTAGTTAGCGAGAGAAACAGCAACGTTAGCCTCACCGCCGCCGAAGGTAAACTCAACGTGGTCGCACTGAACGAATCTCTCGTAGTTATAGGGCTGAAGACGGAGCATAAGCTCACCAAAAGTTACAACTTTCATTTCAAAAAAGTCCTTTCAAGTTATAAATTTAATATTTTACCGCATATATTGTATCATACCCTAAATGGAAAATCAAGTATATGAGCCTTTTTTATTAATAAAAAATTTTGGTAGGAGGGCTTATAATGCCGTCCTACCGTGAAAATCAACTGTTTTTAATTGTATCAATGCAATCCCTGCAAATTATTTTTCCCTTAAAATCCGAGATAAGCTCGGTGCTTCCGCAGAAATAACAGGCGGGATGATATTTTGTAAGTATTATTTTATCGCCGTCAACATATATTTCAACAGGGTCGTTTTTATCTATCCCCATCTTTTTACGTATTTCTTTTGGTACGACGATGCGTCCGAGCTCGTCGATGTTGCGAATTATGCCGGTGGATTTCATAGACTGGGAACCTTTCTTGATAGTGTGCTGAACTTTTCTTTTTTGACAAAAGCCTCGTTTTTTCGTTTCTTTACGATGCTTTATTACATTTTATCACACTAAAGTCGGAATGTCAAGAGTAAAAGATTCTATATTTTAAGAGTTAATTTACAAAGGAAGACGTTTTGTAAATTATTATCGGTTTTACAAATAAAAGGAAAAATAAAAATTAAAACGGAGGACGTTTTATGTTGATGACAAGTAGCGAGTGCGGTGTAAGAGAGGTGCTTTCCTTTTTGCCGGACAGGCTGGCAAGAGAGATTGTTCGCATATCGGAGGGAAGAGTCGGAGGACTTGCAGAAATAAGGGAAATAAGGGTCAGGTGCGTTATGCGCTCTTCCTTTCTTCACAAGGGAGATAGTATCCCTCTTTTTAATACCGTAACGGAGGACGAGGTTGCAGAAGTATTAAATAAGATTTGTGGCGGCGCTCTCTACGCTCATCATAATACTATATCGCAGGGCTATGTTTCGCTTCCATCGGGTGTGCGAGTGGGGGTTGGCGGAGTTGCCAGATACGAGTATAAGTCGTTTGTGGGTATTGGAAGAGTACGCTCCTTGGTTTTCAGAATCCCGGGACACGAATGCTCATTTTCAAATGAGCTGAAAGATGCTTTTTCGGGAGTCAGAGCGGGTATGCTGATATATTCGCCTCCGGGAGTTGGTAAAACGACGGCATTGCGCTCGCTTGCCCGTTCTCTTTCATCAGGGCCTTATGGAAAAAGGGTTTGCGTAATTGACGAGAGGTATGAGTTTTGCGACGAGGACTATGCCGGCTGCGAAATTGATATATTAAAGGGCTACAAGCGTAGGCTCGGGCTTGAAATAGCAACGAGGACTATGTCGGCCGAAATTATTATGCTTGATGAGATAGGTGCCGATGACGCAGAGTCGATTAAGGACGCGGTAAAGTGCGGCGTTCCTATCATTGCAACCGCGCACGCCGCTTCCGCAGAAGAGCTTCGGGCGAAGGTCAGTCTTGCGCCTCTCTTTGCTCTCGGGGTATTTGACGTGCTTGTCGGAATAAAAAAAGACGGTGAAAAATACCGTCTTGAAATAGACAGATATGAGTGAGCTTATTCGATATATAGGGATAGGCTTGATTCTTCTATCAGCTCTTGCCGTCAGCAGATGGTACGAGCGATTTATCAGAAGGCGCATAGCAGAAGATGAGGGCTTTTCGGCATTGCTTTTACATATACGAGCCGGAGTTGAGTGCTTTTTATCCTCGGCAGAGGAGCTTCTTCGCGGATTCGAGAACGAGGCTCTTATGAACGCCGGTTACCTAGGCGGCGATGGTGCTGATATATGCGAGCGTTTTCGCCGATCGAGCGAGAGGCTTTGCATATCCGATAAGGTACGCGGCATACTCCGTGACTTTTTTGATTCCTTCGGTAAGGAATATAAGAGCGGAACGGTAGCGCTCATAGACAGAACGCGCGCCGCGCTTGATGAGCATATTAAAGCCGAAAGGGAGAGTGCGGAAAAGGACGTGAAGCTGGTGCGCACGGTTTTGCTCTCTGCGGCCCTCGGAGCCGTTATACTGTTGATATGATTTTTCGGGAGCGCAGCGTGAAAATTCATTAAGTATTTGTGCGGTCGCTATAAGGCGACGGAATGGAGATTTTATGGATGTTGAACTTATATTGAAGGTAGCGGGAGTCGGGCTTATCGTAACGTTTGTGTGCCAGATAATGTCAAAGGCGGGAAGAGATGAGCAGTCAACACTTGTTTCCCTCGTTGGAATGGTCGTGATACTTTTGCTCATAGCCGATAGGATAGGCGAGCTTATAACAAAGCTAAAGGACGTGTTTTTACTATGATATTGAAGCTTTGCGGCCTAGGACTCGTGGCAGCCGTTGCCGCCCAGCTTTTAGGAGAGGGAGGATTTAAGGGAAAGCGCTTTTTCTCAGTGCTTTGTATTCTCTTGCTCCTCTCGTTTGCCGAAGAGGGAATTGAGATGCTTGCCAAGGAGGTTATAGGACTTACCGAAATAGGAGCAGCATCCGACGTGGCAAAATGCGCCTTAAAAATCGTCGGGATAGGATACGTTTTCGGTCTTAGCTCCGACACGCTCTCGGAGCTTGGAGAGGGAGGAATGGCAAAAGCCTTGGTGACTGTTGGAAGAATAGAAATACTCGCGACAGTCTTCCCGTATTTTAAGGACATGCTTGAGCTTGGGACAGGCTTAATAAAATGAAAAAGATACTAAAATTGCTAATTATAGTTTGCATTTTTGGACTTTTTTCCATAAATGCATTCGCTGTATCGCCCGAGGAGTACATAAATGATTTTGAAAATATACTGCCTGACGGGATATTTGACGGCAAGGATATCGAAGATGCTGGGTCCGTCGTAGGCTTTGATGCGCTTCTTTCGGAAATATATTCCATTTTTACCGAGCGGGGCAGTGAGATAATTTCATTTCTTTTACTGCTGCTTGGCGGAATTATCATTATGTCTGTTGCTTCATCTTTAGGCGGTGAGCTTTACGGAATGTGCGAGGCGGGAGTGGGACTTGTTTTTTCAACCTTAATTTTCGGGCGGATTGCTGAGATATTCCTTGAGGTCAGAGAATGTGCCGAGGCTACCGCATCGTTTTTTACGGCTCTTGTACCGATAATGACGGGAATCTCCGTTGCCTCCGGGTCAGGCGCCGTTGCCACCGTACAAAATACCGGTATGACTTTGACGCTCTTTATCATTACCTCCGTTGCAATTCCCATATTCACCTCGATAACAGGCTTTGCTATGGCGATGTCGCTTATAACCTCCTTCGGTGACGAAACCGCCTTTGCTGTGACTCGCGGGGTGAAATCGGCGTTTACCTTTTGCGTCAGTGCTCTGACTACAACTCTCGGCGCCGTGATGTCGTTGCAAACTGTCGTTGCCTCGGCCTCGGACAGTGCGGCAATGCGCGCTATAAGGTATGCCGCATCAGGTATGATACCCGTCGTCGGCTCGGCGGTATCAAGCTCTCTTTCCACGCTATCGGCGGGACTTGGGTATGTAAAGAGCATAGTTGGTGCGGGAGGCATTACGGTTATTTTGGCACTCACCGTATCCCCGCTTCTTATGCTTTTGCTTTATAGACTTGCGCTCTCGCTGGCAGTTGGTGTATCGGATATGTGTCTTGCTCCGTCGGCATCGCGTGTTTTCGGCGCATTTCGCTCGGCTCTCGACACTATTATTGCCGTTCACGCTATGTGCAGCGTTATATTTATCTTTGAAATTATCGTCTTTATGAAAGGGGGAGCGGCACTCGTATGATTGAATATATGAAGTCTGTATTTATAGTCAGCGCGCTTTTTTCACTTTTTACCAAGCTCTCGTATAAATCTAATTTAGACGGCGCACGCCGCATAGGCTTTGGAATTCTTTTTGTATTCGTCGTTGCATCGCCTCTCTTTACAATGTTAGGCGAAATTTCCAAAACTGATATAGAAAAAATATTTTCCGACTTTGAAAGCTACGAGGGGGCAGAGTATGAGGTTGCCGAGCTTTCGCTCGAGCAGGGAATACTGAAATGCATTTCAAGTGAATTTAATATAAAGGAAGAAAACCTTACTGTCATGGTGGAAAATTTTGATATATCAAAAATGAACGCAGACCGTGTGCGAGTGATTCTTTCTGGCGCGGCCATTACCGCCGATTATAATAAAATTGAAAATTACGTAGAGAGCCTTGAAATAGGGGAGTGTGATGTAGAAATTGAAATCGGGTAAGAGCTTTATCGAATTTTTGAAGAATGATAAGCGCATAGCGTTGATAGCTACGGCGGTAATATGTGGGGTACTGTTGCTTTTTATATCAGGAGATGTTATCGGGACTAGGCAGGAAAAAACAGAGGGGGACGATATTACGAGCCTTTGCTCCTCTGTCGAGGGAGTGGGAAGATGCAAGGTGGCGCTTTCTTATAATACGGAGGGGGAGGTCTGTGCTGCCGCCGTTCTTTGCGACGGAGCCGAGAGCCCTCGGGTCAGAGAAAAGATCTACGACCTTTTTACCTCCCTTTACGGCATCGGAACAAACAGAATATCTATTTTGAAAATCTCGGAGTAAAAAATGGGAATATATAGGACTTAAGAATCATAGTATTTATCAAGTAACAAATTTCAAGGAGAAAACATACAATGACAAACGAAAAAATTAAACAGATCCTTTCCACCAAGGGCGCAAAGAGCGCTATCGTAGCATCTTGTGCATTGCTTATCGGATTAGCGGTTTATCTCAATTACCGTTGGTTCTACGACCCTACATCATCTCTTGGCTACGGCGAGAACAATATGGAGGATAACTATTCCGACAGCCAGACCACAGGAGGCGATACTCAGAGTGAAACCAACTATTTCACCTCCACCGTGCTTGACCGTCAGGAAGCACGCGATGAGGCTCTCGACGTTCTTAAGCTCGTAACCGAGAGTGAGGAGTCCTCCGAGGAAGCAAGAGCCGAGGCGTCTGCAAAAATATCCCAGATTGCCGTTGATATTCAGAATGAAGCGAACATAGAGTCGCTTGTTAAGGCGAAGGGCTTTGAGGAGTGTGTTGCGGTAATATCCGACGGCGCTGTCAGCGTTATCGTATCCGCTGAAACTCTGCAGGCATCCGAGGCAGCGCAGATCCTTACGATAGTCTACGAAACTACGGGAATTTCACCCGAAAAAATCAGCATTATCAACAAGGTGTAAATTTTACCGAGAGGCAACCGTTTATGGTTGCCTCTTTTGCTAAACCGATGACTGAAAATTTAGTTAAAATGGATAAAAATTCAGCCTTGAAAGTAATATTCCACAAAATTCAATTAAATTTTTTATAAAATATGCAAAAAAGCATTGACTTAAAGGAATTTTTATGCTAGAATAGTAAGCACTTGATGAGAAATATTAAAATAATCAAGAAATTTTGGCAGTATATGAGAAAATCTCATATCTCGGTTTTGCGCCTCGCTCTCTAACGTATAAGGCAGAGTAAAAATATATAGCACAAGACCGTTTCAGAAAGGTAAGGTATAGTCAAATGGAAAAATTAAAGGTTGGTATCGTGGGCGCTACGGGTATGGTAGGTCAGAGATTCATTATGCTTCTCTCGAATCACCCGTATTTTGAAATAACCGCTCTCGTGGCAAGTGCCAGAACGGCAGGGAAGAAATATTCCGAGGCTGTTGACGGAAGATGGAAGATGAAGGATGAGTGTCCCGAAAAAATAAAAAATATGACCGTTATTTCCTCTGACGATATTGATACGGTTAAAGGTCTTGTAGATTTCGTATTCTGTGCGGTAAGTCTTAATAAGGATGAAACCCGTGCGCTTGAGGAGAGATATGCGAAGGCGGAAATTCCCGTAGTTTCAAACAACTCGGCTCACAGATGGACTCCTGACGTTCCTATGGTTATTCCGGAGATAAACGACTCTCATCTTGAGGTTATTGAGGCACAGAGAAAAAGACTTGGCACAAAGCGCGGATTTATTGCAGTTAAGCCAAACTGCTCGATCCAGGCGTACGTTCCCGAGCTTACCCCTCTTCTTAAGTACGGCATCAAGGAGGTCGTAGCAACTACTTATCAGGCAATTTCCGGCGCCGGCAAAACCTTTAACGAGTGGCCCGAGATGGTTGATAACCTTATCCCCTTCATCGGCGGTGAGGAAGAGAAGAGTGAGAAGGAGCCCCTTCGCGTTTGGGGTAAGGTTGAGAACGGTAAGATCGTTCCTGCAACCACTCCCGTTATCACTACCCAGTGTCTTCGAGTTCCCGTAAGTGACGGTCACACGGCAGCAGTATTCGTTAAGTTTGAAAACAAGCCTACCAAGGAGCAGATTCTCGAGGATTGGAAAAGCTTTAAGGGTAAGCCCCAGATACTCGAGCTTCCCTCGGCTCCCGAGCAATTTATAACCTATTTTGAGGAGGATAACAGACCTCAGGCAAGGCTTGACCGCGATATTTACGGCGGTATGGGCGTTTCTGCCGGCAGACTCCGTGAGGATACCGTTTATGATTACAAGTTCGTAGGTCTTTCTCACAATACCTTGAGAGGCGCTGCGGGCGGTGCTGTTCTTATTGCCGAGCTTCTCTTCAGGGAAGGTTATTTGACAAAAGCCGACTGATTGTAAATCACAGTTGTCAAAAAACGGTGAAAAATGAACGTTTCAAAATATAAAGCCCTTCTGTACGCAGTGGACCTCGGTAGCTTTTCTGCTGCGGCACAGAAGCTTGGCTATACCCAATCGGGTCTTACACATATGATGAACGCCCTGGAGGACGAGCTTGGATTTCCTATACTCGTAAGAGGCTATTTTGGTGTAAAGCTGACACCGGGCGGTGAAAGAATAATCTCGAGAATACGCGAGCTTGTAGCCTGTGAGGAGGCGCTCGTCACCGAGATCGAGCTTGTAAAGTCTTACGGCGACAACGTAATAAGAATAGGTGCGTTTTCCAGCATGGCGGGAACGCTCTTGCCTCCTGTTGTTGAGAAGCTTTCCGAGGAGTTCCCCGACGTTACGGTAAGCATACAAACCGGAACTCTTACGGAGCTATACGGCGGACTTGACGAGGGTAGATTTGATATATGCTTCGGAAGCAAAAATCCAAAGTATAATTTCAAGTGGATAAATCTATTTCTTGATAGATTTTACGCAATTTTACCGAAGGACTATCCTGCTGACCCCGAAGGCTTCCTGATAAACGGCTTTAACGGCACGAAATTCTTGATGCCTGGACTCGGCTTCGACGACGATATCAGTGCGGTTTTCAACGAGCACGGAGTAAAGCCCTTTGTAACTCAAACCTACGTTGACGACCCCGCTATAATATCAATGGTAGAGCATAATCTAGGTATCAGTATGCTTTCCGAGCTGATAATTATGAACAGAAACGATGACGTTAAAACGGTTCCGATAATACCCGAGTGCGCCCGTCAGATGTCCATAGCTACAAAGCCTGATAAGATACTTACTATACCGATGAAGCGACTTATCGCAATTGCGAAAGATTTTGTAAAGTCGGGGTATGTAAGTGACTCAAAAGGTTGGAAATAATGAAAATTAAAAGTCGGCTTTTGTAAGGAAAGCCGACTTTTTACTATAAAATGTAAATAAAAAAATACAAAAATCGCAATTAGTATGCCGAAAGATTAGGAAATAGGGGTTTTGAGAACATTCTGCACATCGTTCTTGCCATGTCAATGCTTTTTTGCTGAAATCCCCCCTCGTGCCATTCTGCCATAGAAGACATCAGACCGCATATAGCAAATTTTATTATAGCTCTTTGCATCTGCTCGGGCTCTCCCGGCAGAAATTTGTTCAGTATCTCGCGCTCTGTTTCTGAATAAGAGATCGAATATTGTATTAAAAGTCCGATGAGGTTGTTTCTTTTCAGCGCGTCAAGAAAATCTTGTTGATCACGCCAGAATTTGAAGAATTTTTCAAGATCGCCCTCGAGAGTTCTCTGGGCGGATTTATAATTTTTCGCCACTTCCTCGTAGCTTGCTACGGTGTGAACGATAAGCGCGTGGAGCGCTCCGTCCTTGTTCTCGAAATAGCGGTAAAACGCCTTTCTCGGTATGCTGTTAGTATCGCAAAGCTCGCTTATTGTGATGTCCTCATATTTTCTTGTTTTCATCATTGAGAGCAGGCATAGCTCGATCTCCCTTTGTCTTTTTGCAGATTCCTCTGTTTTACAAAGCTTATACATAATAACCTCAAAATGCATTTTCTTTTATTTTACCAAAAAAAATGCTTTCGGTCAACTCTTTTAGAATTTTTCTATATAAAGAACAAAAATATATTTTATTTATAGACAAAATGCCTAAAACAACCCTGTAAAATTTGTACAGTGGTGTCACAGAAGTGACATTTTGTCCCTTTTATTTACAAAAACGGTATGTTATAATAATAACAGAATAAACATTTTATTCAAATTTTATTAACAAAAGAAAGGCGAAAAAATGAAAAAAGAAATCAAGCTTGACCAAAACGGCAAGCGCAAATTCGGCATGCTCGACAAGGTCGCGTATGCTGCGGGTGACCTCGGCTGTAACATGAGCTTCGGTCTTAAGGGCACCGTTCAGACCTTCTGGCTTGCATACATGATGCTCGAAACGGGTCTGCTTTCTATCCTCCTTCTTCTCGTTCAGATTTGGGATGCTATTAACGACCCCATTATCGGTGCATTAATAGACGCTGACAGAAGACAGTACAAGATGGGTAAATTCAAGACCTATATCTTCATAGGCGCGTGCGGTCTTATCGTAGGCGGAGCTGCGGTATTCCTTCCGTTCCCGAATGCTGACACTTGGGTGAAGGCAGTTCTCTTCATCGTTGGTTACGTTATTTGGGATGCGGCTTACACTATGGCAAACGTTCCTTACGGTTCTATGCTTTCTCTCGTTACTACCGATGCTGGTGAGAGAGCTCAGCTTTCCACTTGGAGATCTATTGGCTCTATGGTCGGTAACATACTCCCCGGTATTCTTCTTCCCTTCATCATTTGGAAGAAGGAGTTTAACGCAGACGGCACTCCTATGATCAACCCCGAAACAAACGTTCAGGTTCAGACTCTTCTTGGTGACAGAGTGTTCATCGCAGCCTTCCTTATGGGTATTATCGGCTTTGCGGCATTTATGTTTATGATTAAGAAGATCACCATTCGTGTTGACGAGAATTCCGTTAAGACCAGCGAGGGCGGAGCAAAGTTCAACGTTATCAAGGCATTTGTTAATTTCATGAAGAACCGTCCCGCAGTTGGCGCAACACTTGCCGCTATGGGTATGTTCCTTGGTATGAACTCCGCAACTACTGCCAGCACGATAATGTTTGCTACATACTTCGGCATGGCGGAGCTTTCCGGTGTTATTCAGATGGTTGGCTTCCTACCCATGTTCCTCTTCATGCCCTTCATTAAGAAGATCGTTGATAAGTTTGGTAAGAAAGAGGCATCCGTTGCAGGTACACTTGTATCTCTCGTCGGCGGTCTGTTTATGCTTATCTTCCCTATGATTCCCAACAAAGGCGTATCGCTCATATTCTTCATGATCGGTCTTGTTATCTTCGGTCTTGGTATGGGTGTTTACACCTGCGTATCCTGGGCTATGATGGGTGACGCTATCGACTACAACGAGTGGAAGTTTGGCACTCGTGAGGAGGGTACTGTTTACTCGCTTCACTCCTTCTTCAGAAAGCTCGCTCAGGGTATCGGCCCCTCGGTAGTACTCTTCGTTATGGGCTTGCTCGGTTATATATCCGACCTTGGAACAGGCGGACAGAGCGCTGAAACAGCATATAATATGTGCTGGCTCGTTGCAGGTCTTTACCTCTTCAGCGGTATTTGCCAGTTCATCGGTCTTGCAGTTATCTACAACCTTGACAAGAAGACTCTTAATACTATGAACGAGGAACTCGCTGCTCGTCATGCAGCAGAAGCTCCCGTAGCAGAAGAAGCATAATTTTAACATTAAGTGACTTTTACGGCGTCCGACTTACATTTTGCGTCGGACGCCGTATTTTGAAAGAAATTTTTGTCTATAATACAAAAAACGAAAGGAAACATAAATGAGAACAGTATATAACTTTAACGCTAAATGGGCGTTCTCAAAGGAAGCGACGGCTGTACCCACCGAGGTATCGTCCAAGTGGAATTTTGTAAATCTTCCTCACTCCTGGAACGCAATCGACGGTCAGGACGGCGGCAACGATTATTACAGAGGTACCGCTTACTATGCAAAAGCACTTGACAAAATGGATCTTCCCGAGGCTGATAAGTATTACCTTGAGATAAACGGTGCAAACTCCTCTGCCGACGTATATCTGAACGGCAAAAATCTCGCTCACCACGACGGTGGATACTCCACGTGGAGAGTTGATATCACCGATGCTCTCGAGAGAGAGAACCTCTTTGTTATCGCTGTTGACAACTCTGCAAATCAGACGGTTTACCCCCAGGTTGCCGACTTCACATTTTACGGTGGCCTTTACAGAGATGTAAATATCGTTTGCGTAAACGAAAGTCACTTTGACCTTGAGTATTACGGCGGACCCGGCATTGCGGTTACCCCCACAGTAAACGGCAAGGACGCCAAGATTGACGTCGAGGTTTACGTAAGGAATCTTAAGGACGGACAGAAAATC
>JAFTPV010000028.1 GCA_017463125.1 Clostridia bacterium | reverse complement strand
GAACCGAAGAGCGCGTCGAGCTTGCTCGTAAGCGGCAAGGTGAAAAATCTTCGCTTATGCGAATACCCCTCTATACGACTCCTTGTGAGTGTCCTTATATTTTTAACGCGGTCGGTCGGAGCAGAAC
Source organism: Clostridia bacterium (assembly GCA_017463125.1). GTDB lineage: Bacteria > Bacillota > Clostridia > Oscillospirales > CAG-272 > UBA1740. Next base: position 5,528 of record JAFTPV010000028.1, on the reverse strand, counting down.
CCTGCGCCGAAGGCGCGAGGGTTCGCATTTGAGCCGAAGAGCAATATAAAAGCCTTCCCCTTGGGTAGCGAAGCGGCGTGAGGGTATTGAATGACAGTCCGGTGGACTGTCAGACCCCGAGCGTGACCGAGTAGCAACGAGACAGGGGGACCGCGATAGCGGAGGATGAGGTGGGTGACAGGACAGTTAAACGCAGGCGCAAAGAGATATCAAAACGCGCCTGCCAAAGTTCGCCCCTTTGCGCCGTATATGATGTCGCAATTTTGCAAAGGCAAAAACGGTTTGAACTTTCCCGAGCTTTTGTAATATAAGAGGAGATTTTCAACTTTGCGAGTGCCGCTCGGAGCAGGTTCTGCGCCACATCACCCACACCACGAAAAAAAGCAGCCCTCAAAAGAGGACTGCTCGTGGTGCGGGTGACAGGACTTGAACCTGCACGGATAACCACCAGATCCTAAGTCTGGCGCGTCTGCCAGTTCCGCCACACCCGCAAGGCGATAACTATTTTATCATATAAAAGGCAAAAAGTCAATAGAAAAATCGTTTTTTAGTAAGAAAAAGTGCAAGGTTAAACCTGCACTTTTTCTATTTCTGCCTTTGGCAGCCGTTTTGCCTTGTATGCATCTATCAGCCGATATATTCCTCGGTTTAGGAGATAATACAGCGTACATATCGATACAAATACTACGTAGACAACACCGACGAGTATGGGATAAACCGTGACCGGACCGAGAGTCAGCTTGATAGCACCTGTGAAGGTTGCAAAGGGAATATAGCTTATCGCAATATCGTAATCCAACATATAGAAATAGTTGACCTCACAGCCGGGGTTGCCTGAAAAGGCATTGATTGCAAGACCTATTACGAGGCAGAAAAGAAAATAACAGCTAAAAATCAAGTACATACTCTTTAGCGAGGTACGGTCAAGCCTCGGAAACAGTCCAAACGATAAAGCGAGCACCGGGAATACAATAACCATTGTATGCTCGTACATATAATGTATGTTCCAGAACTGTAAGGCTCCTCCGGAGAATGAGGCTAAAACAACTGCAACGAGCGCGCCTATCATATTTGCTATGTAACAGAAATCAAACAGTCGCCTGTTTTTTGTTATAAGGATTATCAGGTAAAAGAACGCGGCAAGGCAGCATAGCTGTAATGGTATTCGAGAAAATCTGAATCCTCGGAGAAATACTGAATTTGAATGGAATAGTTGCGCTATGATTATAAAGGCGCACAGAACCCACTTGTCCTTCTTACTTTTCCTCCTGAAAAATAGATACAGTATTACGATCTCACAAACCGTAAGTACGATCCAGGCAAGATGGAGAGTAGAAAACGCTTCAATTTTGATGTCGGTCGTACCGAATAGTGCTTGAGGAATATATGCCGGCATCATATAAAGAAGCATTGCGGGAAGCCCCAGCGCAAGATTCTGCCATTCGCCCCTGTCCTTTACGTTAAATACGTGTGAATCTCTCCTTTGCACAAGCAGAGGTACGGATATCATAAGCAGCAGCTCGGTTATATAGAGGGCGTATCTGAGAAAAGGCGCTGTGTCCCAGCCGTTTCCGAGAGGTGATAGAAAATACTCCATTAAGTGCTCGAAATTAAAGGCGCAGAGAATTGCTACGGGTAGGGAAAAGCAGAGAGCCGCGTTCTTAAACAGCCTACTGTCAAAAAATACCGACATCGGTAGTACCGCGTAGCTGACGTGTGAGCCCCATCGAAGAAGCGTTCCGAAAATATCACTACCGGAAAACACCGCCTCAGGAAAGCTGTCCGAGAGATGAAAGCGTAAGATACCGAGAGCACAAAATGCAATAGTTAATATTTTTATTAATGTATCAATGCCCTTTGCGTTATTCTTGAATACGTAGCAGACCCCCAGAGCAAATATGACTGAGAGGGTGAGTATTACGAGCGTATACATAGTGACAAAACCTCCGTAATTTATGGGAATATTTTATCACCTAAAATTTTCTGAGTCAATAAAATTTCAGCACGTTTAAGAATAGTTAATTCCGCTTAATAAAAGTTAAGATTTGAAAACAAATGCCTTTATGCATATTTAACGAAAAAAAGAGGCGAAATTTTCAAAAAATATCTAAAAAAAGTTGAAAAACCTCTTGATTTTAGAAGAAAAATATGTTACAATATATCGGTATAAAAAGTAATCAGGTTATAAAGTCTGCTTTTACGGACCCTCTCAGCTGTATTTGATAGACCGCGTAGCGATTACATTAAAAAATTAAGGAGAAACAAAATGGCTAATATTAAGTCCGCTAAGAAGCGTATTCTTGTAAACCAGACTAAAGCACTTCAGAACCAGATGGTTAAGAGCCAGCTCAAGACCGTTATTAAGAAGTTCAACGCAGCAGTTGCAGCAGGTGACAAGGAAGCAGCTTCCGAACTTTATAGACTCGCTGTTAAGAAGGTAGACCAGGCAGTTGCTCACGGTATCCTTCATAAGAACAACGCGGCTCACAAGAAGTCCGAGTTCACAAAGAAATTCAACGCAATCGCATAATTTTGTAAAAAAAGTTCGCCTTAACCCAGCGAACTTTTTCTTTTTACTTGACGAAACATATTATTTATGATAAAATATTATAATAAAAATAGGAGGTAAAGATGAGCAACCGCAATTATGAAAAACTAAGCCTGGAAGTTTCCGAGCGCATAAAAAACGATATTGAGAATAATACAAGGCCATGCTTTGCCGCCTCCGGTAAGGATGCACTGCGCCGAAATCCTCTTTATGACAAGGAGTCTATCTGGCGTCCGGCATACGTCCGTGACGTAGACAAGATAATGCACAGCCCTTATTATAACCGCTATACCGACAAGACCCAGGTCTTTTCCTTCTATAAGCACGACGATATTACCAGGCGCGCCCTTCACGTTCAGTTGGTTTCCCGTATAGCGCGCTCCATAGGTGCCGTCCTCAATCTCAACCTTGATCTGATAGAGGCGATAGCTCTCGGACACGATATAGGACACACACCATTTGGACACGCGGGTGAGCGCTATCTTTCCGAGGTATACCATGCTGAAACGGGCAGATACTTTAACCATAACGTTCATTCCGTCAGAGTCCTTGACGGAATCTTCCCGCTTAATATAACCCTTGACACTCTTGACGGTATTATAACTCACAACGGTGAGTTTGAAATGCACGAGTATTACCCGAAGGCAATGCCTGATTTTGATACCTTTGATAAAATGGTAGAGTCTTGCTACATTGACGAGAAGAACATCGAGCACATCATTCCGTCAACCCTTGAGGGCTGTGTGGTTCGCGTCTGTGATATTATCGCGTATCTCGGCAAGGATAGACAGGACGCAAAGCGCGCGAAGCTTCTCGAGTCCGATACGGAGCTCGGTGACGTCGGAATAGGCACGATAAACGCCGAGATTATAAATAACCTTATGGTTAATATTATCGAGCACAGCTACGGCAAGCCGTATATAATGCTTGATTCTGAGCATTATATGGGTCTGAAAAACGCCAAGCGCATAAATTACGAGCAGATATACAAGCGCGAGAGCGTTACGCGCGTGCTTGACGAAACCGTAAAGCCCATGATGCAACGGCTGTATTATAAGCTCCTCTCCGATCTTAAGTCGGGGAAGAAATCATCGCCCATATTCGAGCACCACGTAGATTTCGTTTCCGGAAATCACTATGCGGCAAAGGCGCCGTATATCGAAACCGAGCCTAATCAAATAGTCGTGGATTACATAGCGTCTATGACCGATGACTATTGCGCCGAGCTCTATAAGTATCTCTTCCCGGACTCTAATCTTGTGATAAAATATCACGGCTATTTTGAGCACCTCGAGGGAACGATCGACGAGCTTTATGACAATATGCTTGCGCAGTATAATATTTTCGGCCAGGACTGATAAGGAGATAAGAAATGTTTGAAAGAAGAAGTATAAAAAATCCTTGGGAGGGTAAAATAGATCCCTTCAAGATTATTGGCAACGTTTATTTCGTAGGCACGTTTCAGGCATCCTGTCATATAATTGACACCGATGACGGCCTCATACTCATCGATCCCGGATATAGCAATACCCTCTATCTGGTGCTGAATTCAATCTATAAGCTTGGTTATAAGCCCGAGGATATCAAGTACATAGTTAATACCCATTGGCACGGAGATCACACCGAGGCAGGCGCCGCTCTTGCGGATCTCTCAGGCGCAAAAACTCTTATAGGTGTAAAGGATTTTGAAAAAACGCAGAGATATTTCACAGCAGATATTAAAATTCGGGACGGAGATACTCTGACTCTCGGCAACACCACTATTGAGTTTATGGAAACTCCCGGTCACACCGAGGGAACGCTTTCCTTCTTCTTTAACACGGAGGAGGATGGGGTGACTTACCGTGTCGGAATGTTCGGCGGAGCCGGAGCAAACACTCTCGCTGAAGGTAAGACCGAGTTTGACGGCGCGAGGGAATCTTACCGCGCATCTCTTGCAAGATTGCGTAAGGAGTCTGTAGACGTATTTATTGGAAACCATACGTGGAATAACGACACGTTTAATAAGGCGAAGCTGCTTCGCGAAACGGGCGAAAATGCATTCATAGACCCGACTCTTTGGTACAAGTTCCTCGACTTTTGCGGAGAACGCCTTAATAGCCTTGAAAAATAAAAGCAAATAAAAACGCACTCCTTGAGCTACCTACCATAAAGCAGGTAGGATAGCCCAAGAGCGCCCTTTTTAAGAATGAGATACGGTGTAATCGAAGTTTCGGTTATGCCGTTTTCTCTTTTATATTAACTTCTTGCTCTCGTTCCCATTTCACTTCTTCCAAATGCTCCTCGAACATTTCCTCTATCTCCTCGGCTGTGGGGATATAGACGATGCCGACGCCGTGATAATACACGTCGATCTGCTGATGTCTGCGCTTATCCTTGCGGTATGGAGCGTGGACTACAATTTTGGAAACGAACTCGTGGACAAGCTCGGGAGTAAGCTCCTTGACCTCGGTTATCTTTTTAACCTTGGCAATAAACTTTTCAATATCGTTCGTCTGCTGCTTGCCCGCTTCAATCTCTGTGCGAAGTGTTTCGGCAAGCTTTTTCTTTTCCGCTTGCTCGTTCTCATACATTTTGGACATTTGGGCAAAGCGGTCATCGGACAATTTTCCCGATAGGTTGTCCTCGTAAATACGCATAAAACGTGTGTCAAGCTCTGCTATTCGCTTTTCGGTCTTTTCAAGCTCCCGTCTTTTCTTGGATAATTCCTTGCGGCTTTCCTCGATAGAACGGCTTTGCATCTGCTCTGCGAACTTTCTCTCAAAGCATTGAACATACCAAAAGACACGTTGCATACTTTGCAAGACGGCTTGTTCAAGGTGTACCTCTCTGACGAAATGCGCCGAGCAGTTATCCTTGTTCAGTCTTGCGGTTGAGCAGGTGAAAGAATTTTGCTCGTGCGTAAGATTTTTTGCCGTGCAATAATAGAGCTTTCCGCCGCAATCGTTACAGAATACAATTCCCGAGAACATACTGACGT
>JAFTPV010000002.1 GCA_017463125.1 Clostridia bacterium | reverse complement strand
CCGATAACGAGACCGCCCTCGGAGAATGCGGACTGAGAACGTCCGTAAACGATCTGAAGGAAGAGCTCACGCATAGCTGTGTTAATAGCGTCACAAACAAGGTCGGTGTTAAGAGCCTCGAGAAGAGTCTTACCGGGAAGGATCTCTGCCGCCATTGCAGCGGAGTGAGTCATACCGGAGCAACCGATAGTCTCAACGAGAGCCTCCTCAATGATGCCGTCCTTTACGTTAAGCGAAAGCTTACAAGCGCCCTGCTGAGGTGCGCACCAGCCCACACCGTGAGTGTAAGCCGAGATGTCTGCGATGTCCTTTGCCTTAACCCACTTGCCCTCTTCGGGAATAGGTGCGGGTCCGTGATGAGGGCCCTTGGCAACAACGCACATGTTTTCCACTTCTTTGGAATAAACAAGTTCTGCCATGATTTATTTTCTCCTTTTAATAAATTAACTCTTTTATGATAGGCTCAACAGCCTCTGCGTAAATCTTACCGATAAATCTTGCACCGTTATCGTTCGGGTGCACTCCGTCATCAGAATAATACATAGGTGCGGGCTGCGTCCTAAGCGCTTCCTCAAAAATCTTATTAAGAGGAATATAAACGTCAGCAAACTCGCCTGCAAGCTCCTCTATAATAGGAAGAATCCTTGCAAGGTCGGGGCGAAGATGATCCTTTGTTTCATCATCGAGAACATAAGGAGCTATCATCACAATTTTTGCATTTGTCTGCGCTTTAAGGCGCTCAAGAATTGCGCGGTAATTTGTAGCGATCTGCTTATCGGTGGTTTCGATCCTCTCGGAACCATATCGGTGCCAAATGTCATTTATACCAATTAGGATAGAGATCACATCAGGCTGAAAAGCGATACCGTCGTTATAAAGTCTGTCAAAAAGCTGACAGGTACGGTTGCCACTGATACCGAAATTGATAAACTCAAAATTAACATCGGGATGGGTTTCGGATATAATCTGCGAAGCGTATTTAGGATAACCGTTTCCCATATTGTGATAATTACGCCTGTCTCTTCCCCAATCCGTTATGCTATCACCCTGGAAAAGAATCTTTATATTTTTCATAGGTAAGATGAACCTCTAAAATTACTTAACGATCTCGCCCCATACCTCGCGAGATGTGTTAAATACAGCGTTAGCCTCGTCGGTATCAATATGCATTGCCGGAGCGAATTTCTCGGAAACTCTAACTACAACGTCACCAAGGATTGCGCTTCTGCCAGAGTCGGAATCAATCTTTACGGAAACTATCTCCTTATCAGCAACGCCCATATCTGCTGCTGTCTCGGGAGTGAGGTGAATGTGGCGCTTTGCGGCAATAACGCCTTCCTTAAGCTCAACCTCGGCACCTGTCTCGGGGTTAACGAGCTTGCAAGCACCGCTGCCTGCAACGTCGCCGGACTCACGGATAGGAGCTGCAACACCGATAGAACGAGCATCGGTAAGAGAAATTTCAACCTGGCTTGCAGGTCTTGTGGGACCAAGGATAGACGCCTTGAGAGTGCCCTTGGGACCAACTATTGTAAGCTTCTCCTCGCAAGCGTACTGACCGGGCTGGCTAAGATCCTTTTTCTTAGTAAGCTCGTAGCCCTTACCGAAGAGGACATCAAGATCCTCGCGGGAAACGTGAATGTGTCTTGCAGAGGTTTCGATAATTACCTTTTTCATTTTCAAAAAACTCCTTGAAATTTATTAATCTGCGGAGCAAAATGCTATGTCCGCACAAATCCATTTAACATTATAACACAAAATAATGCGAAAATCAATGCATAAAAGCAAAGATTATCGAAAAAAATAATAAAAATGTTTTTGCAATATTGCGACAGAATGGAGAGTATTATGGATAAAGAGCGTGAGAATATATCATCTGTTAATGACGTAGGTATGATAAAGGACGGGGGCACGGTCATCGAAAGCTCGAGAGGCTCCTTCTACTGTCTGACGATTATCGGGCAGATTGAGGGGCATTACGTTCTCGACAATACGCAAAAGACCACGAAATACGACCACCTGATACCTACCCTCGTGGCACTTGAGGAAAGCGAGCAGATAGACGGAATTTTAATTCTGCTCAATACCCTGGGGGGTGACGTTGAGGCCGGGCTTGCCATAGCGGAGGTGATAGCAAGTCTGACAAAGCCTACGGTATCGGTAGTTCTAGGCGGAGGTCACTCCATCGGTGTGCCACTGGCTGTCAGCACGCGCCGCTCCTTCATAGTACCAAGCGCGACGATGACAATACACCCTGTAAGAACCAACGGGCTTGTTCTCGGAGTTCCGCAGGCGTTTGATTACCTTCAGAAAATGCAGGATAGAATAATCAGATTTATAACCGAGCATTCACGCATTTCAGAGGAGAGATTTAGAGAGCTTATCGTCAGAACAGACGTTCTCGCAAATGACATAGGCTCAATACTTGACGGATACGGTGCAACCGAGTGCGGCCTTATTGACGAGATTGGCGGAATAAAAGAAGCACTCGATTATTTACGAAGCGAATGTAATGGGTAAAATTTCAAAAAATATAGAGATTGCTCTTGTAATTATGCAAAAAATATGTTAAAATTAAGTATGATATTTTCGGGGGAGGGTTAGCGTGAAAGTTTTGTAACATCTCACATACGATTTGTGAGTTTCACGCCCAAATTTTCGCGATTTAGAGCCTTGTTCCAAATCGTCGTGCAAAGCACGATGCCGAAAATTCATCAATTACTTGTGCGGTCGCCATAAGGCGACAGAATGGAGATCACTATGGGCTTCTTTGATAAATGGTTCAAGAAAAGGGACACGAAAAAAGGCAAAATAAGGATAAAATTCGTTGAGCAAAAGCCCGACGAGCATGAAATGTTCTTAAAGGACGAGGACGATCCCCCTAAAAAGAAGTCAGTTAAACCTGCAGCAAAGTCCGCCGCCGAGAAAAGCGCGGCTGTGGAAGAAAAAAAGCCGGTGCCGAAGAAGATTACCAAAAAGAGCGAGGTAATCAGAACCGGTTCGGGCGATAGGAACGATAGCAAAAAGGCCGAGAAGCCTACCATTAAGGTCACTACGTCTGAAAAAAAGGTGCCGAAGATGAAGGCGGCTGTTACGGGTGACACCGCTATCGCAGAGGGCTCTGTCACCGTTACGGAAAGCAAGTCTGTAAGGAACGGTAAGTTTGACATTAGACGTGCCAAGGACGGCAGATATTTCTTCAGCCTTTACGCGTCAAACTACGCAGTTATTGCCTACTCGCAGATATACTCCTCCGCCGCCGCTGCTATGACGGGCATTAAGAGCGTTATAACCAACGCGGCAAAGACTCCCATAGAGGACAATACGGTAAAGGCTCCCGTAGCCAAGCCCTTCCCCAAATGGGAGATATACATAGACAAAGCGGGTGAATACCGCTTCCGCCTTTACGCACAAAACGGACTCTGCGTCTGCCACTCTGCTCACGGCTATTCGACAAAGGGCGGCTGCAAGGGCGGAATTGAGAGCATTATGCGCTTTGCCTCCGAGGCAGCAAGCATTGATAAGTCTTATCTTAAGTGACGGTTATAGATAAAGAGATTTTAGCGAAAATCGCTAAAATCTCTTTTCTTTTAGTTATTCTCTTCAAGCCAGGCTTTTGCGGCCTTTTCGGACATACGCTTGATGTCCTCTTTGGGATACTTCGAGTCTTCCCCACCGTTTACGTATAGGAAATAGCTACCGCTCTCGGTCTGATAGAGTGTTTCCTCATAGCCCATAGGGTCTCCGAAGGCACCGAAGGTTACCTTTTTAACAAGGCTGGAGGTTTCGGTATCGTACTCTTTTTTGCAAATAATCTTTTTCATATTCTTATCCTTTCTTTTAATATTATTTCTTTTTGGTTTGAAAATATTCACGGCAAAAATCACTCGCCGTATATTACCGCAAGCTCGGAATCAAGTGGAGCCTGACCTGCATCGATTTGCTCTGTGAGATTAACGTTATCAAGATAGAGGCCATCTACGCTGTCTACCGTCATGCAGGCACCTGCCGTCATAGTGATATTCTTAAAGTGCAGGTTCTCCATAACCGCGCCAGGAATATTGTCAAGGGTAAGTCCAGAGCTTACGCTGTCGCAGATAATATTCTCACAATAAATATTGCGTATCGTAGGCAGATACTTTCCCGGCTCGAGAGGATCGTCAATTGCCTCGCAGCTATAACGGAATGAGAGGTTTATGCCGCGAGAGCCTTTTTTAAGGCGCAGGTTTTTATAGTCGATATTCTCTACCACGCCACCTCTGCCGTCCTTCGCTTTTATGCGAATGCAGTTTGCGTTATGGGCAAAGTCGCAGTTTTCTACAAGGATATTACGCACGTCTGCCGACATCTCACTGCCAATGACGACACCGCCGCTGGAGCTGGGACCTATGGAGCGGCAGTTGCGGATAACTACGTTCTCACAAGGGATTCCAACCTCCCACGCGTCCTCGTTCCTGCCTGCCTTGAGGCAGAACATATCGTCACCGGTCATAACCACCGTACAGTCCTCGACCAGCGCTCTGTTACAGGACTCAATATTTACGCCATCGGTGTTCGGGGAAACTGTCGGGTTCTCTATCGTGACACCTCTTACTGTAACGTCCTCGCAAAATACGGGATGAACCGTCCAGCAAGGAGAATTATTAAGAGTTATGCCTTCGATAAGCACATTTTTACTTTCAAGTATTTGTAAAAACATAGGACGAAGAGCAAGCTCGGGAGTACCGTAAACGCGCTCCTCTACAGGACGGCGGTCAAAGTAAAGAATATCACGGCCGTTAAGATTTTTTGCCCAGCTCCACCAAATAGGACCGTTACCGTCAAGTATTCCTTTACCCGTTACGGCAATGTTCTCAAGGCCTCTTCCGTAAATAAGTGGTGAGTAGTTAATGCATCTTATACCCTCGTACATTGTGAAAACTGCGGGAAGATAGTCCTCTGGATTTGCCGAAAACTGAACAAAGGAACCTTCTTCAAAATGAAGGTTGATATTGCTCTTAAGATGTATCGCGCCCGAGAGCCACCTGCCACGAGGTACGACAACTCTTCCTCCTCCGCGCTCGGAAAGAAAATCTATTGCAGCGTTTATTGCGCTTGTAGCAAAAGCTCCCTCCTCTGCGCCAAAATCTCTTATGTCAACCGACTCGGCACGAAATACGGGGTCTGTCGGCAACTTAAATTGCTTAAAAAACATTTTAATCTCCGGACAAAAATTTATTCTAATATATTTTATCACAAAGGAGGTAAAAAATCAATCGAAAAAAGTAAATTTAATATCTTTTTGAAAATACGCAGATTTCGACGCTATCGGCGTTACAAAAAATGTTAAGATAACATATAATACATTTAGAAAACAAGAAGGAAGAGTTTATCATGCAGATACACACGAAAAAGAGAGGCGAGAGCCTATCAGATATTGCAAAAAAATACGGCGTCAGCGAGGAAACCGTTATTTCAACAAATACACCGGGGATAAAAAACGCAGCTATCGGCGAGGAGCTGCTAATTCTCGTTCCGACCAGAACGTATACGTTAAAAAAATCGGACACTATGGAAAGGCTCTGCTTAAGATTCAGGGTAAGGCAGTCAGATATTTTAGCTCAGAATCCCTGGATAACAAACGAAGGTCTTACGCCAGGAAGGAGCATCGTCTTAAAGTACGACGACAAAATGTACGGTACAGCAGCGGCAAACGGATATTTTTACAAAGGTAGCACTATCGAGAAGCTGCGTACAGCTCTGCCCTATCTCACCTATGTTACCGTAGGAGGTGCGGTAAGTGACGAAAGCGGAGTGCACACTACCTTTAACGCAGATGACGTTATGGAAATAATAATATCCGAAAGCAAAATACCTCTGATAAGAGTATACGACACGGTATGCAGGCGCAACTACGGGTGCAAAGAAAAAAATACAGACTACATACAGAGTATGATAAAAACCGCCAAAAAAGGCGGTTACAAGGGCATTGTGCTTTCACCAGGAGGTGACACGGGGAGCGAGGCGTTTTACGAATTTATTCTGGATTTCAGAAAAAGCCTTATCGGCTGCGACCTGATACTCATTGTAGAAACAGATGAAAATTCAAGCCACACTATATCCGATTTTACAGACGGGTGTATTCTTTCATACCCCAAATACTCACTCAAAGACGCGCCAAGCTTTGAGGACGGAGAGAAAAGAATTTATTCAGAATTTGCATGCTACGGTGAATGCTCAAAGACGTTTATAGAGCTGCCATCGCTGGCAAAAACTGATAGCGATAAATTCTTGTCAAAGGACGAGGCAATTTCTATCGCTAGGATGAACGAATATGAAATAGAAACTGACAAATCAACTTCAATTTCGCATTTTGAAAATAAAAACTCGGGCAGAATATCTTTTTCATCATTAGGAAATATAAAAAATATATTAGATATTATAGAGGAATATGGATATATGGGAATTGCGTTTGATATAGAAAGAACGCCGATATCTCATCTTCTGATGTATAACTCGCTTTTCAGAACGGCATCTCATACAAGCGTAAGAGCGCCCGAGGGCTGCGCAAGAGGCGGATGAGTTAATATTTCGTAGGCGGCACACCCGTATGTTTCTTAAAAGCTCTTGAAAAATCGTATATACTCTGATATCCGAGCGACAATGCAATGTCAGTGATGCCTGTGTGATCGCTCTTAAGCATTTCCTTTGCCTTAGCTATCCTAACCGATTGGATATAGTCTATGGGCGATCTGCCGATAACCTCGGTGAACAGCTGGCGAAAATACACGGTTGAATATCCTGTTAGTCTTGCAAGCTCCTCGTTTTTGATTTTTTTGTCATAGTTTTTGGCAATATAATCAAGGACGGGGGCTATTTTTTTCTGCTTTTCGGTAGGGGTATAGCGTCTAGGCGCAGATTGGATTATTGAAAACAAAAGCGAATAGACGTCCTTTAGAGTTTCAATTTCGTAAAAATCGCTCTTATAGGCGCTCTTCAACTCCATTTTTTTCATATCATCGAGAAGCTTTTCGCCGTTTTTTATCGGAACTGTTAGGATTTTATCATAAGTCAGCTCGCCGTCAAATTCAACAACCGAATAATGCCCCTCCTCCGTGCATCTCCAGTTGTACGATGATCCCTTTGGCAAAATCGCAATATTGTCAATATTCGACCTATATATTTTACCGTCTGAAAAATATTCGGTTTCGCCCTCGTATTTTAATATTATAGCCCAACGAGGTCTGTCAGATCTGACATTCACGGCTCCTTTTTTATTATAAAGTGTTGATACAAAGCTTACCTTACTTATAATCAAATTTGACAAAAAATTTAGATTCATTTTTTGCTCCAATCTGTGTAATATCCTATCTTAATTATATCAAAACTTGAGAAAAAGTCAATACATTTTACATCAAATATGATAAATTACATCATTTTTGACATTTACCACCGTTTTCCTCTGTGCTATACTTTTTTTCGGGAGGAAACGTTATTATGACAAACAAAATATCAAAGTTACCCTCGCCGGCTCTTGCGGGCGTGGTAAAATCAAAAAGTGTGAAGGGCGCTATCGCCGAAATCGCAAACTGCACCTACGGCGGTGCGTCAATGATAGACCTGCATCTCTCCTGTCTTGAAAATCGCGACAAGGAGAGCCTCGAGGCCGTTATCGGTTATTCAAGGCTGCCGGTGCTTGCGCTCAATTACAACGCGGACTACGATGGCGTCCCTGCCGGATTTTCTGAAGAGGAGCGCGTACAGCTTTTCCTTCGGGCAGTTGAGGCAGGAGCCGCAGGCATCGATATGCAGGGGTACACCCTTGATATAAAATCCAAGGACGGATTTTTCGGCGAGGATAAATACTCCTTTACCAAGGGGAACCCTAAAGAAATAGTCACAGACAAGACCGTTATCGCAAAGCAATGCGAGGTAATCGAGCAGGTTCATACTATGGGCGCCGAGGTGCTTCTATCCTGCCATCCCGGCATAGCTATGAGCTGCGAGCAGATAGTCGATCTTGCGCTCTTCCTTGAAAAGAGATGCCCCGATGTTATAAAGATCGTTACCATAGCGGAAAGCGAGGATGACCTTATCGAAAGCTTTAAGACGATGCTTGCCTTAAAGCGTGAGGTTAAAACGCCGGTCAGCTATCACACGGCGGGCAAGGCGGGCAGACTCTCCAGAGTTGTAAACCCCATACTTGGCGGTCATATCGCCTTTTGCGTAGAGCACTACAATGAAGGAAGCCTTATAGAGCAGCCAGAGCTACAATCGGTAAAAGCGATAATAGAAAATGCAAATAAAATAATCTGAGGAGATAAACGATGAAAGGAAAGCAGATATTTTTTACAGCTATACATAAGGCGGAGCTTCTCGACACCGAGATTCGTGAGATAAACGGTGACGAGGTGCTTTGTGAAATGGAATACACCGTAGTCAGCGGAGGAACGGAGCGAGCCTGCATTATGGGAATGCCAAACACCTCGAGGGTATTTCCTCAATCACTCGGCTACTGCGGAGTCGGTAGAGTTATAAAGCTCGGCGAGTCTGTTAAGACGCTGAATATCGGGGACAGAGTTCTGGTTTATCACGGCTGTCACGCAAAATACAATATCAGAACTATAGATGAGATAACGAAGGTGGAAAACGATTCTGTTTCCTCCCTTGATGCGTCATTCGTTATCATCGCTTCTATGGGTCTTGGCGGTGTGAGAAAGCTGGAAATCGAGCTTGGCGAATCTGCTATGGTTATGGGCCTTGGGCTTCTCGGTATGTTCGCGGTTCAGTTTGCAAGACTTAACGGTGCGAATCCGGTCATTGCCGCCGACCCCAATGAAGAAAGGCGCGCTCTTGCCTTAACGCTCGGTGCAGACTATGCTCTCGACCCTACGAAACCCGATTTTGTAGAAACAATAAAAAGAATTACCAAGGGGCGCGGTGTCAACGCGTCGGTTGAGGTTACGGGCGCATCCGTAGCAATGAAGCAGGCGCTTGAGTGTGCCTCGTGGATGGGACGGATCTCGCTTCTCGGCTGTACCAGAGTTTCAGACTGCGCGGTTGACTATTACCAGCAGGTGCACCGCCCGGGTGTAAGGCTTATCGGCGCGCATAATTTTGTTCGCCCAAAGGTTGAGTCCTATCCTCACCACTGGACACATCACGACGACTGCCGTGCAATTTTAGATATGATTGAGAGCGGAAGAGTTAAGGTAGAGCCTATCGTATCCCGCGTTGTATCTCCTAACGAGGCGCCTGAAATATTTAACCAGCTATGCGACGACCCGAAATTCCCTATCGGAACGGTATTTGATTGGCGGAATATAAAATGAGAAAAATCAAGATAGGACAAATAGGCATAGGTCACAATCACGGAAGTGAAAAAATGCGGGCGGTGAGAAAGTTCCCTGAACTTTTTGAGGTAGTAGGCTATGCCGAGGAGAACGAAAAATGGGTAGAAAAGCGGGGAGATACCCCTGCGTATAACGGCATACCGAGGCTTTCGGTTGATGAAATAATAGAACACTCGGACGCCGTACTGATTGAAAGCGACGTATGGGACCTAACGAAATATGCAAAAATGTGTATCGATGCGGGAAAGCATATACATATGGATAAGCCCGCAAGCGGAACACTGGAAGAATATAAGGCTCTCCTAGACAGTGCAAAGGCTCAAGGTCTCGTGGTTCAGCTCGCCTATATGTACCGCTACAACCCTGCGGTAAAGAAGTGCTTTGAGCTTATCAAGGACGGAAAGTTAGGCGAAATATACTCGATAAACGCTGAGATGAGTACTTACCACCCACCAGAATACAAAAGGTGGCTCACCAATTTCGGCGGCGGAATTATGTATATTCTCGGAAGTCATCTCGTTGACCTTGCCGTTTATATTTTAGGTAACCCCGATAGAGTTACCTCGTTTCTTAAGCACACGGGACTTGACGGCATTGATTTTGAGGACAATAACCTTGCGGTTATGGAGTACAAAAAGGCAATTGCGCGTATTTTCGTTTCATCGGTTGAGGTAAACGGCTTTGGCAGACGCCAGCTTGTGGTTTCGGGAAGTCTTGGGTCTGTCAACATCTGTCCTCTCGAAAGACCAATAACTATGACATACTCTGACACCTCTATCGCCGATGCGACCTACGAGGACAGAAAAATCATAATTCCCTTTGAAGATAACACTGCCGATGGAAGATACGACGAGATGATGCAAGATTTTTACGCTTATATTATCGGCGAAAAAGAAAATCCCTTTACCTACGAGCACGACTACGCGGTTCAAGAGGTTCTTTCCGAGATTATAGGAGGGGTACGCTTTAATGGAAAAAATATTGATTAAGGGCGGCAGAGTATTTGACGGAGAGAGATTCTCTTTTGCCGACGTTTTGACAGATGGCGAAAAAATTGAAAAGATAGAGCCTGATATTTCCCTTGATGCCGATTATATCTACGATGCGACGGGCAAGACCGTTTCGGCAGGGCTTGTCGACACCCACGTTCATATAAAAAGGCTTTCCTCGGATGCTTTTGGCATAAATGCGGAGATGAGCTGTTTACCCTTTGGAGTTACCGCCGCAAACGATGCAGGAAGCGCCTACGGTGACAGAGCTTTTCTTGATAGCATTGCCGTAAAGAATGTTGTTTTCGTGGCCCAAAGCCTTGAGGGCAAGGAGCTTAACTTCAAATTTGCCGAGGAGCTATTGAAAAAATACGGTGACAAAGCAATAGGTCTTAAAGTCTATTTTGACAAAACCATATCGGATATAAAGGATATAAAGCCTTTGGAGGCGGTGTGTGCCTATGCAAGAGAGATAGGGATCAAAGTAATGGTTCACTGCTCAAACTCGCCCGTACCAATGGCTAATATCGTACGCACGCTCTCAAAGGGAGATATCCTCACACATATTTATCACGGCGGTGAGAACACTTGTGAAGCCGAAAATTTTGAGGCGTTCAGGATTGCAAAAGAACGTGGAGTTATAATGGATTCGGGCTTTGCAGGTCACGTGCATACCGACTTTGGAGTTCTGGCAAGGGCAACAAGCGCAGGATTTCTCCCCGACACTATAAGCACAGATATAACAAAGCTCAGTGCATACAGGCGAGGCGGCAGATACGGTATGACTATGTGTATGAGCATTGCTAAAGACGCAGGAATGAGCGAAGAGGCTATATTCCGAGCAGTAACAGCTTCTCCCGCAAAGGCACTCGGCAAAGAGTGTGAGTGGGGATACTTAAAGGTTGGACGCTCTGCGGATATTGCGGTTTTTGATTATACCGACGAGGGATACGACTTAACGGACAAAGCAGAAAACAGAATAAAAAACAAAAAAGGTTACAGATGTCTTTTAACAGTCCTTAACGGACAGGTTATCTATAGGCACTAAAAAGGAGAAAAAATGAAAAAGGTTGCATTTATAACAGGTGGTGGCGGATATATCGGCAGCGAGGTAGCTTTAACCTTGGCAAAATCCGGAGTGGCTGTTGCCGTGTGCGATATTAACGAAGAAACAGTTTCTAAAACAGTCGCACGAATTACTGCGGAGGGCTATACCGCGAAGGGTTACGTTGCCGACGTTACCGAGCCGGAAAGCATAAATAACGCTATTAAAAACGCAGCAGAACATTTAGGCAGGCTTGATATTATGGTACACGTTGCGGGAGGAAGCGCTCGTATTGCTGGACCAAATGCAAAATTCTATCACCTTGTTGACCAAGAGGATTACGTTATTGACAAGGTGCTTAAGGTCAATCTTTACGGCGCAATATACGCGAGCCGCGCAGCCGCAAGAATTATGATAAAGCAAGGAGATGGCGGAAGAATAATAAACTTTTCCTCTGCTGTTGGACTTAACGGACTAAAGGGCTGCGTTGATTATGCGGCGGCAAAGGGCGGCGTTATGTCTATGACAAAAGCTCTCGCAAAGGAGCTTGGAGAATACAAGATAACCGTAAACTCGGTAGCTCCGGGTATTGTCTGCCGTCCCGAAGAAAACGTCAGTCACGAGAGAATGTACGAAACAAATCTTCTTGGAGAAAAATGCACCGCCGAGGATATTGCGAATCTCGTTGAATTTCTTGTTTCCGCTAAAGCGAGATTTATTACAGGGCAGACATACGTCTGCGACGGTGGAAGAACTCTCTCTATGAAAGGAACCGACTAAAATGAAAGCAATGCTTGTTGATGAAAATAAGAATCTCGTGTGGAGCGAGGTTCCCGACCCTGTTATTAAGGACGACGAGGTTCTCGTTAAAATTCACGCGGCAGCCCTGAACCGCGCCGACCTGCTACAAAGACAAGGAAAATACCCTTCTCCTGCGGGCTGTCCCGAATGGATGGGGCTCGAGATAGCCGGCGTTATTGTCAAGACTGGTAAAAGCGTTACCGAGTGGAAAATCGGTGACAAGGTATGTGCCCTGCTTGGCGGCGGCGGATACGCAGAGTATGTCGCGGTAAAATACGATATGCTGATGCCTATACCGAAGGGGGTATCTCTGGCCGAGGCGGCGGCTCTTCCCGAAGCCTATGCGACGTCGTACTTAAACCTCTTTATTGAAGGGCATCTTGAGGTGGGACAGACGGCGTTTATTCCCGCAGGCGCAAGCGGTCTTGCCTCTGTGGCGATACCTATGGCAAAGGCGTTTGGAGCGCGCGTTATCACCTCGGTGCTATCCGACGATATTGCCGAAAAAATTAAACCTCTCGGCGCTGACGTAATAATAAATTCAAGAACGCAGGCTGTTGAGGAAATTCTATCGGAGGAGGAGAAGCGCGGAACACCCGTTAGCGTTTCTATGGACTGCCTCTCGGGCGAAACACTAGGAAAAAGCCTGCCCTATATGGCGCGCGGCGGATATTGGATAGTGATTTCAACGCTTGCGGGAATCGAAACAACCGTACAGCTCCGTCCGCTTCTCACGAAGGGCTTACACCTTGTTGGCAGTATGCTCAGAAACCGCACACCGAAATTTAAGGCGTACATTCTTTCAGAGCTTGTAAAAAACGTGTGGCCAAAAATTGAGGACGGAACTATAAAGCCCTCTATTTACAAGGTCTTGCCAATGGCTGACGCCACCGAGGCTCACGCCATACTAGAGCGGGGCGAAAATATCGGCAAGGTGGTTTTATCCGTCTGTGATGAGTAAAAATAAAACACTGCTTTCAGCGCTTCTGACGATGCTCCTATGGGGCTCGCTTTTCCCTATGGTGAAGCTTGGATTTGCGGCATACGAGATTGACGGAACCGCCGACATTCTTCTATTCGCTGGAATTCGATTCGTGATTTGCGGAGGTGTTATCTGTGCTTTTTCCGCTGTTAAGAATAAGGGCTCTTTCCAAAACGTAAAGAATTCTATTTTTCCAATTCTCTTGTCGGGAATGTTCGCAATAATTCTGCATTACGGCTTTACATATCTCGGTCTAGAATTAACAGACAGCTCGAAAACCGCCCTGCTAAAACAGGTTGGTGCCTTGGTTTACGTTTGCTTCTCATTCATCTTTATCAAAGAAGATAAGCCATCTGTTAAGAAGATCGTCGCCTCGCTTATCGGATTTTTGGGAATACTTGCTTTGAATATTGACTCACAGGGATTTTCCTTCGGTATAGGAGATATTCTTATACTTTGCGCCTCATTTTGTACAGTATTTTCAAACGTTATAAGCAAAAGGGTATTTAAGACGGTAGATCCTGTTGCGGCTACGGGAATCTCACAGCTCTTCGGCGGAGGAGTTCTTCTCTTCGTCGGACTTGCTATGGGAGGTAGCGTGCATTTTTCACCCGATTTTTCACTATTTATTATGGCGTATATTTGCATTGCTTCTATCATCAGCTATTGTATATGGTATGGTATTGTAAAGGGAGGCGAGTTGTCACAGCTCTTTATAATTAAGTTTGCGGAACCGGTATTTGCCTGCGTTTTCGGCGCCATACTTCTCGGTGAGGATATATTGAAGCCTCAATATTTCATCGCTTTTATTTTGATAAGCGTAGGAATATGTATAGCAAACAGTAAGAGCGACCATCATAAGAAATAAGAATAAAAAAGGAGCCGAGAAATAGGCGACGTTCTCCGTTAAGGATAACTCACGAATTTCTCTGCTCCAATTTTTTTATTTATTTTTATTTTTTCAGATAATTGAAGAATTCAGATGCGGACGTGCAAAGTTCCTTTACCTCATCCTTCTTTTCCGATATAAGAGCGTAAAGCTCTGCCCGCCTTTGCTCAAGTTCGGTCTTAACAGCCTCGGTCGCTATCTCAAGTTTTGCCGTCTCTTCCTTGAAGAAGTCCTCGAGACTTGAAATATTTGCGTTTATAAGCTCATCAAGACCTGCCGCGCAAATCAGCTCATCACCGAACTCACAAGCAAGATAAGCGGTGTAATCACAAAATGCCAAAAGCACCTCACGAGCAATTTTCCCATCGGTGTACTCGTTTGTAATTGCATTATAGATCTGATCGGTAATGTAAACGTGACCTTCGGGGCCTGCATGAGTAAGCCAGGTCTGCGTTATCATTCCTCTGAGCTGTGATTCCCAATCATAAAGTCCTTGCTCGTCAAGGATCGTCGTCGTATCACTAATGGAAACATAGGTTACAAAATCCCTGTTTTCAACAGCGTATGCAAGGCTTGATGCGTTGCAGCTATCCATAAGCGAGCCAAGCATTCTTCCGAGCGGAATATTAACCGTCTTATCGCCGATGCTCACAGGTATTTCCATATCATCAGCAAAATTGAAGAAGCTGACAATTACAATATGTGCATCGGGATTAATTTCGTGAATACGCTCAACCACCTTATAATAGTTATTTATGTAGCCGACCATTCCGAACAGGAAGCTTTCAACTACTACGGGAGCAAGCTGCTCTGCGGCAACGCCCT
Source organism: Clostridia bacterium (assembly GCA_017463125.1). Taxonomy (GTDB): domain Bacteria; phylum Bacillota; class Clostridia; order Oscillospirales; family CAG-272; genus UBA1740. The sequence continues at coordinate 31,846 of JAFTPV010000002.1, read as the reverse complement.
GAATTTCGGGAAGCTTGCCTTCAAGAAGCTTCTGAGCTGCGCTAATACAGCTCTTAATTTTAGAAAGATCCCCGTCCGGAAAATATCTGGACCAATCCATCTCGTAAAGAGGCTGACCTTGACTCATTGCTTTGATCTGCTGACCAAGGAAGGTGGAAACATTTCCTCCACCGAGAGCAAGGGTGATAAGATCCGCCTTCTCTATCTCGCTCTTGAAGAGATTCTGATAGTATGCCGTCTCCGACTCCACAGCGTTTGCATCCATAGTATAGCGGATATAAAAATCGTCAATATACTCTTCTTCGCCAAGCCATACGAGAAGGTCGTCTATACGCAGACCTCCCTTGTCAAGCTTCTTGAAATGATTCTCGTAATCCTCGCCAAAGAGCCTCTGAGCAAGAAGAACGGGAGCCTCGGTTCCGAGAACCTGCCCTTCACCGTTGTTTTCGCCGAGAACATAGTCGTCAAGACCGTAGCCCGACAGAGTAGAGTCGCCTATAGAAAGGTAGTATTTAGGCTGAAGCTTCTTTGTTGTAGCCATAGCGGCAATCGACTGCAGGCGAGTTGTAAGCTCATAAGTCTTATTGCCAAGTCTAACCTTCTGTTCGGGAGTTACTTGCTCATCCAGTTGACTGTAAATGGCATCAAGCTGATTGCAAAGAGCTACTAACTCACCGAGTCCCAGATATTCTACAAGGCTATCGAGCACCTCTTCCGTCTCGGCTTTAGGGTCATTTGCATAATCCTTGAGCCAATCCACCCAAGCCGTAATGCTTGCAGAAATTTCTTCTGCTGCTTTTTTACCGCTCTCGTGCTCCTTTTTCTCTTCATCATAAGAAGAAGCGGCAGATGTAACATAGGACTCTGCGGCTACCGTTGACTCTGCCGCAGCCATAACTGTGGGAGCAGAGATTCCGAGAAGCATACAGAGCGAAAGCGTAACCGCTGTTAACGAATGGGTTAAACCGTGAAGTTTGTTTTTCATTTTTCCCTCTTTTTAGAAAATATAATAGAAATATATATTATATATTACTATATTAAGAGGTATTTGTCAAGTCCGAACCAAAAAATAAGGTGTTTTTGAATTTTGTGAACATTTTAGCGGTAATTCTCTTAAACGATGTAACTGAGGAAGCAAGAATTTCGCGAGATAAGCAAGCCCCTCCCTTACGACGCGTAAGAAGCCATAAGGGGTACGTAGTTTACACACATAACAATTTTTCAAAAAAGTATTGAAAAATTGAACTCTTTATGCTATAATATCCGTGTCACACGAACTGAATAATCGGCATTAGGGTATTTTTCCTTCACAGGGGATATTATACCTTTTTTCGGCAATCCTAAATTATAGGACTTGGTAAAGATGCAAGCTCCTCTAATTTAGGTTTGCTTAAAAAGGCTCTAATCCGATTAGTTTGTGTGACAACAATCGGAGTTTGCATTTTTCGGTGTGTACGACTTCGGTTGTACACACTTTTTAATTTCACCGAAGAAAATAACAACATGGAAGGATTTTGACAAATGGAAGAAAAAAAGAAAGAAAAGCTCGTGGATGACGTTATCGGAGAAACTAAAAAAAGCAAAAAAACCTTATCTAAAAAGACGATTATAATCTTATCAGCAATCGCAGGTGTTATTTTGCTTTTGGTAGGCGCCATTTTGCTTGACATCCTGTTATTTGGGTGCTACATGGAATTCAAATCAAACGGCGACGGAACTTGCTATGTTAGTAACTGCGAAATTTGGTTAGGAGAAGTTGTAATCCCCTCTACGTCTCCGGAAGGTGATATAGTCACAGGGATTGACGAAAAAGCATTCAGCCACAATATTTTTTCAAGTATAATAATTCCCGAAAGCGTTACCACCATTTGTGATTACGCATTCGAGAAATGTGAAAGCCTCACTAGCATAACATTTGGAGAAAACAGCCAACTTACCAGCATTGGTAGTAATGCTTTCTCCGATTGTAAATCACTTGAAAGCATAACGATACCGGACGGCGTTACGAGTATTGGTTACGAAGCGTTCTCTGATTGCAGCTCACTTGCCGACATAACTATACCCGACAGCGTTACAGGTATCAATAGCAGTATGTTGATCGGTACCGCATATTACAACGACGATAACAACTGGGAAAACGACGTTCTTTACGTTGGTAAGCACTTGATCGAGGCACGGGATACTATATCCGGTGAATGCAATATAAAAGAGGGTACTATTACTATCGCAAGTAACGCGTTTGATGATTGTGCCGGACTTACCGACGTTGTCATACCCGACAGTGTTAAAATTATAGAAGGTTACGCATTCAATGATTGCAAAGCACTTAAAAACATAACGATACCGGATAGTGTCATCAGCATTGGTGAATGGGCGTTTGTAGGTACTGCATATTATAATGATTATGAAAATAATTGGGATAATGACGGAGTTCTCTATATTGGAAATCATTTAATTGAGGCAGGAAAATTCAGTACAGGAGAACATAGAGTTACTATAAAAAACGGTGTTAAAACAATTGCAGATTCTGCATTTGGCGGCTGCACTACACACGTCGCAATTAAAATCCCCGATAGTGTGACGAATATTGGTAATAATGCGTTCGCAGGTTGCAATATGCTTTCAAGCATAACAATCCCCGACGGCGTGACGAGTATTGGTTATCGTGCGTTCTACAGTTGCGATCAACTCTCAAGCATAACAATCCCCAGCGGCGTGACGAGTATTGGTGACAAGGCATTCAACGCTTGCGGTAGCCTTGAAAATATAACAGTTGGAAATAATAATACCGTATACAAGTCTATAGATGGAAATCTATATACAAAAGACGATAAAGTTCTGATACAATATGCTATCGGAAAAGAAGATACCAATTTCACAATTCCGGATAGCGTTACAACTATTGGAGATTATGCTTTCGCATACTGTGCAAATCTTGCAAGCGTATCGATACCGAATAGTGTTACATCAATTGGAGAATCCGCGTTCTACAGTTGCGACAATCTAGCAAGCATAACAATTCCCGACAGTATTAAAATTATTCGTGAAGCGACTTTCGAGTATTGTGAAAATCTTACACACGTTGTAATCGGAAATAACGTTACCGTTATCGGTCAATCTGCTTTTTCGGATTGCTATAGTCTTACAAGTATAGTAATTCCTTCAAGTGTTACATCTATTAAAAACAGGGCGTTCTACAATTGCGCAAGCCTCGCAAGCATAACAATTCCTGTTAGCATTACGATTATTTACGGTGAAACATTCTATAGCTGTCCCAAGCTTGCTGATGTCTACTACGCCGGAACAGAGGAGCAATGGTCAAAAGTTGAAATTCGTAATAATCCCGCTTCTTTCGGTAATACTCACGACAATCTTATTTCCGCTACTATGCACTATAACTATACACCATAAAGATAAAAAATAATATCGCAACAATTGTGCGCACGGAATTACCTCTAAAAAATCCAAGGCGAGTCCATTTTCAGGGCTCGCCTTTGCTTTATGTGGTATTGTAAGGTTAATTTACGTGTTATCAAAAGATATCCTTTGTGAAAATCGCTCCGTCTTCGGGTATTGCCTCTACTCCTCATGATGACAGATTATCGGGCGTGATATAGGCTCGTATACGGAGTGTGACGCCTACCGAGTCGGCGATTTTTTGGCACTCGGTAATTTCCTCTTCGGTGAGCGTTTCACGGACTACCGAGAAGGCAACCTTCGGAACGTAGGCTTTAACTCTTCTTGCAAAGTCTATTATGGCTCTATGTGTATTAATGCCAAAGGCGGGGCGGCAGATCTGCACGTACCTTTTGGGGTCCGGAGTGTTGAGGCTTATTGAAACCGAGTCAAACGCGTCCTTATAAAATGGTGCTGTGTCATAGCCTAAAATCAGGTCGGATTGTCCGTTTGTATTTATTCGGATTTTGACGGTCGGGTGTTTTTCCTTTACCGCAAGGGCGGCGGCTCTCGCATCACGAAGCCTGACACTAGGCTCACCGTAGCCGCAAAAGACTATTTCCGAGTAGGAATCTACGTCACGCGATAGAATAGAGTCAACTATTTCGGTAACGGTGGGCTCGCGCTCAAGCCAAAGCGAGTCCGAGCCGTATGCACTATCACCGTTATTGCGAATACAGAAGGTACATCGGTTTGAGCACTTGTTGGTGACGTTCACGTAAAGTGCGTCCTCTACCTCATAGGTTATGCACATTGATTTTTTCATTTTAGCTTTTTGAGGGAGGACAGAGCCTCCCTCATCTTTCTTTTATTATTTCTCAATAAGGTTTACTATAAATTTATCAAGCACAGGATTACATCCGATACAACCGTTTACCGTATGGAGAGTAGTAAGAATAACCTCACCCTTACCATAGAGTTTTTTAGCAACCACGTTAATATGAGGCTTATGGAATTTATCCTCGGGATTTGATCTATCGGCATAGGTGTAAAGAATCTCCTCGCTACCTTCCCAATCGAATCTATACCTCGCGGTAACGTCCTGATAATCCATCTCTGCGTTATAGAAATTCTTAAAATCAAGCTCGTCAAACTCTTCTGTAAACACAGATGTGGCACTCCTATAAACAAGATTCTTTGACGCGCATTCGGTATCGTCCTCGTGAGTGAGGAAGATAACGTCGTCACCAATTATATTAAGAGGCTTATCCATAAAGACTATAAGTCGGGAGCCTGCATAAGCCTTCTTTTCAAGCTCGTCCTGATGATCTCTGAAATAGTCGCAGTCGACAACAATTACCTTGTCGCTGACGCTTCCTGTACATACGTTACTTACGGAAGAAACTCTCTCACCGTGAATCTCGGGAGTGAAGCTTGCGGGTAAGGTGCGCGGCTTTATCACATATTCTACGGAGTCGTAGGTCAGCGCACCGTCACAATCCATACATGCAACAATCTTTATTTTTCCCGATTTAACTCCGGGCAGACTTGTATGTATCTCGCCTATATAGGTTGCCGACACGGCACCTGCCACCTGTGAAAGAGAGTATGACTCAACCTCCCTCTCGTCAAGATATACGCTGACTTTAACATTTACGTTTTTATCTCTCGGAAGATCGTTGAAGGCGTATATTTCCGTTGGGATAACGTCGTTTTCATATACCACGTATTTATCCCGTCTTAAGTCAACGCGAGTTAAGATATTTGCTTCCTTGAAGGAGTAATACGCGGGCTTCGGTATCCTGTCAACGTCGACGAGGGTCTTTGTCCACCCCGAAGGCCAAGCGTCGATAAGAAGATGCACCGCCGTACTCTCGATATAGTCTACCCTGCGGCGAAGAATATGCACGTAGTGCTTCATAGCCTCCCGCTGCCACTCTCGGCTTGCGGCTATCCATTCGCGCGCGGTGGTCTTCTCTGGGAAGAAGTTACCGTGCAGACCGTAGCACTGGGCTCGCGGGATAGTGTTAGGCACCCAAGGCTCGTCCTGGGTTTCGGGAATCCAGCCGTCAGGTGCGTACTTTTTAAGAAGCTCCCAGCGGTCAAGTCCGTCCGTTCCGAACTCACCGCAGCCGCACATCCACTCCGGCCGAATGCCGGGGATATATCCCTTATTCATCTTGCCGCTTGGCATACCGTGAGATATGTACCAGAAGGTGTAGCAATGGAAATCACTGATTCCGTAGCACTCGGAAAGAGGGGCGTAGTCACCCTCGTAGTACTTAATAACCCTGTCGGGATTTGCAATATTAACTATTATTCTTGCGGCGTCGCAGAAGCGGTCAAGATGCTCCTTTGACATAGCGTACTGCTCGTGATCCCAGCTACTTGGGTCGCTTGACTCGTTACAGAATGTTTCGATAACGACGGAGGGGTGGTTTCTCGTTTGCTTTGCCATCTCGTCAACCTGCTTAAGAGCGTCACCGAGGACGCTGTAACGCATATATGAGAAGAGGGGGAAATCCGACTGACACATCATACCTAGCATATCGAAATAATCGTATATCTCCTTATGCACAGGACGCTGGGTCACACGGTAAAAATTAAGGTGGCAGACCTTAGCTATAAGGATATCATCGATCAGTTGCTCGTAATTTCCCTCCATAACACATCTCGGAAGATGCCCCATCTCGTTTGTGCCGCGCATAATTACGCGCTCATTGTTAAGATAAAACGCGCCCTTCGGGGTACTGTTTTCATCCATGTGGAATTTACGCATACCGAAATGGGTCTGCCCCTCGGCGAGGGTGTTTCCGTCCATATCGGTAAGAGTCACGGTTATCTCGTAAAGATAGGGCTCGTCGGGTGTCCAAAGTCTGAAGCTATCAAGCTTAAATTTATCCGAAATATAGTTTTCGCTAACTGTAATAGGTGTTAGAGCGCCGCCTTCCCTATCCGTAAAAACGGTTTCCTTGAAGTTTCTGCCCTCAAGGGTGTATTTCACCTTACCCTTAAACTCGGAGAAGGTGCCGTTAAACTCATAGGTATCAAGAACGGTGTTCACGGTGATCTCGGAATTATCAATATTGGGACGGACGTAGATCTCCTTTATTCTGTGGCGGCCCACAGTTACAAGTTTCACGCTCCCCCAGATTCCCGCACCCGCAGGACAGTGATGCCATCCAAGCTCGGGCTCGTCGTAGCCAAGGAAGGTTGCGGCATAAATCTTATCTCCAAAGCATCTCTTCCCGTCCTTGTCGTAAACGCCCATTGTTGTCAGGTGATTTTTAGCAACCACGAGAATGGTATTTTTGCCGTTTACAGCATAGTCGGTAATATTGACCGAGAAAGGCGCGAAGAAGCCCACGTGCCTGCCTGCCATACGGCCGTTTACGTAAACCTCGCCTATATAGTCAACACCCTGAAAATCTAGGATATAATTTTTATCCTGTTTCTTATCAATTGTTATCTCGGTGCGATAAAAGGCGTTCCAGATACCCTCGGGACCGAAATAGTGCGGAATCTTGACGTCCTGCCACTCTCCCTTACCGGAAAGTGCTAGCGAAAAATCCGACTTATCCTCCTCGGTTTCGTGACGGAACTGAAAATCAACGATATCAACGCTATCCTCCTTCACTACCCTTGCGTGATTTTCAAGGAAGGGGGCGTAATATTTGCGAAGCTCCGCCTTCTCACGAAGGAAATCCGCATAAGCCTCCGTCTCGCAAAACTCGGGTTCGACCAAACCGAATTTCTCTTCCGCAGGCTGAATTTCCTTTCTGTTTATAGGAAGGGGCGGCAGAGGCTTAAGCCTCTTTACCTTAGCGTTCATTTTACGCTTTCCGCCCTGTGCTATCTGAATAAATTCGTCAAGCTTTTCTTTAGAATTTTTACTCATTGACGTATCCTTTCATATAAATGATTATACAGTTAAATTATAACATTTAAGGAGCTTTTGTCAATATAAAATTGTAAATAGAAATAAATTAAAGAGTTTACGATTTTGTACCAAAATCAATTGATTTGATAGAACCTTTTTGCATTGTTTTCAGTTATAGCGGCACACTCCTCAGGAGTTATGCCAAATATAGATGCAAGGCAAGCATTTGTGTAAACCAGATTACCGGAATGATTAAGTGTGCCGCGCTTTGGGTGCGGGGCAAGATAGGGGCAGTCGGTCTCTATCAGTACTTTATCCTGAGGCAGCACCGCCGCAACCTCTCTCGGACGGCGGGCGTTGGTAAAAGTCAAGGTTCCCGAGAAGGATATCATATATCCGAGGGATACAAGCTCTTCGGCCATCTCAGCAGACCCAGAAAAGCTATGAAGAACGCCTGTAACGTCGGGAAAACGACGTATCATATCCATTATATCGCCGTGAGATTCGCGGTCGTGAATACAGACTGGGATATTAAGCGAGCGGGCAAGCTCCATTTGTGCCTCAAAATAGCGTGCCTGACACGCCTTGTCCGTGTCGGGATAGTGGTAATCAAGTCCTATCTCGCCAAGGGCAACGCACTTGTTCGACTTGTCCTTTACCAATGACTCTATATCAGAAAGCTCGGAGTCGATATCGGAGAGGAAGCGAGTATCAGAGGGGTGAATACCTATGGCAGTATACATATTTTCAAATCGGCGCGCCTGCTCTGCCGCCTGCCTGGAGGTTTCGGGCGAGGTACCGATATTTACGATATAAGAGATACTATCGGAGAAAAGGGCGCCGATAAGCTCATCGACGCCCCCTGAAAGCTCTTCCGCAAATCTCTCGTCATAATAATGGGCGTGAGAATCGAAATATTTCATTAGTGTATTCTATCTCCGTTCTTTGCTGACGGGTCAATGAAGAGAACCTTTACGTCCTCCTCGCCCGAGGCAAGAATCATTCCGTAGCTGTCAACTCCGCAAAGTTTGGCAGGCTTAAGGTTGGTTACAAGGGCGACCTTCTTACCTACAAGGTCATCGGGGGTGTAGAACTTTGCGATACCGGAAACGACCTGGCGCTTCTCGTAACCAAGGTCTACCTGAAGCTTAAGCAGTTTCTTTGCCTTTGGGACGGGCTCGCAGGCAATAATCTCGGCAACACGCAGCTCTACTGCGGCAAAGGCGTTAATTCCGATTTCCGCCTCATGCTCGGGTTCTGCCTCTGATTTAAGTGCGTTTTCTGCATTTTTCCTCGCCTCTTCTGCTGCTTTTTCCATTTCCTCAAGGAACTTTTTCTCATCAATTCTGGCAAAGAGAACGAAGGACTCACCAAGAGGCCTACCCGCCTCGAGAGCGCCGAACTTTGCGATAGTTTCGCGGCTCTTCTGCTCTGTGCCGAGCTGGGAGAAGATATTCTGCGCAGTCCCCGGAATATAAGGTGTGAGGAGAACCGCGCCGACTCTGATAACCTCGAGGAGATTATAAATTACGGTTGCAAGGCGGGGCTTATCTTCCTCGTTTTTAGCAAGTGCCCAGGGCATAGTTTCGTCAATATACTTATTAGCTCGTCTGAGCATATCAAAAATTGCGTCAAGAGAATCCGCGACGTGATATGCCGACATAAGCTCGGTTGATTTCTTTATCGCCTCGCTGACAGTAGCCTTAAGATCGTCGTCAACGCTCTCACATCTATCGGGCGCGGGAACTATACCGCCAAAGTACTTCTTCGTCATAGCGTGAGTACGGCTGACGAGGTTTCCGAGGTTGTTGGCAAGGTCGTTGTTGTATCTTGATATAACGCTCTCGTAGGTTATAGAGCCGTCGGAGCTGTAAGGCATTTCCGAGAGCGCATAGTAGCGCACGGCGTCAACACCGAAGGTTTCGGCAAGCTCGTCAGCAAAGACAACGTTGCCCTTTGATTTAGACATCTTATCGTTACCGAAATTGAACCAGGGGTGGCCGAACACCTTCTTAGGCAGAGGAAGATCGAGCGCCATAAGGAAAATAGGCCAATAGATCGTGTGGAAGCGAAGAATGTCCTTACCGATAATGTGGACGTCTGCGGGCCACCATTTCTTGAAGCTCTCCGACTGCTGCTCGAACGTCTTGTCCGGGTCGTAGCCGATGGCAGTGATGTAATTTGTAAGCGCGTCGAGCCAAACGTACGTTACGTGCTTGTCGTCAAAGTCAACGGGGATTCCCCACTTAAACGAGGTTCTAGAAACGCAGAGATCCTGAAGGCCTGCCTTAAGGAAATTGTTTACCATTTCCTTTTTGCGGCTCTCGGGCTCGATAAATCCGGGGTTGTCCGCTATATGCTTGATAAGGCGGTCAACATAGTTTGACATCTTGAAGAAATACGCCTCTTCCCTTGCCTGCGTAACAGGTCTGCCACAGTCGGGGCACTTGCCCTCCGCTGCCTGCGTTGCGGTGAAGAAGGACTCACACGGAGTGCAGTACCAGCCCTCGTAAAAGCCCTTGTATATATCGCCCTTATCGTAGAATTTCTTAAATATTTTTTTCACGGCTGCAACGTGGTAATCGTCCGTCGTACGAATGAAATGATCGTACTGAACATCCATAAGATCCCATATCTTCTTGATCTCTGCGGCAACGCCGTCTACGTACGCCTTGGGTGTTATGCCCGCCTCGTTTGCAAGATTCTCGATCTTCTGACCGTGCTCGTCAGTGCCCGTGCAGAGAAAGACGTCACGGCCCATACTGCGCTGGAAGCGCGCAAATGCGTCAGACATAATGATCTCGTAGGTGTTGCCGAAATGTGGCTTGCGGGAAGCGTAGGCTATTGCTGTTGTGAGATAAAACTTTTCCATAATTAAGGTTCCTTCCTTATTCTTCGTGCGAATGGAACACGAATATTTTGTTATTTTAATATTTTAGCACAAATGGAAAGAAAATACAAGAGGAATAGGAAAATTAAGGTCGCTTTTTGAAAAAAGCTCGGCAAAAACTTTATAGCAGAGGGTAATTATTAAGGCGAGTCCAAATTCGGACTCGCCTCTTGTTATGGATTATTCCTCGGGAGTGTAATTGTAATGAATTGTGGCATTTGTGAGAGGAGCGTTGTTCGTGCCGATTGTAATTGCAGTCCACGCTTCCTCCGTGCCGGTGTAGTAAACGTTATTAAGAGAGTCGCAATAGGCGAACGCATTATTGCCTATGTTTGTTACACCATTTCCGATTGTTACGCTTGTAAGAAATCTGCAATGATAAAACGCATCTTTGCCTATCCTTATTACGCTATTTGGTATTGTTACACTTGACAGAACGTAACAAAAAGAGAACGCCTCTTCGGCTATACTTGTTACGCTATTCGAGATAGTTATGCTTCTCAAATAGTCACAATGATAGAATGCTCGTTCACCTATGTTTGTTACGTTATCTGGGATTGTAAAACTCGTATCCTGTTTACCAATAGCATACTGTACTAAAGTCAGAGTTTTCCCATCCTCGTTAATTCTATAGAGGTTGTTATCTATTGATTTATGTGTCGAGTTTCCTGTATCGACTATTATATTTGTCAGAGATTCACATGTACCAAACGCAAGATAGCCTATGCTTGTCACGCTACTCGGTATCGTTATGCTTGTTAGTGATGTACAACTAAGGAACGCGGCGGTACCTATGTTTTTTACACTGTTTCCTATTGTTACACTTGTCAGAGAGGTGCAAAATCTGAACGCAGCTTCGCCTATATTTGTTATACTATTAGAGATTGTTACGCTTGTTAAAGATTTGCAATAATGGAACGCATAATCACTTATACTAATTACGTTGTCAGGAATTATAAGTTTAGTTACAAGTTCTCCATCAAGGTAAAGATTTTTTGCCGCATTTAAGGGGTTTGCACTGCTATCCTCGAAGCTTATTTGACACCATCTTGCTAGGTCGGTAATATATACACTTGTCAAAGAGTTGCAATTCGAGAATGCCCCTCCCCCTATGCTTGTTACTCCATCTCCTACTGTTACACTTGTCATAGAGTCACAATAATAAAATGCTCCTCCCCCTATGCTTGTTACGCTATTAGGAATTGTTGCATTTGTTAAAGATCTGCAATAATAGAAAGCATCTTCACCTATACGCATTACTCCATTTCCTATTGTTACACTTGTCAGAGAAGTGCAACCCCAAAACGCCCCTTCGTCTATGCTTGTTACACTATAGGGAATTGCAAAAGAAGTATCCGTTTTTCCTATTGCGTATTGTACTAATGTGAGAGTTGCACTGTCCCTATTTATTTTATATAGGTTACCATCTATAGATTTGTATGATATATTATTATCATCTACAGTTATGTTTTCAAGAGAGTTGCACTGATTAAAAGAATAATAGCCTATATTTGTTACATTGTTAGGTATCATTAGGCTTAGCAAAGAATCGCAAAATCTGAACGCGTAATCACCTATGCTTGTTACGCCGTTTCCTATTTTTACACTCGTCAAAGAAGTGCAGAATATGAATGCAGAATCGCCTATGCTTGTTACACCCTCCCCTATCACTACGCTTATAAGGTTGTCACAATCAGCGAACGCATGTGCGCCTATATGCTCAATGCTTTTATCTATAACCAATTTAACACCGGAATTAAGTTCCGCATTGTTATTTAATATGTAATAGGGTGATGACGTACTTGTTTTTAAATTAGAATAAGTATAATCAGTGACAACATCCATACCGTAAATATTAACGAGGGTTTCCCAAGAAGCTACAAGATTGTCGTTTGCGTCATAAAGTCCGGCTACGTTTTCAACTTCATTCTCGTCAAACTTTGCGACAAAGGTATAGTTTTTTGCGAGGGCTGTGAAGGAGTATTCTGCTTCGTCAGACACAAGCTCGTCGCTCATATACCAGCCGTTAAAGGTGTAGCCCTCTTTAGCTTCGGCTGCAAGAGTTATATTAGTTCCTAGTATAATAGCGCTGCCGCTTGCAACGTTTCCGCTGACGGTACCCTTATTTTCGTCCTCGCTGGAATAGATTATTGTATAGGCTTTAGCATATATGCCGTAGACCTTTGTATCCTTTTGTATATTAGTAAAAGAGTTATCCCACGATTTCCAGACATAGCCTTCCATAGCTCTTTGCTCCTCGGTAGGCTCTGTGGCATCCTCACCGAGCTTAGCGTACTGTGTAGAAATAAGTTCACTTTTACCGTTAAAGAATTCAACCTTAAAGAGCTTTTCATAAATACCGTGAACGTCCATATTCTCCGTTACGTTTGAAAAGTCCTTATCAAATTCGCCCGTAAAGTGATAGCCCTCAACGTACATTTGCTCGTTATTGGGCGCTTCTGCCGCAGCTCCGGAAACGACAGTCACGCTTTTCACAACTTCGTTTACTGCATTGTAAAACTTTACCGTATAAAGCTGCTCATAAATGCCGTAAACGTCCATATTCTCCGTTACGTTTGAAAAGTCCTTATCAAATTGGCCCGTGAAGTGATACCCTTCAACGTACATTTCCTCGTCAGTGGGCGCTGTTGCCGACGCTCCGTAGTCAACATACTCTTCCTTTACGATCTCGTCAAGACAGTTAAAGAATCTAACCAAAAGGGGCGGTTCTTTCACAATTATCGTGAAAGAGATGTCGAAACCTCGGTAAAGCATTTCTACCGTGTGTTCACCGACAATGCTTAAAAGAGGGATATACTCCTCGGGAAGATCCTCTTCGGTAAATTTTACCGCTTCTGTTGTTCCGTCATCGTAATCAAGATGTACCGTAAGATTTTTTGCTTCAAAGGCTTCTCCTACATAAACCTCTATCGGAGAGCCTTCAACCCTTACGGCAATCAGATTTTTTTCATTGCTTACGTTGCTCTTGTCACCGTTTATCTCACAGGCAACAAGACCTATCAGCAGCACGAGAATGCAAGCAATGATGGGAAAAATTTTTCGCATAGTCTTTTTCATTTGTTTTTCTCCTTTTCTTTTCGGTGAAAAATAAAAGATGCGGCAACCGAAGTCGCCGCACCGAAAAACGCAAGACTCCAATTGTCGCCAAACAAATTCAATGTTGTATGAGTATATTATATCATAAACAAGGCAGGAGTTTGCATTTTTACCTATGCAAATTTGCCTAGTTATGATATGCGAAAAGGGGTATAATATCCCCTTAAGGATAAAAAACACCCATACATAAAAATATTGAATTCGTTTGGCAAATACATTTTAGCACATTGTTACTCGAATGTCAAGGATTTTTATGCGGCGGCAAATGAAAAGAAAAATATATTTGCTATTTACTTTTGATGAAAAATGCTGTATAATATTTTCGTTACTAAAAGTGACAGAATGGATGACTATTATGGAAAAGAGACTTTTCGGTCAGTACGAGGGTAAGGACGTTTATATTTACACGATGAAGAACGAGTCGGCTGTTGCCGAGATTATAACGCTGGGCGCTACTATTGCAAGATTTTGCCCTTTTGGCGTAGATATCGTCGGTGGCTTTGACACGCTGGAGGGTTACGCGCTTGACAGGTCTAATCAGGGGGTTACGGTCGGCAGAGTTTGTAACAGGATAGAGGACGCAACGCTCACTATGGACGGCGCGGTTTATATGCTGACGGTAAATGACGGCGACAGAGGAAACTGCCTGCACGGCGGAGTTGGATTTGACAGGAAGGTATGGGACGTTACCGAGGTTACTGACGACTCGGTTACGATGAGTTATTATTCACCTGACGGCGAGGACGGCTTCCCTTCCGGACTTTTAGCAAAGGCGCGCTTTACGCTCGTAGGTGCTAACATTGTGATAGAATACGAGGCTATTCCCGAGGGCAAGACGCCTGTCGCTATGACGAACCACGCATTCTTTAATCTCAGCGGAGATTTTGGAAAAACGGTCTTTGACCATACCGCTACGATATACGCTGACAGGTATACAAGGGTCAATAAAAAGCTTATTCCCACAGGAGAGCGCCCTGACGTTACGGGAACACCATTCGATTTTAACGAGCCGCATAAAATAGGCGAGAGGCTCGGCGAGGAGCTTAAAAGCTACGACCATAATTATTTCTTAAAGCCTAGGGTATTCGACGAATTTCTTGGCAAAAGGCTGGGACTTGGCGCGGAGGTTGCGTTTGACAATTTGCGCCTTTCGGTATACACTGATCAGCCCTGCGTTCAGTTCTATACTGCGGGATTTCTCGGAAGCGGCAAATTTGGCGACGCGGGCAAATTCCGAGGTGGTGTAACACCCGTCAGATACGGCGCGTTTTGCCTCGAGGCACAGACCGAGCCTAACTGTGTAAATCACGGTGAGGCTATATACGACGTAGGTGATATTTATACTCATACCACCGTCTATTCGGTGAAAAAGATTTGATTATTATTACGAGGCTTGTAATATGCTTAATTGGTTACTTACTGCCGGCACTGATAACATACCGGAGTTGACAGGTAGTCTTGGCGATGAAGCAAAAGACCATGTTATTACGCTTTTGGTAGGAATTTTTATTGGAATAATTATTTCCTTTTGTTTTTGTAAAATCAAAAAATCATGTACCTTCATAGAAGAAGATAAAAATGACATGCTAAACTCAGAAAGCAAGGATGACGAAAACAAATAAACTTTTGCTTTTTAGGTATTGACTTTTATTATAAAATATTGTATAATTTTTAAGTAAATAAAGTTATGAGAAGAGCAAGTAGCTGTAAAAAACGTAAAACAGAAAGCTGCCGGGTGATGAGAGGCGCGTGAGTTTTTACAGTGAATACGTCTTTGAGCGCGCACCGAAGCCGCTTTTTTGCGGTGTGTAGGCTGCGACGGGTAAGCCCGTTATAGCAATTTTGAGGCAGATATTTTTTCACAGGATGTCGAGGCGCCGTCCTATACGTTTTTTGTGCATTATTTCTGCAAATCAAGGTGGTACCACGTTTTTATGCGTCCTTGGGCTTTTGTCCGAGGACGTTTTTTATTAGTTAATAATTTTAAGGAGATAGATTATGAAAATTTACGAAGAGCTTGTTGCGCGTGGGCTTATCGCGCAGGTAACGAATGAAGAAGAAATCAAAGAAATGATAAATAACGGAAAGGCAACCTTCTACATCGGATTTGACCCTACGGCAGACTCGCTGCACGTTGGTCACTTTATGGCGCTTTGCCTTATGAAGCGCTTACAGATGGCGGGTAACAAGCCTGTTGTCCTTATCGGCGGCGGTACGGCTATGGTCGGTGACCCCTCGGGAAGAACGGATATGCGCCAGATGATGACAAGAGAGACCATTCAGCACAACTGCGACTGCTTTAAGGTGCAGATGGAAAGATTCATCGACTTTGGCGAAGGTAAGGCTATTATGGTAAATAATGCGGACTGGCTTCTCGGACTCAACTACGTTGAGGTGCTGCGCGAGGTTGGCGCCTGCTTCTCCGTAAACAGAATGCTCTCGGCAGAGTGCTACAAGCAGAGAATGGAAAAGGGACTCTCCTTCCTTGAATTTAACTATATGATAATGCAGTCCTACGACTTCTATCATCTCTTCAGAGAATACGGCTGTAATATGCAGTTTGGCGGTGATGACCAGTGGTCGAATATGCTTGGCGGTACGGAGCTTATCAGACGTAAGCTCGGCAAGGACGCACACGCTATGACAATTACCCTGCTCTTAAACTCCGAGGGTAAGAAGATGGGTAAAACTGCATCGGGCGCCGTTTGGCTCGACCCGAACAAGACATCTCCCTACGACTTCTATCAGTACTGGAGAAACGTTGGCGACGCTGACGTTCTTAAATGCATAAGAATGCTGACGTTCCTGCCCCTCGAGGAGATTGATAAGATGGACTCTTGGGAGGGCGCGCAGCTCAACACCGCAAAGGAGATTCTTGCATACGAGCTGACAAAGCTTGTTCACGGTGAGGATGAGGCAAACAAGGCTCAGGAGCAGGCAAAGGCGCTCTTCGGTGCGGGTGGCGAGGCTGATGCTCCTACAGTAGAGATGGCAGACGAGGACTTCTATATTGAGGGTAAGACGGATATTCTCACAATGCTTGTCAAGAGCGGGCTCTGCAAATCCAAGTCAGAGGCTCGTCAGGCGGTACAGCAGGGCGGTGTTTCGGTTGACGGTGAGAAAGTCGCTGATATAAAGACCTACTTCACGAAGGAAGAGCTTGCGGACGGTAAGCTTCTGCGTAAGGGTAAGAAGTCCTATATGAAGGTAGTTTACACCATCAGCTACGACGAGCTGATGAATAAATGATGAACTACAATTATCACGCCCACACATATCGGTGCGGACATGCGACAGGCGAGGATGAGGACTACGTTATCCGAGCCATAAACGGTGGAATAAAATATATGGGCTTTTCTGACCACGCGCCTTTTGTGTTTCCTGATGGGTACGAATCGCATTACAGAGTCAAGACGCAGGATATTCAAAGCTACTTTGACAGCCTCGGCTCAATACGGGAAAAGTATAAGGATAAAATCGAAATCAAAATTGGCTTTGAGATGGAGTATTATCCCGAACATTTTGAAAAAATGCTCAAAAACGCGAAAAACATCGGGGCAGAATACCTAATTCTCGGTCAGCACTATATAGGAAACGAGCATCCGGACACTTACGCTTCGACGAAAAAGACGGACTCCGAGGAGCTACTTTCAAGATATGTCGACTGTGTTTGCAGTGCTGTTGACAGCGGTGTTTTTACTTACGTTGCACACCCGGATATTATTAACTTTGTCGGTAACGATAATATTTTCCGTAAAGAGATGTCTAGAATATGCGAGGTATCAAAGCAAAGCGGAATCCCTCTGGAAATTAACTTCCTTGGCATAAGAAAGGGGCGTCACTACCCTAACCCGAAATTTTGGGAGATCGCAGGCGAGGCACAGTGTCCCGTGACGTTTGGTTGTGACGCGCACGATCCTATTGATGCTTTCGATGAGAAGTCGCTCTCTGTCGCGGAATGGCTTGTTAGAAGATATAAATTAAATTATATTGGTATGCCTAAGATAATCGAGTTGAATTAATTACGAAAGCGGTTGGAAAAATTTCCAACCGCTTTCTCATTTTATGCCTGGCAGGTAAAATTGTAGTAGTCATACATCTTTATATCTCCCCGTTGTTTTCCTGTGCGTGTGAAGAGCGAGGAATAGCAGAACTGAAGCCCACGTTCTCTGGGTACGATGTGCGACCTTCCGTATTCGTCCGCGTCCTCCTTTGTGTCAAAGAGGCCCATTATCTCCTCTTCCCCGTATCTCAAAACCGCTACCGCGTATTTGTATTCCATAGTGAAATCTCCTTTTTCTTTTTTCTTGGTGATTTCATTATACAGAATTATGTGTACGATAATTTGGACAGATATAGGCTTTTCTACATTTTTTATTTTCTTTGCAGTTTTTCGGGATAATCAATTATGCCGGCGATATGGTAATAACATTTGTGCAGGGGGACAAAAAGAGAGAGACAACCGCAAGGGCTGTCTGTGCCTGCGGGAATTCTGCTCCGCCCACAAGCTCTCGCTCTGCGAGAGGCTCCGCAGTGTTTCGTATTACGCGACAGCGGAATCTTGCCAAGCGAGGAGATGCTACTAAACCATAACACAAAACCACGCATTAAAACAAATTTATCTCCGAGCGGCAATACCCCTCGCTCTACGAGCGACTGGATTCGTTCGCAGGGGCGACCAAATATAAAAGGCACCTCTACGGGTGCTTGCTCCTGCGGGAATTTTGCTCCGCCTACAAGCTCTCGCTCTGCGAAAGGCTCCGCAATGTTACGAATCCCTCGCTCTACGAGCGGCGGTATTCGTACGCAAGGGCGACCAAATATAAAAGGCACCTCTACGGGTGCCTTTTATATTTGGTGCTCCTGCGGGAACTCGAATCCCGGACACCTTGATTAAAAGTCAAGTGCTCTACCAACTGAGCTACAGGGGCGTATGAAATCGTGCTTTAATATAATAGCATATTCTGCACGATTTGTCAATAGATTTTGGAGAAAAAACTCCCCGTTTTTGTAAATTTATATATTATGAGAAGTTTTTTCATTGTCTTGTTACTCTAAGTATCTGATTCATCGACATTAAATATTCTACCCCCATACCGTCAAGCGCCGACGCAACGTCCGAAAGCATAAAATCTATGCTTTTTACGCTGTGGGTATCGGAGTTGATGACGAGCTTGCCGCCGCGCTCGTATATTTCTTTTGCTAAATCTAAAGATGGGAACGTGACGTTACGGTAGCCTCGGTATATACCTCCGGTATTGATTTCAAAGACTGCCGGAGTTTCAAGAAGGTCTGTTAAGGCATGGTTTCTGGCGTTTATGTACCTCGGATGGCTTTCCGAGAAAAGTGGATCCTTATCTATAAATTTTGTAACAAGGTCGAAATGACCTATTATATCACAGCGCGTTGCCTCGTAGATCCTTGAAACCGTGAGATAATAGTCCTCTACGTACGAATAAGCGTCACCGCCGTAATAGTTCATTATGTTGGCTCTTGTGGTTTCCTTTGATTCATCTACCGTAAGGTACACCCCGTCCTTAAGAACGTGGTGTACAGAACCGATAACATAATCGTAAGGAATGTCAGTGGGAGAAGAATAAGCATCAAACTCCACTCCGACAAAAACGCGAATCTTATCCTTATATTTTTCCTTCAAGGCGGTAAGAGTCTTAAAATACTCACGCTCGCCCGCCTTCGTCATGCACCAATCGGTAGCAAAGGGCATAGGCGCATGACCCGAAAAGCCTATTTCCGAAAGTCCGAGCTCAATTGCAGCTTTTATCATATCCTCCGCACTGTCCCTTCCGTCACAGAAGGTTGTGTGGGCATGGTATGTTGGAAGAGCCATTATTTCATCTTCTCCTGCTTTACCTTATGGTCTATTATATGTCTTGACGCAAGCTCGCGGTGGATATCCTCAACGCTGATGCCCATTTCAACCATAAGGACCATTACGTGATATGCAAGATCGGCAATTTCGTATACCGTTTCAGCCTTATCCCCTGCCTTACCTCCAATTATAACCTCCGTACATTCCTCTCCAACCTTCTTGAGAATTTTGTCAATTCCCTTCTCAAAAAGATACGTGGTGTAAGAGCCCTCGGGCTTATCCTGCTTTCTTCCTACGAGAAGCTGATAAAGACCCTCAAGAGAAAACTCCGAGCGCTCATCACTCTGATACACGGGATTTGTGAAGCAGGAATCTGTTCCGAGATGGCAGGCGGGGCCGTCCTTTTCAACCACTACGGTGAGGGCGTCCTTATCACAGTCTGCGGTTATGGAAACTATGTGCTGATAATTTCCGCTGGTTTCACCCTTGAGCCAAAGCTCATCGCGCGAGCGGCTATAAAAGCAGGTCAGTCCCTTTTCCATTGATATTTTTAGGCTCTCACGGCTCATATAAGCGACTGTGAGCACCTTTTTGGTTATAGAATCAACGACTACTGCGGGAATAAGTCCGCGCTCGTCAAATTTAAGCTCTTCAATATTAAGCATATCTCACTCTCCGTAATAA
Organism: Clostridia bacterium; assembly: GCA_017463125.1. Classification (GTDB taxonomy): domain Bacteria; phylum Bacillota; class Clostridia; order Oscillospirales; family CAG-272; genus UBA1740. The sequence goes on along the minus strand of JAFTPV010000002.1, from coordinate 12,049 downwards.
TTATAATCTAACGGTAATACCGCTATCTCTCATTTTTCTTTTTAGGTCATTTATCTGTATTTCACCAAAATGGAACACAGACGCGGCAAGGCCTGCCGACATCTCGGGAATTTCGTAAAACAGATCGATAAAGTGCTGCATATTACCTGCGCCGCCAGAGGCAATAACAGGGACGTTTACAGTATCACATACGCGCTTCAGAAGCTCTATATCAAAGCCGCCCTTCACGCCGTCGGTATCAATAGAGTTCACGACTACCTCTCCTGCACCTGAATCAACACAGTGCTTTATCCAAGAGATAGCCTCCATACCCGTATCCTCTCTGCCGCCCTTGGCAAAGACGCGAAACTGCCCGTCAACTCTCTTTACGTCAGCGGAGATAACGACACACTGATTGCCGTATCTCTTCGCCGCCTCTTCGATAAGGCTTGGGTTCCTTATTGCTCCCGAATTTACGCTAACCTTATCCGCACCGCATTTAAGCACTCTGTCAAAATCAGCAAGAGTGTTTATGCCTCCGCCAACGGTAAGAGGTATAAATATAGTTTTTGCAACCTCTGTGAGAATATCGGTGAACAGGGCGCGCCCCTCGGCAGATGCGGTTATGTCGTAAAAGACAAGCTCGTCTGCTCCGCACTCGGAATAAAATTTTGCAAGCTTTACGGGAGATGACACATCGGCAAGGCCGAGAAAGTTCACTCCCTTTACCACCCTGCCATCCTTTACGTCAAGACAGGGGATTATTCTTTTAGTTATCATATCTTTATCTTTCGGAAATTTTTATTGCTTCTTTAAGGTCGATAGCTCCGATATAGTACGCTTTACCAATTATTGCACCGTAGAGATTCATTTCGGCAAGAGCCGCAACGTCCGCAATAGAGGAAACGCCGCCGGAAGCGATAATATCAATACTGAATTTCTCGGAAAGCGACTTATACAGCTCTCGGTTCGTACCCTTCATTGCTCCGTCCTTTGAGATATCAGTGCATATTATGGTTTTAACCCCGAGCTTACACATTTTTTCAAAAAAGGCATCTGTCGTGTATTCAGATTTTTCAAGCCAACCCTTTATTGCCACCATACCGTCCTTGATATCAGCGCCTACGGCGATCCTTTTACCATATTTTGCTATTGCCGCTTTGAGAAAATCTTCGTCGGTTACGGCAGCGGTGCCGAGTATGGCACGATAGACCCCTGCCGCAAAGTATTTATCAAGAGCTTCAAGCGAGCGAATGCCGCCGCCTATCTCGACACGGAGCGACGTTTCTCTTGCTACCTGACTTACAATATTTATATTAGGAGTAGTGCCGTCCTTGGCGCCCTCGAGATCGACCATATGAATATATTCAGCGCCCGCCGCTTCAAAGTCGCGGGCTATTTCTATCGGATTGTCACTATAAACGGTCATATTGCCGTAATCGCCCTTATAGAGCCTTACCGCCTTACCGTCATAGAGATCTATTGCGGGAAAAATCTTCATATCTTTTTTCTGCCTTAATATTTTTTACCATTCTGCAAAAGCACGCAGTATATTAAGTCCTGCCTCGCCACTTTTCTCCGGGTGGAACTGCATGCCTGCAATATTCCCTTTTGCAACTGCGGCAGTCATCTGAATGCCGTAATCGGTAGTGGCAAGAAGGCTATCTTCACACCCAGAGGCGTAATATGAATGAACGAAATATACGTAGTCGCCGTCGTTTGTGTATTTGAATATAGGGTGCTCGCCTTTTACCGAAAGGGTGTTCCAGCCGATGTGCGGAATCTTAAGCTCCTTTGGAATCTTATTCTCCATAGCAACGACACTTCCCAAAAGAAGCGAGAGTCCCTCGTGCTCTCCGTATTCGTACGAGCGTTCAAAGAGCATCTGCATACCAAGACAGATACCGAGTATCTTCTTACCCGCTCTGACCTCGTCTACAATTACCTTATCAAGACCGCTCTCGGAAAGCTTACGCTTTGCGTCCTCGAATGCGCCGACACCGGGAAGAAGAATCTTATCAGCCGAGCGAATCAGGACAGGATCGGAGGTTACGACGCATTCAGCGCCTATCATATCAAGAGATGAACGGAGAGAAAACAAGTTTCCAACTCCGTAATCAATTATTGCAATCATTAAATAGTACCTTTCGTTGAGGGAATATCACCTGCAAATCTCTCGTCCTTTGATAACGCCTCAAATAACGAGCGGGCAACCGACTTGTATATCCCCTCTATTATATGGTGAGAGTTCTTACCTGCAAGCTGCTTTATGTGCAGGGTGAGTCTTGCTTCTCTGGTAAATGCTTCAAAGAACTCCTCGCAAAGCTCGGTGTCAAAGTCACCAACCTTCTCCGCAGGAATATCAGCCGAAAATTCAAGGTGCGCTCTGCCCGATATATCAACGGCAGAGAGTATGAGAGCCTCATCCATCGGAATTATCATATTCCCGTAGCGGCGTATTCCCTTCATCGCGTCGGCAGATGCACCAAGAGCATAAGACACAGCCTTACCAAGACAGATGCCGACGTCCTCCGTCGTGTGATGGTAATCTACCTCAATATCTCCCTTAGCCTTTACCTCTAGGTCTATGCGTGAGTGCTTTGAGAAAAGGGTAAGCATATGGTCAAGGAAGGGACAACCCGTATCAACGCTCGACACACCTGTGCCGTCAAGGTTAAGCTTTAATGAAACCTTGGTTTCATTAGTATTTCTGATAATTTCGGCAGTTCTCATTTTTTGACTTCCTCCAAAATTTCTTTTACCGCCTTGATAAGCGTTTTCATCTCATCGCGGCTTCCGATAGTTATGCGGTTATAGTTTTTAATTCGCTCTTTACTGAAATGTCTGACAAGTATACCCTTTTCTTTCAGGGCGAGATATAGGCTCTCACCGTCTATCATATCCGACTCGCAGAATAGAAAATTCGCCTTTGAATCAAGGATGGAAAATCCGAGTTTTTCAAGCTCTGCCTTGGTATATTGCCTGTTTTCTATGATTTTCTTCGCATTATCCATATAATAACCGTTATCAAGAAGGGCGCTGTATCCCGCTGCCATCGTCATACGGTTTACGTTATAGGGATTTGTAGAATACTTTATAGTATTAAGATCTCTTATAATCTCTTCGGAGGCGATACCGAAGCCGAGCCTTGCGCCCGCAAGAGAACGGGACTTGGAAAAAGTACCGGTTACGAGAAGATTATCGTACTTTTTGATAAGTGTCACGGCGCTCTCTCCGCCAAAATCGACGTATGCCTCGTCGATTATTACGATATTATCGGGATTTGATTTCACTATTTTTTCAACGTCCGAAAGAGATAGTGCGATGCCCGTCGGTGCATTGGGATTTGCGATAACGATATTCTTACCTATTCCTATATAATCGCCAACATTTACAGAAAAATCGTCAGCCAAAGGAATTTCCTCATAAGGTATGCCCGAAAGCTCCGCAAAAACCGTGTAAAACCCATAGGTTATATCAGGAAATACTATCGGGTGGTCCTTATCGCAAAATGCCATAAACGCAAAATTCAGAACCTCGTCAGAGCCGTTTGTCATAATGACTTGGCTTTTGTCTACACCGTAAAGCCTAGCAAGCTCTGCGACAAGAGGCGTGCACTCCGGGTCGGAGTAAAGCTGGAGTTTCCCCGCCTCTTCATTCACCGCCTTGATAACGGCAGGTGACGGAGGAAAGGGGGATTCATTCGTATTTAGCTTTACATAGCTGCGCTCCTTCGGCTGCTCACCGGGGGTGTACGGAGTAAGCGCATCATATTTACTGCTGAAAAATCTGCTCATTTCTTTTCAAAACGGACTGTTGCACTTTTAGCGTGAGCGCCAAGTCCTTCCTTATTTGCAAAATATGCTACCTTGTCGGCAACCTTCATAAGTGCGTCCTTGGTATAATAGGTAAACTGCGTTGTCTTTATGAAATCCTCTACGTTCAAAGGAGATGAAAATCTAGCCGTACCGCTTGTGGGAAGAGTGTGGTTAGGGCCCGCGAAATAATCACCGAGAGCCTCGGGGCAATATCTTCCCATGAATACAGAGCCTGCGTGCTTTACCTTATCGAGATAATCGAAGGGATTATCCACGCAAAGCTCAAGATGCTCGGGTGCTATCTCGTTTGCTATCTCGAGAGCAAGCATAAGGTCGTCCTCGGCAACTATAATCTTACCGTTATTGTCAACAGAGGATCTTGCAATCTCGGAGCGCTCAAGCTTGGGTATCTGACGCTCAAGCTCTGCACTTACCTGCTCGGCAAAGGCAAAGCTGTCGGTTACGAGAACCGCGCTGGCGTTTTTGTCATGCTCTGCCTGAGAGAGAAGGTCTGCTGCAACGAAGGTGGGGTCGCTCTTGGAGTCAGCAACCACGAGTATCTCCGAGGGGCCTGCTATCATATCAATAGACACTCTGCCAAAGACCTGTTTTTTTGCCTCGGCAACGTAAGCATTACCAGGACCGACGATCTTATCAACCTTGGGAATACTCTCGGTTCCGTATGCAAGGGCTGCAACAGCCTGCGCTCCGCCAACCTTGAATATCCTGTCAACTCCGGCAATCTTTGCCGCCGCGAGAATTACGGGATTTACCTTTCCGTCAGCAGAGGGGGGGGTTACCATTACTATCTCGGAGCAACCGGCAATCTTTGCGGGAATGGAGTCCATAAGAACCGTCGAGGGATAAGCCGCCGTTCCTCCGGGAACGTAAAGGCCTACTTTTTCTATCGGAATTACCTTCTGCCCTGTAATAACGCCATCTTTTTCATTAATTATAAAACTGCCTCTCCATTGACGAGAATGGAAATCGGTAATATTCAATCTGGCTTCTGTGAGAATATCAATAAACTCGGGATCTACTGCCGCAAATGCCTCTTCTATCTCCTCGGGTGTTACCTCAAGGGAGGTGAGATCTGCTTTATCAAACCTTTTTGAATACTCAAAAAGAGCGGCGTCACCGTTTTTGGCAACGTTTGCAATTATATCGGCTACGACGTCAGAAACGTTTGCAGTCGGATTTTCTCTTGCGAAAATCTCGTTATTTGACACCTCGCCGTATTTATAAATCTTAATCATCGTACTTTATCTGTGACCTCATTTTTTCTGTTAGCGCTTCTATCTCGGCCGTTTTGAAACGGAAGCTTGCTTTGTTTGAAATAAGCCTTGCGCTTATCGGTATTATCGTTTCAAAAACCTCAAGGTCGTTCTCCTTAAGAGTCTTTCCCGTTTCGACAATATCTACTATAACGTCGGAAAGTCCGAGTATGGGGGCAAGCTCTATTGAACCGTTGAGCTTTATAATATCAATATCACGGCTACCTCTTGCGTAATGTGCCTTCGCAATATTAACGAATTTAGTTGCGACCTTAAGGGTTTTCTTCCTATCATCGTGGAAATCGCGCTTTGCGGCAACTGCCATACGGCACTTTCCTATATTAAGATCAAGAAGCTCGTATACATCGGGAGAATACTCAAGTAGAATATCCTTGCCCGCAATACCGATATCGGCAGCTCCGCGTTCAACGTATATTGAAACGTCAGAGGGCTTTACCCAAAAGTAGCGTACACCTGCTTCCTCGTTTTCAAAAATCAGCTTTCGTCCGCCTTCCTTGATAGAGGGACAGCCGTAGCCCGCTCTCTCGAGCATATCGTATACCTTTTCGCCAAGGCGACCTTTAGGGAGGGCTATATTTAACATCAGCATTCCTCCTTCATATCAATAATCCTTTTATAACGGAGCTTCTTGGGAGCTGTCTTATGAGCGGCCACCGAATGCCCCTCTGATATAAGCTGCTCACGCTTTTCAATAATATTCTTCGGATCCGTGTTATCGCTATACAAAAGAAGAACGTCTCCGTCGTATCCGTCGTCCTCATTATCAAGCTCTGAAAGAAGGTCGAGATACATTGCAAAGCCGATAGCGTCGCCGGACTTGCCTAGTCTTTTCAAAAGATTGCCGTACTCTCCGCCGACGAGAGCCGCCTCGCATATTCCCGAAAGGAATCCCGAGAAAACGATGCCGTTATAATATTTCATATTACTTACGATAGAAAAATCAAACCTTACCTTATCGGCATACGGGGTTTTTGAAATAAGGTCTGCAAGGGCAGAAAGCTCGGCGTATGCGTCCCTTGCCTTCTCACCTTTACAAATATGGGCAAGGCGCTCAAGCACGCCGTTCATACTGCCATACATTGAAGCAAGGCTGATGACTGCGTCTGACGCCTCTTTTGGCAAAGCATATTTTGCGGTAAGGGAGGCAAGCTCGTGCGAATTTCTGTTTGCTATAAGCTCGGTTGCCTCTTTTTTGAAGGAGTCACTGTCAGATGCCTCGGAAAGTATAGCAGAAAGTATACCCATATGAGAAATATCGAGCACAAAATCCCGTGACACCGCATCAAGACTCTTAAGTGCAAGAAGGACAACCTCGTAACGATCGGTAATATCAATATCACCGATGCACTCAAGACCCATCTGCATAATTTCCTTAAACTGACCGGTTGAGCCTGAAACTCTGTATACGTTCTCGTTATAATATACCTTTTCCTTTACTCCGCACTCCCCTGCCGTGTTTTTCACGATAGAGAGTGTAACGTCCGGCTTCAAGGCAAGAAGCCTGCCATCAGTATCGTTAAAGGTAATTACTCTGTCGCTGACGAGAAACTCCTTGTTACCGACGTAAAGGTCGTACTCCTCAAACTTACGCATCTTAAACGGCAGATAGCCGTAGCTTTTATATATAGAGCGAAGAGCAAATATTGCACGCTCGTCATTTTTCAAAACATCTTTTTGTATCATTTGTCCTCCACGCGTTCCATAACTATTGCGTAACCGCCTGCACCGCGCTCCAGCGCCTTGCTGACTCGGCTGATTGTTGCGGTACTCATACCTGTTGCGGCTATAACCTCGGTATAGCTCTTACCGCTCTTCAGCATCCTTGCCGCCTTTAATCTTTGGGCAATATCAAGTATCTCCTTCGTTGTCAAGGCATCCTCAAAAAATTTATAACATTCTTCTCTATTCTCAAGAGAAAGGATTGCATCAAATAGCGCGTCTACCTCGGGTGTATGTATTTTTTCCATAAAATACTCCATTTCAAACGCTTTATCAAAATAAAGCGCTTTAGTTTACTAAATTATAATACTTAATACGTGATTTGTCAAGAGTTTTTTGCAAAAAAGTGAAAATATAATAAAATTCAGACAAGGTCGATAGTTTCACCGGATTTTACGCAGTATACAGTTCCGCCAATATCAAACCAGACATCAATAAGAGTCGGGTTATATGCACGGGTATTATCCGCAGAAAAAACAAGAGAATTATACGCAGTTACGTAATCGTATATTTCAATATTGGTGGCATACCAGACGTCTTCCTTGCCGCCTAGCTTTTCGCAAATGGACTCAAGTCTGTCCCAATTGTTATTGGAATTAAATTCGCTGGAATGTCCCCAAATATAGAAAAGGCGCGGCCATCTTGAAGCGCAGTAAAGCTTTTTATCATCAAGGGCAAGGAATTTATCTATGTACTCAAATATTTTTTCGTTCTGGTGATGAGCCGTTGGTGTCCAAAGATGGAAGTCCTCTGGCAAATCGAAAACATCGTTATCCCTACTTGGAGTTCTTGCGTAAACGATACCAAGATCGGTGAGATATTCTTTGATTTTTGCATACTTTTCACCGCTTATGTTCTTTGCAGTGTCAGGATATGCCATTCCCCTGATGATAAGGGAAAATCTCTTTTCAAGCGCGAGACGGCAGTTTAGTGTATCCTGAATTCCGTTTATTTCTGTAAGGAGACCGAGCGCCTTGTGCCAATTCCCATGATTGGCGATCTCGTGACCGTGACCGAGAATAAATTCTTTAATATCCTCTTCGGTAAGCCTGCCCTCATAATCACCTATCATAGCACCGCAAAGATTAAGTGTTACCTTCATTCCGTAGCGCTCTATTATCTCGCAAAGCTTAAGATCAGCCTTACAGCCATCATCGTAGCTTAAAGTTACTGCCTTAAATTTACCTCCCGGATAGCGAAGAAAACGGTATTTCATATTAGTGCTTCTTCCTTTAGGATCAAATTAAATTTCTGCTATTACCTCAACCTCGCAAAGAACTCCCTTGGGAAGATCCTTTACGGCAACACAACTTCTTGCGGGCTTTTCGTTAAAGTATTTCGCATAAACCTCGTTAAATGCTGCAAAATCGGAGATGTCTGCAAGGAAGCAGGTGGTCTTGATAGCCTTCTCGTACGAGGAGCCTGCTGCCTCAAGGACTGCACCGAGATTTTTCATAACCTGCTCGGTCTGGGCGGTAATGCCCTCTGCCTCAACGTTGCCTGTTGCGGGATTTATAGGAATCTGACCCGATGTGAACAGAATATTATTATAAACTACCGCCTGCGAATAGGGACCTATTGCGGCAGGGGCCTTATCAGTTGCAATTTTTTTCATTTTACAAATCCTACCTTATATATTATTATAGAAGCTTGAAGCCGAAATCGGTCAAGGCCGACTTTATTTCTTCTATATGAGCAAAGTTTCTCGTTTCAAGAATGAGCCTCAGATAACAGCCATTGATATCCGAGCCCTCGCTTGCGCGCTCGTGGTGAACGGATATAACGTTACCGCCCATATCGGCAATGATACGGGAAACGTTCTTAAGCTGGCCGGGCTTATCCATAAGCTCTATCATAAGCTGACAGGTTCTGCCCGACATCAAAAGACCGCGCTCGATAACCCTTGAGAGTATCGTAACGTCGATATTACCGCCTGAGAGAAGGCAGACCACCTTTTTACCCTTAAGATCAAGCTTATCAAACATTGCGGCGGCAACCGCAACGGCGCCCGCGCCCTCGGTAACTAGCTTATGCTGCTCCATAAGAGCGAGAATTGCAGCGGCAATCTCGTCCTCGGTTACGGTAACGATCTCGTCAACATATTTTGAGCATATATCGTATGTAAGATCACCGGGCTTCTTAACGGCAATACCGTCGGCAATAGTTGAAACACCCGAAAGCTCCTCAATCTCACCGTCCTTTACGGAATTGTACATTGAGGGCGCACCTGCTGCCTGAACACCGTATACCTTAACGTTAGGATTTATCGCCTTCATAGTAAAAGCGATACCGGAGATAAGTCCGCCTCCGCCGATAGGAACGATAACCGCGTCAAGACTGGGAAGCTGATCCTCAATTTCAAGAGCGATTGTTCCCTGACCTGCTATTACATCCTCGTCGTTAAACGGGTGAATAAACGTGTAACCGCACTCGTCACGAAGAGAGAGTGCCTTCTGATATGCGTCGTCGTAGACGCCCTCGACAAGACATACCTCTGCGCCGTAGCTCTTCGTTGCCTCAATCTTCGAGATAGGAGCGCCGTCCGGAAGGCAGATTACTGACTTGATTCCACTTTTCTGCGCGGCAAGAGCAACTCCCTGCGCGTGATTTCCCGCAGAGCAAGCAACTACTCCGTGAGATTTCTCCTCCGAGGAGAGCCTTGACATTTTGTAGTAGGCTCCGCGAACCTTAAATGAACCTGTAAGCTGAAGATTCTCCGTTTTGAGATAAACGTCGACTCCGGGCTTAAGCTTGGGTGCAGGAACTATATCGGTTTTGCGAACTACCTCGCGTAAAACGTTACTTGCGCGATATACGTTATCTAGTGTAAGCATAATATTTACCTTATCTTTTCTGTAAGTTTTAGAGTAAGCTGTTTATAAATTGCTCGGCGCATCTCGCGCTGCGGCTGCCGCGACGAAGGGCGAACGCCTCAGCCTGAATATCAAGCTCGGCATTTACCGTAATACCGTTACGCTCGGCAAGGGTTCTCACAATGTCGAGATATAGCTGCTTGTTCGGCTTTTGGAAAAGGACGACGAGGCCGAATCTCTCTGAAAGAGAGAGAGTTTCCTGAAGCGTATCGTTGCGATGAACGTCGCCTCCCTCCCTGTCGGCAAAGTATTCCTTAACTATATGACGGCGGTTTGAGGTTGCGTATATTACCGCATTCTCCGCCTTAGCCGATGCCGAGCCCTCAAGAGCCGCCTTAAGCATACTGAAATTATCGTCATTCTGATTAAATGAAAGATCGTCAATAAATATGATGAATTTCAGGGGATTTTCACTTATCTTCCCCATAACGTAAGGCAGCATAGAGAGCTGATCCTTACGTAGCTCGATAAGTCGAACTCCGTCCTCAAAGAAGGCGTTTGCGACAGCCTTTACGGTTGAGGATTTACCCGTACCGGCATCACCGCAAAGCAGGGTGTTTGCCGCAGGTCTGCCCTCAACGAAGGCTCGAGTATTTTCGATAACGCGCGCTCTCTCCTCCTCGTAGCCGATAAATGAGTCAACAGACGTTTTATCAGCGCTGACTATGGGAACGAGCTCGCCGCTGTCAGCTAATCGGAACATTGGGCGGGAGGCAAAAATACCGTAACCGTGCTTTGAAATATCCTGTATACGCTCCTCGTAAAGAGTAAGAAAATCACGTTTTTCAGACGAGAAGGGGGACACGTAAAATACGTTCATATCCTCCCTGAAATCCTCGGGAGTAAGCGAGGCAAAGGCTTCAAAAACGTTAAGCTCGTGTTCGGTTGCTTTAACGATATTATCATCAAGCACAGAGCCGTGAGCTCTTGCCTTCACATAAACGTTCTCATCCTCAAATACGGCACGCATCACAGCGTCGGTAAGAGATGGTCCTTGGGAATATATCTCCGAAACAAATGCTGCGTAAGCACGCACCTGCTCGTCCTTCGTTGCTCCGGCTCTTGAATATTCGGCAAAATGACGGAATATTGACTTTTCAAGTACTCTTGAAAAGACGCTTGTCATACAAAGCTCGAGATGCAGTTTTTTTAGATCTGACATATTTATATTTCTTTCAAATCAAAGATTTTCTATTATTTTTTCAGTGATTTCTGTTGTAGTAAGAGCTGCGCCTCCGTGAGCAAGATCGGCAGTACGGTAACCCGCCTCCAGCACCTTATCAACGGCAGAAACTATGGCGTCTGACTCCTTATTAAGACCAAAGGAGTAAAGAAGCATCATAGCGGCGGAGAGGATAGTTGCTATGGGGTTTGCCTTATTCTGCCCTGCTATGTCGGGAGCGGAGCCGTGAATAGGCTCGTAAAGTCCCTTGGTGGTTTTGTTAAGAGAGGCGGAAGGGAGCATACCTATCGAGCCTGTAATCTGCGACGCCTCGTCGGAGAGAATGTCACCGAACATATTCGAGGTTACGATAACATCAAATTGTGCGGGATTTCTTACAAGCTGCATTGCGGCATTGTCAACAAGCATATCGGTACATTCAACGTCCGGATACTCCGCTGCTATCTCGTGTACTATCTTTCTCCAAAGGCGAGAGGTTTCAAGAACGTTTGCTTTATCAATGCTGCAAAGCTTCTTATTTCTCTTTCTTGCGGTTTCAAAGGCGACTCTTGCAATTCGCTCAATCTCCATACGGCTATAAGCCTCGGTATCGTACGCCTCCTCACCGTACTTGCCTTCTCTGTATCCGCGCTCGCCAAAATATATACCGCCGGTAAGCTCTCTGACAATCATAATGTCAAAGCCGTCTTTTACGATATCCTCGCGGAGAGGGCACTCACCTGCGAGTGCAGGATAGAGCTTTGCGGGACGGAGGTTTGTGAAAAGGCCCATTGCCGAGCGGATGCCGAGAAGAGCCTTCTCAGGACGCATATTTCCGGGAAGAGTATCCCACTTTGGTCCGCCAACGGCTCCAAGAAGCACGCTGTCAGCGGCAAGGCAGCCTTCAACCGTTTCCTCAGGAAGAGGCATACCGTGCTTGTCTATTGCTATACCGCCTATATCGTATGGTGTGAAAATAAAAGTATGACCGTATTTTTCGCCAACGACCTTCAGCACCTTGACGGCGCTGTCAACTATCTCGGGACCTATACCGTCACCGTGAAGAAGGGCTATATTATAATTCATCGCAACAGTCTCCTTACTTAATATCACCGCGCTTTATAGACTCAACGAGCCCGCCTGCGCTAATTATCTTTTGAATGAATTCGGGGAACGGCTTCGTTACAAACTGCTTACCTGTTG